>NZ_JBEOXV010000047.1:0-1042 GCF_040296785.1 Kitasatospora sp. NPDC002040 | reverse complement strand
ACGAAATGGCCCTCCTCGTCGACCGCGCCGGAGCCGTCCTCACCCCCGCACTCCGCGCAGAACTCCAGGGCAGTCTCCTGCACTGACGGTTCGTCGGATACCGTCCTGGTATTCGAAAGACCTCATGTCCGTCCCGGGCCCCAACAGTGGGCCCGGGTTCGGGCGTTGTACGGCCTTCGCACCACCGGCAGCGGCCCTCTGGGTCGGTGCCTGCACCGCACCGCCGCACCTTGTGAGGAGAGGAACCGTGACCCCGCCCGACGACCGCAGCGGCCAGTACGGCGTTCCGTACCCTGGCACCGGCCATGACGCCTTCGGAGCCCCCGGCGTCGGCCCCGGTCAGCCGTACGGCCAACCCCAGTACGGCCAACCGCAGTTCGCGCAGCAGCAGTACGGACAGCCGCACCAGCCCCAGTACGACCAGTACGGCCGGAACCAGGGCGGCCAGCAGCCCCGGCAGCACGGCTACCAGGAGTACCCGGGGCCGGAGGGCTTCCCTGAACAGGCCGAAGAGCCGGGCTACGTCGAGGAGTTCGACGACGACCACGACTCCGGCCCGCTGATCCGCCCGTTCGCGATGACCGGCGGCCGCACCCGGCCCCGGTACGAACTGGCCCTGGAGGCCCTGGTCTCCGCGAACGTCTCCCCGGACCGCCTGGCCTCGATGCTCCCCGAGCACCAGCGGATCTGCACCCTGTGCACCGAGGTGAAGTCCGTCGCCGAGGTCTCCGCCCTGCTCAACCTCCCCCTCGGGGTGGCGCGCATCCTGGTGGCCGACCTCGCCGAGGCCGGCCTCGTCGCCATCCACCAGCCCGCCGCCGGCGGCGAATCCGGCAACCAGCCCGACGTCACGCTGCTCGAAAGGGTCCTCAGTGGACTTCGCAAGCTCTAACGCGGCCGCCCCCAGCCGCGCCACCACCTCCGCGAAGATCGTCGTCGCCGGCGGCTTCGGTGTTGGCAAAACGACGCTCGTCGGCGCGGTCTCCGAAATCAACCCCCTGCGCACCGAAGCCGTCATGACCAGCGCCAGCGCCGGCATCGA
>NZ_JBEOXV010000046.1:0-1047 GCF_040296785.1 Kitasatospora sp. NPDC002040 | reverse complement strand
CTGTAGGACAGCAGCGCCCAGTTGTCCTTCGGCGTGCCGTCCGCGGCGGTCCAGCCGATCAGCGGCCAGATCGCGAAGTCGGTGTCGTTGGCCACCAGGATGTCGGTGAAGTTGGCGAACCAGGCCCGTTCCTTGGCGTCGCCCCCGCCCCGGCCGCCGGCCCCGAACTCGCTGATCCACACCGGGGCGGTGAAGTGCTGCCCGGCCTGGGTGACGAACAGCGCCTGCCGGTCCACCACGGCCGCCAGCTGCGCCGGGGTGAAGTCCTGGTAGCGCGGATCACCGGTGGCGCCGCTGCTGCCGTCCGCCGCACCGGTGTTGGCCGGTCCGGTGTAGGCGTAGAAGTGCGCGGCGTAGACCAGCTTGTCGGACTGGATCAGCGTGTTGGAGAGGTTCGCCACCGGGGTGAGCACCGGCCGCCCGTGGTCGAAGACCGCGGCCGGGATGCCGTACCAGTTGATGCCCTCCATGATGATCAGCAGGTCCGGGTCGGCGGCCAGGATGCGGTTGCCCGCCTGCTGGAACGCGGCGTTCAGGTCGTGGCTGTCGCCCCACCCCCAGTTGGGGTCGTCCCAGACGTCGCGCCGGACCTCGTTGCGCAGATCGGCCCCGACCACCCGCTTGTTCGCCTTGTACCGGTTCGTCAGGAACAGCCAGTCGTCCTCCCACTGCTGGGCGCTCTGGCTGCTGTTCCAGCGCTCGTTGCCGTCCAGTCCGCAGCACCAACGGGCGGTCGTGGTGTGGTTGTTGAGGATGACGGCGAAACCGTCGGCGGTGAGCGCCGCGACCGCCTCGTCGAAGACCTGGAGCGCGGTGTCGCCGCGCAGCCATGGGTTGGCCGCCACCGCCGCGTCCGGCACCACCGTCGGGTCGTGCAGCATCGCGTTGGAGAACGGCAGCCGGATGCTGTTCAGCCCGAGCCGGTGGAAGCCCGCCATGATCTCCGCCATCGGCACCCGGTCGAGGCCGAGCGGGAGGTTGTACGAGGGCTGGCCGTGCGCGTGCTGGGCCGGATCGGCGACGGAGCCGCTGCCGGTCCAGGTGCCC
>NZ_JBEOXV010000045.1:0-1078 GCF_040296785.1 Kitasatospora sp. NPDC002040 | reverse complement strand
AGCGAGAAGCTCTGGTCCCGGCCGCCGCTCGCGAAGCCGCCGAGCTGTTCGCCGCCGAAGGTGACCCGCAGCAGCGAGGGGCCGATCCGCTCGGTCCGGAGCACGTGCGCCTCGAAGAAGGCGAAGGGGGTGGTGGTCATGGTGGGATCGTCTCCGGGGGTGTGGTTCAGCCGAGCTTGCGGGCGCCCTGGATGGCCTTGGCGAGGTTCTCCAGCAGCGGCGCAGCGCCGGCCCAGGAGAACCGGGGCACCGCGTCCCAGGGGGTGATCTGGTTCGCCTTCACGGCCGGCAACTGGGCCCAACCGGGCTTGCTGGCCAGGTCCTTGGGCTGGAGCGCGGTGCTGCGCTGGTCGAGCAGCAGCAGGTCGGCCTGGTACTTGCCCGCGTTCTCCCAGCTCAGGCTCTCGAAGTAGCCGCCCTGGTCGAGCTTGTCCGGCACGATGATGTTGACGCCCAGGTCGCGGAAGTACATCAGGTCGGTGCTGACACCGGGGTTGGAGGCGTAGAACAGGTCGGCCGCGCCCGAGCAGGCCAGCACCCGCAGGCCGCCGCTCGCCTTGGCGGCCTGGCGCAGCGTCTCGGCGGCGGCCTCGAACCTGGCCTTGGCGTCGACGACCTGCTTGGCCTTCAGGTCGGCGCCGAGCGAGGCGGCGAGCTCGGCGTAGCGGCGGATCGGTTCGGTCAGCGGGACCCGGCCGGTGGTGATGGTGACCACGGGGGCGAGGGCGAGGATCTTGTCCTTGCTCTCGTCCGGCACGTACCAGTAGGCCTCGGGGTCGTACATGTGGGTGACCAGCAGCTCGGGGCGGAGCGCCGCGTACTTCTCGATGCCGAACTCGCCCCAGGCGTTGCCGACGATCGCGATCCTGTTCACGTCGAGGTCGCCCGCCTGCGGGTCGGGCTTGCCGTCCGCGCCCTTGGTCTCGCCGAAGACGCCGACCAGTTGCTCGTGCAGCTCGAAGTCGTGCAGGGCGGCGGCCGCGCCGGTGAAGGCGACGATCCGCTTCGGCACGGCCTTGGCGGTGACGTCCTTCTTCCGGTCGTCGGTGAACGACCACGGGCCTCCGGCGCCCTCGGC
>NZ_JBEOXV010000044.1:0-1106 GCF_040296785.1 Kitasatospora sp. NPDC002040 | reverse complement strand
TCGGAGCCACCGACATCGAGGGCACCGAAGGCAGGCCGACCTTCTCCCCCGACACCGTCCGCGCCCACACCACCACCCCCGGCGGAACCGCCCCGAGCCCCGCTCCCACTCCTCCCGCCGGCACTGGGACCACGGGCGGTGGCGGCACCAACGGCGGTGGCTCCGAAGATCCACAAATCCACGCTGCCGGGCTTCGGCTTGTAGCTCATGGCGCCGAGCTGGCTGTAGGACCAGGTGTTCTGCCCCGGGTCGGCGTGCCAGTAGGACCAGTACGCCGAGGCGGGCGGGGTCAGGACGCACTTCTCCTGGTCGGGGGTCGGGTACTGCTTGCCGCCCTGGTGACCGCTGTAGCCGATCCGGCAGATGAAGGCCGGGCCGTCGTGGCCGGTGCCGGTGGTCTTCCACCCGCCCTGGTTCAGCAGGGCGTAGCCGGTGGTGGGGGTGGTGCCGCAGGAGCGCAGCAGGGGGCCGCCCCAGCGGCTGAAGTCCACCGCGAGCACCACGCCGGAGGTGGTGGTGCACTGGTCGATCGGCAGCGGCGCGGCGGCGGCCGGGCCCGCCCCCGCGCCGAGCCCGCCGAGGGCCAGGGCCAGGACGACACCGGCGGTTCCGAGCAGGCGGCCCAGTCGGCGGATCACTGGTGGCGTCCGGGCTTGCTCGTGGTCCGGCGTCGGGCTCCGACCAGGATGCCGCCGCCCGCCACGGTGAGCAGCAGCGCGGGGCCGACCAGACCGAGGACGTCGGTACCGGTCCAGGCGAGGTCCGGGGCCGAGGGGCCTGCGGGGTTGGTCACGGAAGGCTCGGCGGACGGGAGTTGGGCGGTGGAGGAGGCCGAGGCCGAGATGGACGCGGAGGGTGACGGGGAGACGGATTCGGACGGCGACGGCGACGGCGAGGGCGAAGGAGACGGCGAGGCTGACGGGGACGCCGACGGGGAAGCCGAGGGCGATCCGCTCGGGTTCGGCGGGGTGGTGCCGAGGTTCCGCTTCAGCGTGCCGAACGAGATCCCGGTGACCCCGCCGAGTGCCTGGGATCGGCCGCCAGTGCCTGCTGATAGCCGGTCAGGGCGGCTTCCGGGCGGCCGGAGTTCTGGTCCAGTTCGGCCA
>NZ_JBEOXV010000043.1:0-1190 GCF_040296785.1 Kitasatospora sp. NPDC002040 | reverse complement strand
AATGAGTGACGGATTTGCCTATCACTCGGCCTACACCCTTACCCCGGGACAACCACCGCCCGGGCTGGACTACCTTCCTGCGTCACCCCATCGCTCACCTACTACCCTGTTGGGTCAGCGGCTCCACCACGTCCCATTGTCCGAAGACTCCGGGCCGGCTTCGCGGCTTTAGCATTCAGAGGTTCGACGTTGGCGCTTCAAAGCGGGTACGGGAATATCAACCCGTTGTCCATCGACTACGCCTGTCGGCCTCGCCTTAGGTCCCGACTTACCCTGGGCAGATCAGCTTGACCCAGGAACCCTTGGTCAATCGGCGCAAGAGTTTCCCACTCTTGTATCGCTACTCATGCCTGCATTCTCACTCGTGAACCGTCCACAACTGGATTCCTCCGCTGCTTCACCCGGCACACGACGCTCCCCTACCCATCACAGCAGGCGTTGGCCCTATATGCTGCAATGACACGACTTCGGCGGTGTACTTGAGCCCCGCTACATTGTCGGCGCGGAATCACTTGACCAGTGAGCTATTACGCACTCTTTCAAGGGTGGCTGCTTCTAAGCCAACCTCCTGGTTGTCTCTGCGACTCCACATCCTTTCCCACTTAGCACACGCTTAGGGGCCTTAGTCGGTGTTCTGGGCTGTTTCCCTCTCGACCATGGAGCTTATCCCCCACAGTCTCACTGCCACGCTCTCACTTACCGGCATTCGGAGTTTGGCTAAGGTCAGTAACCCGGTGAGGCCCATCGCCTATCCAGTGCTCTACCTCCGGCAAGAAACACGTGACGCTGCACCTAAATGCATTTCGGGGAGAACCAGCTATCACGGAGTTTGATTGGCCTTTCACCCCTAACCACAGGTCATCCCCCAGGTTTTCAACCCTGGTGGGTTCGGTCCTCCACGAAGTCTTACCTCCGCTTCAACCTGCCCATGGCTAGATCACTCCGCTTCGGGTCTTGGGCATGCAACTCAGACGCCCTATTCGGACTCGCTTTCGCTACGGCTACCCCACACGGGTTAACCTCGCTACACACCGCAAACTCGCAGGCTCATTCTTCAAAAGGCACGCAGTCACGAGACACACAGCAAGCTGCGCATCCGACGCTCCCACGGCTTGTAGGCACACGGTTTCAGGTACTATTTCACTCCGCTCCCGCGGTACTTTTCACCATTCCCTCACGGTACTATCCGC
>NZ_JBEOXV010000042.1:0-1398 GCF_040296785.1 Kitasatospora sp. NPDC002040 | reverse complement strand
GCACATCCGGATCAGCCACCACCGCTTCGAAAACCCGCACCAACCGCGCCACAATCCCCTCAACCGCAACCCGATCAAACACATCGGTCCGGTAGTCGATAACTCCGTCGAGTGCGTCGCCTTGCGTGGCGTCGTACGAGCGGTTGGTGAAGGTGAAGGAGAGGTCGAACTTTGCGTTCTGCACCTTGATCGGCACTGGACTGGAGTCGACTCCCGACAGGCTCACCACAGGGTCTGGAGTGCCTTGCATGCCAACGTTCACCTGGAAGAGCGGATTCACACCCGTGATGCGCTCAGGGTTCAACGCTTCGACGATCAAGTCGAAGGGCATGTCCTGGCGCGCATAGGCGGCAAGATCCGTTTCACGGACTCGAAGAAGCAGTTCCCGGAATGTCGGGTCTCCCGAAGTGTCGATGCGCAACACCAGAGTGTTGACGAAGAACCCCACGAGATCTTGCAATATGTCGTCTTGGCGGGCTGACGCCGGGCTGCCCAGCGGAATGTCCGTCCCCGCACCCAGCCGGCTGAGAAGCATCGCCACACCTGCTTGCAGCAGCATGAAGAGAGTCGTCCGGTTCTCTCGCGCGACCGCCCCGAGCCGGCCGTGGAGCTCTCCGGGCAGCTCGAAGCGGACGCTTCCCTGAGGGGAGGCCGGAGCGGCTCGCCGCGGACGGTCGAATGGCAGCGGCAGCTGCCCCGGAAGCCCCTCCAACTGCTCCTTCCAATACCCCAGCTGGTCGGCGAAGCCACTGTCCGGATCCTCCGCTCGCCCCAGCGCCTCCCGGTGCCACAGTGCCCAATCCACGTACTGAAGGGCGAGCGGCGTCCAGTCGGGTGCTCGTCCAAGGAGGCGTGCCGCATACGCGGTAGCGATGTCCCGGTAGAGCGGTGGCAGTGACTGTCCGTCGCACGCGATGTGGTGCAGTACCAGGACCAGGACGTGATCCTGCGGCCCCTGCGAAATGAGCGAGGTACGGAAGGGAAGTTCAGTCGCGAGGTCAAACCGGTACTCTGCGGCGCGGGACAGCAGAGTGTCCAGGTTCTCCGTTTCAGCATCCGTAACAATGAAAGGCGGCTGAACGTCTGCGGGCAGCACCTTCTGCAACGGCCGACCGTCGACGTTGGGAAACAGCGTGCGCAGGCTCTCGTGCCTGGCGACCGTGTCTCCCAGCGCGGCCTTGAGGGCATCGACATCCAACGGTCCTGTCAGACGCACCGCGTGCGCAAGGTTGTATGTCGGCTCCTCGTCCAACTGGTGGAGGAACCAGAGCCTGCGCTGTGACAGGGACAGCGGAATCTCCGCCGGTCGTGTGGTGGGTTGGGGCGGGGTGCGAGTGGCTGATGCGTCTTCCAGGACTGCGGCGAGGCCGTTGACGGTCGGTGCATCAAACAGCGCGC
>NZ_JBEOXV010000041.1:0-1746 GCF_040296785.1 Kitasatospora sp. NPDC002040 | reverse complement strand
GTACCGTACGTGAGGAGCTGCTCTGCGGGCTGTTCGCGGAGATCCTGGGAATCGACCGGGTCGGAATCGACGACAACTTCTTCGAACTTGGCGGAGACAGCATCCTCGCGATCCGGCTGGTCAGCCAGACCCGCAAGGCCGGTTTGGGCATCTCAGTGGGGGACGTTTTCACCTGCCGAACCAGTGCGGACATCGCCGATGTCGCGACTGATCTGATTGACGTGGCTGCGGAATATTATTCCGATTCATCGGATTTCACTGTTTCCCTGCCTGTCGGGCAGCTCGAAATAATTGAGGCGAATATTTCGCCGGTTGAGGGAATTCTTCCGCTGTCTCCGCTGCAGGAAGGGCTGCATTTTCAGTCCGTCCTTAACGTGGATGCTCTTGATGTTTACGTGACACAGGTCTCGTACACGCTCGACCATATGGTTGAGAGTGAACCTATGAAGGCTGCTGTCGATGCCTTGCTGGCGCGTCATGAGAATCTGCGGGCAGGATTCTTTCATCAAGGTCTTGATCGGCCCGTCCAGGTGATTCCCGAGCAGGTCTCCATTCCTTGGGTCGATGTCGACCTGACGGATCTGGAGGAGGCAGAACGCGCCGTCGAGCTGCGGCGCCTGCTCGACGACGACCGACTGCACCGCTTCGACCTGGCCCGGCCGCCACTGTTGCGGTGTATGGCGATCCGACTCACGGCGAACAAGTCCGTCTTCGTCCTCACCACCCACCACATCCTGCTTGATGGGTGGTCAATGCCCGTACTGACACGGGAACTGTTCGAGCTCTACGATCGGCGTGGCGACAGCAGCGGACTCCCGCCCGCAATGCCGTACCGGGAGTATCTGAGATATCTGGCGAATCGCGATTCCGAAGCCGCAGCCGATGCCTGGGCCACCGCACTGGCTGGGCTTGAGGGGCCAACCCGAGTCGCGCCCGCTATTTCCCATCGGCCCACGATTTTTCCGGGCGAGTTCACTGTGGAGCTCTCCGAGGAATTGACCGAGTCGCTGGCTGCGCAGGCGCGCCGATGTGGCGTGACGGTCAACACGGTCGTACAGACGGCATGGGGCTTGATTCTGGCCGGACTGACCGGGAGCAGCGATGTGGTGTTCGGTGCGGTGGTCTCTGGCCGTCCTGCCGACTTCCCAGGTGTAGAATCCATGGTCGGGATGTTCATCAATACTCTGCCGGTGCGTGTGCGGATACACATGGAGGAGCGGCTCGGACAGCTGCTGGCTCGTGTCCAGCGTGATCAGTCCAAGCTGATTCCGCATTACCATTCCGGGCTTTCCGAAGTGCAACGCCAGGTCGGCTTCGGTGATCTGTTCGACACTGCCATGGTGTTCGAGAACTATCCTCACAATCAGCATTCGGAAAACGATTCAGTTTATGGCCGAGTGGCCCGCGACGTTGAGATTCTCGACGCCAGTCACTATGCGATATCTCTGCTGACTGGCCCCAGTCCCAGAATGCTGTTGCGCATGATCTACCGGACCGATGTGTTTGATCGGGTTGCGGTTGAGGGGATTGTGGCGCGGTTGGTGCGGGTTTTCGAAGCGGTGGTGGCTGATCCGGATGTGCGGGTCGGGCAGGTGGATCTGTTGGGTTCGGATGAGCGTCGTCGGGTGCTGCTGGAGTGGAACGGCGGTTCTGGGCGGGGTGTTGGGGGGTGTTTGCCGGGGTTGTTTGAGGAGCAGGTGCGGCGGGCTCCTGGTGCGGTGGCTGTGGTGTGTGGGGATGTGGTGC
>NZ_JBEOXV010000040.1:0-1787 GCF_040296785.1 Kitasatospora sp. NPDC002040 | reverse complement strand
CAGCGCCTGCTCGTCGAAGACCAGGCCGTCGGGGTAGCGGCGGGAGCCGCCGTAGAGCGCCACCAGCAGGTGGCGGGCCACGGACTCGTTGCCGGGATGGAGTTCCAGCTGACGGGACAGCTCGGGGACCAGCTCGGTGAAGCGGCCCAGACGCAGCTCGATCAGATAGCGGTTGAGGTTCAGCGCGAGCCGCTCCTCGACCATCCGGGCCCGGGCCGACCGGGCCCAGAGGCCCGGCAGCCCGGCCAGGGCCTCACCGTGCCAGAGGACGTCCGCCTGCCCGTACTCGGCCAGCGAGGCCCGGTCGTCCCCGGCCTCGGCCAGGGTCCTGGCCCGGCCGGCGAGTCTGAGGTACCGGTGCCAGTCGACCGCGGTCGGCTCCGCCTCCAGGGTGTACGTGTGCGCGGCACGGACGATCTCCGGTGCGGGGCTGTCCGGGCCGCTGAGGAGGGCTGCGTCCCGGAACGCCCGCCGGAGTCTGGAGAGATAGCCGTACAGCAGGTCGAGGGCGTTGACGGGCGGGTCGTCGTCCCAGAGGCGTTCGGTCAGGATCTCGCGGGAGACCGGGCTGCCCAGATCGATGGCCAGCGCAGCCAGGACGGTCCGTTCGCGGTCCGAGCGGAGCGGGACGAGCCGTGCGGCCGCTCGGATTTCCACGGCCCCGAACAGACGGATGGTCAGCATGGCCCCCCCGACGTCTGGATACTGCTGGCCCGTTTATGGGAGCATGACACGGCCGGGGAAGGCGAGCCATACCACCTCACCACAGGAGGCAGTGGAGTTCCGGAGAATTCATCAACTGCCCGTGAATCGTGCGGTGGTTGCGCAAAGCGGCAGCCGCCGGTCCGATTCGGCTGGCGGGCGGGACGGGGAGGGCCGGTGGAACCACTCACGAAGGCATCGCTGATCGCCGCTCTGCGGGTGGCCGCAGTGGAACAGCTCAGTCAACTGGAGCTGCTGGTAGGTGAGTTACCGGTGCCACTCACTGAGGACCGGTGTGACGAGATTGCCCGGAAGGTACTGGCCGGGCCCCCCGGGGCCATCGTGGCCATTGCACTCTGGGTGGCCACAGTGAACTCGGTTACGGTGAATTCGATTTCCGGCTCGGCGCAGTTCCACGGCACCACCGTGCAGGCCCGTGACGTCAACGGCGGCATTCACCTCCGAATGGAATCCCCCGTCCTGCCGACACCGCGCCAACTCCTTCCAGGAGTCCGGAATTTCACCGGCCGGGCGGAGGAGCTCCGGCTGCTGGACGGGATGGTCGGGTCCGGTGGTGCGGTGCTGGTGGCGGTGACCGGCCCGGCGGGGGTGGGGAAGACCGCGCTGGGGTCGTCCTGGCTGCGCGGGCTCGCCGGGCGGTACCCGGACGGGCAGCTCTATGCCGATCTGCGCGGGCACGCGCCGGACGGACCAGCCGACCCGGCGGAGGTGCTCGGGGGGTTCCTGCGGGCCTTCGGAGTGAGCCCGGTGCCCGCCGATCCGGCCGAACAGGCCGCGCTCTGGCGGTCGTTGACCTCGGACCGGCGACTGATCGTGATGCTCGACAACGCGGTGAGCGCCGCCCAGGTCCGGCCGCTGCGACCGGGCTCCGACGACGCTGTGGTGCTGGTGACCAGCAGGCTGCGGTTGACCGGACTGGCACTGGACGGGGCGGGATTCGTGCCGCTCGGCCTGCTGGGCCCGGCGGCGGGCGCCGAGTTGCTGCGGAGCCGGATCGGCCGCGAGCGGGTGGAGGCGGAGCCGGAGTACGCCCGCCAGGTGGTGGAGCGGTGCGCCGGCCTTCC
>NZ_JBEOXV010000039.1:0-2599 GCF_040296785.1 Kitasatospora sp. NPDC002040 | reverse complement strand
GAACTCCCCTGATCCCGGGCGGCACGAGACCGAGGAGGAGCGGGCCGACCGCCGCTGGGGCGAACAGCTCCAGGAGGTGCGGATCGCCCAGACCGGCGCGCAGATCATGCTCGGCTTCCTGCTGACCGTCGCCTTCACCCCGCGGTTCGCCACCGTCGACGGCTTCGAACGCGGCCTGTACGCCGCCGTGGTGACGCTCGGTGCGGTCGCGGTCGGTGCCCTGATCGCACCGGTCTCCTTCCACCGCCTGCTGGCCGGCCGGCACGTCAAGCCGAGGATGGTCCGCGCCGTCGAGCAGCTGATCGGCTTCGGTCTGGCCGTGCTGGCCCTGAACGTCGCCGCCGCGCTGCTGCTCCTGCTGCGGGTCGCCGGGCTCGGCTGGGCCGCCTGGGCCATCGCCGGGGGTGTGCTGCTCTGGTTCGGGGTGTGCTGGGTGGTCCTGCCGCTCGCCGTCCTGCGACGGCCGCGCCGCTGACCCCGATCCGCCGGACGGTCCGTCAACTGCCGTGGTGCTGCCCGGCGTCCGGGATGGTCCCGGCCGATGAGGGCGGGAACAGGTCCCGGGTCCCGGTGAGGTCCAGCAGGCGGCCCATGCGGGCCCCCGGCCGCAGGGTGAGCAGGTGTCCCGACTCCAGTGCCCGGAGGCGCAGTTCCAGCAGCGCGTTGAGGCCCGAGCTGTCGGTGAACGTGACGGCCGTGGTGTCGAGGTCGAGTCCGGCCCGGCCGGCCAGCACGGCCTGGCTGAGCACCTCCAGCAGCTGATCGGCGTTGTCGAGGAGGATCTCGCCGCTGATCCAGGCCGTCGCCCGCTCCGAACCGCCGCCCAGCCGGACCTCGAGCGGGCCGACGGTGGACAGCACCGTCGTGCCGTGCGCGGGCCCGGAGGCCTCGTCGTCCGCAGCCTGCTCGGGGCCTTCACGGGTGGGGGGAGTCATCGAGCAGTCTCCAGGGGCAGCCACCCGAAGGCGGACGGATCGATCCGGGATGACTCCACTGTTCGCCCGCATCACCGAACATGTCAAGGTTTACCTGAAATGGATTTCGTGCTTCTGCTGTCGTGAATCGGGCCGCCTATGCTGACCTCATGGACAGCACCCCGGAACCCGGACGGCAGTGGACCTTCCTCACCAACCACGCCCGGGTCCTCGTGCAGATCGCCCGCGATCCCGGCATCCGGGTACGGGACATCGCCGCCCAGTGCCTGCTCACCGAGCGCGCCGTCCAGCGGATCATCGCCGACCTCGAAGCCGCCGGCTACCTCAGCCACCGCCGCGAGGGCCGCACCAACCACTACAGCGTCATCACCGCCAAGGAACTGCGCCACCCCGCCGACAGCGGCTTCACCATCGCGGAACTGTTCTCCGTCCTCCTGCACTGACACCGCGTCAGGGTCGAGGACCGCAGGACCGGCCCGAGGCCGCCCGCCACCGGCTCGGTTTGACTCCGCGGACGATCACCACGCATAGTGCCCGCATGGCTGGATACCTCGTTTCGCGCAGGCACATCGACCTGCGCCGTGTGACGGCGACAAGCTGTCGCCCCAGCTGCTGACGCACGCCCTTTTCCGGCTCTGACGCCGACGGCCTGCTGCGTTCCCCTCGTTCGACCCACACCGCTCCACCCGTAGCCCTACGGGTCCCGGCCGTGTGACCTCTCCTCCGCTGCCGCCCAACGCCGGTCCCCTGGACCCGTGCGGGCCGGCCGCGCCGTTCCTCCCCGCCCGAACCCTCCCTGGCCGCACCATGTCCGGCCGCACCATGTCTGGAGCTCTTTCATGCACTCGCGTCGGGTCCTCCTCGCCACCCTCGCCGCCGTCGTCTCGGTCGCCTCGCTCGGCGCGTGCAGCAGCACGTCCTCGTCGAAGGCCGCCGACAACCCGTACAAGCTGACGGAGCCGGGGACGATACGCGTCGGCACGCTCTCGGACGCGCCGCCGAACGTCTACCTCAAGGACGGCAAGTTCACCGGCTTCGACAACGACCTGTTCACCGCCGTCGCCGCCAAGGCCGGCCTCAAGGTGCAGTTCGCCTCGACGGACTTCTCCGCCCTGCTCTCGCAGGTCGCCAACCGCAAGTTCGACGTGGGCAGTTCGTCCATCACCATCACCGAGGCCCGCAAGAAGACGGTGGCCTTCAGCAACGGCTACGACTTCGGCTACTTCGGGCTGGACGTCCCCGCCGGTTCGCCGATCACCAACTTCGACCAGCTCACCGGCAAGCGGGTGGTCGTCGTCCAGGGCACCGTCCAGGACGACTACGCCACCAAGAACAAGCTCGACCCGGTCCGGGTGCCCGACTACAACAGCGCCCTCAACCAGCTGAAGACCGGCACCGCCGAGGCCTGGATCTCGCCCGCGGAGATCGGTGAGAAGAGCGCCAACGACAGCGGCGGCAAGGTGGTGCTGGCGCAGAAGCAGCTCAGCTCCTCGCCGACCGCCTTCGCCGTCGCCCTCGACCGCCCGGAGCTGCTGGGTGCGCTGAACAAGGCCCTCGACGAGGTGATCGCGGACGGCACCTGGACCCGTCTGCAGCAGCAGTACTACCCGGGCCGGGCGATCCCGGAGGGCTTCAAGCCCGGCAGCGGCTCGGTCAAGTTCCCG
>NZ_JBEOXV010000038.1:0-3335 GCF_040296785.1 Kitasatospora sp. NPDC002040 | reverse complement strand
CCAGGCTGCCGACCAGCGGTCCGTCCGCGCTGCTCCCAGCAGCGCCGGTGTCGAAGTTCAGGTTCAGGTCCCAGCGCGCGATGGGGAGCTTGATCGGCTCGACGGCGCACTCCAGACCGGACAGTTCGACGTCGCCGGTCTCGTCCACGGAGAGCAGGATCTGGAACAGCGGGTGCCGGGCGAGTGAGCGGGTCGGGTTGAGCGCCTCGACCAGCCGGTCGAACGGGACGTCCTGGTGGTTCAGGGCATCGAGGTCGGTCTCCCGGACCCGCCGCAGCAGCTCCTCGAACGTCGGGTCGCCCGAGGTGTCGACGCGCAGCACCAGGGTGCTCACGAAGAAGCCGACCAGGTCGTCGAGCGCCTTGTCCGTGCGGCCGGCCGTGGGGGTGCCGATGGGGATGTCGGTCCCCGCGCCCATGCGGGTCAGCAGCACCGCCAACGCGGCCTGGAGGACCATGAACAGACTCGTCCCGGTGCGGCGGGCGAGGCCGTTGAGCGCCTGGTGCAGTTCGGCGTCGAGCACCACCGGCACCCGCCCACCCCGGTACGAACTCACCGCCGGCCGCGGCCGGTCGTACGGCAGCGCCAACTCCTCCGGCAGACCCGCCAACGCCCGGCTCCAGTAGGCGAGCTGGCTGCTGATCAGACTGTCGGGATCGTCCTCCGAGCCGAGCAGCTCCCGCTGCCAGACCGCGTAGTCGCCGTACTGCGCGGCCAACGGCTCCCATCCGGGCTCCCCGCCCTCGACCCGGGCCGCATAGGCGACCGTCAGATCCCGGAACAGCGGGTCCATCGACCAGCCGTCCACCGCGATGTGGTGCACCACCAGCAGCAGCACCCGCTCCTCCGGCCCCAGCTCGAACAGCCACGCCCGCAACGGCAGATCACCCGCCAGATCGAACCCGACCGACGCCGCCGCCTCCAACTCCCCCGCCAACTCCAACGCACCGACCGCCAGCACGGTCAACGGCACCTCGACCGCATCCGACTCCACC
The DNA here is from genome assembly GCF_040296785.1 of Kitasatospora sp. NPDC002040. Lineage (NCBI taxonomy): Bacteria > Bacillati > Actinomycetota > Actinomycetes > Kitasatosporales > Streptomycetaceae > Kitasatospora > Kitasatospora sp. NPDC002040. The sequence continues at coordinate 2,340 of NZ_JBEOXV010000038.1, read as the reverse complement.
ACCCGCTGCCACGGCACACCGCCCTCGTCCACGAACACCGTCCGCAGACTCTCATGACGGATCACCACATCACGCAACGCGGCGGCCAGCACCGCCTGGTCCAACGGACCACGCAACCGCACCGCCACCGGCACGTTGTACGCCGCACCCGCACCCACACCGACTCCCGCGCCCTCGAACTGGTTCAGGAACCAGAGCCGCTGCTGCGCGAAGGAGGCCTGGACCAGGCCGGTGTGCTCGCGGCGGAGGAGTGCGGGCCTGGTGCGCTCGGCGGTGCCGATCAGCTTGGCCAGCTCGGTGACGGTGGGCGCCTCGAACAGTGCCTTCAACGGAAGTTCGACCGAGAAGGTGGAACGGATGCCGTTGATCAGCTTGGTCGCGAGCAGGGAGTGCCCGCCGGCGTCGAAGAAGTTGTCCAGCGGGCCGACGGCCGGGATGCCGAGAGCCTCCGCGAAGAGTCCGGCCAGGGTCCGCGCGTCCTCGGTGGCGTACTCGTGCTCCTCGGCCGACGCGCTGTAGTCCGGGGCGGGCAGCGCACGGCGGTCGGCCTTGCCGTTGGCCGTCACGGGGATCGCGTCCAGCACCACGACAGCAGACGGCACCATGTGAGCCGGCACCTGACCGGCAGCATACTGTCGGGTGGCAGCTGCCAGTTGAACGCGCTCGTCCTCGGGCATCGGCACACTCGACGGCACCACGTAGGTGACGAGGCGTCGGTCGCCGGGGGTGTCCTCGCGGACGATGGCCACAGCCCGCGTGATGCCCGGAGCCTCCTGCACCACCGACTCGACCTCACCCAGCTCGATCCGGAAACCACGGATCTTCACCTGGTTGTCGACCCGGCCCAGATACTGCAGCACCCCGTCCGCCCGCCACCGCGCCAGGTCACCGGTGCGGTACATCCGCTCACCCGGAACACCGAACGGGCACGCCACGAACCGCTCCGCCGTCAGATCCGGCCGATTGTGGTAACCACGCGCCAACCCGATGCCCGAGGTGTACAACTCCCCCGTCACACCAGGCGGGACAGGCCGCAGGAACTCATCCAGCACATAGCACTGGGTGTTCCCGATCGGCCGCCCGATCGGCACCCCCGCCGCACTGTCGAGATCCTCCAGCCGAATCGGATGCGTCGTCGTGAAGGTGGTGTTCTCGGTCGGACCGTAACCGTCGATCAGACGCACCCACGGAATCGCCTCCAGCACCCGACGGCACTGCGGCACAGCCAGCGCATCACCACCCGCCAACAGGTACTTCAACCCCGCGAACGCCTCGACATCAGCATCCACCGCCTGATGGAACAACTCCGCCGTCAGCCACAGTGCAGTGACACCGCGACGCCGGAGGAACTCGCGGAGTTCGCTGGTGGACAGGCCCCCGGCCGGAGGGACGGCGAGGGTCGCACCACTCAGGAAGGCGCCCCAGATCTCGAGGGTCGCCACATCGAAGGACACCGAGCACAGCTGCGCGAACACATCATCAGGGCCCAGCTCCATGAACCCGCCACCGAACAGCAACCGGATCACACCCGCATGCGGAACCGCCACACCCTTCGGCCGCCCCGTCGAACCCGAGGTGTAGATCATGTACACCAAACGATCCGCCGACACCGCCCCCGAACGCTCCACATCCGACAGATCACCATCGCCGAGAGCATCCAACTCCGCCTGCACCGACGGATCATCCATCAGCACCACCGCCGTACCCGTCCCAGCAGCAGCCAGCCGAATCCCCTCCGGCACACCACCAGCCGTCACCACCACAGCCGGCCGCGAATCCTCCAACATGTAACCGATCCGGTCCACCGGATAGCGCGCATCGATGGGCACATACGCACCACCCGCCTTCACCACCGCCACCAGCACCGCGATCAACTCAGCCGAACGCTCCAGAGCAACCGCCACCACCGACTCCGGACCCACACCACGCCCGACCAACAACCGCGCAAACCGATTCGTCCACGCATTCAACTCCGCATACGTCCACTCCACCCCCTCATCCACCAACGCCACCGCATCCGGCGTCCGCACCACCTGCGCCTCGAACAACTCCACCAACGACCCAGCCGGCAACACCGACCCCGTCGCGTTCCACCCCTCCAACACCCGCGACCGCTCAGCCGCCGACCACAACTCCAACTCACCCACCGGCCGACCCGGCGCAGCAACCACACCACCCAACACACACAACAACCGCTCCACCAACACCCCCACCGACCCACCATCAAACAGATCAGTGGCGTACTCCAGGCTGCCGACCAGCGGTCCGTCCGCGCTGCTCCCAGCAGCGCCGGTGTCGAAGTTCAGGTTCAGGTCCCAGCGCGCGATGGGGAGCTTGATC
>NZ_JBEOXV010000037.1:0-3850 GCF_040296785.1 Kitasatospora sp. NPDC002040 | reverse complement strand
GGGACACCCCGGGGGTGTTGTCCACGAAATTGGTGATCAGCCAGTTCAGGTTCTGTGCGGCCTGGCTCATCTGACTCAACTCAACGCTCCTGGTGGTTCGAGCCGCCGAAGAGATCGGTGCTGTTCTGCTGGGGATCGATCCGGAAACTCCCGGTGTTGCCCGGGTCCCCGCCCGCACTACGGCCCTGTTCGACGCCGCGGCGCAGGTTGGTCAGGCGACCGCGGACCTCCTCGGGGCTGCGGGAGACCTGCGGGCCGTCCTGGGTGCTGGGCTTGGCGTTCCCGGCCACCAGGTTCTGCTTGGGCACCCGGCGCGGCAGACCGGACGGGGTGGTCCCGCCGGCGGCCGGCTCGCGGAGCTGGCCGGCGCGCTGCCAGTCGCCGTCGTTGGGCGACTGCCAGTCACCGCCCGGGGCACCGGTCGGGCCGGTCGGCCCGTAGCCGCCGAGGGCGGACACCTCGTGGCCCCGGTTCTCCGGAGCGTCGGTGGTGTCCTTGGCGCCGGTGAACCAGTTGGGCTTGTCGGCGTCGCCCTGACCGCCGCCCTGAGCGCCGCCCGGAGCACTGGCCTGGCCGCCGCCGAACATGTTCGTGGAGCGGTCCGGCCCGGCACCGGCACCGGCCAACTGCTGGCCGGGACGGCGCTGCGGCAGCCCCGATCCGAGGGTGCTCGCCGGAGCGGCCGACGGCAGCGCCGCGGGCTCCGGGGTGTACGGGTGCCCGGAGGGCTCCTCGTAGCGCTCGTACGGCTGGTACTGGTCCTGCTGGTACCCGTACTGCTCCTGCTGCCCGTACGGCTCCTGGGCGGCCGCCTCGGCGTACTCCGGCTCGGCGTACGGCTGCTGGCCGTACTGCCCGCCGTAGGGCGCGTCGGTGTACTGCTGCTCGTCCTGGTAGCCGTAGCCGTCCTCGGCGTACTGCTGCTGGGGCTGCTGCTGGGCACCGAACGGGTCGCTGTAGGCGTCGTCGGCGTACTGCGGCTGCTCGCCGCCGCCGTACTGGTTCTGCTGCTGGTAGCCGTAGCCGTCCTCGGCGTACTGCTCGGGGGCGTACGGCGACTCCTCGACCTCGGCGTCGATCACCTGGTCCTGCTCCTGGCCCGGGCCCGCCTCCAGGGCGGTCCGGCGGCGCTGGTCCAGCCGCTGGGAGCGCTGCATGGCCTCCAGGGCGGGGCTGAAGCCGCTGCTGCCGCCGTGGCCGGTCAGGTGGTCGTCGAAGCCCAGCTCGGCCGCGCTGCGGCCCTGCTCGACGATGTCCCACTCGTTCTGCGGCTCCTGCTCGGCGAAGATCCGGGAGACGGTGAACTGCTCCTCCGGCTCCGGTATCGCGGCGAGCTGGGTGAGCGGCTGCGGGAGCATGACCAGCGAGGTGGTGCCGGCCGACTCGCCCGAGGGGCGGAGCTGGACCCGGACGTCGTGCCGCTGGGACAGCCGGCCGACCACGAACAGGCCCATCCGGCGGGAGATGGTGGCGTCCACCGTGGGCGGCTCGGCCAGCTTCTCGTTGATCTCGGCGAAGTCCTCGGCGGTGAGGCCGATGCCCTTGTCGTGGATCTCGACCAGCACCCGGCCGTCCGGCAGCCGGGTGGCGTTGACCAGCACCCGGGTCTGCGGGCTGGAGAACGAGGTGGCGTTCTCCAGCAGCTCGGCGAGCAGGTGGACGAGGTCGGTCACGGCGGCGCCGACCACCTCGGCCTCGGGGATGCCGGCCAGCTCGATGCGCTCGTACTGCTCCACCTCGGAGGCGGCGGCGCGGAGCACGTCGACCAGCGGGACCGGGGTGTTCCAGCGGCGGCCGGCCTCCTCGCCCGCGAGGACGAGCAGGTTCTCGCCGTTGCGGCGCATACGGGTCGCGAGGTGGTCCAGCTTGAACAGGTTCTCCAGCTGGTCCGGGTCGGCCTCGTTGTTCTCGAGGTCGGTGATCAGCGCCAGCTGGCGCTGGATCAGGCCCTGGCTGCGGCGCGACAGGTTGGTGAAGATCGCGTTGACGTTGCCCCGGAGCAGGGCCTGCTCGGCGGCCAGCGAGACCGCCTGCTGGTGGACCTGGTCGAAGGCGCGGGCGACCTCGCCGATCTCGTCCCGGCCGTGCAGCGGGATCGGGGAGACGGAGGTGTCCACCCGGTCCGGGTCGGTCTTGGAGAGCTTCTCGACCAGGTCGGGCAGGCGGTGGTTGGCGATCTCCAGCGCGGCGCTGTTCAGGGTGCGCATGCCGAGGATCATCGAGCGGGCGATCAGGCCGGTGAAGAGACCGGCCAGGGCCAGCGAGACCACCACGATGACCGAGTTGAGGATCATGTCGGTCTGGGCGCGGTTCTTGATGTTGGCCGCGTCGCCGACGACCTCCTCGAGCAGACGGGTCTCCGTCGCCCGGAGGGCGTTGATGTGGCTCGCGGTGGCCTGGTTCCAGTGCTCGGGGGTGAGCCCCGAGTCACGGGCGGCCTGGAACGCCTTGGCCTCGTCGTTGGCGTTGCTCTGCGCCGAGTTGACGAAGGACAGCCCGAGCGAGATCAGGCCCTGCATGGTCGGCGCGTTGTCGGTGCCGGGCATCTTCAGGGCGGCGCGCTGGTCGGTGTTGGCCTGGGTCACCAGGGCGTCCGCGTAGACCCGGACGTCCTCGGCGGAGCTGCCGGTGTTGAACTCGTTGACCGAGACCTGCTCCAGCTTGGAGGCCACCGCCAGCTGCTGGACCAGTTCGGCGTTCTCCTGCGAGGTGGTCCGCTTCTGGCTGATGCCGACCAGCAGGTTGAACATCAGCACGCGCTGGGTCGAGGCCGAGGCCTTGGCCAGCGAGATGGCGTAGATCGCCCGGCCCTTGCTGGTGACGCTGGAGCTGCCGAAGCCGACCGAGTTGTCGTACGCCATCAGCGGCGCGATCAGGGTCGAGTACGCGGCCTGGGTGGCGGTGGCGTAGAGCTCCCGCTTGTAGGCGTTCTCGCGCAGGTGCGGCAGGTGGATCGCCAGCATCTGGAAGGCGTCGTTGCGGCGGGAGAGCATGTCGTCGTCGGAGACCTGGGAGAACGCGGACCGGTACTCGGCGAGCGCCTGGTCGGTCTTGTCCCGGTACTTCTTGATCTCGCCCTTGTCGTCCTGCCCGACCAGCAGGGGGATCGAGGTCAGGTCGCGCTCGGACTCCAGCGCGTGGGCCAGCTCGGTGGCGGCCTTGGCGAGCTGGGCGGTCTTCTCGGCGTGGGTCGCCTTGACGAAGTCGTCGAAGGAGCTGTTGACGCGGAGGCCACCGAAGACGAGCGAGATCACCACCGGGATCAGCAGGATCGCGATCAGACGGGTCGGCACTCGCCAGTTCCTGGGGGCCAGGAACTCGTACCGGCCGGGGGCGGCCGGCTCCGGGCTCCCGGAACCCCTCGCTCCGCCCGGCCCGCTGGCCACCTGGGGGGCGGGCCGCTCCTCGGCACTCGGCGTGAACGCCGAGAACCCGGATGCCGGGCCGCTGCCGCCCGGCTCGTTCTCGCGGGGCTCGGAGCGCCGCTGCGGGGTGACTGGCTGCTTACGCCTCACTCGACAACAACCTCTCTAATCCCCGCTCGCCGCAGCCCGCTGCTGGGTGGAACTGCCAGGGTGGCGATGGGGTAGCTGGCATTTCAGCACGTGCGCCGATGCGGAACAAACAGGCGTCTGCGCACGATTTGCTGCGTACAAATCAGACATTCAGTGGCAAGTGTGGACCGAATACTGCAGAGTGCGGTCCAGATGTTACGGAGAGTTACTTTCGATCTTTAAATGCCTACCGAACCGTTATCACCGGAGTCGGGCGAGGAGGGCGTGTTCGACGAGGGTGATGAGGGCGCTTTTGGCGCTGTCGCGGCGGCGGGCGTCGAGGGTGATGACGGGGG
>NZ_JBEOXV010000036.1:0-8257 GCF_040296785.1 Kitasatospora sp. NPDC002040 | reverse complement strand
CGGGGGGGTCACATCCCCTTCACAAATCACGCGCCTTTTGGTCCCGGGGGCGCCCAATTAACCCCCCTCATCCCCCATAACCCTCAAAAAACACCGGGGGGGGGGGGGCCCCACCCCCCCCCGCGCCTGCGGGAATCTCACCAAGCGTCAGAATCTGCCGGTCAGAACCGGCCGGCCCCCAGGTCCCGGGAGATGGCCCGGGCCGCGCTGCGCACCGAGGCCACCAGCGACGGCCGGACGAACCCGTCCTCGCAGACCCGCTCCACCGCGCCGCTGATGCAGACCGCACCCACCGGATTGCGCCGCCGGTCCTGGATCAGCGCACCGATCGAGGCCACGCCCTCCCAGGTCTCCTCGACCGCGTCGGCCCAGCCGCGCTCCCTGGTCAGCCCGCACTCCTCGTCCACCGAGGCCAGGTCGGTGAGCGTCCGAGAGGTGTACGACTCCAGCGGCTCCTCGCCCAGCTCGCCGCGGGCCACCGGGTCGTACGCAAGCAGCACCTTGCCCAGCGCGGTGGAGTGCAGCGGCTGCATCGAGCCGACCTCCAGCACCTGGCGGGTGTCGTCCGGGCGGAACACGTGGTGGACGATCAGCACCCCGCGCTGGTGCAGCACCCCGAGGTAGACCGTCTCCCCGCTGGCCCGGGCCAGGTCGTCCGCCCACACCAGCGCCCGGGCCCGCAGCTCGTGCACGTCCAGGTAGCTCTGACCCAGCCGGAGCAGCTCCGCGCCCAGCTGGTACTTGCCGCTCTCCGGATCCTGCTCGACGAAACCCTCCTGCTGGAGCGTGCGCAGGATGCCGTGTGCCGTCCCCTTGGCCAGGTCCAGCGAGGTGGCCACCTCGGACAGACCGAGCCGCCGCTCGCCGCCGGCCAGCAGCCGCAGGATCGAGGCAGCCCGGGACAGCGACTGGATCGGGCCGGGCATTGCGTACCTCCGCTGACAGGCGGTCGACATTGTCGACCGCAGTGGTATCGCACTGAGTCTGCCAGGCCGACGGCCGGGCGTGCACCTTTCGCGGCAGCGGCTGTCAGTTCCGGTGCGCCCGGACCACCCCGGCGAGCGCCGTGATCTGGTCGGGACCGACCCGGCAGCACCCGCCCACCAGCCGCGCGCCGTCGGCCAGCCACCCCGCCACCCGGTCCGGCCGGAAGGTCGGCTCGCCCCGCCAGTCCCGCCCCTCCCAGCGCTCCCCGCTGTTCGGGTACACCACCACCGGCTTCCCGCCCGCCCGGGCCGCCACCCCGACCGCCGGGTCGGCGTCCTCGGGCGCGCAGCAGTTCACCCCGACCGCCAGCACTCCGGGCGCGTCGGCCGCCAGCGCGAACGCCTCGCCGATCGGCTGCCCCGCCCTGGTCCGGTCGCCCTCGATGCTGAAGGACACCCAGGCCGGGATCCCGATCCCGTCCAGTACCCGCAGCACCGCCGCCGCCTCGTCCGTGTCCGGGACCGTCTCCACCGCGAGCACATCGGGACCGGCCGCCGCCAGCGCCTCGATCCGGGGCCGGTGGAAGTCCACCAGCTGACCCTCGGTCAGCCCGTACCGGCCCCGGTACTCCGACCCGTCCGCCAGCACCGCCCCGTACGGCCCCACCGAGGCCGCCACCCAGCCCGGCCCCGCCGCCCGCGCCAGCTCCACACTGCGGCGCAGCAGCCGCACCGCGCCCGCCCGGTCCACACCCCGGCGCGCGAAACCCTCGAAGCTCGCCTGGTAGCTGGAGGTGATCGCCACCTGCGCACCCGCCGCGAAGTACGCCCGGTGCGCCTCGGTGATCGCCGCCGGCTCGTCCGCCAGCAGCCGGGCCGACCACAGGTCGTCCGAGAGGTCGTGCCCCGCGTCCACGAGCCGGTTCGACAGCCCCCCGTCCAGGACCAGCGGCCCGGCCGCCAGCGCCGCCGCGAACGTACCGGTCCTCATCGCACCCACCTCCACCATCCCCGACACACCGTCAGCCCTTCCCACTACCATCCAGTCATGACCGGCCACCACTCGCACTGCCACTTCTGCGGCACGCCCTACCCGACCGCCGCCGCCTGGCCGCGCACCTGCCCCGGCTGCGGCGGGATCAGCTACCGCAACCCGCTGCCGGTCGCCGTCGCGCTGCTCCCGGTCGAGGTGCCGGACGGCGCCCGCAGCCTGCTGGTCATCCGCCGCACCATCGACCCCGGCTACGGCGAGCTCGCCCTCCCCGGTGGTTACATCGACTTCGGCGAGACCTGGCAGCAGGGCGCCGCCCGGGAGCTCCGCGAGGAGACCGGCATCGAGGCCGACCCGGCCGAGGTCCGCCTCGCCGACACCGGCAGCGACGAGCGGGGGATGTTCCTGATGCTGTTCGCCCTCTTCCCGCCCCGCCCGCTGGCCGCCCTGCCCCCCTCCGTCCCGACCGAGGAGACCGACGGCTGGCAGTTGATCACCGCCCCGACCCCGCTCGCCTTCCCCCTGCACACCCAGGTCGCCGACGCCTGGTTCAAGGGCGCCTTCGACTGACGCCGGGTCAGTCGCCGTAGGAGTACACGGGGAGGTGATTCCCCTGGCGGCTCGCCGGGACCAGCAGCAGCCAGAGCGCGCCCAGCAGCACCCCGCAGACGGCCACCACCATCCCGCCGGTGAGCCGCGGCTCCGTCGGCAGGGGCACCGTCACCAGCGCCGGCAGCGCCAACAGGAACGGCACGGCCAGCACGCCCACCCGCTGCGCGGCCGAGCGGACCGTCCAGGCCAGCGCCAGCTGCTCCCGCGCCGGGATGTCCCGGCTGCACCAGCCGATCACACCGTTGATCACCACCCCGGGCAGCATCGCGAACCCGGTCACCAGCAGGCAGAACAGCGCCCCGCCGTCCCCGGCCACCGGACGGACCAACAGCATCGCCAGCACGGCGGGCTGGAACGAGACCAGCAGCCAACCGGCCAGCCGGAGCGCCGTGCGCCACCCGTTCCGACTCCCGTTCGGCGCGTACCCGGGCACCAGCCCCCCGGCCCGCGCCAACGGCGTGCCCGCGTCCGCGAACCGGCGCAGCAGCTGCCGGGCCGACCGGAGCACCAGCACCCAGGCCACGGCCGCCGCCAGCGCCAGCCCGCCCACCAGCACCACGTCCCAGCGCGACCGGGGATCGGCCGGCGGCCACCACACCAGGGCGTCGGCGACCAGCACCAGGACCACCGCCAGCGCCACGCAGGACCGCGCCGCCCCTATGTACCGCCGACCGGCCGCTTCCGCCTCCGGCCCCAGCGCGTCGACCCCGACCAGCTTCCCCACCTCGATCGCCATGGCACCGATGGTCGCACCCGCGACCGGGCCGACCCGGGCCACCCTGGCGTCCGGGACGATCACATGGCAGAGTCCAGCAGCGTCAACGCTCCTCCGGGGCGGGCCGCCACAAGCCGGTCCCGTCCCACCGACCGGCCGGGAGACCACCACCGTGAGCACCCCAACCCAGGACCAGCCGCTCTGGCGGCCCGACCCCGCTCGCGCCGCCGCCACCCAGATCGTCGCCTTCCAGGCCTGGGCCGCCGAGCACCACGGCGCCCCCGCGGCCCCGCTCGCGCCCACCGGCAGCGACGACGAGGCCGCCGCCCGGTACGCCGCCCTGCACGCCTGGTCCACCGAGGACCTGCCCCGGTTCTGGGGGGCCGTCACCGAGTGGTTCGACGTCCGGTTCGCCACCGAGCCCGAGGCCGTGCTCACCGAGCAGTCGATGCCCGGCGCCCGCTGGTTCCCCGGCTCCCGACTCAACTACGCCGCCGAGGCCCTCCGCCGGGGCGAGGACGACGACTACCGCGACCGGCCCGCGATCCTGCACCTGGACGAGACCGCCGAGCAGCCCACCGCCCTCAGCTGGGCCGAACTCCGGCGCCAGGTCGGCTCGTTGAGCGCCGCCCTGCGCGAACAGGGCATCCGCCCCGGCGACCGGGTGGCCGGCTACCTGCCGAACATCCCCGAGGCCGTGGTCGCCCTGCTCGCCACCGCCGCCGTCGGCGCCGTCTGGACCAGCTGCGCCCCCGACTTCGGCGCCCGCAGCGTGCTCGACCGGTTCCAGCAGCTCGAACCCGTCGCCCTGATCGCCGTGGACGGTTACCACTACGGCGGCAAGGACCACGACCGCCGCGAGGTGGTGGCCGAGCTCCGCCGCGAACTCCCGTCCCTGCAGACCGTGGTGCACGTCCCGCTGCTCGGCACCGAGGCCCCCGCCGGCACCCTGCCCTGGGCCGGCCTGACCGCCTCCGACACGGAGCCGGTCTTCGAGCCGGTCCCGTTCGACCACCCGCTCTGGGTGCTCTACTCCTCCGGCACCACCGGCCTGCCCAAGGCCATCGTGCAGAGCCAGGGCGGCATCCTGGTCGAACACCTCAAGCAGGCCGGCCTGCACCTCGACCTCGGCCCCGACGACCGCTTCTTCTGGTACACCTCCACCGGCTGGATGATGTGGAACTTCCTCATCGCCGGCCTGCTGGTCGGGTCCACGATCGTCACCTACGACGGCAGCCCCGGCCACCCCGACACCGGCGCCCTCTGGTCCGTCGCCGCCCGCACCCGCGCCAACGTGCTGGGCACCTCCGCCGCGTACGTGATCGCCAGCCGCAAGGCCGAGCTGCACCCCGGCCGCGACCTCGACCTCTCCGCCGTCCGCTGCATCGGCACCACCGGCTCCCCGCTGCCCCCTGACGGCTTCCAGTGGATCTACGACGAGGTCAAGCAGGACGTCTGGCTCGCCTCGGTCAGCGGCGGCACCGACGTCTGCTCCTGCTTCGTCGGCGGCGTCCCCACCCTGCCCGTCTACCTCGGCGAGATCCAGGCCCCCTGCCTCGGCTCCGCCGTCGAGGCCTGGGACGTCAACGGCGACCCGCTCACCGACCAGGTCGGCGAACTGGTCGTCACCAGGCCGCTGCCCTCGATGCCGATCGGCTTCTGGGGCGACAAGGACGGCAGCCGCTACCACGACAGCTACTTCGACATGTACCCCGGCACCTGGCGGCACGGCGACTGGATCACCGTCACCTCGCGCGGCACCGTGGTCATCCACGGCCGCTCCGACTCCACCCTCAACCGGCAGGGCGTCCGGATGGGCTCCTCGGACATCTACGAGGTGGTCGAGCGGCTCCCCGAGATCACCGAGTCGCTGGTGATCGGCCTGGAGGAGGCCGAAGGCGGGTACTGGATGCCGCTGTTCGTCGTGCTCGCCCCCGGCGCCGCCCTGGACGAGGACCTGATCGGCCGGATCCGCACCTCGCTGCGGACCGAGCTGTCGCCCCGTCACGTCCCCGACGAGGTCATCGCCGTCACCGGCCTGCCGCACACCCTCACCGGCAAGCGGATCGAGGTCCCGGTCAAGCGCCTGCTGGCCGGCACCCCGCTGGAGCAGGCCGTCAACCCCGGCTCGGTCGACAACCTCGACCACCTGCGGTTCTTCGAGCAGCTCGGCCGCGACCGCCGCGCCTGACCCATGCGGAAGGGGCGCCCACCGACCGGTGGGCGCCCCTTCTTCCGCTCTGCTGCTACTCGCCGGAGAGCACCTGCTGGGCCGCGGCCCTGGCCTCGTCGGCCGTGTCCGCGGCACGCGCCGCGTCCGCCGCCCGCCGGCACTGCGCCAGGGTGTACTTCGCCAGGGTCGAGCGCACGTACGGGATCGCCGCCGCGCCCATCGACAGGCTGGTCACACCGAGACCGGTCAGCACACACGCCAGCAGCGGGTCGGAGGCCGCCTCGCCGCAGACGCCACAGCTCTTGCCGACCGACTTCGCGGCCTCGGCCGAGAGCGCCACCAGGTCGAGCAGCGCGGGCTGCCACGGGTCCTGGAGCCGCGCCAGCGCGCCGACCTGACGGTCCGCCGCGAAGGCGTACTGGGCCAGGTCATTGGTGCCGAGCGACAGGAACTCGACCTCGTTCAGGATCGAGCGGGCCCGCAGCGCGGCCGAGGGGATCTCGACCATCGCACCGAACTTCGCCTTCAGCCCGGCCTCGCGGCAGGCATCCGCGAAGGCCTTGGCGTCCACCCGGTCGGCCACCATCGGGGCCATCACCTCGAGGTACACCGGCAGACCCTCGGCGGCCTTGGCCAGCGCGCGCAGCTGGGTCTGCATCACCTCGGGGTTCTCCAGCAGGGTGCGCAGACCGCGCACACCGAGCGCCGGGTTGGGCTCGTCCGCCGGGGTGAGGAAGTCCAGCGGCTTGTCGGCACCGGCGTCCAGCGCCCGCACCACCACCCGGCCCTCGGGGAACGCCTCCAGTACCTTCCGGTACGCCTCGACCTGCTTCTCCTCGCTCGGCGCCTTGGCCGAGTCGTCGAGGAACAGGAACTCGGTCCGGAACAGCCCGATGCCCTCGGCACCGTTCTCCAGCGCGGCGGGCAGATCCGCCGGGCCGCCGATGTTGGCGAGCAGCGGCACCTTGTGGCCGTCCGAGGTCTGGCCCGGACCGGAGGAAGCGGAGAGCGCGGCCTTCCGCTCCGCCGCGACCCGGCGCAGCTCGGCCTGCTTCTCCTCGGACGGGTCGATCAGCACCTCGCCGGTCGAGCCGTCGACCGCCGCCAGCACGCCCTCCGGCAGATCCGTCGCACCGGGCATCGCGACCACGGCGGGCACACCCATCGCCCGGGCCAGGATGGCGCTGTGGCTGGTCGGCCCGCCCTCCTCGGTCACGAAGCCGAGCACCAGGGTCGGGTCCAGCAGCGCGGTGTCGGCCGGCGCCAGGTCCCGGGCGAAGAGCACGTACGGCTCGTCGCTGTCCGGCACACCGGGCATCGGCACGCCGAGCAGGCGCGCCACGATCCGGTTCCGCACGTCGTCCAGGTCGGCGACCCGCCCGGCCAGGTAGTCCCCGGCGGCGGCGAGCAGCGCCCGGTAGGCCGCGAAGGCGTCGTACACGCCCCGCTCGGCGCTGCTCCCGACGGCGATCCGGCGGTTGACGTCGGCGATCAGCTCGGGGTCCTGCGCCATCAGCGCCTGGGCCTCCAGCACGGCCTGGGCCTCGCCGCCCGCCAGGTTGCCGCGGGCGATCAGGTCCGCCGCGACGGCGTCCACGGCCGCCTGGGCGCGCGCCTGCTCGCGAGGCGCGTCCTCGGTGGGGATCTGGGTGGCCGGGGGCTCCAGCACGGCCGTGCCCATGTGCCGGACCTGGCCGATCGCGACACCGTGGCTGACACCTACGCCTCGCAGCGCCTGTTCCATTGTGGGTTCCTTTCACCCGGGGTACTGGCCGAGCCGTCCCGTCCCCGGATGCAGGGCACGGGACGGCGCGGTGCGTTCTTCTCGGTCCGTCAGTTCCAGATGAAGAGGTCGCCGTCGACGGCGACCTCACCGGACTCGACGACCCCGGACAGCGAGTCGGCCGAGGCCTCCAGCGCGACGATCGGGGAGATCGGCGACTTGCCGGCCTTCTCGACCTCGGCCGGGTTCCACCGGATGACGGCCTGACCGCGGGTGACCGTGTCGCCCTTGGACACCAGCAGCTCGAAGCCCTCGCCGTTGAGCTGAACGGTGTCGATCCCCAGGTGGGTCAGCACCCCGTGGCCGTCGGCGTCCACCACCACGAAGGCGTGCGGGTGCATGGAGACGACGACGCCGTCCACCGGAGCCACCGCCTCGGTGGGCTCACGCACCGGGTCGATGGCGGTGCCGGGGCCCACCATGGCGCCGGCGAAGACAGGGTCGGGCACATTGGCGAGCCCGACGGCGCGACCAGCCAGCGGCGAGGTCACAGTGGTCATGGTGGAGCCTCCCAGGTAAGGAGCACAGCGTGCCGCCGCGGACAGCGGCGGTGTGATCGTGCTGAAGCCTAAATCATGTCAACTACGGACATTTCGCAAGCTGCTCCCCAGGGCGGGTCCCGACTGGCGGCCCGGCCCCGGTGGTGCACGTTTGCGGCCCCACCCCGTTCGAGTCCCTGCTGGCAGGGGCTTGTTGGGGTACGAGTGGTCTAGTCCTCTTGGTCGACGCGCCGCACTCTACGCCATGCGGGTGAGCTGCGACGATCGCGCCGATCGGGCGGCATAGAGGGGTGTGAAGGCGACACCCAGGGCCGATCGGGTGAGGGGCAGCGCGGCTCGATTAGGCACTCCGCTGCGGAAGGGCTATGGTTTGTCGAGTCGCCGCAAGACGGTGATGAACACCAGATGTCGAGTCCGCAAAACTTCGGTTAAAACGAGGTAAACGGATCTGCTAAGCTGGTGGAACGAACGAAGCGCCCGGAGGGTCCGCCTGATAAGCGGCTCGAAGGAAGTGTCCGTTCCTTGAGAACTCAACAGCGTGCCAAAAGTCAACGCCA
>NZ_JBEOXV010000035.1:0-9958 GCF_040296785.1 Kitasatospora sp. NPDC002040 | reverse complement strand
GATCAGAACTCGGCAACGGGAGGACTGCCGGCGCGGGCAGGCCGGCATCGCCAAGCGGGAGGGCCTCGTCCGGGCCGATGGCAGAGCCTGCGACGCAGCTCGTCCGGGCGCTGTCGACGTTCGTCAGTAGGATCACCAGGTTGCAGCGAGGGCCTGCGACGCGGTTGAACACGAGGTGTCAGTAGTGCCGGATCATCTGGAAGCAGTGTTCACGATGTTGGGCCCTGGCGGGCGTCGCTTTGCGGACCCTGGGGCGTGGGCGGTGCTGGAGCGGGAGATCGGTTGTGAGCTCCCGTCGGACTACAAGGACTTCGTCGACGAGTACGCGCCGATCAAGGTCAATGGTCACCTGCACTTCAGCCACCCGGCGACAGGGACCTGGAACCTCCTGGAATGGATCCGTGAGACGGATCAGGCATTCCGGGAGGTCGACTGGGACGGTCTGCCGCACCCTGAGACAGGAGCTCAGGGCGTCCTGATACCTGCTCTGAGCACCGACTTCGGGTTCTACGCGTTCCTTGCCCTCAGCAACAGAACGTCGGGGTGGAGCGTTGTGGTCCATGACCGGGACGAGGGCGGATACTGGGAGCACGCGATGAGCTTCGCCGAGTGGCTCCACAGACATCTGGTCGGCGAAGAGGTGATCCACCCGGGCGGTACGTACTTCTATCCCGGTCCCGTCGAGTTGGAACACCCTCCGATGCCGCCAGGCGAGCGGCACCTGTCCTGGTACGGACCGGAACGCGGCATGTGACAAGCAAGACTCGGGCTCGCGGCACGCACTCGATGCCGGCTTCCACCCCGTCGTCGAGGACATTCTCGACACCAGCCGGTACGGCGCCATGCTCGCCGACCTGGTGGCCGCCCACCGCGGGCGCAGCTACCTCTACTTCCTGGACGTCGGCTTCAACGAGACGGTGCGCCGGCACGCGCCCCGGCCACTGTCCGCCGAGGTGAGCGCCGAGCAGATGCCGCTGGACCTCCTGCCCGGCGGCCGCGAACACGTCATCGGTGAGAACAGCACCCTGGACGACACCGCCACCCGGATCGGATCCTGACCGACACCGAACTCACCCCTCCGGGCCGGACACCACCCCTCTGAACCGGCTGGCCCCTGCAGTCACCTGATGAGCAACGCCAGGCGGCTGAGCGTCAGCCGGAGACCGCACTCTGGCCGGCGGGGGCGTACTGGCCCCGGCCGGTCCGTTGCGCACGGCCAGCCTTGGCGAGGCGCTCCAGCTGGGTTCGGATCGCGTTGACGTTCGCGGCGACGGCCTCCAGACCGAGCTCCTCGGCCACCTCACGGGCACGCAGGGGCCCCGCCATCTTGGCCAGGACGGACAGCACACTGTCAGCGTCGGCGACGCTGCGCCGCTGGCCCGGGGTCGGCGCGTCGGAGACGGCGGCTACCGGCGGATTCCCTGCGGCAGGCGTCTTCTTCGCTGCCGTCTTCGGCGTGGTGCCCTTCGCGGCCTTTGCGGTTTTCTTCGCCGCTGCCTTTGCCGTGGTCTTCTTGGCTGCGGCTGTGGGCTGCGTCGGTGTCACGGTCGGTGCGGAGGCGGGGTCGGTGTTCTTCGGCGACACGGTCTTGTGGGCGGTCGATTTCCTTGTGTTGGTCTTCTTCTCCGCCGTGGTGGTGGCGGGGTTCTTCTGGCCGGTGCGTTTGCGCGGGGTGCGGGTGGGTGCCGGTACGGGCTTCGCGTCGGATTCGGCAGTGGCGGTCTGCTCGTCGGCTGTCTGCGGCGCCGCTGACGAGGCGGTGGGTCGGGCCGGGGCTGCCGGCTCGCCCCGGTGGTCCAGGGGAGTGGCGGCCAGGGTGCGCAGGCCTTCCAGGACGCCGGTCATGGCGTCGATCTGTGCCGTGACGGCTGCGAGTTCCTGCTCCAGTGCGCGGCGCCGTTCCTGCGCGGCGGGGAGCCGGGCTTCCAGTAGGGTGATGGTGGATCCCACGCCGCTGTCCGAGCCGAAGGTGCCGTTGTTTCCCACAGTCACTCCAAAATGGTTGTCGATCACCGATCGTTGCGGTGAATCTACGGGCCGCGTAGCCGTATTGACCCCGCTTTGCCGGAAAACCTCCACCTACGGGTTGTGGGGCTGACGAGTGGTCAGGCGCCGCAGCCGAACGGGTGGCGGCAGGGTTCACGGGTGCTGGGTGGTGAACGGGAGGGGGTCTGCCAGGCCGGCTTCTCCGGGCCCCGCTCGTGGACGGTGAGGACCTCACGACATTCAGCTCGGCTGCTGCGGGGACCGCGCTGCGGGCCTGGCTGTGGTGGCGGGCCAGGAGCGAGCAGCGGAGTTGGTCACCGTGCCCGGCCTGCCTGCTCTCGCGGGTGGGGCGTCCGTCGTGTGCGGTTGTGGCGAAGTGGTCCTGCCGGCCGGGCGGGAACTGCGAGTCCTACGGTCCGCCGCCGGGGCGTGTCGGCGGAGGCCAGTGATCGTTGTCCCCCACGAGCGTCCCGACCAGGACGTGCGGCTCTGGCGTAGGCGGAAGGTGAAGGAACAGGTGCTGGAGCGCCTGGTGCGCGAGCACGCGCACGCGTCCGCCGCAGCCGCACTACGTCGAGTCGGCCGCGGTTGCGAGCACCGTACAGCGCGCCGTGCCCACGCAGGTGCTCGGCCACTAGATTCCGGGGCCGTGCTGGCCGGGTGTGAAGTTGTACAGGTAGACCCCTGCGGATCCACCGGCGGCGACCGCTGAACTGTCGGGAGTCCAGGTACAGCAGGTGAGTGTGCGGTCCGAGCGCATGTAGGTCACGGTGCTGCTGGTGGCCCGGTCCCATATCCGGAGACTGTTGTCTGCGCCAGTGGTCGCGAGCCAGGTTCCGTCGGGGGAGATCGCCACCGCCAAGACCGCACCGGTGTGGCCGGTGAGCTCGCCAGTCTGGGTGCCGGTGGCCCGGTCCCAGATCCGCACCACCGTGTCCATCACGTCGCCGTCGGCGGTGGCGATCCAGGTCCCGTCGGGCGAAATCGCCACCGCCCGGACGCGACTGCGGTGGCCGGCGAGCTCGGCGGTCTGGGTGCCGGTGGCCCGGTCCCAGATCCGCACCACAAGATCGGCGCCGCCGCCGGTGGCGAGCCAGGTCCCGTCGGGCGAAATCGCCACCTGCTTGATCCAGTCGTTGCTGGTGAGCTCGCCGATCTGGGCGCCGGCCGTCGTGTCCCAGAGGCGCAGCACGGTGTCGGGGCCACAGGCGGTGGCGAGCCAGGTCCCGTCCGGGGAGATCGCCATCGCGTAGATCGAGCCGTCGGGGCCAGCGAGCTCGCCCGTTTGGGTGCCGGTGGCCCGGTCCCAGATCCGGACCACCGCGTCGTCGCCGGCGGTGGCAAGCCAGGTCCCGTCCGGGGAGATCGCCACCGCCCAGATGGGGCCGGTGTGGCCGGTGAGCTGGCGGATTCGGGTACCGGAAGTCCGGTCCCAGATCCGCACCACTCCGTCAGCTCCGGCACTGGCGAGCCAGGTCCCGTCAGGAGAGACGGCCACCGCCGCGGCCCTGCGGGTGTTGCCGGTGGGTGCGCCACTCTGGGCGCTGATGGCTCGGTCCCAGATCCGGAATCTGCTGTCGTCGCCGGCACTGGCGAGCCAGGTCCCGTCGGGGGAGATCGCCACCGCCCGGATGGGGCCGGTGTGGCCAGTGAGCTCGGCGGTCTGGGTGCCGGTGGCCCGGTCCCAGATCCGCACCACTCGATCGTCACCGCCGGTCGCGAGCCAGGTTCCGTCGGGGGAGATCGCCACCGCCTGAACGGGGCCGGTGTGGCCGATGAGCTCAGCGGCCTGGGTACCGTCCCAGATCCGCACCACCTGGTCCTCACCGCCGGTCGCGAGCCAGGTCCCGTCGGGGGAGATCGCCACCGCCCAGAGGGGGCCGGTGTGGCCGGTGAGCTCGGCAGCCTGGGTGCCGGTGGCCCGGTCCCAGATCCCCGCCACCGGATCGGCGCCGCCGGCGGCGAGCCAGGTCCCGTCGGGGGAGATCGCCACCGCCCAGGCCGAGCCACGCTGGCCGGTGAGCTCGGCGGTCTGGGTGCCGGTGGCCCGGTCCCAGTGATCCGCCGCTGGATGTCGGCAACCGCACCGTCGATGTCCGCCGACTCCACGTTGCCATGTGTTCTCCTTCGGGGAATGCGAGAGGGCCCCGACACCGGTGAAGTCCGGTGCGGGGCCCTGCTGTTGGTCTAGCTATTAGCCTCTGCTGGCCTGCCAGTCCTCGAAGCCGCCGGGGGCGTCGTCCGGGGGGATCAGATCGGTCAGCGGAACTTCCTTCTCCAGCCCGCCACGCACCGGCCGGATGCTGATGCCGTAGCTTGCGACGTGCATGATCTCGACCTCGTGGCCGTTCTTGCGGTAGGTGACGACCTCTCCCGCGCGGGGTACCCAGTGGCGGAGGGTGGCGTTCACCGGCCGCCCCACGGCTGCGGCTTCCACTCGACGATCCGGTCGACCGGCACCCAGCGCCGCTCGTCCGGCGGCGGCGGGAACACCGCGAAGTCCGACACCGACGCCATGCCATCGACGACGGACCACACGTCGACCAGCTTGTGCCCGCCGCCTTCGAGCAGCTCCCGCCGCAACGCGCTCTGCGGCGCCCTTGCCCGTCGTGCCTCTCTCGTGCTCATCCGCCGACTCCCGTCATCCGCTGTGGCAGTACAGGTGACGGTAGAGACGACGGTATCCAGCCAGCTACGAACGTGCCCGAACTTGCCCGAACCTCACCCCAGTGCGTCGATCGCCGCCGTCACCAACGATCGAGCTGCCGTCCCGTACACGGCGATCGACGCCAACTCGGCGAACGCCTGCCCGTACTCGGCGATCTCCCCCGGCTGCGTCACCGTCAGATGGGCAGACACCAGCTCGACGTTGACCTGCGCGTCGTCGTACATCGTGAACGACTCCACCGGCCAGCCCGCGCCCCTGGTTACGCCCATCGGGATGATGCCGAGGCTCACGGACGGCAGCGTCGCGATGGCGATGATGTGCCCTAACTGGGCGGCCATGATGTCCGGGCTGCCGATGACAGTGCGGAGGACCCACTCTT
Source organism: Kitasatospora sp. NPDC002040 (assembly GCF_040296785.1). Taxonomy (NCBI): domain Bacteria; kingdom Bacillati; phylum Actinomycetota; class Actinomycetes; order Kitasatosporales; family Streptomycetaceae; genus Kitasatospora; species Kitasatospora sp. NPDC002040. The sequence continues at coordinate 4,925 of NZ_JBEOXV010000035.1, read as the reverse complement.
CGATGAGGATCGCGAAGCGATGGTCGCCGGAGTGCAGGCCTTGTTGGCGTTCCATGCGCACGGCGACGCTGGCTTCGACGTCGTCGGGGACGTTTCGCAGGGCGACGATGGTGTTGAGGACAGCCCGGGTGTATTCCGCGGTTTGGAGCATGCCGGGGATGACCCACGACTGGTACATGCGGAACCGGCGGGTGCGGGCGAACAGCTGCCGCACGGACTCTTGGGCTTGTTTGAGGCCGGCGCGTTCCAGGCGGCGCCACTCGACGTACATGCCTTCGATGCCACGGGCGATGGCGATCAGGTCGGCGGCCTGCTCGGGCACGCCGCACAGCTCGGTCCAGGTGCGAATGTCGGCGTCGGTCGGCGGCCGCAGTCCGCTCTGGAGCTTGGAGCATTTCGATTCGTGCCATCCAGCGCGTTCGGCCAGCGCCCTGGCGCTCAGTCCGGAGTCTCGCCGGATGTCGCGCAGGCGCTGGCCGAGAGCCTTCCTGGCTTCCTGAACGCTCGATGGTGCTGCAGACACGGTCAGTTAGGCCGGTAGTCCCCGTGGGCGATGGCCCGCTCCCACACCGCTTCGAACGCCGCACCGCACAGCTTCACCAGGGCGTCGTCGTCGGTGACGTCCTCGGACACGAAGTCACCGTCGCCGCTGAAGTGGTGGACCATCAGAACGCGGTCGTCGACAAGCCAGAAGTCGTTACCGGGAAGGGCGAGGTCGGTGGCCCGTCGGCGGGGCAGCCAGCGGACCTGTTCGCCGGACGCTTCGTTGCGGAAGGTGACGTCGTACTCGAAGCGGATGTAGTCGCTGACGGGTTCGGACACGACCCGGGCACGCCGCACGTTGACGCCCCGGGCAGTTGCGTCGGCTACGTGCTGCAGCCAGGGGCTCCACCACGACGCCCGGTCGGCTTGGTCGTAGCGGTGGCCGGTCTGCCAGCGCAGGTACATGGGGTCGTCGAGCATGTAGCCGTCGCGCGTTTCCAGGTGGACGGCTGTGTGCTGGGCGTCGCGCAGCAGCTCCTCAAGGGTTGGGGCTGCTGGCACCGTTGACCTCCGGGAAGAACTGCATCATGCGTCGAGGGAATTCGATCACAGTCTCGTGCTCCGGGATGTCCATCGCGGCGAGCCGCTCCGGGTCGAGGACCTTCCAGCCCTGGAGGACGTAGTTCCCGGTGACGTCATCGAGGTAGACGGTCGGGGACTTGCCCTCGGGGCTGTTCGGGTCCTTGCCGAGCTTGATCAGAGCCATCGTTGATCCTCCGTCACAGGTACGTCGATCGTTGTGACAGAGCTTGCACCGCTTCCCGCCAGGCTGCCATGAACTTGCCCGAACTTGCCCCGGCTACAAGGCGCCGAGCTTCGGGATCAGCTCGTCGAGGGGGCCGCCGGGGGCGGTGGTGAAGTGCGGTGCCCCGCCGGTGGCCCAGCGGTGCCGGACCAGCGGGGGCCAGCCCTCGGCGGCCGCCAGCTTCACGAGCTCCGCGGCGTCGGCGATCGTCACGTCCTCCTCGCGTCGGGCGGTGAGTCGGCCGCGTTTGACGCCGTCGGGCTGGTCGTTCCAGTTGATGCGGTGGTCCTGCCAGAGGGGTTCCTGCATCTGGTCGGTGTTGACGCCGTGCAGCTGGCCGGGGGTAGCGGGATTGGGCGAGCATGCTGATGCTGTTGCGGACGGCGTCGCGTTGCCGCCACACGTAGTAGTTGGCGACTTCGGTGGGGTCGGCGATGGTGAAGACGCGGGCGTCGAACACGGCCCGGCCGGCGGTGGGGCGGAGGCCATTGAGGACGGCGGCATTTCCGGTGAGGCGGATGTCTCCTGGCCGCGCGACAACTCCCGGGTCTGGCAGCTCCACGCCACAGCGGGTACAGCCTATGTGAAGGTGCAGCCCGACCTGGCGAGTTATCGGCGGAAGGTCCACGCCTACGAGCAGGTGGTGCACCGGCTCAGCGACGGCCGAGCACCGCGGCTGCTCGCGTCGAACCCCGACCTGTTGGCCGTCCTCATCTCAGCGGTGCCGGGACGCGTCGTCCGGGACCTGCCCCTGGAAGCCGTGGTCGAGCGCCGAGTACACCAGCACGCGGGCTAGCTGCTCCAGCGCTGGCACTCCTATCCCGAACTAGTCGCCGACGGGATCCGCGCGGACGTCATGACGACGGTGACCGCCCAGGCCGAGGAGGCAGAACAGTGCCTGGATCGGGTTGCCGATCACCTCGTCGGTGCCCAGCACGGCCTGGTTCTGCAGATGGTCCACGAGCTGCCTCGGCTCGCCTGCGGCCTCCCGATCGTGTTCCGGCACGGCGACTTCGCCACCCGCAACTGGCTGTACGACAGGAACACCGACACCGTCGCCCTCATCGACTTCCAGATGGCCGCTCCGGGCCTGGCCGTCGAGGATCTCGTCTGGCTCCACGGCGCGCTGTGGCCCACCCGTCCCGATCTCAAGGACGCCCTCCTGGCCGGCCTCAGGCGCAAGCTGACCGACGTCGAACAGCGGGTTCTGGTCCCGCTTACCGCACGGCTCACCATCTCCTACCTGGCCACCGGGATCACCCAGAACTACCCCGTGCTGATCGAGCGCGGCCACACCGTCCTAGACCACCTGGTGAACTCCCACCGCTGATTCGCAAGTTCAGCAGCAGTGACCTACTGTTCGATTTGCTGTGCCAGCACTGCCGCTTCGGCCAATTCGCACAGGATGATCTGCAGCCGGGAGTCGGCCAGAAAGAATCTGGGGTAAACGCGCATCGCGTCGTCCGAATGCGGCCAGTAATCGGTTTCCGACATGGCCATGTAGAGCTTCAGGTATTCTCGCCAGGCCGAGCCTACTTCCGGAAACCCTTCAGACAGCTCGTCGGCCACCGCTGGGCATCGGGTTGGAATCTTCCGAGGTGATGGCCGGTATCCATAGATCAATGCATTGACCTGCGACTTCTCGGAGTCGTCCAGGTCGGGCCTGCAAGCGGCTATGAAGAGCGTGACCGAGTCCGTCATTCCGTTCAGACCGTCCGAGAGCGTGGCGGAGAGCGACAGCAGGCGCGCGGATCCGAAGGATCTCACTCTGCTCATCTCGGCGGAGGCGGCTCTCAGTCGCCTGGCTTCCGCGCGGCGCCTCGGCATCACCATGGCAACGTAGTAAAGGAGCCCTTGCAGCGCGAAGCAGAGTACGACATCCAGGAAGCGCACCCCTGTACTCATGGCATACGGTCGGCGGCCCGGCCGGGCGGATCAAGAATGGGGAACCCCATGTCCAAGGCTGCCGCTCTCATCTCGGCGACAAGATTCCGCCGCACTCTTTCCAGTTCCCGGAGTGCGCGGCGTAGCGCCACCGCCGCATCAGGGCTGGGGTCGTTCAGGTAGGCGCGCACTTCATTAGACCACCGGGCGCGCCTGTCCGAATACTCGGACCACAGCGTGCCGATGTCCGCGTAGAATCCCCCAATCAGCGCGGCGCGATCGAACTCGAGGGACGGAGCTTCATGTGCCGATCCGAGGAGCGGGGCGATGACTTCTCGGGAGAGGCCAACTCCACTGCGCTCAATTTCATCTTGTACGAGCCTGAAATTGGCGATTTCCGTGCGAGACGTTTCGCGCAGCTCGCTCATGGCGTCGACGAGTCGCTCGCGGTGCTGGCGCTCAATGGCCTTCTCCTCGGCCTGCCTGACTTCCCTCTGCCGATCCTTCTTCTTGAGGAAATGCGCTGCATATGCGGCTAGCAGGGCCGTGACCATTCCGATCAGGGCGGTCGCAAGCAGATCCATCACGCCTCATTCTCCGAGCTGGCTGCCGGGGCGATCAAGCCATGAACATATGAACTCTGGGTGGGATCCTACCCGCGAGTCGAGGCCTCAGTGTCACGGAAACGTAACGCCAGGCTTTGATCTTTAGTGCTCGTTTCTGAACCTGTAATTGCTGGTCAGATACCTGCTTGGAGCCTTGCTGTGGAAGAGCCTTTTGGTTCTCCGTCACGGTGACGGTGAACCGACGGCTCTGGGGTGTTTGGTCAGAGCGCGTCTGAGATCTCACTGGGTGGTGCGTGAAAGCGGTCGTGGGCCTGGTCGTCTTGCTGGTCCGCTGCGGGTGAGTCGGCGGACCATGATGCCGATCATCGCCCAGCGGATCATGGTCTCGGAGCGGGCAGGCTGCTGCTCGTAGTCCCGCGCGAGGCGCCGGTTGGCGGTGATCCAGGAGAAGGTCCGCTTGATGGCCCAACGCCTGGGCTGGACCTGGAATCCGCGCTGGTCCGGGGCCTTGCGCACGATCTCCAGATCGCGGCCGAGGATCGCGCGGGCCCACTCCACGAGTCGGCCGGCGAAGCCCTGGTCGGCCCAGATCCTCTGAACTCCCGGATGGTCGAGGCGGGTCCACAGCAGCGGGCGTTTCGCGCCGTCGCGGTCCTGGATGTTCGCGGCGACGACGTGGACGGCCAGGAGCAGGCCGAGGGTGTCGGTGACGATGAACCGCTTGCGGCCCTTGACCTTCTTCCCCGCGTCGAAACCCCTGGTCGCGGCCGGGACCGAGTCGGCCCAGCGGACCGATTGCGAGTCGATCAGCCCCGCGCTCGGCTCCACACCGCGACCATCGGCCTCGCGGACCCGGCCGCGCAACACGTCGTGGACGCGCTCGACGGTGCCGTCGTCGTGCCACCAGGTGAAGTACCAGTACACCGACGGCCAGGGCGGGAAGTCCTTCGGCAGCTGCCGCCAGGCACAACCGGTGCGGACCACGTAGAAGATCGCGTCCGCGATCCGCCGCCGCGGATGCTTCTCCCGCCGACCGCCCCTCGGACCCACCCGCGCCGGCGGCAGCAACGGCTCCACCAACGCCCACTGATCACCCGTCAGGTCAGACGGATACCCACCCCCAGAACCACTCACACACGGCTCAACGACCGCTCCAGCCACAGGGCACGGCAGATCTCAAACACGGT
>NZ_JBEOXV010000034.1:0-14064 GCF_040296785.1 Kitasatospora sp. NPDC002040 | reverse complement strand
TTGGTCCGCCCGGCCCGCTGGGCGGCCCTGGCGGCGCCGATCAGGCCCACTCCCATTGAAGCTGCGAGCTGGGGAGGGCCCGAGCCGCAGGACCGCGCAGAAATCTTCTCCACGGGTACGCGGCGCGGGCCGCCCGCTCCAGTCGACGCTCGTCTTGAACTCGCGCCTGGCCGGGCGGCCGGCAGGCCCCCGTGGACAGGGGAGGCAACTGGACTATCGTCCGGACAAGCAGGGATCAGCCGGCACCAGCCAGATGTCGTGCCGACGGTGCGTTCCCCAGCTGGACGGTAGAACGCCCGGCCCGACATCGGAGGGCCAGACTCACTCTAGCGCCTCGTTCATTTCGCGAGGGTACGCCCTGTCGCACGTTCCACCAATTGCACTACTGTTTCTAGACGCTCATTCAAAAACGCCGAGTAGTCATTCTTTGTGATCCCACTGTCTGGGCCAATCTTGATTGCATGAGAGGCGAGCACGGACCTCAGCTTGTCTTCGCCGTACGTGTCGGCCATGTCCTTCATGTACTCGCTCGGCTCCCGATCCCTGATGATCCGATTAGTCTCGGCGTCGATCAGGCTTCGGTTGAGCAGCAGTTCGGAGCTTTCCTTTTCTCCTGCCCGCGACAGGTAAGCTTTCGGGAAGATGTGGTGGGAGTCAATCGCCGCCTCGCTCACGCGGTACGGAGTCATGGCTTGGCCGGTGTGAAAGTCCTCGGCCCGACTCTTCACAAGCAGGCACATCAATCCTGCATAGAGTGCCTTACGGCGCACCGACGCTGACCGGAAATTAGCTGCATCGAGTGGCAGCTCGTCAATCGCCTCGGGCGTCGGCCCTTCTCCAGTGACAGCCCAATTCTTGAGCCTCCCATAGTCAGCACCGGCCTGGCTATTCGCACCCTGATCGTAGTTCGTGGTGAAAACGGTGTTCCAGAAGAATTTCTGGAGCCTCTCAGTGGCCAAGGCCCTGTCTAGCGGAACCAGCTCCGAAATCTCCTGCCAGGCTGCCGCCATCGGGAAGATCACCATACTGTAGGGAAGCCACTTTGCGTCGACAACACCGCAGTCAGCCTGCAGCATGTCGATTACTCCAGCAATGCCCTTGATGACCGGATTCCAGTGCTCGCGGATATGGTCAGCGGTCAACTTCTTTAGGATGTCTGATCGTTGAGCCGAACCGAGCGCGCGCAGAGCCACCGCTTGAAGTACGTTGTACGGGGCGATCTTAAAGTCGACGAGAGCCCGATAGTTGGCGAGTGCATCCTCCCAGTACTCTCGAAGATTGACACCCTGAGGGTAATAGCGCGCAGTCAACAGTTCAAAGGCCCCAAGAGGTTTACCTGTCCTATTGAGCGTCTCGAAGATGGTGCAAACGGCCTCAATAGGCGTGCTCTCGGGAAGTGTAAGAACGGGGAGGCCGTAAGAGCGCAGCGGAATCACATACTTATCCCTCATCTTGCGATAGAGAGACTTTAGGGCCTTTGTGTCAATCGCATCATCCTGATCCTTGAGCGCGTCAGCATACTCATCAAGCCAGTCGTCAAATCCATTCACCTGGGCGATCGGGAAATGAGAGAGTGTCAGAATCTCTGAGTTTTTCTTCTCTTGAGCCTTGGTGGAGGCCTTCGGAAGGGAGATGATTGCAACTTCGAAATCCACCTCATGGAATTCCTTGACCGACATGTCTGGGCCAACAAATTCATCTACCTTAAGATAGTAGAGTTCATCCCCAGTTCCGGTGAGCGCTTGATAGAGAGAGGTCAGTCGCTGCTGTCCATCAAGAACCAGCTCATCGGGCCTCTTGGCCCCTAGCTCCGGAGCACCTTCGAAATTCCGACTTGCAAATAGTTCATCGCTTCCCTGCTTCCAGAGAAGAAGGGTTCCCACCGGGAACTTGGAGATGATTGATTGAATCAATTCTTCTGTTTTTCCAGCGTCCCATACGAAGTTCCTCTGGAAGTCGGGAAGGGCCACCTCGCCTGCCCGGATCCGGGTCACGATGTTCGAGATCTGCCGAGGAACCGGGTCGAAGATGGGGTCCGACTCGTATGCGCTGGTCATAGATCTACCCTTACCTAGGTGGGAAGCACGTCATCCGGCAGCTAGCAACCAGATCCGAGCGGAGTCTAAGGTCTGCAACTGACTCGGCGCGTAGGTTTGGTGACTGTGCGACACAGCCGACCAGCCCCTTGATCGCAATGTTCCTTCGGCGAGATCTGCCCAGTCCAACGACGAGAGGCGCCGCTGCCGCACCGGCGGCGCCTGAAACGATGGCCGCCAGCCCAGCATCGACCTGGGTGGGTGAATCGAGAACCGAATCGGACCTATAGTGCGGTCATCTGCTGCGCCAGCGCCGTCAGCGCTGCCGAGGGATGGGCAGCGGCTCATGATGGTGCCAGATCAGTGATCGGTCTTCGCGGCGCAGCTCGGCCGATCCCCACTCCATTCGCACCACACCCTCAGCCAAGGAACAGGCGTAGGCGACGAGGACAAGCTTGGTCTCTGGTGGGAGGCGCGCTAGATCCGCATGAGGCTCGCCGTCATCCGGCAACTCGATGCCAAGGTCCAGCTCCCCCTGCCGCTGATCGGGTCCATGCCTGCGGATGAGGTAGGCGCGAAGCCCTGACACGCTGCGGAGCCTGGCAGCCGTTACGGGTACGTCCTTCTTCGCATAGCGGTAGGGGTACACAACGTGGCCGGCGACCACCGCGACGGTTCGCGCCTGGAGCCGGACCAGCTCTACGCCAGGGAGCTGCGAAAGATCAGCCGACAACTCCTCGTACTGCGCGGCGTAGAGCCCGTGCCTGTACGCTTCGAGCGTCTGTGTGTGAACGCCTTCATGGCCGCCCTGGGTGCGTTCGTGAGCCCGAACTAGGCATGCAGGCACGATTGCTGTCACCTCGGCAGCGAGGGAACCGAAGGCTGTGGGTGCCCACGGGCTGACAGAGTCTGCGTCGGCCATGCGGATCCCCCGATCGATAGCCCTGCGCACAACCTCAGGGTCTGACGGTCCACTGATCGGCATGGCGGATCAAGGGCGCATCGGGGGATCTCGGGGAGCACGGAGCAGGGTTGCCACGTGGTTGAGCTGGCATTCGGGCAGTAGGACTGCGGGACCATTGCGGGACCACACGCAGTGCACGGCGTTGTACAGCACAGGGACGAGCAGATATAAGGACGTGCACCCAGAGGCTCTTGACCTGCGGGAATAGGTTACGGCGCGACCTGGGGGTCAAGGGGTCGCAGGTTCAAATCCTGTCGTCCCGACCAGCGTTTACGCAGGTCGGAGGCCGTTCTCGCAGAGATGCGAGGGCGGCTTTTTCGCGTTTGTGGTCGCCCGGTGGTCGTTCCCTGGGACCACCGGTGCTCGGTGGGGTTCTGATGGGCGTTCACGCCGCTCGCCCGTACTGGGTCTGTACGGTGACTGGCTCTGTCCCGTAATCGTGGTAGCGCTCCGTGGTGATCACTGGAGGAGGGTGCAGTGGCGGAGCAGGGCGAACCCGGCTCGGCCGTGCATCTGGCGCATAATCCGTTTAGTTCGCGTGTTGACTCCCTCGGTGCGACCGTTGTGGTGCAGGGTGGTGCGTCCGGCATTGACGGCGGCCCGGTCGAGTTCGAGGCCGTTCGTGAAGGCTCGCAGGTGGGGCAGGTCGACGGCACGAACGGACGTGATCCAGTCGGTGAGCTTGGCCTCGTTGCCCTCGGCCGGCGCCAACAGCCGCGCGAACTCTGCGGCCAGACAGGCGAGTTCGGTCATCTCGGGGCAAGCCCCGGTGAGTTCCCGCAGGACTGTGTCCTTGTCGCGCAGGTTCTCCGGGCGGCTGAGAAGGAGACGAGCAAAGCGCTGCGAAGCGGTGACGAGCTTGTCGCCCTCAACGCGGCCCTGGGTGAGATAGCGGACCAGGAGGTTCGCGCTGCCGGTGTAGCCCTGCTCCTTGATCTCGCGCAGGAGGTGGGTGACGGGCACTGCGGGGTCCTCGGCCCGACGTCGGCGCAGGTGGTCGCGATAGGGGTCGACGAGTGTGGGCTTGTAACGCCCGCATCTGCAAGGCCGTCCGGGCCCGCGGGCACTTCGAACGAGCAAGCGACCCTGAAGTGCGTCTACAAGGCCGTTATGAGCCTCGACCCCACCGGCCAGGGACGCAAATGCTGGACCATGCGATGGAAGCCCGCCCTCCAGGCGTTCGACATCGCCTTCGACGGCTGACTCTCCATTGGCTGTCGGTAACTCACACAACATCAGATACACCAGTCACTGGACGCATCTGCGGGGTTGGAAATCGCGGGCCTCGGAGCTGAATTTAGCGAGCGTGAATACGAGTTCCGGACATTGACGGCCGACGATGGCGGTGAGGACGGCGACCTGGGCTGCGGCGAGGTGTTGCCAGATGATGGTGCGGGCGTCTGCGGGCGTCGCGGCTGCGCCTCTTGGGTCGTCGCTGTCCTCCTTGGCAAAGTGATGGTCTACCGGGTGCAGCGGGTGCCGGATCGGCACGACTTCGATCTGGTTGGTTGTTTCCGCTCCGGCCGGGGTGTCGTCAGGCCCTACGGTGCCGAGAAGGGTAGCGAGTTGGCGGTGCAGTCCATAGAGCTCGTAACACGATCTTGTGGGTGTGGGCTGGTGGGCCGTGTCCGGTGTGACGATTCGTCCGTTGGTGATGGCGTGAGTGCACCGTGGATGGTCGATGACGACTTGTGGGCGCTGATCGGGCCGGTGCTGCCGCCCTGGCCGGAGCGGTCGCCGGGGCCTCGGCCGGTGGACGACCGGCTGTGTCTGCAGGGCATCCTGTTCGTGCTGTTCACGGGCATCACCTGGCAACAGCTGCCACCGGAGCTGGGCTTCGGATCCGGGCAGACCTGCTGGCGCCAGCTGTGTCGGTGGACCGAAGCCGGGGTGTTCGACCAGGTCCACCGGATACTGCTCGCCGAGCTGAACTCGGCACGGCGGATCGACTGGACACGGGCCTGCGTGGACGCCTCCCACGTACGGGCGAAAAGGGGGGTGCCGGGGTTGGTCCGTCGCCGGTCGACCGCCGCAAGTCAGGCAGCAAGCACCACCTGATCTGCGACGGCAACGGGACTCCGCTGAAAGTGATCACCACCGGCGGCAACGTTCCCGACATCACCCAGGCCCTCGCCCTGGTCGACGGCGTCCCGCCCGTGGCCGGCCGACAGGGCAGGCCCCGCAAGCGGCCCAAGTCCCTGCTCGGCGACAAGGGTTACGACAGCCGGCACGTGCGCCGGGAGCTGACCCGCCGTCGGATCCTGCCCGTCATCTCCCGACGTGGAGAGCCCGACATCCGCGGCCTGGGCAAGCTGCGCTACGTGGTGGAGCAGACCTTCGCCCTGCTCCACCAGTTCAAGCGCCTGGCCACCCGCTGGGAACGCCGCCTCGACCTCCACGACTCACTCATCTCACTCGCGTGCATCCTCATCTGCTGGCGACGACTCAACAAGCAGACCCCGTGATCGTGTTACGAGCTCATAGTGACCACACCGTCGACGACGAGGCGCAGCGGCTCGGCGCGGCACTTCGAGGGCGACGGCGCGAGCGGTACCGAGCCGGTAGTGGCGCGCGGTGGGGTCAGTGCCGGGGGTGGTGGGGCCGAGCTGGACGAGGAGCCAAGCCAGGGCAGCGGGGTCTACCATGGTCCGTTCATCATCTTCGGCATGCGAGCACGTTAGCGGGCCAACTCACGCGCCTCCAGCAGCTTTCCTGTGGGTTCCCGTAGGGGAACCCACAGGCCAAAAGGGCACAGTCGACGGCCGGGTAGAGCGCTCCTCGGCCCTACCGCTCAGCTCGTCCCAGGGTCACCGGCGTCCGACGAGCCGACGTGCGCGTCATCGGCCGCCACCGCGCTGACCTACGCATAGCGCAGGATAACGATCCTCAAGGAACATGTGCGCGAGCTGCGGCCCGCCTATCTACTGGTGGATCGCGTCAAACAGATGCTCTATGAGCCCGGTGGGCTTGTCTGGACAACGAACCTGGCGTCGGCAAAGGCAGACTGACCAGCGAGTTCGCCGCCTTCGCGGGATGCTCGCGGTCAGGGTGCACCTCTGCCGACCTCGCGACGGAGGCGACGAGCCTGGTGGAACGCGCTGAACAGTCTCGGCTTCAGGCGGTGCCGAAGCGAGCGCGATAGGACTCCAAGTCCTCCTCCAAGAGCTTCGCGAAGAGCACCGGCGGAACAGTGAAAGCGGTCCCAGCCGGGATCGCTTCCAGCGACTTGGCCTGCTCAGCGGTGACCCAGGTTGCGTCGTCGCTCTCTAGGGTGAAGGCGCCGCGCATGGCTGCGGCCGAGGAAGGGATGATCGGCTCAGAGACGACGGCGTATAGGTGGATGAGGTTCATTGCCGTACGCAGTGTCAGGGCCGCGCCCTCTGGATCGGTCTTGATCTCCAGCCAGGGGGCCTTCTCCTCCAGATAGGAGTTGCCCGCAGACCACAGGGCGCGCAGCGCCGATGCGGCCTTGCGGTACTGAAGGGCCTCCATGTGCTCCTCGTACTCGGCCAACAGTTGCGCGATCTCCTCGCCCAGCCGCGCTTCCGCCTCGCCGGCTGCATTGCCTGCGGGGACATGGTTCCCAAACCGCTTGTGCGAGAAGGACAGCACCCGGTTGACGAAGTTGCCGAGGGTGTCGGCCAAGTCCTTGTTGACCGTGGCAGCGAAGTGCTCCCAGGTGAAGGACGAGTCGTCGGACTCCGGGGCGTTGGCAATTAGGAAGTAGCGCCAGTAATCGGCGGGAAGGAGCTCCAGGGCCGCGTCTGTGAAGACACCGCGCTTCTGCGATGTGGAGAACTTGCCGCCGTAGTACGTCAGCCAGTTGAAGCCTTTGACGACGTCGACCTTCTTCCACGGCTCGCGCACGCCGAGCTCGGTGGCAGGGAACATTACCGTGTGGAACGGGACGTTGTCCTTGGCCATGAACTGGGTGTAGCGGACGGTGTCATCGACCTCGTACCACCACGACTTCCACTCGCGGGTCTCGCCGTCCTGAGCCGCGTCCGACCACTCCTTCGTCCCCCCGATGTACTCGATCGGGGCGTCGAACCAGACGTAGAAGACCTTGCCCTCAGCCGCGAGCTCCGGCCAGGTGTCGGCCGGGACCGGGACACCCCAGTCCAGGTCCCGGGTAATGGCACGATCGTGCAGGCCCTCGGTCAGCCATTTGCGGGCGATGGAGGAGGACAGTTGCGGCCATTGCTCCTCGTGCCGGGTCACCCAGGCGTCCACCTCGTGCTGGAGCTTGGACTGCAGCAGGAACAAGTGCTTGGTCTCGCGGACCTCCAGCTCCGTGGAGCCGCTGATCGCCGATCGCGGATTCAGAAGATCGGTCGGGTCGAGTACGCGCGTGCAATTCTCGCACTGGTCACCGCGGGCCTTGTCGTAGCCACAGTTCGGGCAGGTGCCCTCGACGTATCGGTCCGGCAGGAAGCGGCCGTCGAAAGACGAGTAAACCTGGCGAATCGCCCGCTCCTCGATGAAGCCATTCTTGTGGAGCTGCCGCGCAAAGTGCTGCGTGAGCTCGACGTTCTGCTGCGAGGAGCTGCGGCCGAAATGGTCGAAGGCCAGCTGGAAGCCGTCGTAGACAGCTTTCTGGGCGTCGTGGGCCTGCGCGCAGAACTCGGCCACCGACAGCCCGGCCTCTTTGGCTGCCAACTCGGCCGGCGTCCCGTGCTCGTCAGTCGCACAGATGTAGAGGACGTCATGACCGCGCTGGCGAAGGTACCGGGAGTACACATCCGCCGGAAGCATCGACCCGACCATGTTGCCCAGGTGCTTGATCCCGTTGATGTAGGGAAGCGCGCTGGTGACCAGGTGACGAGCCATCCTTGGATGCTCCAATTCGTACGTAAGGCGCCGGTGGCAGTGTTGCAGCGGGCCCAAGTCGGAAGGCGGCAGCAGGCGCGACCGCTCAATTTGCTCAGCTGCTTCAAAGGCACTCGGCCGTCCGGGACAGGCGGCCAAGCGAGTCCCGGACGGTCGAGGCAGTGCTTATCCTAGCTAAGACTAGACGGCGGGTTGTCCCGAGTTTGGCGGAGTCCGTGATCTTGTGGCTACCTGGACCGTGGGATGGCGTCCTGGCTTCGCCAGTCGATACGTTCGTGCTCGCCAGGTGGTACGTACTCGCGCGGATCTGCCAGGTAACCACTGGAAGACCGCCCGCTCGACCCTGTGTGGTGCCCGACGGCAAGATTCCCTCGGGTACCCGCTCGCCCCGTTCAGCTCGTGCCGAGGATCTCGGTGAGCACCCGTACCGTCGGGGTGAGGTATAGCTGGCGGAGCGTGAGCTCGGGTAGGCCGCGCTCCCGCATCGCTGTACGAGCGCGGACCGCAAACAGTGAGTTGCCGCCCAGTTCGAAGAAGTTGTCGTCCCGGCCCACCGGGACACCGAGCACGCTCTCCCACACCTCGGCCAAGGCCGCGCCCAGGTCGCCTTCCTCGACCGCGGCGGGCGTCGAGGCCACCGGTGCCGACACGGTTACGGGTGTCGGCTCGACGGCCCGCTCCAGCAGCTTGCGGGTGTCGAGCTTGCCATTCACGGTCAGCGGCAGTTCGGACACCTCAGTGAATGTCGCGGGCACCATGTACTCCGGTAGCACCCTGGCCGCCCGCGCCCGCAACACTGCGGTCCAGTCGACGCTTTGCTGACCGTTTAGGACGACGTGAGCATCGATCCGGGTGCACGCCGCGTCTCCAGCTGCCGTACCGCCGAGCACCACGGCAGCTGAGGTTACCGACGGGTCCTCCAGCAGTACGGTACGGATCTCGTCGAGCTCGATCCGAAAACCGCGTACCTTGACCTGGTTGTCCAGCCGCCCCAAGTGCTCGATTCGGCCGTCCGGAAGGAACCTGCCCCGGTCGCCGCTGCGGTACATCCGTCCGCCGGCGCCCGGGCGCTCGACGAATCGCTCAGCGGTGAGCTCGGGACGGCCCAGATACCCCAGGGCCACGCCCTCGCCGCCCACATAGATCTCACCGGCCACTCCGGCGGGCACCGGACGGCCTCGCTCGTCGAGCACCTGGACGTACCAGCCGGACAGCGGTCGGCCCACCGACCGTGACCCTGCCATCGCCTCACGGCGGGTGATCGTGGTGGCAGTAACGTGGACCGTCGTCTCGGTGATCCCGAACATGTTCACCAGACGGCAGCGGTGCTCGGGATACCGGTCGAACCAGCCTCGCAGTACCCGGGTGTCCAGGGACTCACCGCCGAACAGCACGAGCCGAAGGGGCAGTGCACGCTCCTGGCGCCGATCGGCTTCCATCAGCTGTTCGAACGCCGACGGCGTCTGGTTGAGCACTGTGACACCCTCGTCGACGAGCAGGGCGTGAAACTCCTCTGGCGACCGGGACACCCAGTACTCCACGACGACCAGCCGCGCCCCGGTGAGCAGCGCACCCCACATCTCCCAGACGGAGAAATCGAAAGCACTGGAGTGGAACAGCGTCCACGTGTCGTCCGGGCCGAGCCCGAAGTCATCCGTGGTCGCGGCGAGTAGTGCGAGGACATTGCGGTGGGGCACCACTACGCCCTTGGGACGACCGGTCGAGCCCGAGGTGTAGATGACGTACGCGGCGTCCTCCGGGCTGCGTCGGGACGCGGGTCGAACTGTCGTATTCTCAGCCGCGCGGGCGAGTTCGGTAGGGGACACCAGTCGCGTGCCTGCTGCCGCGGGGAAGCCGTCCATGTCGGTGACAACGAGCAGCAACCCCGCGTCCTCGACCGTGTGTGCAAGCCGGTCGGCCGGATGGCCCGGATCCAACGGCACATAGACCGCGTCGGCCTTAAGCACGGCCAGCAGGGTGGCGACAAGGTCCGTGGAGCGATCGAGGCAGACGCCGATCCTGTCACCGGGCGCGACGCCTTGAGTCACCAGGCCGGCAGCGAGACGGGAGGCTCGTTGGTCGAGTTCTCGGTACGTCAAGGATGTCCCGCCACAGACGACGGCGATCGCGTCGGGCCGTCGCGCGGCACAGGACTCGAAGGCAGTGTCGATGCGCTGCGGCTGCCACAGCGGCATCGGGAAGGCCGGAAGTCCAAGCGCCAACTGGCGCTCGACCTCGGCCTCGTCGAAGACCTCTACCCGATCGGCTGGCAGATCGTCATCAACTGACGCCAGCTGACGGTAGACCGAGGCGAGTTGACTGGCGAAGTCATGTGCGATGGCGCCGTCGACCTCCCATACCCGGTGATGTACCTCAACCGAGAGTTCCCCGTCCGGCCCGCCACGCGGCACCAGCGTCAGCGGCCATGGTCCGCTCTGCGCGAGCAGCACGTCCGCCGCGTCGAGGTTCAGCGCGTCACACAGCAGACCGACCACCGCCGCGTCGTCGATCGCGGCGCACGCATCGGTGTGCGACCGAGCGACGCATCGCTCGACACCGCTCAGCGCATCGTGGGCCGCAGCCAGAAGCTCCCCTGCCGTACGGGAACCGACCATGTCAACGGCGAGAACCGAGCCGCCGCCGAACGCACCCAGGGACCGATTCGTCCGGTCTGCGCGCCCCGTCACCAAGGCGATCGCCGCCGGACGGCCCGGCTCGTAGCGGCCCAGCACCAGGCCGGCGGCCACCGCCAGCCGGGCGGCCGCGCCCTCAATACCACCGGGCAGCTCCACCTCCACCACCCCGCTGGTGTCCCCCGCCTCGGGATCGGGTCTCGCCCACTCGACCCGGCTGGCGGATACCGACTCGCGCCAGCCGCAGGTCACCTCGTCACCGGATTCGACGTCGGCCAACGTGAGCTCATTCGGCTTCAGCTCTCCGATCAGCACCTTACCGACCAGCCCCAGGGATGTCGGGTCTAGCACCGCACGATGGGCCACCAGGACCAGATCGGCCGAGCCGTCGGCGTAGCTCAGAAGCACGGCACGCAGCGCTGGGCCCGACGTGCCGACGGGACGCAGTAGTTCACGTCGCAGCAACCGCTCGGCGACCGGGGAACCCGACACGCCGGGAACCGGTTCGCACCATAGTCGCGGTCGGCACTCGGGGGAGGCGGGCCACCACAGGCGGGCTGCCTCCGTTAGGCGGCGCTTCAGGGTCGGAATGTCGGGGGCGCACGTCAATCGCAGTCGACGAGCGTGGGACCAGGCCCGCGGCAGCGAGTCGGCTGGCAGCGGGGCGGAGGGAAGCAACACCTGTCGTTCTCCAGAATTCTGCGGGCGGGCGGTTCAGCGGGCGGTGAAGCCGCCGTCGATCGTGAGCACACCGCCGGTCATCTGCCGGGAGTCGTCGCTGGCCAGCCACAGCGCGGCGCGAGCGATGTCGTCCGGCTCGATGAGGGCATTCATGGGCTGCGCCTGGACGAACGTCTCCTCGTGCTCGGCGATCGGGACATCCAGTGTGCGGGCGATCTCGGAGAGCATCCGCCCTTCCATTCCGCCGTCGTCACGCACCGAGCCGGGGCACAGAGCGTTGACTCGCACCTTGTGCGGGGCGTAGTCGAGTGCGACGGCCTTGGTGAGGCCGACCAGGCCGTGTTTGGCGGCCACGTAGCCCGCGAAGTAGCGGTAGCCCACCAGACCGGCCGTCGAGGCGATGTTGATGATGCTGCCGGAGCGCCTCCGCATCATGTGGCCACCGACTGCGCGGATGGCACGCCAGGCGCCCGAAAGGTCGACGTCGATCATCACCTGCCACTCGTCCACGTCGATCTCGTGGGCCGGCTTACCCGAAGGCGCGGCGATCCCCGCATTGTTGACGAGTACGTCGATGGCTCCGAACCGCTCCTCAGTATCTGCGGCCACCATCTCCAGAGCGGCAAGATCGCGGACATCGGCCTGGCGGACGAGAACGGCGGCCCCGACGTCGCGGCACAGGTCTGCGGTGTACGCCAACTGGCTTTCCGAGCCCAGGGGGTAGGGAATGCCGGGCAGTCGACCCGCCACATCCACCAGGGTCAGGTCCGCGCCCGCACGAGCGAAGGCGATGGCACAGGCACGTCCCAGGCCGCGGGCCGCACCCGTGATGACGGCGGTCTTGCCCTCCAGGCGAGTGTCCGAATGTCTCGCGAGGAGCGGAGCAGCCGCTCTGCCGAAGGTCTCCGTGTTCCCCGCGAGCTGCACGGTCACCGGCCCTGCACCAGGTCGAGGTGGGTACCGATCAGCCCGAGCAATGCGGGCACGCCATCGGTCAGATACATGTGTCCGCCGTCCATGTCGACGGATTCGAAGGATGCGGTGGTCGCACGCGACCACCGGGCGGACTCGGCGGCGCACACCAGCTCGTCGTCCCGGCCGCGCACGGCGGTGACAGGGATGTCGAGCGGACTGTCGGAGGCCGGGCGGTAGTTCTCGTGCATCTCCACGTCAGACCGCAACAGGGGCAGCAGCAGCTCCCTCAGCTCGGGGTCGGCCAGAGCGGGATGGGCGTAGCCCGCGAAACGCTGTACCTGTGCCACGAACTCGGCATCGGGCAGACCGGTGGCGCGGTCCCGTCTACCGCTCCACGGGTCGGGCGAACCGCTGGCGAACAGGCCCACTATCTCGGTACGGCCCTCGGCGCGCAGGCGGTGGGCCAGCTCATAGGCGAGTACGGCACCGAGGCTGTGTCCGAACAGCGCGATCCGTGCGCCCCCACCCAGCACGGAGGCCACCTGGGCATGGGCGTCGTCCGTGGCCCGGGCGACCTCCGTGAGCGGCGGCATGGCGTACCGCTCCTCACGGCCCGGCAACTGCACGGGCAGGATGCGCATTCCTGCCGGAACCAGAGCTTGCCAGCTCCGGAAGAACGAAGCACCCGTCCCAGCGAAGGGCAGGCAGATGAGGACGGTCTCGTCCATGGCGTCTTTCTCCATTGTCCAGATGGTTCAACGTGATTCAGGTGGTTCAGATTGCGAAGTCGCTGTTCGGGCGACGTCAATCCATGGCGTGTGCCTGCTGTACCCGGCCGAGCAGCGAAGCGCTGATGATTTCCACCACCTGCGGCAGCTGGTCATCGAGGTAGAAGTGACTCCCTGGCAGGACATGAAGCTCGGACGGGCCAAGGGTCTCGCGCTCCCAGGTCCGTACGCCCTCGACGGGAACGCAGGGATCACTGTCACCGACCAGCGCGACCAGCGGACAACTCAGCGGCGGCCCGGGCTGGTGCTGGTACATGCTTAGCAACCGGTAGTCGCCGCGCAGTGCAGGCAGTACCAACTCCAACAGTTCGGGGTGGGCGAGCAACTCGCTCTCGATTCCGCCGAGCGCCATGACCCCCTCGAGCAGCGACGCATCGTTCACCTCGAAGTTGGCGGCGCCGGGAGCTTGAAGCGGCAGCGCCGGCCCCTGCCTCGCGGACGTGAAAAGCACCGTGGGGGGTTGCCCCTCCTGTTCAAGGCGCCGCGCGGTCTCGAAGGCCACGAGTGCCCCCATGCTGTGCCCGAACAACCCAACGGGTCGGTCATCAGCGAGAGTCGGCGCAAGCGCGTCGACCACCGCGTCGAGGAGCTCATCGATATCCTTCGCGCACGGTTCGCCAAAGCGATCCTGACGCCCCGGGTACTGAACGGACAGCACCTCAACGCGTTCCTGAAAAGCCGTCGCCATCGGAAGGTAAGAACTCGCCGAGCCGCCTGCATGAGGAAAACACACCAACCGGGCCGAAGCACCTGGCACTTGCCGGAAGCGCCGGATCCACTTACTCATTACTCGCACTATCTCCGTTGAGGGTCGTGACAGGCAGACGCCTTCCTCCGGCCACTAGGGCGGGCCGGAGTGTCTCTGGTTCATTCTCAGAGTGCGTATTTTGCGTCCACTCACGTTGCTTGGACGTCGGGCGATCCAACTGTCCGCCGATGATCGACGAACTGACGGAGGGTCGGTCGTGTGGTGGGTTGGGGCGGGGTGCGAGTGGCTGATGCGTCTTCCAGGACTGCGGCGAGGCCGTTGACGGTCGGTGCATCAAACAGCGCGCGAATGGAAAGCTCGCGCCCCAGTGCCGAACGGACCTGGCTGACCAGCTGCGTCGCCAGAAGCGAGTGTCCGCCAAGTTCGAAGAAGTTGTCGTCGATTCCGACCCGGTCGATTCCCAGGATCTCCGCGAACAGCCCGCAGAGCAGCTCCTCACGTACGGTAC
>NZ_JBEOXV010000033.1:0-17696 GCF_040296785.1 Kitasatospora sp. NPDC002040 | reverse complement strand
GCCCCATGTAAGCCGCAGGCTTCCATGGGGCCTGGCGGCCCCACCACGGCGCTGACGCGCCGTCAGGTGCGGGGGTGCCGCCTGGCGGCGTCACCGTGCGTGAGGTGGCCGGGACTGCGCCCCGGCGGGCCCGGCTGCGCCGGGCCGGGGGCGAGTGGGTGGCGGGGGCAATTCGCCGATGGCGAATTGGCTTGACGAGGGCGGCCCCTGGCGGGGCCTCAACTCGACGGGTGGCCGATGTCAATACGGCACGGGCCTGCGGCCCGCCTTGGGGCCCGTTCCGGCCTGCGGCCGGGAGCGTTAACGATGTGGCGTGAATCACCGGTAGAGGGGCCACTCCTGACGGGGTGTCCGAGCGGGCGTTGACGATGTGGCGCGAATTGCCGGTAGGAGGGCCATCCCTGACGGGACGGCGGAATTCCGAGGCTCCCGTTCACGATATCCCGCGAATTTTCGGCAGAAGCCCATCGGCCCGATACCGGCCCCGGGGCGCAGCGGCGGGGAGCGGAGGCGCTGCGGCCCCTGTGGCGGCCCGCCGGTCGGCCTGCGGCCTCCGGGGAGGAGGGAGAGCCGGGCGGCGCCCTGGCGGGCTCCGCAGTAGACCGTGAGCGGCATCAGGAGCACCGGCACAGCGGCGAGCAGGAGAGCGAGCAGCTGCGGCCGAAAGCAGAGCGGAAGCGGGAGCAGCTGAGACTCCCCGGCACCGCCACGGCACGGGCGGCGCACGAGGAACAGCGGGCTGCAGGTGCCGGCGGGCACCGCGAGCCGCACCGCGAGCGGCACCGGCGGCGCAGCTCAGTGCCCGGCGGGACGAAGGCCGGCCGCCGACCCAGCCGGGACGGCGGCGAGCACCAAGAGCTCACCGAACCACCCACCCAACACCACCCGCACCCGACTCGGCACGGTGCGCGGCCGCGCGGTGACGCGCTCCCGCGTGGGTGCGGCAGCGCGACCGCGGCGACCATTCCCGAGGGCACCACGACGGGCACCGCACCCCGTCCCGAAGACACCGCGGCAACGGCGGCACCCGCAGAAGGCCGGCGCCGCAGCGGTAGAGGAAGTAGTCGTACCACTCGACGGTGGCCACCCGGCGAAAGCACCTCAAGGCACAGCAGCGGCCACGGACACGGCACCGGACAGGTACGGCGAGCAGCACCGGACAGGTGCGGCCCAGGCCTGCGCCAGAACGCGGCAAGCCGCTCCCGGCCGGGTGCCCAACCCACCCACGGGCACCCACCACCACCGGCCCACCGAACGCACCCGCAACCCTCCCACCAGGGCAGACCGAAGATGCAAGAGTTGTCAGGAACCCAGGGTTCGAAGATGCAAGAGTTATCAAGCACTTCGCCCCCGCCAGAACCCGCCCGGACGCACAAAGTGCCTCACCCCGCGGAGCACAGCACCGGGACACACACCCACCCCGACCAAGGGCAGGCACCACCACCGAACCAGGGCCCGATACGGAACGAGCACCACTCCGAACCACAGCAGCAGCTCCCACCGATCCGGGCGCAGCACCGCACTCTCATCCCGCCCTTCAACACCCGCCCGCTCCTCGTGCGGGCGGCCTACGGCCGCAGTGCGGGGTGCCGGCCTGACAGCCGCACCGACGGGTGGCCGGGAGCCGGGGCCTGACGGCCCGGCAGCGGACCGGGCGGCGGGGCCGGGCCTGCGGCACCAGCCGTCGTAGCCGGGGCCTGACGGCCCGGCAGCCGGATCCCGCAGGCCGAGCTGCCGAGCACGAAGGCCGGGTCAGGGGCGTGCGGCACGGACTGAATCAGCCCGCACCACCCGGGACGCGCTTCCGTCCGCCCACACAACCGCAGGCCGTACAGCAGCGGCCCCGGCCCAGGACGCCCCACACCCCAGGCCGGAACCAGAGGCCGGGATCGGCGGCGACGTGCCGACGGCGGCGCGCGGGCCGGGCCGGGCCGGGCCGGAGCAGCAGCAGGACGGCAGCAGGACGGCAGCAGGGCGGCGACCAGCAGGGCAGCGGGGCGCCGGAGCAGCAGCACACCAAGAAGGCACGAGAACCGCCATACTGCGGGCACCACCGGGGAGGGGTGTAGTGGAACAACAAGAAGCAGCCACGGAGAACGAGCTAGGGGATTCCGACCTCCGTAGGATCCTGCGCCAGAACCGCCTGGAGCTCCAGCGACGGCGCACCGGCAAGCGAAGGCAGAGCGGCGGCTGCGCACTCGCCCTAATCGGCCTTGCAGGCGGCATCACCGCCACCATCGCCTTGGGTGACGTCCTCGCCGCCTCCACCGTCTACCGGACGGACGGCATCGCCGCCGTGCTGGTGGTCGCCGGCCTTGTGGTGGCCTGGGTGGCCTACAGCCCCAGCGGGACCGAAGACGACGAAGACATCATCGCGAACATCGCCACCGTCGAAGAGATCCTCCGCGAAACGGAAATCAGCAGAGCAGTTCCGCTGGAAAAGCGTCAGCGTCGCTACCAGGCGGACGCCTCCGAGCTCGTCCGGCGGTATCAGGACGAAAGCCGAAAGTATCGCCGCACCCATAATTTGCTACAGTCAACAGTCATCATCGGATCGCTCTTGACTACAGCGTTTGCAGCTCTAGGGGACGCACTTCCTGGTCAACGGTGGATCACCGTAGGGGTCAGCCTTGCCGTGGGACTCTCGGCCGGATTCACGGGATACTTCAAGTTCCGGGACCGGAGTTTCTACCTGCAAGTCACCGCAGACGACATCGAAGAAGAGATGAACGCTGCGAACCTGGGAATCGGAAGCTATTCGGGCCTCACAGAAGCACAAATGCTCTCGCTGTACACCGAGCGGGTCGAGCAGATTAGAGGCGACCAACGTAAACGCCAGCAGCAGCTCGACCAACCCGCAGAAAACCAGCCGCCCCTGCCCCCAACGACCTGATAGCGCTCCAGAGCCACGGTCACCAACAGCCCGCTCGGAAACGCCGGCGGGCTGTTGGCAGACGCAGCAGCCAGCCAGCAGACCCAGGTCCGGCCACCACGGGCAGCGGGGACGGGAACGACGGCCAGGAGCAGCGGGGGCGGGACGGCGGCCGGACACCTACCACCAGGAGCTCCTAGTCCTCAGCGCGGACAGCCCGCAGGCCGCAGGGTGGTGCCGACCTTGCCGGCCCCCGACCGGGGCCGGGGGGCCTGACGGCCCCGCAGCAGGGCCGGTGACGGGGTAGTGGCAGGCCTGCGGCGGGGTACGGGCGCCTGCGCACCCGGCGGTGGTGGCAGGCCCGTGACGGGCCGGTGGCGGTGGCCTTGCGGCCCCCTCCGGGCACGGGTGCCACCCGACGGCCGCCCGGTACGCCGAGCACGGCCTGACGGCCCGGCAACACCGGGCGGGCGGCACTTGCGGGATTCGCACCCCACCACCCGCCACGAATCGGCAAGATCAACACGAGCGCCGACCGGCGCACCCCAGAACCCGAAGGAGCACCCCATGAGCGACACCACCCCCACGCCCGACGCCCTGGCCGCGCCCACCGTCCCGGCCGGCGACGACGGCCTCATCGACCTGGACGACGCCAACGCTGGCGTGGAGATCACCATCCCCGCCTACACGAACCACAAGCCCAGCGACCAGATCCCGGTCACCTGGAACGACGCCACCAACCAGCGCGCCAACACCACCACCGACAAGGCCTGACCCCCACACCCGCCAGGCAGCCCGGCAGCGGCCGGTCAGGCAACCACCCGACCGGCCGCCTGCGGCACCGGAGCGGCGGGGCAGCAGGCGGCGGAGCTGACACACCGCCAGCACCCACGAGCCGTACCCGCCCTGACACACCACCAGGCCAGCACCGGGCCGGCGGCAGGCCTGCAACCGGCCAGCAGCTGACCCGTCTCAACTTAGTTTGACGAGTCTCACCAGACTTTGACCGCCCGGCCTGTGGGGCGTGGGTTGGCGGTTCGCCTGTGTGCGCGGTGGCGGGTGGGTACGATCGCCGAGCCAGTGATGATCTTGTAATTGAGGAGCTGAACATGCCGGCCATACCCAGCCCGTCACGCCTCAACGAGGCACTCGCCCAGGCCCTGGGCCCCTACCTGCCGTATGACACCGACCTGGTCTTCGACCTGCCGGACCCAGCCGCGCTGACCCGCCCGACCGTGAGCATGGCCTTGGCCGAGACGACCCTGACCGAGGATCCCAGGGGCCGTCAGGCGCAGCGGTCCGTCTACTACGGCGCGCTCGACTACGTGATCACGTACTGGCCGCCCGCCTCGGAGTTCAACTCCGAAGCGGCGCCGCCTCAGAGCGCTTCCGTGCTGATGGCGGTCATGGGCGGGCTGCTGCGCGCCCGGCCGCTCCAGGGCATCGCCGACTCGAACACCACGTTCCGGCCCAACGACGGCAGCGTGTCCCAGCGTGTCCCCCTCCTGCTGCGGGAAGCCGGCCTCGACCCCGACGCGTCCCACCTGCTGCTGCTGGCCCGGATCACCGCCCCCATCCACCAGCTCGGCCTCGCCGAGCAGCAGGACGCCCCCGACGAGCGGCTGCGTGCCATGGGCCTGTCGCTGAACGCCGCAGACCGGCAACGCGCCACGGAGTACCTCCAGGAACACCCCGACGCCACCGGCGGGCAGCTCATCGGCTTCCTGACCGCCGGCTCCTAGGCGAATCCCGGACAGTCAAAGTCCGATGAGACTGATCAAAGTTCACTGAGATGAGTCGCCGGATGTCCTCTGGCAGGCCATCTTGACCGATTGACAAGTGAGTTTGACCGGGCAGCGAGAGGCCGTTCGTTCCACCGTGGTCGCGCCCCGGTCAACGTTCGGCCGTTTCCGCCCAAGCGCTGGGGGTGCCAGTGGATCATGGCGTGCGGCGGCCGGGTTGGTCGCCGCACTGTGATGATCACCATGGAGGGGACCACATGGCAGTCGGAGCTTTCACCGATTTCTCCGGCACGTACGAGCTCGACAGCAGCGAGGGGTACGAGAAGTACCTGGAGTCGGTCGGGGTCGACGTGGAAACCCGGGACGCGCTCGCGGCCGATCCGCAGACGGTGAGGATCGTGCAGGAAGGCGACCACTACACGCTGCGGTTCACCGTCGCCGCCAAGGCGGCCTCCCTGCAGTTCACCCTCGGCCAGGAGTTCGTCGCGTACTTCGCACACGGCGACGACCGCCAGGCCAAGGGGATAGCCCGCCGCGACTTCAACCACGTCATCCTGCAGCGCAAGGCCGGCACCATCGAGGCCACCACCGTCTACAGCGCCGACGACGAGGGCCTCGACGTGCAGTTCACCGGCCCGAACGCGGCGACCGCCAAGCGGCGCTACAAGCGCCAGCCCTGACCGACCGCCAGCAGCCGGGGGACGAGCGGCGGCACCAACGGCGGACACAGCCGACGGACCGGGTGGCTCCTGCCAGCCCGGCCCGACGGGCCGCAGTCCACCGCCCGGCCCGCCGGCGGCTCCTGGCGGCCGGACCCCGGCACCGGACAGCCGACCGGCCGCCCGCTCCCGCAGAATCCCCGCACAAATCCAAGACCCGCCACAGCAGACCCAACCGGCGGAAACAGCAGCCGAATCGGAACCGGGATCCGTCACGAAACCCGACGGCATTCCCGACGGCATTCCCGACGGGCCGTCAATTCGAGAAAGCACCCCGAAAAGGGCCCGAACGACTCCCGGCCACCGGCCGCCGGAAGGAGCGACCACCCGCAGTCACCGAAACCGGCACGCCCCGCGGCACCCCGGACACCCAAACCGAGCCCGGGGTACCGGCCCGGATTGGTCTACCCAAAGCCGAAACCGGTGCCCTGAAAGCCTTCAGGTCACACGCCGGAACGGAGGCCGGGCGGCCCCCCGCCGTTCCGTCACAAGCCGAACGAGGCCCCGACGACCAGGTCCACGATCCTGTGCCGGCCGGAGGCGACGGCCTTGGGTGAAGTCGACGACGATGGCCCTCGAATAGCACATCCTCCCCAAGGCCGCTGCGAGAGTCGCCATTTGACCATGCCCGGGACGAGCCGTCGGTAGTGTCCCCGCCAATACCACTGCGAGAAGGGGAATCCCCATGCCCGTGACCGTGTACGCCGACGCCGACTACAAGGGCAAGAGCGCCACCCTCGAGGCTGGACGCCACAAGCTCGACCCGTCCTTGAACGACTCCATCTCCTCCGTTCGCGTGCCGGACGGATGGGTGGTGACGCTCTACGAGAACGCGGACTTCACCGGGGAGGAGTCCGTGCTGGAAGCCGACACCGCGAAGGTGGAGGACGCCCTGCACGACAAGGCGTCCTCGGTCCTCGTCGAGTCGGACGACGACGGCCTCCCCGTGGAGAACGGTGACAACTGGTTCTACTTCGAGGACGAGGCGCGGTAGCAGCGGCGGGACGACCGGGCGGACAGGCGGCAGGACGGCCACCAGGCCGGGCCGGGGAGCAGGGGGACGGCAGCGGGCAGCCAGGCCGGGACGGCGGGGCCGGGCGGGGTGGACTACCCGGTGCTCGCCCCCCGCCGGGTAGTCCACTCCGGCCCGTCACCCCGGCCCGGCCCCCGCTGCGGAGAGCGGACCAACCGGGCCCGGGGCCGGGCCGGGCGGGCCGGACGCGGAACCAGCCGGGGCCGGCCACCAGGCCGAAGCGCGAAACCCAGCCAGCAGGGTCGCGGCCGGGCGGGGCTGTCCGGGCGCTGCGAGCGGAAGGTGCGAGTTCGCCGCACAACTCGATCATGGAGGGGCTGGCGCCGCCAGAGGTGGCAAACGGGCAGAACTCCCCGGCCGATCATCGAGTGGGACCAGGCGCAGCGGGCCGGGTCGGATCCGGTGGAGCGGCGCCCGCTCAGCCGAGGAGCGGCAGCGCTCGCGGCGGCCCGGGAGGCCGCCGCCGAGTAGGCCGCCGGTCCACGCGGCAGCCCGCTTGTCCTCAGCTCGCGCGGGCGACCATCTCGTCGTACTCGAGGTCGGAGAGGTCGGTGGCCTGGACGTACACCGCGACTCCGTCCAGGTGGCCGCGGATCTGGTTGTAGGCCGAGGACTGAACCATCCGCACCTTGGTCCCCGTCCCCTCCGGACACCAGGAGATCAGGACGACCTTGGTGCGCTTGGCGCCGTCGCCCGCCGTCAAGGCCAGGTCGTGGACCACGAAGCGGGGCTCGTCCCTGGGAAGCAGGTCGACGAAGTCGTCATAGGTCTGCGCGGTGCCGGCCTTGTCGACGATCACCTCGTCGAAGGTTTCGTTCAGCCGGTAGAGCACGTAGTTGGACTTCTTCGCCTTCAGTTCCTTGAACGTCGTGCCGCCCTCGTCGGCGATCTTGACGCCCGCACCGTCTGCCATCGGATCTCCCTCGTCGCGGATGGCCCCGGCCGGCTTCCGCGGCCGGGCGCCTCACCTCGAGGGCATCCTCACGGCAGTGAAGGAGGGCACCGGCCCGAACCCGTCGATCTTCACTCGAACGGACGAGGTCCGATCGGCGCGACCGGAGCAGATCCAGCCGCCCCGGGAAACCGCGACCGAGCAGTCAGCACGGTGGCCCGCTCCCGAACTGGTCGGTGCGGGCCGCCGGTGTCCTCTGGCGGACGAGCGCGTCCAGACCATCCTTCTTCCGGACGCCGGGCGCTGACCGTCCCGGCCTGGTCGGCCTGGTGCTATGCCCCGGTCGGGCGGGGGCGGTCCTGGATTGGGCCGCCCCCGTGGGCGGTGAGGGTGTGCGGGTCAGCCAGCCGCGAGGGCGGTCTCGTCGGCGCCGAGGTAGGCCGCGGCCAGCTCCGCCAAGTCCCGGGCGAGGTCGTCGCTCCGGGCCCGGTCCGCCTCCGGGGCCGTGGCGGGCTGCCCGTGCGCGTCGGCTTCGGTGATGCTGGTGTCGAGGTCAGCGGCGTAGTGCAGCAGGGAGTCGTAGAGGCGGGCGGTGGTCTGCAGGTCCATCCGCACCTCACCTCTGACTCGCCACAGCCGGAAGGTCTCGGCGGTGTGGCGCAGCAGGGCGCTCACGTGGGTGGCGGGCATCATGAGCTCGCCGTTGTGCGGTAGAGCACCAGCGGGAACGGCTGGTGGTGCTGGTCGTCGTCCACGGGTTGGTTCCCTTCGTGTCGGTGGGGCGGTGTGCTGCTACTGGCCGCCCGTGCAGTGGTGGCCGGAGTCGACGTGCTCGCCGTCGGTGAAGTCCGTCTCCGCCGACCAGCCGCAGGCCGAGCATTCGGCGCGGCCCTCCCAGCCGATCTCGGGCTCGCCGTCGCCCCTGTCGCAGTCGTGGCCGGCGTCCACCGTGGTGCCGTCCTCGAATTCGTCGTATCCGCTGGCACCGCACCCGCCGCACAGTCAGTCGCCGGTCCAGGTGACCGAGGCATCGGCCAGGCCTTGGTCCTCCTGCCCCTGCTCCTGCTGCTCGGCCTCGACTGCCGCCAGGGCGTCGAGCAGGGCGGTCTGCTGGGCCGTCAGCTTGCCGTCGGTGCGGGCCTTGTCCTGCTTGCGCAGCCACGCCCCCGGCCGGAAGGTCGGGTCGGCTTCGCCGCCGGTGCGGTTGGCCGGGCCCTCCAGGGTGCCGCCGTTCGCGAGGTAGGCGAGCAGGCGGCGGTAGGAGCGGTTCCAGTCCGGCTCGAGGCGCCACATCGCGTCCAGGGCGGTCAGCTTCGCGTCCTGCGCGGCCGTCAGCTTGGCGTTCTTGCGCTGCCGGCCGACCCAGGCGCCTACCGCGTGGCCGTCCAGCTTCTCGGCGGCCGGGATGGCCAGGTGTCCGTGGGTGGCGGCCCAGGCCCGGGCGTGGGCGTAGCCGCGGTCCCAGGAGCGGGCGTGCTTGTCCCAGATCATGCCGAGCTGGTCCAGCTCGTGGATGCGGACCGGGGCGAGCAGGCCGGCGCCGTGGAGGTAGCGCTGGCGGTCGAGCCAGGAGATCAGCGCGGCGTCGCGGGTCTTGTCGGTGGGGTCGAGGTGGTGGTGCCCGGTGTGGAACGCGGCGGCCAGGTCGAACATCCGCTGCCACTCAGTGGCGCGCGGATTGAACATCCGCAGCTTCACCGTCTGCAGGATCTGCGCGGCGTGCTTGCGGGCGTTGATCCGCAGCCAGTCGGCCGGCGACTCCTCCGAAGCGGCGAGTGCGGCACCCACGGCTTCGCCGGACTCCTCACCGTCCTGCGCCTCGGTGACGCCGTCCTTCTTCCCGGCCCGCTTGGTGCGCAGTTCGGTGATGAAGCCGACCACGCGGGGATCGTGGGTGGCCAGGGCGCGCAGGGTCCGCCAGATGTGGCGGAAGGAGGACGCCTCGATCTCGATGTCGGCTTCGTCCTTCACCGCCTCCCCGGCCTCGTGGATCTCGGCCGGGTCGGCGGTGTCGTCGCCGGTCTCGGGGGTGGGGAGGTAGACGGGGATGATGACCCAGCTGACCTTGCCCTGGCGGTAGGACTGGCGCAGGGCCCGGCCGAGGGCCTGGACGATGTCGATGATGCTCGACTTCGGATCAGCGAAAACGATCGCGTCCACGGCGGCCACGTCGATGCCCTCGTTCAGGAGGCGCGAGTTGCAGATGATGCAGCACTGCTCGCCCTCCTCGCCCTCCTCCACGCCGGTGGAGGCGGTGAACGTGGCGAACGCGGCCCGGCGGTCCTTGAGCTTGTCGGAGCCGGCCACCGCGAGCGCGGTCACCCGCTCCGGCCGGTCCGCGTCCGGGAGCAGCTCGGCGGTGGCGGCCATGGTGGCGGCGAACTCTTGGGCGGCGCTGACGCGGGAGTGGAAGGTGATGACCCGGCGCAGCTCCAGGTCGGCGACCGCGCGCAAGACCGCGATCTGCAGGGCCAGGCGCAGCAGTTCCTCGTTGGAGCGCTGGGAGCGCAGGTCGGCGACTGCGGGCAGGTTGAGGAGTTCGCGCAGGTCCTCGTCGGTGACGACGGGGACGAGGACCCGGTAGTCGGCGAGGTAGCCGTGCTCGATTCCCTGGCCGAGCGTCCAGGTGTAGACGGTTTCGCCGTAGATGCGGGTGTCCGTCATGGAGCAGAGGGCGGGCAGCTGCTCGACGTCCTGGCCGTCGGCGGCCGCGGTGAGGTCGGCCAGGCCCGGCTTCGCCCGGGTGTCGTCTGCGATCTTCGGGGTGGCGGTGAAGTACAGGCGGCGCTTCGCCGGGACCTTCTCATCCGAGTGGATCGCCGCCCAGGCCTTCCCTTCGGAGCCTGCGGTGCGGTGCGCTTCGTCGATGACCACGGCGTCCCAGGCGGGGAGCCCGAAGTCCTTGTGCGCAGCCACGATCCGCTCCAGCGACGCGTAGGTGGCGTAGACAGTGACCGGCTCCCCCACCTTCGCCGAAGCGACCAGGTCCGCGATCCGGGCAGCCTGGGTGCTCACCTGGGCGTGGACGCGGCCGCCGGCCTCCGCGCTCTCCAGCGCCTCCGCCCGCGAACAGGCCGCGATCGCCAGGCCCCGACGCCCGCCCTTGAGCGACCAGGCCGCGGCCGTCTGCTCCAGCAGCTCGATCGTGGGCACCAGCACCAGGACCCGGCCCTTCGCGGCGAGGCGGCGGGCGCAGCCAGCGGCGATCAGGGTCTTGCCGGAGCCCGTGGCGGCGACGATCGTGGCCCGGCCGCCGTTCTTCACGGCCTTCACCGCGGCCGCCACCGCGTCCTTCTGGAACCAGTGCAGCGGCAGCGGGTTGACCACGGTGGTCGGCTCGGCCTGGGCGGGCAGCGATGCCGAGCCGCGCAGCCCGGCCGGGACGTCCCCGATGGCGGTGGTGGTGGTCGTGGTGTCCACGGTGGCGGTGCTCTCCTTCATCTGCCGCGCGGGCTGGGGCTGCGCTGGAGGCGGGCGGGGCGGGTCAGTCGGGGTAGGCGTACCGGTGGAGGCCGTCGATCAGGCTCTCGATCAGGTCGCCGGAGGTGTTGGTCATCCACTCGGCGTCGAAGCCCTCGGTCAGGAGGATGTCGGCGAGGACGTCAACGAGCCGCTGGGCCTCCTCCTCTCCGGGTGGGGAGTCCGGGTCCAGGGTCACGGCGGCTTCGGCTGCGGCGCGGGCCAGCAGGAGCAGCGCCGCCTGGGGGCCGGTGTACCAGCCGGGGTGCTCCGCGCGGTCGGGGACCGGCGGTGCGCTGGGGCGGTCGGCTTCGGCGAGGAGCCGGCGGGCGGTGTTCGGTGAGACCCGTAGGTTCCAGGCGATCTGGACCGGGTTGTGGCCGCTGTCCCTCAGGTGGACGGCCATGGTCCGCAGCTCGTCCCGGCCGGGCCGATCGGGGTGGGCGAGCGGGGTGGGCTGCTTCTGGTTCACGTGTTCTCCTCGGGGATCCATCCGCGGACTTCCAGGTAGGCGATGTCGGCGTCCTCGACGGCGCGGCCGGTCTCCACCAGCCAGGCCTGCACGGCCTCGGTGACGTCGCCGTGGTGCTCGGCCACGCGCTGGGACCACTCGGCGGCGTCGAACCCGCCAGACGAACTGGAGCCGTAGGTGCGCTCCTCGGTGCCGTCGGAGCGGGGGATGAACCCGCGCCGGACCCCGCCGGAGTCCTTCTCGGATCCGGCGGAGTAGACGTACTGGTCGGCCTTCATCCGCACGGTGAAGGCGAGGCGCCCGCCGGCCTGCCCGGTCTCGTGGACGACCGGGGCCAGGTGGGAGGCGCCGGAGCGGATCGCCTGCTTCCCTGCCCGGCCGGCCATGCTGCCACCCGGGGTGCCGATGGTGTCCTTGCCCCGCACCCTCGCCTTCTGCCCGCCCTTGGTGCGGCGGCGGGTGGTGTTCGCCCCGGCGATCCCGGACAGCGCGTCGGTATCACGCTCGCCACCGCGCACCGCGCGGACCACCTGGCGCAGCGCGCCGACGAACGCGGCGCCCTTGCCCTTGGTGAAGAACTGCGACACCAGGCTCGCGTCGCGGCCGAGCATCTTGGCGACCTGCCGCTTGGTGTAGCCGGCGTCCAGGAGCTGCTGGGTGAGCTGGGCGGCCTCGTTGGGGTTCTGCGGGTCGGCGGGACTCACTGGTGGTCAGCTCCCTTCGCGGCGAGTTCGGCGCGGGCCTGGCCGCGCAGGTCGAGGTACTGCTCCTGACTGGTGGGGTGCGGGACCGGTCCGGTGAGGTGGCCCTTGAGGAGGTAGTCACCCACCTCGCCCCGGTAGGGCCAGGGCTGACGCTCGGTCAGGGCGATGGCGTCGGTGCCGAAGTACACGACCGTGCCGGGCTTCGCGTGGAGCGCCCCGGCGGCGGCGACGATCTCCTTGCCGTCGCGGTACTTCATGTCCAACAGTGCGGCCCTCGCCCCGGACCAGACGTTGGCGGCCCACTCCGGGTGGGCGTACGGGTCGCGGGAGAAGCCGGCCTGCCGCTGCCAGGTGACGACCTGGTCGTCCTGACCGAGGATCTCCACCCCCGCCGGGAGCGCCTCGGTGAGCGGGGTGGTGCCGGAGACCAGGCGGGGACGCTGGGCGAAACCGCCCAGGCCGAACAGCAGCACCGACCGGACCGCCCGGGAGGCGAGGTAGGCCGCCTGCCGCTGGCGCTCGTCCCCGTGGATCCGGGAGAGGTTGGTCAGGTCTGCCCAAGCCGACTTGAGCTTCTTGCCCCAGTCGTCGAGCGGCTTGCCGTCCTCGAAGACCAGGCCGTCCAGCACCTCGACCTTCCACGGCCCCAGGTGATTGGAGAGCGCCAGGTGTACCTCCGCGCCCCCGGCCCAGGTGGTGAACACGGTGCCTGGGTCGGAGGGGTAGACCCAGGCGCGGTCACCGGTCACCGGTGCCGGGAGCAGCCCGACGTGGTTCCACCCGGCCGGGACGGTCACCCGCACGTTCCAGTGCGAGCAGGACATCAGCGCCTTGGTCTGCTCCTGAGTGCTCATCGCGGCGAACGCCCGGGCGGTGATCCGGTGCGGAGTGCCGACCGGCGACTTCCACAGGTGCTTGGCGTAGGCGAACGTCCGGTCGTACTCCACCAGCGCCGGAAGCTGCTCCGGAACCCGGGGCGGGAGGACCAGCTCGGTGCGGCCCTGCCCGCCGGTGGCGTGCAGCAGACCGCGCAGCTCCTCCGACAACACCGGGTAGCCGCCCGCCCACTTGCCCTTGGTGGGGATGGTGCGCGACCACAGGTCCCGGCCGGTCTGCGACGGGGAGCCCATCAGGACCGCGTCGTCCCAGTGCCGGCGCAGCGCCTGCCACAGCAGGGTGAACGCCTGACGGCACGTGGCGACGTCGGCGCCGTCCGGGTCGAACCACTCCCCCATCGAGCGGATCTCCACCATGGCGGTGTCCGGCGCGGTGGCGGGGGCGTAGCGGCCGACGGGCTGGCGCTGGTGGACGAAGTGCCCGGCCAGCCTGTCCCGGCCCGCACCGACGGCGGTGGTCCACCGCTCGGAGGGGGTGTTCAGCCAGGCCGCGACCGCGTCCTTAAGCGTGCTGTACCGCTCCGCATCCTCATGCCACGGGGCACCGGCGGTGACATAGATCCGCTCCGTCCCCGGCGCGGCGTGCAGCACCGCGTCCAGGATCTCCCCCGGCGTCTTCCCCCCGAGGGCCAGGCGCACGACCTGGTCGCGGACCGCCAGCTCACCGGTCGCGGCGTCCAGGAACACGGTGGCGCGGGCGTTCTGGGTGAAGGCCGGGCGCTTGGAGACCAGGCCGGTGGTCACCGCCTCGAAGCGGGCGGCGTCCGGGCCCTCCGGGAGGGTGGGCAGCTCGCGCGGACCGGACTCGACCGCCAGCCGGACCGGGGCAGCGACCGAAGCGGCGGAGACCTCGGTCGGCAGCTCGGCCGGAACTTCGGCGACGACGGCCTGGTCCTCGTGCTCGGCCTCTCGCGGTTCCGGATCCGTCACGGCGGCGGCCGGGGCCGACTGCTCGACCACGGGGGCCGGGCGGGTCAGTGCCGGGGCGACCGCGCCGACCGGCGGCGCGGGCTCGGCCACCGGGGCCGGTGCGGCGGCGGGGACGGCGACGGCCTGGTCCTCGTCGTCGACCTGTCGCGGTTCCGGATCCGTCACGGCGGCGGCCGGGGCCGACTGCTCGACCACGGGGGCCGGGCGGGTCAGCGCCGGGGCGACCGCGCCGACCGGCCGCGCGGGCTCGGTCCCCGGGGCCGGTGCAGCAGCGGGGACCACGGCGACAGCCTGGTCCCCGGCCTTGGCGGTACGCAGGGCGGCCGGGGTCGGGTCCAGCAGCGGCGCGATCCGCACCACGTCGGCCAGCGTCAGCCCGGACGCCTTGGCGACCGTGGCGGCGTCGGCCTTCTCGTACCCCGCGAGCCCGGCCACCCGGCGCGCGCGCTGGGCGGCGAGCCTGTCCAGCTCCTTCTGCGCGGCGGCGACGGCCTTCTGGGCCTGGCCGATCTCGGTGCGCAGCTCGCGCAGACCGGCGAGCTCGGCGGTGTACGTCTGGCGGTCCATCAGGGTGTCACTCCCCGTCCGTGGTCTCGGTGGTGTCGTCGGTGTTGGTGTCGAGGGGGCGGGCCCGGCGGGCGAGGGTCAGCCATCCGTCCGGGCCTTCGGTGCCGTGGATGCCGGCCAGGCCCGCCAGTAGGAAGGCGTAGGCGCCGCGCTTGGGGGCCCGCGGCTGGGCGGTGCCGGCCTCCCACTTGGCGAAGGTCTCCCGCCTGGTCTTGAGCGCGGCGGCCACCTCGACCTGGGTCAGGGCCGCGGCCTTGCGCAGTCGCTCCCGCTCGGCGGGCTCCGGCAGGTCCCCGCCGTCTCTGGCCTTGGCCAGCAACGCGTCCACCGCCGCATAGATCTCACTCATCACACACCTCCACACGAGAAAGGTAGCATTGCATGCCACGCTTAGCGCACATGATTAATCGCATATGCACCGCAATATAGCCTCATTCGAGGTGGGCGGTGTCGGGCCGACGGCTCGCCGGCCTACTCGGTGTCGGCCGCCGGGCAGGTCCGGCACGTCTCGCAGGCCGGGGCGGTCGGCGCCTGGCGGTGGCGCAGCCTGCGGATCGCGGCGAACACGTTCGCCGCACCCGAGGCGGCGAAGCCGATGCTGCGGATCGCGCGGCCGAGAGCGGCGGCCTGCGGGCCGGACGGATCGGCGACGGCCTCGGCGAGGAACAGCAGGACGGTCTGAACGGGCGACATAGCGCTCTCCTTCTGGGGGTCGGGCCTCACCCCTTGAAGTGGCGCGAAGAGTCCATGGGGCAGGACCCGCGCAGAAACGTGTGTGGCCTGGGGCGTCACCTCACGATGGAGCCCGCCATTTTTGGACTGGTAGTCCGCGCGGGCATGCCTCGGCCCCGGCGCCGCCGTGGCGGTGCCGGGGCCGGCCAAGAAGGGCGGCGCGCTACGCGCCTGCAATCGCCTCCAGGACGGCGCGCTGCTGCTCGGGAATCTCCAGGCCCGCCGCGCGGACGGTGCTCATCGTCTCTCCGCTCACACAGAACCGGCACAGTCCGACGATCGGCATCTCCGCGCCGACGAACATGCCGATGGACTCCGTGCTGTCGTAGACGGGGCGCAGGCAGCCGGGACACTCCAGGGCCTCCTCCCGCTCCCAGCGCTCGGGCGCCAGGGTCGTGTCCAAGCCCGCGATGATCCCCTCCATCGCGGTGCCAGCCTCGGCCCACAGCTCCAGGGGCCGGTCTGCGCGGATCAGGATCTCGGGGGCGGCCTCGGGGTCGGGCCCGAACCGGGCCTGGATGAGAGAGCCGATCCCGGGCCGGTGAGGGGCGGGGAAGAACGCGTAGTAGCCGTCTCCCTTCCCGAACTGGTACCCGGCCCCGGTGCGGAACGCTGCGGCTACCTCGCGCAGGAGCGCGCCGTCGTTGTTGGGCAGGCGTAGCTTCCACGGCTCGGTGCGGTCGCCTGCCTCAGCCGGGGAGGCGGTGAGCAGGATCCCGTTGCCGGCGGCGCGGACGTCGAGGTGCGTCAGGCCCTGGGTGCCGTGCACGGCACTGCCGAACCACTCGGTGATGCCCCGTCCTGAGCCTGCGGCTTGGCTGTCCATGGTCGTCCTCGGATCGTTCGGGTTGCGGGCCGCTCCCGTCGGCTGCCCGCCGGATCGGGCTGTTCGCCGCCGGTACGGCGAAGGAGCAGCCGGGCTGCGTACGGGCCCGGCTGCCCCGGCGTGGCCAAACTGCAGCGTCCGGGCCGTGGGGGTGTACAAGCCGGACGTGTGGAGCAGACACAGCCGCACGCCCTGGTCGGGGCGCTCGGTCTGGTCAACGAGCGGAACACGGGACGGTTGCGCTTCCCACCTCCCCCCTCTCAGGCGACGACCAGGCCGGGCGCGTCGGCGCTGGAGCAGCGCGGCCCCCTGACAGCGTCGGGTCTGGGGCGTCCCTGCTCCAGTGCGTCCTGCACCCGCACACACTCGATGAACGCAGCAGCTGAGCCGGTACGACTTCTCCCTCTCCCGGGTGGCCCGTCAGCTGACGGGTACTCAAGATCCATGCCAGGACGGTAGGAAGGTCCACGACAAGTCGTCGACGAAGGAGCTACGTTGCGGACCACCACCCTGACCAGGACAGCACTCACCTTCACTGCGGCAGCGGCCCTGCTCGCCGCCCTGCCCACGGCACCCGCCCAGGCCGCCGGCAGCGGCACCCTGCAAGGTGCGCGACGGGAGGCCGGACAGACCGTCACCGTGCCGCTGCACGACGCGATCGAGCAGCTCACCGAAGCCGATGAGAGCCGCACCGGCTACGTCCGCACCGCGTTCCGGCACTGGGTGGACGCCGACCACAACGGCTGCGACGCCCGCAAGGAGGTCATCCTCGCCGAAGCCCTCGTAGCGCCAGCGGTCGGGCCCAAGTGCGCGCTGGCCGGCGGACAGTGGCTGTCGCTGTACGACGACGTCATCATCACGGACGCCTCCAAGATCGACGTCGACCACATGGTGCCCCTCGCCGAGGCCTGGGACTCCGGAGCCTCCGCCTGGACCCCGGCCGAACGCCAGACCTACGCCAACGACCTGGACGAGCCCCGCGCACTGATCGGCGTCTCCTTCCAGTCCAACAGGTCCAAGGCCGACAAGGACCCCGCCCAGTGGCTGCCCACCGCAACCGGCTACCGCTGCACCTACCTGCAGGACTGGACCGCCATCAAGACCCGCTGGAACCTCACCGTCGACCCCACCGAACACAACGCCCTGCGCGACCTCGCGACCGGTTGCGACAACACCGACCTCACCGTCACCCTCGCCCGCTGAACCCAGGACCCGGCCTTCAGGCGTCGTCGGTGCCCGACGACTCCCCGCCGAGCCGCTCGGACCGGTGGGTGTCAGGGGAGGTCCGGGCCGGCGGTGCGGCCAGGGTCCAGGTCCAGGCTGTCGGGCCACGGCGCCGACGGATCCCGGTCCTCGTCCGGGGGGATCAGGACGATCTCGCGAGGCGGGGCCGGCCTGGCGGCAAGGCGGTCGTAGACCTTGGCGACCTGGGCGAGGGTACGGGCGATGTCGTGGTGGCCCCGCCCCAGCTGCCGCCGGGCCTCCTGGCTGAGGGAGCGAGCCTGGCGGGCGTAGTCGGTCCCAAGAAGGGCGGCTGGTACGTCGTCGGGCATGGGCGCTCCGGAGACAGGAGATAGCTGGCCGCAGAACATGCTGGGGCGTGGCCGGGCGTGAGAGCGGCCGTTCGGGTGGGACATCACCAGAACGAGTGCCTCCGCGCGCGAGACGCACGCCAGGCCTACTCCCCCTCTGGACGGCGCTGGCTGCGGGAACTCCGGAAAGCTGATCCGAGCGTGGCCACCGGCTCGGTGCCCACGCCTGGATCAGGAGAGTGGACCGCCCCGGGGAGCCCGGCGGTGCACACCGGCGGGTGGGGGTTGGTGAGGGGGGGGGGGGTGTTAGCAGTGCCAGG
>NZ_JBEOXV010000032.1:0-18854 GCF_040296785.1 Kitasatospora sp. NPDC002040 | reverse complement strand
AACGTCCGCTACAGCACCTTCCCCACCGACTACGCCCAACTGCCCACCGTCTCCTTCGTCGTGCCCGACATGTGCAACGACATCCGCGACTGCGGCGCCCGACGGCCCTGTCTCAGCCAGTCGTGAAGAGAGTGCCATGCCCAGCCACCTGCTGCCCGTCGAATCCCCCCAGGTCCCCGCCCAGCCGGGCGAAGGGCGCCAGGTGCAGCCTGCCGTCGAGGCGGTCCCGTTCGCCGGGCTCGCTCTGGTGCACGCCGCGCTCCGCCGCGATCTGGCCCGGCTGCCCAACGCCCTGCGCCTGCTCCAGCCCGAGGACGTCGCCACCGCCGAGGCGATCCAGCGGCACTGGGACTTCGTCACCGCGATGCTCACCTGCCACCACGAGCAGCAGGACACCAGGCTCTGGCCGCTGCTGCGCCGCTTCGCGCCCGAACTCCGGCTGCTGCTCAACTGGCTGGAGTCCGACCACCACAACCTCGACCACTCCTTCACCCGGGTCACCACGCTGGTCCGGATCGCCACCAGGGACCCGGCCAGCGCCTGGTCGGTGGCGTACGCGGTGGAGGAGCTGGCGGCCCGGCTGGAGACCCATCTGCGGATCGAGGAGCGGCAGTTGCTGCCCCGGATGGACGGGATCTTCCCGGCCGGCTCGCGGATCGGCACCCTGCCCGAGCTGCTCGACCTGCTCCGCGCGGCGGACGGCCCGAGCACCTCGGACGCGCTGGTCTGGCTGCTGGAGGGCGTCGACCCGGTGCAGATCGACCGGCTGCTGGCCGACTGCGACGACAGCACCGCCCGGCACTGGCCGCACTGGCGGGACACCTACGCCCGCTGCACCGACGAACTCTGGGGCCCGCAGCGGTGATCCTTGATAGCGTCCCCGGATGCCTCCGCTCTTCGAACCACCGCTGCTGACCCGCCTCGGACCTGCCCGCAAGGTGCTGATCGCCGGGGCGGGCGGCGGCTTCGACGTGTACGCCGGTCTGCCGCTGGCCCTCGCGCTGCGCGCGGCCGGGCGTGAAGTGCACCTGGCCAACCTGTCGTTCAGTCACCTCTACGGCCTGGACAGCAAGGTCTGGCTGCACCCCGAGGTGGCGGAGATCCGCCCCGGCACCCGCTCCGCCGAACCGTACTTCCCCGAGCGGACGCTGGCCCGCTGGCTGGCGCTGCACGGCATGCCCGACACGGTCTGGGCGTTCGCCTCGGTCGGCGTCAAGCCGCTCCGGTCCGCGTACCGGGCGCTCTGCGCCCGCCTCGGCATCGACGCCATCGTGCTGGTGGACGGCGGCACCGACATCCTGATGCGCGGCGACGAGGCCGGCCTCGGCACGCCCGAGGAGGACATGGCCAGCCTGGCGGCGGTGGCCGGGATGCCGGAGATACCCGTCCGGCTGGTCAGCTGCCTGGGCTTCGGCGTCGACGCCTTCCACGGCGTCAACCACTCGCTGGTGCTGGAGAACCTGGCCGCGCTGGAGCGCGAGGGCGGCTACCTCGGCGCCTTCTCGCTGCCCCGCGACAGCCGGGAGGGCACGCTCTACCTGGACGCCGTCGAGCACGCCAGGGCCGCCTTCCCCGAACACCCCAGCATCGTGCACGGCTCGGTGGCGGCCGCCCTGCGCGGCGAGTTCGGCGACGTCAGGTTCACCGACCGCACCAAGGGCGCCCCGCTCTTCGTGAACCCGCTGATGACGCTGTACTTCTCGGTCACGGTGGAGGCGCTGGCCGCGCGCAACCTCTACCTGGACCGGATCGAGCGGACCCAGCTGATGCGTCAGATCAGCACCGTGATCGAGGAGTTCCGCGACTCCCTGCCGCAGCAGCGGCCGCCGCGGATGTTCCCGCACTAGGGCCGCTCCAGCCGGGGCTCACCCCTTGCGGGCTGCGGCGAGGATCTTGACGGTGGTGTGGAAGAAGCGCGAAGTGGCCTGGCCCCGGTAGGACTTGGGGAAGGCGGTGGCCGGGTTGGTGGACATCCGGCCGCCGCGCAGGTACAGCACGGTGAAGGCGGCGCCGGGGGTGGCGGAGAGGATCTCCCAGTCGTCCTTGGGGGAGCGGACCGGGAACTCCAGACCGGCCGGCAGCGGCTCGGACAGGAAGAGCACGCAGAGCCGGACCTCGGGCGTCACCTCGACCCCGGCGAACGGATCGGAGTCGACCAGCTCGGCCACCTCGTCGACGGTGCGCAGCATCACCGGGACGGCGTAGCCGAGGGCCTGCTCCAGGTGCTGCTCGATCCGGGCGGCGAGGGCGGCCCGGTCGGCACCGGCGGGGGCGGTGAAGAAGACGTTGCCGGTCTGGATGTAGGTGCGCACGTCGGCCAGACCGAGCTCGGTGAAGAGCTCGCGCAGTCGCTCCATCTTCACCGTCCGCCCGCCGACGTTGACGGCCCGCAGGAACGCGATGTACGTGGTGGTCCCGGTCATGGGGCCAGTGTTGCAGGCGCGACTGTCAGCGCCCGCTGGAAGACTGGCCCCATGACGACCTGGCAGGATTTCGAACGCGAGGCCCCGGACCTGGCGCCCGCCGTACGGGCCCGGTTCGAGGCGAACCGGCACCACGTGCTGGCCACGCTGCGCAAGGACGGGGCGCCCCGGGTGAGCGGCACCGAGGTGCAGTTCATCGGGGCGGACCTCACCGTCGGCTCGATGTACGGCGCGCTGAAGGCGCTCGACCTGCGCCGGGACGGCCGGTTCGCGCTGCACAGCAACCCGTCCGACCCGGCCATGGCCGGCGGCGACGCCAAGATCGCCGGCCTGGCCCGCGAGCTCACCGACGAGGTCGAGCTGAGTGCCTACCTGGCCGAGCTGCCCTCGCCGCAGCCCGGCCCGTTCCACGCCTTCCGGCTGGAGCCGACCGAGGTGGTGCTCACCGAGGTGGACGGCGACGAGCTGCGGATCCGCTCCTGGCGGCCGGGCGAGGACGTCCGGACGGTACGCCGCAGCTGACCCGGGGTCAGCCGGGGAGGACGGAGCGCACCGCCTCCGGCGTCCGGGCGACCAGGGCGTGGCCGTCGTCGGCCGTGATGATCGGCCGCTGGATCAGGATGGGGTGCTCGGCCATCGCCGCGATCCAGCGGTCCCGGTCGGCCTCGGTCCGGCTCCACTGCTTCATGCCCAGCTCCTTGGCCACCGCCTCGTCCGTCCGGGTGATGTCCCACGGCTCCAGCCCGAGCCGGACCAGCACCTGCTCCAGCTCGGCCACGCTCGGCGGGTCCTCCAGGTAGCGCCGGACGGTGTACCGGGCCTTGGCCGCCTCCAGCTCGCCGAGCGCGCTACGGCACTTCCCGCATCGCGGGTTGATCCAGATCTCCATCCGGCCAGCTTATGGCCTGTCCGTCCGTTCACCGGGAACTCGGCGGCGCGCGG
Organism: Kitasatospora sp. NPDC002040; assembly: GCF_040296785.1. Taxonomy (NCBI): domain Bacteria; kingdom Bacillati; phylum Actinomycetota; class Actinomycetes; order Kitasatosporales; family Streptomycetaceae; genus Kitasatospora; species Kitasatospora sp. NPDC002040. The sequence continues at coordinate 15,489 of NZ_JBEOXV010000032.1, read as the reverse complement.
AGCGGTTGAGGGAGGCAGGGCCGACGGGAGGGGCTGGTATGGACGGCGAGGAGATCATCGGACGGCTGCTCAGCGAGGAGGGCCGGGCCGACCCGTACCCCCTCTACGCCGCGGCGCACGAGCTCGGCCCGGTCAGTGCCGCGGGGCCGAACATGGTGCTCGCGGTCGGCCACCGCGAGGTCAACCAGGTGCTCCGCTCCACCGCCTTCCACGTGCCGGACGCCGCCCTGCGCGAGCGCTGGGAGGAGGGCTACCTGGAGCACAGCTCCAAGACCCTGCTGGGCAGCTCGATCCTGGAGACCAACGCCCCCGACCACGGCCGGATGCGCTCGCTGATCGCCTCGGTCTTCACCGCCCGCCGGGTGGCCGCGCTGGAGCCCGCCGTGGTCGCGGCGGTCGACCGGCTGCTGGACGAGCTGGCCGAGGCCGGTGCCGACGGCGGCCCGGTCGACTTCATGGACGCCTTCGCCCACCGGCTGCCGGTCGGGGTGATCTGCGAGCTGCTCGGCGTCCCGGAGCAGGACCGGGCCCGGTTCCGGCCGCTGGCCGCCGACCTGACGGCGGCGCTGGAGCTGCTCCCGTCCGACCCCGAGCTGGCCGCCGCCGACGCGGCGGCCGACGAACTGTCGGACTACTTCACCGAGCTGGCGGCCCGACGGCAGGCCGAGCCGACCGACGACTTGGTCAGTGCGCTGGTGCAGACCGCCGCCGCGGACCACGGCCGGCTGTCCGGGCGGGAGCTGCTGGCCAACCTGGTGCTGCTGCTGGTGGCCGGCTTCGAGACCACCACCAACCTGCTCGGCAACGGCCTCGCCCTGCTCTTCGACCACCCCGCCGAGCTGGCCGCCCTGCGGGAGGGCCGGCTCGCCCCGGCCGGGCTGGTCGACGAGGTGCTCCGCTACGACTCGCCCGTCCAGCTGACCTCGCGGATATCGCTCAGCGACGAGCTCGCGGTCGGCGGCGTCCCGACCCCGTACGGCACCGGCCTGTACCTGCTGCTCGGCGCGGCCAACCGCGACCCGGCCCGCTACGCCGAGCCCGACCGGTTCGACCCCCGCCGCACCGACAGCCAGCCGCTCAGCTTCGGTGGCGGCCCGCACTTCTGCCTAGGTGCCCAACTCGCCCGCCAGGAGGCCGCCGTGGCCCTCCCCGCGCTGCTCGCCCGGTTCCCCCGGCTCGCCCCGGCCGGGCCGCCGGTCCGCCGCAGCCGGCTGGTCCTGCGCGGCTACCAGACCCTCCCGGTCACCTGCTGAACGGGCCGTCAGGTGCCCCGGGCCCGGGCTGCGCCACCAGATGAAGGGACCCACCCGATGAGTGCCCAGTACGCCGAACTCCGGGCCCAGTTGGAGACGCTGGCCACCGAGGCGTTCCGTCCCGAACTGGCCGGGATCGACCGGCTGTCGACGCTGGAGATCGCCACCCTGATGAACGGCGAGGACCGCACCGTGGCCGAGGCGGTGGCCCGGCGGCTGCCGGAGATCGCCGCCGCGATCGACGCCACCGCCGAACGGATGGCCCGGGGTGGCCGGTTGGTCTACGCCGGGGCGGGGACGGCCGGCCGGATGGGTGTCCTGGACGCCAGTGAGTGCCCGCCCACCTTCAACACCGCGCCCGGCCAGGTGGTCGGCCTGATCGCGGGCGGCCCGGCCGCCATGGTCGCCGCGGTCGAGGGCGCCGAGGACAGTGCCGAACTGGCCGAGCAGGACCTGGCCGCCCTCGGCCTGACCGCCGCCGACGTGGTGGTGGGCATCTCCGCCTCCGGCCGGACGCCGTACGCGATCGGCGCGGTCGGGTACGCCAGGGGCTTGGGTGCGCTGACCATCGGCCTGTCCTGCAACGAGGGCTCCGCGCTCGGCGCCGCCGCCGAGCACCCGGTCGAGGTCCAGGTCGGCCCCGAACTGCTCACCGGGTCGACCCGGTTGAAGGCGGGGACGGCACAGAAGCTGGTGCTCAACCTGCTCTCCACCGTCACCATGATCCGGCTCGGCAAGACCTACGGGAACCTGATGGTCGACGTCCGCGCCTCCAACGAGAAGCTGCGGGCCCGCTGCCGCCGGATCGTCGCGCTGGCCACCGGCGCCGACGACGCCACCGTCGAGGAGGCCCTGGCCGCCACCGGCGGCGAGGTGAAGAACGCGATCCTGGTCGTCCTCGCCGAGGTCGACGGCCCGACCGCCGCCCGCCTGCTCGCCGAGGCGGACGGCCACCTCCGGGTCGCGCTGCGCTCCGCGCTCCGGACGGCCTGATCCGCGCGCCGGGGCAGGCCGGCAGGGCTTTGGACCCGGCGGCCACGGGCTTTCGACCGGTTTCCCCGGCCGGACCGCCGGGTGACGATGGGGTGAGGTCCGGTCCGGGAGGTCCCTTTTGTCCACGTCCCACCAGCAGGACGCCGCACTCGCGGTGGCGGGCGAGGTCCGGGTCCCCGGCTGGGTCCGGGCCCTGCCGCTGTTACTGGTGGCCGTCGACCTGGTCGCCGAGTACCTCGCCTCCGCCCACATCGCGGCCGGCTTCCCGCTGGTGCTGCTCCCGGTCGTGGTCGCCTTCGGCTACGGCCCCGGCGCGGTCGCGCTGAGCGCGGCCGGCACGGTGGGCATCCAGCTCCTGATGGCCGAACGGGTCGGCCACCTGACCGAGCAGCACCACGTCTGGACGTACCTGGCCACCGCGCTGGCCGGGGTGCTCGGCGCGGCCCTCGCCTGGCAGCGGATCCGGCAGGAGCGCGACCTGGTCCGGGTCCGCTCGATCGCGGAGGCCCTGCAGCGCACCGTGCTCCACCCCGTACCGGCCCGCAGCGGCGGCCTGCGCACCGCCGGGATCTACCGGGCCGCCCAGGCCGAGGTGCCGATCGGCGGTGACCTCTACTCGATCTGCGAGACCAGGCACGGCACCCGGGTGCTGCTCGGCGACGTCCGGGGCAAGGGCCTCGAAGCCGTCCGCACCGTGGCCGACCTGCTCGGGTCGTTCCGGGCGGTCGCGCACGAGACCGAGAGCCTGGCCGAACTGGCCGAGCTGCTGGACCGCCAGCTCCAGCGGGAGGCGGGCGACCGGGAGGACCTGGAGCTCTTCGCCACCGCGACCCTGCTCCAGCACGACCCCGCCACCGGCCGGTGCCTGCTGGTGAACCGGGGTCACCACGCCCCGCTGCTGGCCGGCCCCGACGGCGTGCACCCGGTCGACGCGCCCGAGCAGCTCCCGCTCGGCTTCGGCGCCCTGGCGGCGGGCCCGCCGGTCGAACCGACCGCCTTCGCGCTCCGCCCCGGCCACACCCTGCTGCTCTTCACCGACGGCCTGAGCGAGGCCCGTGACCCGGCGGGTGCCTTCTACCCGGTCGCCGACCGGGCCGCCGCCCTCGGCGACACCGACCCGGACCGCCTGATCGCCCACCTCGACCAGGACGTCCGGGACCGCTGCGGTCCGCTCGCCGACGACCTCGCCGTACTGGCCCTCACCCCTGCTGGTCCCGGGGGCGACACTCCGTCAGACTGACCCGGTGCAGCCCGACGACCCCGCCCTGATCCCGCCGATGCCCCCGACCCGGCCGGCCCTGCTGCGCTGCCGCCGCTGCGGCCGCCCGCTGCACGACCCGGAGTCCCGCATCCTCGGCCTGGGCCGCAACTGCCGGGGCCCCGAGGACCCGACCCAGGTGCTCCCGGGCGAGCAGGACGCGCTGTTCTGAGGTCACTCCCGGGCGTAGGCGGCAGCAACCAGGCCGACCACTCCGACGGTGACAACGGTGGCGATGAGGAACTTCCAGGTCTTCGTCATGCCATGCCCAACGCCCGCTCCCCGCTTGGAGAAACGTCCTGTCACCCGGCCGGCCGCGCGGTTGCCCGCACCGGCTCGGGCGGGCACGGCCGGGGCAGAGCTGCGGGGGGCGGGGGAGCGGCCGTACGGTGGACGAGGGGCCCGCCGAGAGGAGGCCTGCGATGCCCGGTTCGATGGCGATCAGCCACACCGATGCGCTCGTGATGCTCAGCCACACCGATGCGGAACGAATGGTGACCCTGCTGCGCGAGCTGTCCGGTCTGCTGGAGCAGCCGGGCGGCGCCCGGCTGTCCGACCCGCAGGCCGAGGCACTGGGCGACGCGGGCCGGGTCGGCCGGGACGAGCTGGCCGAGTGGTCCCGCAAGCTCGCCGACTACCTGAAGGACCATCTCTGACCAGGCCCTAGGGCAGCGCGCGCACCCGGCTGCCCCGCGCGGCCGTCGCACAGACCCGCCGGAGCAGGTAGTGCAGCTGGGTGCGCTCGCCCCTGGTGAGCGAGGCCAGCAGTTCGTCCTGGACCGACGCGGTGTCGTCCTGCACCGCTCCGAGCGCCGCCGTACCGGCCGGGGTGAGTGCCACCACCTGGTGCCGGCCGCCGATGTGGACGACCATCACCTGGGCCAGCTCCTGCGCCACCAGCTCGTCGACCACCCGCAGGGCGTCGGCCTCCGGGGCCTCGACCTGTGCGGCGAGATCGGTCCTGGCGTGCGGCCCCAGGTCCGTCAGCGTCTCCAGCAGCGACCGGTGCAGCGGGCTCAGTCCGCGTGCGCTCGACCGTTCGGCCAGCAGCGTCTCCACCGCCCGGCCCGCCGTGGAGAGGAGATGCACGGTCTGCTCGGAGGGACCCGACGATCCGTTCCTCCTGTCGTACACACCGCATCCAATCACTGGGGAGGGGGACGCCACCTCCGACCCGGGCCGCGCCGACTGCCGACACCCGCGGCATGCTGCCGTGGGTCGGACACGGGGGCATCGTCGGCCCCGGAGTCACGCGGTGCTCCACGCGGACGGAGCCGCACGGAGAGAACCGGGCCCCACCATACGGGCGCTCCGGCGATCGGTCTACATCGGTGTCGTCGCCCCGGCGCCCGGCAGCCGGGCCGGTGGTCGAGCGGGACGTCCGGTCCGACCACCCGGCCTCGGCTGTGCACCGGCACGGGGTCAGCTGGCGCGCGGTACCAGCAGCGGCCAGGGCGGGGCGGGCTCCAGGGCGGCGCCCACCCGCAGCAGGGTGCGGGCGTGGCGGCGCTGGTCGTCGCGGGTGGCGCCGGAGTGGGCGCGGACGGCCTTGCGGAACCAGTTGGCCGAGTTCCGCGGGTGGGTGTGGGAGCTGGGCAGGACCAGGTCCAGCAGGTGGTCGATGGCGGTGTCGGAGAGGGGCTCCAGGGTGATCGTGGTGGCGTGCCGGCGGCCGCCGCCCCAGCCGGGTCGCCGCCCGAGCAGCTCGGGGCCGGCCGCCGCCACCACGAGCAGCGGGATCGGACCCGAGAGCTCGGCGAAGCGGTCGACCAGGTCCAGCAGGGTCTCGTCGGCGCGGTGCAGGTCGTCGATCATCACGATGAGCGGTCCGGTGATGGCGATCTCGGTGATGAGCCGGCACCACGCCTCCGAGGCGTTCGGCGCGTCACCGGTCTGCCCCGCCCCGCCGAACGGCCCGGCGAAGGCCGGGTCGAGCAGGGAGGTCAGGCCGGGCAGCAGCCACTCCGACTCCGCCGGGCCGACCAGCCGGTCGAGCACCTCGACCAGCTTGGCCCGCGCCGTCCCAGGTGAGTCGGCCGGGGTGATCCGGCAGTACGACCGGAGCGTCTCGGCCTGGGTGGCGACCAGGCTGCCGTCGCCGGCCGCCGGGGCGTGGCTGACCAGGATCTGGGCGGGGTGCGGCTGCTCCGCGACCATCCGCTCGAACTCGGTCAGGAACTTCGTCTTGCCGATGCCGCGGTCGCCGAGGACGGTCACCAGGTGCGGGGTCGAGCGGTGCCTGGTCCGGTCCAGTACACCGCGCAGCAGGTCGAGTTCGAGCTCGCGCTCGACCGTGGGCAGGCCGTCGTAGCCGCGCGGCCCGCGCCGGGCGCCCTTGATCAGCCAGCCGGTGGCCTCCCCGTCGTCGAAGGCCGCGGTGTCGTCGTAGGCGACCAGGGCGCCGGTCGCCCGGTGGGTGGCGTCGCAGGCCCACAACTCGCCGTCGCTGGTGAGGTCGAGCAGCTGGTGACAGCGGTCGAGCAGGCTCCCGGTGATCGAGGCGGGCACCTCCGGGTCGTCCGGGTGGTAGCGCAGCAGCGCCCCGCCGGTGGCCACCGCGGCATGGAACACGGGCTGCTGCCCGACCGGGGAGGAGTGGGCCAGCAGTCCGGACGCCGCGCAGAAGCCGTCCCGAATCGCCGTTGCGGCCAGCACCGCGCCCTCCGCGTGGCCGACGCCCTGGCGGCCCTTGAAGAGGGCCAGCGTGACGGAGCCGATCGAGGCTGCCACGACGCCGCCGTGGTGCTGGACGTGCTCCCGAATCATCCCGGACATGTCATCCAGAATTTCATCAAAATCCGACGGGGCGTCATGGTGCAGCTCCGCATCGAGGCAGGTGCGCATGATGAGCACGCTGACCTGTTCTCGCTCCGCCGTCAGTGCCCGTACCTCCGCCGCGCTCCCCAGGGGTGCCGGGGGCGAAGAGGGTGCCGGAGCGAACGACGGCCGGTTGCGGACCGGGTCGGGAGCGGACCGGCCGGCCGGGGCCGCGACCCGTGGTTCCGGTGAGACCCGCCGGAGTTCGGTGGATGAAGTTGCTGCTCCGACGGCCTCCAGATTCAGTGTCGGGTCCTGGTTGAGGATGGCCTGTTGCAGGGACTGGAGCTCGCGCCCCGGTTCGAGCCCCAGTTCCTCCACCAGTGCGGCCCGCAGCCGGCTGTAGGCGTTCAGCGCATCGGCCTGGCGGCCGCAGCGGTACAGCGCGAGCACCAGCTGGCCGTAGAAGCGCTCGCGCAGGGCTGCGGTGGTGGCCATCGCCTCCAGCTCCGGAAGCACCTCGTGGTGCCTCCCGCAGGCCAGTTCCGCCTCGAAGCAGTCCTCCATGGCGTCCAGCCGGGCGCTCTGAATGGTGGTCAGTTCCGGCCAGCAGACCCCGGCCTCCGCCAGGTCGGCCAGCGCGGTGCCCCGCCACAGTGCGAGCGCCTCCCGCAGTAGCCGCGCCGCCTGCGCCGGGTCACCGGCCGCCAGCTTCGCCCGGCCCTCCTCCACCTGCCGCTGGTAGCGGTAGAGGTCGATCTCCTCCGGGTCGACCTGCAGCCGGTAACCGGGCGCCTGGGTCACCAGGGCCACGGCGCCCTGCCTGCCCTGTCCGGCCGTCAGCAGCTGTCGCAGCCCCCAGACCGCGTTCTGGAGGATCTTGCGGGCGGAGGCCGGGGCATCGTCGATCGGCCAGAGGGCGTTGAGCAGTTGACTGGTGGGCACCACGCGGTTGGGTTGGAGCAACAGGAAACCGAGGGTGGCCCGCTGCTTGATTCCCCCTAACGCGATGGGGCCGAACGTATCGGAAATCTCCAGCGGACCCAGAACACGGAACTGCACTGATTCCCCCTAGCTCGAGTGCATCGGTGCGGGGACGATCGGCGGCGCGATCGGCGGCGCTCTGCCAGTTGATTCGTCCACCCCCTCTGAACGATCTCACCTGACAGACCCTAAAGTAAGTACTGACTTTTTGGTAACCACCTGGGCCCCCAGGTGATCTTGTGGTATCGGTTTTCGGACGCCTCGGATGGCCTGATTCCGGCTCCGTGGCGCACTTTCGAGGCGACCGTACGATCGGATTCCGATTGTGCAGGAATTCGGACTGGAAACAGCGGTCAGGCCCGACGCGGCGGGGTCCGCGTCGGGCCTGACTGCTGTTCAGGTGGCGTCACCGCGTCAGGCGGTGGCCTCCGGCTTGCGGATGACCTCGATCAGGCTGGCCAGGCCGTCGGCACCGTGGCCGTCGGCGACCCGCTGGTCGAGCAGGCCCTGGATGGGCAGCATCAGGTCGGGGCGGATCCCCTGGGCCTTGCTGGCCTTCACCATCTTCGCGAGGCCGATCTGGTTGAGCGCCACGGTGGAGATGGCGTTGCCGAACTCGCCCGCGTCGACCTGCTGGGCCGCGCCGGCGATGCTGGGCAGTGCGACGTGGGTGATCCAGGCCTCGGCGAAGGGCAGCAGTGCCGCCGCCGGGATCTTCTCCGAGCCGACCAGGGCGAAACCGTGCAGGGCACTGGTCAGCGTCGACCAGAGGATGCCCAGCAGGGCCAGGTCGTACAGGGCGGCGACGCCGGCGTCCTCGCCGAGGAAGACGCTGTTGCCGCCGAGGGCGGCCAGCAGGTCCTTGTTCGCGTCGAACGCGGTCTGCGAGCCGCCGTAGAACAGCAGCGTCTGCGGCTGCCCGACCATCGGCGGGACGGTCATCACGGTCCCGTCCAGGTAGTCCACGCCGAGCTCCGCGGCCTGGGCGGCGGCCTGGCGGGCCTCCTCCGGCAGGCCGGAGGTGAGGTTGACCAGGAGCCGGCCCGCGAGCGCGCCGGTGACCGGGGCGATCACCTCGTGCAGCGCGTCGTAGTCGAGCACGCAGGCGACCACCACCGGGCTCGCCGCCACGGCGTCGGCCACGCTCGTCGCCTCGACGGCGCCCTGGGCGACCAGTGCGTCGGCCTTTCCGGCGGAGCGGTTCCAGACGGTCGTCGGATGACCGGCCTTGACGAATGCGGCAGCCAGGGCGGTGCCCATCAGACCGAGGCCGAGGACGGTTACGGGAGTGCGGGTTTCTTCCGCCATAGCAGCCTTCTCCTTATGTGCAACATTTACGTTCGATAATTCGCGCGGGTCGGTCGAACGACCTCGGACGGGATTGGCGGTCCTCGATTTGGCGCGGTCGGGTCGAAGCTAGTCCGCATTCGGCGCGCGGACAAGTACTTACATATAAGTGCGTACCCTGCCCGTGCCGGTGCAGGGAAGTTGCGGACGCCGGTGCGGACTCACCGCCAGGTCATCGCCGACTAACCACCGGGAGGAGATCGGCAGGTTACCGCATCATTACCGGGGACGGGAATGATCCGAGCGGGACTTTCGGAATACTCGGCAGCGACACCGGGACGGGCGAAGAGGCGGAATGGAAACCACAGGCATCGAGACGAAGACCGTACTGAAGGCCGTGCGGGACATTGTTCCCGCGCTGCGGGACAATGGCCTGGAGGCTGAGAACCGGCGTTGGATCCCGGACGAGAACATGGATCTGCTGGAAAAGGCCGGGGTCTTCCGGATGGCGACCCCCAAGGTGTTCGGAGGGCTCGAGCTCTCGCTCTCGGACCAGGCGAAGGTGCTGGCGGAGATCGCCCGTGGCTGCGCCTCCACCAGTTGGGTCGCCATGGTCTGGGCTTCCAGTGCGTGGATGGCCGGCCTGTACCCGGAGGAGCTTCAGCGCGAGCTCTTCGCCGATCCCTCGGTCCGGATCTCGGGCGGCTTCACACCGTCCGGGGCGCTGACGCCGACCGAGGGGGGCTATCGGCTCAGCGGCACCTGGCGGTTCAACTCCGGCTGCAGGGGCGCTGACTGGAACATGGCGATGGCGCTCCTGGAGCGGCCGGACGGAAGCTTCACCGAGGCCATTGCCCTGGTGCCGATGTCGGAGTTCACGATCGCCGACGACTGGCACACCTCCTCGCTCGCCGCCACCGGCAGCTCGTCCTCGTCCGTGCAGGACCTCTTCGTGCCCGCGCACCGGGTGGTCACCTTCGACGAGCCCCCCGCCGACGTGGCCGGTGCCGAGGTGCCCGCTGTCGCGGAGGCCGGCACCGGCCGGGCGTACGGCCTGTACGGGTTCCTCTTCTCCCAGGCGGTGGGCACGTTCCTCGGTATCGCCCAGGGGGCGCTGGAGCTCTTCCTGGAGCGGCTGCCCGGACGGGGCATCAGCTACACCTCGTACACCGACCAGGCCCAGCACCCGCTGACGCAGATTCAGATCGCCACTGCCGCGAGCAAGATCGCCGCAGCCGAGGCGCTGGCCGAAGGCCTGTACACGGTACTGCAGGGCCACGCCGACGCCGGGACCGAACCGACGCTGGAGGAGCGGGCGCGGGTGCGGGCGCACAGCGCGTACGCAGCCCAACTGGCCAAGGAGGCAGTTGAGTTGCTCTATGGCGCCAGTGGCGCCACGGTCATCCAGCGCGCAGTGCCGCTCCAGCGCTTCCACCGGGACATCCAGGGGCTCGCGCTGCACGGCTGGATCCTGCTGAACCCGAACCTCGAGGTGTACGGGCGGGTCCTGCTCGGCCTCGACCCCGACACCCAGCTTCTCTGACCCAGCACCGACAGAACAGGAGTAGCACCATGACCGACACCTACGACTTCGCGATCCCGGACGACCCCGACCTGCAGAACGCGCTGTTCATCCGGGTCTTCAACGAGGGCGACGGGGCCGCGTTCGACTCGATGTACGCGCCGGACGCGATCTCCAACATGTCCGGCGTGCCGCTCACCGGGGCGGAGCGGACCGGCTTCTTCAAGGAGTTCCTGGCCACCGGGCCGAAGATCGTCTCTCAGGTCAAGCAGACCTACACCACGGGCGACACCTCGCTGCTGATCGTGGACTACACCCTGGACATCCCCGGCCCCGAGGGCGTCCACACGGTGAAGGGCACCTGCACCGACGTGCTGTTCCGGGACGTGAACGGCAAGTGGACCATGGCCGTGGACCGGCCGGTCCCGACCGCCTGACCGGCCGTCGGAGGGGGGCGCCGGCCCCGGGTGGAAGACACCCGGGGCCGGCGCCGTCGTGTTCCCCGGCGCCCCACGCGCGGTAATTCGCGCGCCGAATCGGCCGATTACCGGGCCGTGACCCGGCATTTGAGGGGCGGTGTGCCGGGCGGCCTATGGTCGGTCCTGACTGCATTCTCCGGGGAGGGCGAATGGATCCTGTGGCCGAGTATGTGATGTCAGGTAAATCCGTGCGTGAGGTCGCCGAGAGAATTCGCGACCACGATCCGACGGAACTGCAAGGGGTCGCGACCAATGCCGAAATGCTGCTGGCGATCTTCTCCCGCACCCCCGCGTTCCGCCGTTCCGGAAGGAGCTCCGACACATGAGCACGATCGGCGCCGAACAGTGGGCCGGTGAGGTGCGCAGCATCCCCGACGCCCTGCGGCTGCGCAGCAGGCTGCAGCCCGACCAGTCGGCCTACGTCTACCTGCGCAACGGCGAGGAGCCGGACGGCAGCCTGACCTACCGTCAGCTGGACCATGCCGCCCGGGTCCGGGCGGCGCACCTGACGGCGGCCGGGGCGGCCGGGCAGAACGTGGTGCTGCTCTACCCGTCCGGCCTGGAGTTCGTCCGGAGCCTGCTCGGCTGCATGTACGCGGGCGTGGCCGGCGCGCCGGTCCAGGTGCCGCGCCGCTGGCAGGGGCTGGCGCGGCTGCGCCGGGTCGCCGACGACGCGGGCACCACCACGGTGCTCACCACCACCGAGGTCAAGCGCGAGCTGGAGCGGAGCTTCGCCGACGCGCCCGAGCTGGCGGGGCTGACCCTGGTGGACACCGAGTCGCTCCCGGAGGGCCCGGCGGACGACTGGCGGTACGTCAGCCCGCCGCCCGGGGGGACGGCCCTGCTGCAGTACACCTCCGGTTCCACCGGGGACCCCAAGGGCGTGGTGATCACGCACGCCAACTTCGCCGCCAACGCCGCCGAGACGGACGAGCTCTGGCCGTGCGGGGACGACGCCCGGGTGATCTCCTGGCTGCCGCTCTTCCACGACATGGGGCTGCTCTTCGGCGTGGTGCTGCCGCTCTGGGCGGGGGTGCCGTCCTACATGATGGAGCCGGAGGCGTTCATCCGCCGCCCGGCCCGCTGGCTGGAGGCGGTCTCCCGGTTCCGCGGCACCCACGCGGCGGCGCCCAGTTTCGCGTACGAGCTGTGCGTCCGGGCGGCCCAGGAGGGCGGCGTCGGAACGGAGTTGGACCTCTCCAGCTGGCGGGTCGCGGCGAACGGCGCCGAGCCGGTGCGCTGGCAGACGGTGCAGGCGTTCACCGAGGCCTTCGCCCCGATCGGCTTCGCGGCCCGGGCCATGTGCCCGGGGTACGGGCTGGCGGAGAACACCCTCAAGGTCACCGGCAGCCCGGGGGACCGCGAGCCCGGGGTGCTGCTGCTCTCGGCCCGCGGCCTGCACGAGGGCCGGGCCGAGTCGCTCGGCGAGGCGGCCGGGGAGGAAGTGCCGCTGGTGAGCAGCGGGGTGCCGGTGCCCGGCACCGTGGTCCGGATCGTCGATCCGGCCACCCGGCTGGCCTGCGCGGACGACCGGGTCGGCGAGATCTGGGTGGACGGTCCCTGCGTCGGGGCCGGCTACCGGGGCCGGGCCGAGGAGAGCGAGCAGACCTTCCGGGCCCGGATCGAGGGCGAGCCGGCCGGGACCTATCTGCGGACCGGCGACCTGGGCTTCCTGCGCGACGGCGAGCTGTACGTCACCGGCCGGCTCAAGGACGTGATCATCCGTCAGGGCCGGAACTACTACCCGCAGGACATCGAGCTGTCGGCGGAGAGCGCGGTGCCCGGGCTGCACCCCAACTGCTCGGTGGCGTTCTCCGTCCCCGGCGACCAGGCCGAGCGGCTGGTGGTGCTGGTGGAGGCCGACGGCCGGGTGCTGAAGTCACCGGGCGTACGGGAGCTGCGCAAGCGGGTGCGGGACGCGGTCTGGGAGAACCAGCGGCTGGAGGCGGACGAGATCCTGGTGGTCCGGCGCGGCGCGCTGTCACGGACGTCGAGCGGCAAGGTGCAGCGGCGGCTGTGCCGGTCGCGGTACACGGACGGCGAGCTGGCGCAGGCGGCCGTCGCCGGACAGGAGGACCAGTGGCCGGCCAACTGACCGTACCCGTGGGCCCGGTGGGCTCCCGGATCCTCGGCGTCGGCGCCTACCGGCCGGCCCGGATCGTCGACAACGACGAGATCTGCCAACGGATCGACTCCGACGACGCGTGGATCCGCAAGCGCTCGGGCATCGTCACCCGCCACTTCGCCGGGCCCGGGGAGACCGTGGTCGCGATGGCCGTCGAGGCCGGGCTGAAGGCGCTGGCGCAGGCGGGAGTGGCTCCGGCCCAGGTCGACCTGGTGCTGGTGGCCTCGATGTCCTACCTCGACCGGGGGTCCGCGGCGGCACCCGCGATCGCGCACGCGATGGGCGCGGGCAGCGCGGCGGCCACCGACATCGGGGCCGCCTGTGCGGGGTTCTGCTACGCGCTGGGCCTGGCCGACTCGCTGATCCGGGCCGGTTCGGCGCGCCACGTCGTGGTGGTCGGCACCGAGCGGATGAGCGACATCGTCGACCCGTACGACCGGGAGACCGCGTTCATCTTCGGCGACGGAGCGGGCGCCGTGGTGCTCGGGCCGTCCCCGACCCCCGGGGTCGGCCCGGTGGTCTGGGGGACCGAGGGCGACCGGCACGAGCTGATCGCCCGGGACCGGTCCTGGCTGGAGGCGCGCGAGCACCCCGACCCCTGGCCGACGCTGCGGATGGACGGACCGCAGGTGTTCCGCTGGGCGATCCAGAAGGTGCCGGAGATCGGGCGGCTCGCCCTGGCCGGGGCCGGGATCACGGCGGCCGACCTGGCCGCCTTCGTCCCGCACCAGGCCAACGTCAGGATCGTGGACACCGCCGCGCAGAAGCTCGGCCTGTCCGAACACACCGTGGTGGCACGGGACATCGTCCGCGCGGGCAACACCTCGGCGGCGTCCGTCCCGCTCGCCCTGGACGACCTGCTGTCCCGGGGGGAGCTGCCCGGCGGCGGCCCGGCACTGCTGGTCGGCTTCGGCGCCGGGCTGGCGTACGCCGCCCAGGTGGTGATGCTGCCATGACCGGAACGAACGTGAGCGAGGGAGCGACCATGTCCGGACACGGAGCGGGTACGACGGCCGAGCGGCTCGCGGAGCTGACCCGGCGCCGGGCCGAGGCGCTGGCACCGGTGGACCCGGAAGCCGTCCGGCGGCAGCACGAGAAGGGCAAGCTGACGGCCCGTGAGCGGATCGACGAGCTGCTCGACCCGGGCTCCTTCGTCGAGTTCGACGCACTGGCCAGGCACCGCTGCCACAACCTCGGGATGGAGCAGCAGCGGCCGCTCGGGGACGGCGTGGTGACCGGCTACGGCACCGTCGACGGGCGCCAGGTCTGCCTGTTCGCCCAGGACTTCACCGTCTTCGGCGGCAGCCTGGGCGAGGTGTACGGCGAGAAGATCATCAAGGTGATGGACTTCGCCACCCGCACCGGCACCCCGATCATCGGGATCAACGACTCCGGCGGCGCCCGGATCCAGGAGGGCGTGGTCTCGCTCGCCCTCTACGCCGAGCTGGTCAAACGGCACGTCGAGGCCTCGGGCGTGGTCCCGCAGATCTCGCTGATGACCGGACCGTGCGCCGGCGGTGCGGTCTACGCCCCGGCGATCACCGACTTCGTGGTCATGGTCGACGGCATCTCGCACATGTTCGTCACCGGCCCGGACGTGCTGCGCACCGTCACCGGCCAGGACGTGGACCGGGAGGAGCTGGGCGGCGCGTACAGCCACAACGCCGTCTCCGGCAACGCGCACTACCTGGCGGCCGACGAGAAGGACGCGTTCGAGTACGTCCGGCTGCTGCTCGGCTACCTGCCCTCCAACAACATGGAGGACCCGCCGGTCTACCCCAGCGACGCGTCGGCCGAGGTGACCGAGGTCGACCTCGCGCTGGACGTCCTGATCCCCGACGACCGCAACCGGCCGTACGACATGCTGCGGGTGGTCAACAGCGTCCTGGACGACGGTGAACTGCTGGAGGTGCAGCCGCTGTTCGCCCGGAACATGATCTGCGGCTTCGGCCGGGTGGACGGGCGCAGCGTCGGCGTGGTCGCCAACCAGCCGATGCACCTGGCCGGGGTGATCGACATCGACGCCAGCGAGAAGGCGGCCCGGTTCATCCGGATGTGCGACGCCTTCCACGTGCCCGTGCTGACCTTCGTGGACGTGCCCGGGTTCATGCCCGGCCTCGACCAGGAGCAGGGCGGCATCATCCGGCGCGGCGCGAAGATGATCTACGCCTACGCGGAGGCCACCGTCCCGATGGTCACCGTGATCACCCGCAAGGCGTACGGCGGCGGTTACGGCGTGATGGGCTCCAAGCACCTGGGCATCGACGTCAACCTCGCCTGGCCGACGGCCGAGATCGCCGTCATGGGCGGGGACAGCGCGGTCAGCGTGCTGCACCGGCGTGCCCTGCAGCAGGCCGACGACCCGGTGGCGGAGCGCGAGCGGCTGCGGGCGGAGTACGAGCGCACGCTCTGCAATCCGTACGTCGCGGCGGAACGCGGCTATGTGGACGCGGTGATCCTGCCGCACGAGACCCGGGCCCAGGTGGGCGGCGCGCTGCGGCTGCTCCGGGACAAGCGCAAGACCCGGCTGCCCCGCAAGCACGGGAACATCCCGCTGTGACGGGGCGGGAGGAGGCCCTCGGTCTGCGGGTGGCGCGCGGCCGGCCGACCGACGAGGAACTGGCCGCCGTGGTGGTCGCGTTGGCGGTGGTGGCCCGGGCCAGGGCGGCCACCGCCGCGGCCGGGCCCGGGCCGGGCGGCCGGCTCGACCGGGGCGAGCGGCTGCGCCGCACCCCGGGGCCGCGCGGTGCGAGTGCCTGGCGGCACAGCGGGTGGCGCTGCAGGTCCTGCCCGTTGGCCACCGCCTCGCCCTCGGCCCGGTAGACCAGCAT
>NZ_JBEOXV010000031.1:0-37557 GCF_040296785.1 Kitasatospora sp. NPDC002040 | reverse complement strand
GCTGTGCCGTTGCCCGTCCCGCGGGCCGGCTCCCCCCGGGGGGGGGCCGTCCATGGTGCCGGGGGGGGGCCGGGGCCCCGCCCCCGCCCTTCCTCATGCGCGCGTCCTACTTGAAGGTGTGCTCCGGCGCCGGGAAGGTGCCCGCGCCGACCTCGGCGGCGAACTCCCGGGCGGCGTCGCCGAGCACGGCCCGCAGGTTCGCGTACTGCTTGACGAACTTGGGCACCCGGCCCGCGGTCATCCCGGCCATGTCGGTCCAGACCAGCACCTGGGCGTCGGTGCCCGCCCCGGCGCCGATGCCGACGGTCGGGATCGCCAGCTGCTCGGTGACCTGCGCGGCCAGCTCGGCCGGCACGGCCTCCAGCACGACCGCGAACGCGCCCGCCTGCTGGACCGCCTTGGCGTCCCGGAGCAGCTGGTGCGCGGCCTCGTCGCCGCGCCCCTGCACCGGGTAGCCGCCGAAGGCGTGCACCGACTGCGGGGTCAGGCCGATGTGGGCCATCACCGGGATGCCGGCCTCGACCAGCAGCTCGATCGAGCGGGCGCTGCGCTCGCCGCCCTCCAGCTTGATCGCGCCGACCCCGGCCTCCTTCATCAGGCGGGCCGCGTTGTGCATGGCCTGGGCGGGGGACTCCTGGTAGGAGCCGAACGGCATGTCGCCGATCACCAGGGCGCGCCTGGTGCCGCGCACCACGGCGGCCGAGAGCATCACCATCTGGTCCATCGTCACCGGGACGGTGGTCTCGTAGCCCAGGTGGCAGTTGCCGGCCGAGTCGCCGACCAGCAGCACCGGGATGCCGGCCTCGTCGAAGACCCCGGCGGTGAGCGCGTCGTAGGCGGTGAGCATCGCCCACTTCTCGCCGCGCTGCTTGGCGGCGGCGATGTCGCGGACGGTCACCCGGCGGTTGGTGTTCCCGCCGTAGAGGGTCTGGCCCTCGCGCTGACCCTGGCCCTGGGCAGGCTGAAGCGGAGAAGCGTTCATGGAACAGGCTCCTGAAGGTTGTCGTCTCGTGGCGCCGTACGGCGTCCCCGGATCTGCTCCCATGCTTGCACGCCGACCCGGCTTGGCAAAGGGCGGGCGCACGGGTTCTCCGCTCAGGGGTTCTTTGCCCAGAATTTACGATACGGACCCGTCTCGTATCGGAAAGGTCGCTACGCTCATTCCGAGACGCTTTCGACTCGTAATGCCCGTCACTGGGGGAGACCCATCTCATGACCACCGCCGCACCGCCCCGGATCCCCGAGGCCATCCACCGCCGCCGCTGGGCGATCCTGGGCACCCTGGTGCTCGCCCTGCTCGTCGTCGTCCTCGACAACTCGATCCTGAACGTCGCGATGAAGACCATCGCCTCGCCCGCGCCGACCGGCCTGGGGGCCAGTCAGAGCGACCTCGAATGGTCCATCAACTCCTACACCCTGGTCTTCGCCGGGCTGCTGTTCACCGCCGGCCTGCTCGGCGACCGGCTCGGCCGCAAGTGGGCGCTGCTCGGCGGCATGGTGGTGTTCGGCC
This sequence comes from Kitasatospora sp. NPDC002040, assembly GCF_040296785.1. Classification (NCBI taxonomy): domain Bacteria; kingdom Bacillati; phylum Actinomycetota; class Actinomycetes; order Kitasatosporales; family Streptomycetaceae; genus Kitasatospora; species Kitasatospora sp. NPDC002040. Next base: position 36,047 of record NZ_JBEOXV010000031.1, on the reverse strand, counting down.
TCGGCTCGCTGCTCTCCGCGCTGGCCACCTCGCCCGGTGAACTCATCGGCTACCGCGCGGTGATGGGCCTCGGCGGCGCCTTCGTGATGCCCGCCACGCTGGCCATCATCATGAACGTCTTCGAGCGGGACGAGCAGCCCAAGGCGATCGGCATCTGGGCCGGCGCGGTCGGCCTCGCGATCGCGATCGGCCCGATCACCGGCGGCCTGCTGATCGAGCACTTCTGGTGGGGCTCGGTCTTCCTGGTGAACGTCCCGATCGTGCTGGTCGCCCTGGTGGCGATGGCGCTGCTGGTGCCCGACTCCAAGGACCCGCGGCCGGGCCGGCTCGACCCGGTCGGCGTGCTGCTCTCCATCGTCGGCCTGGTCGCGCTGATCTACGGCATCATCAAGGGCGGCGAGCTGGCCGACTTCACCGACCCCGCGGCCTGGGCGCCCACCCTCGGCGGCCTGCTGGTGCTGATCGGGTTCGTGCTGTGGGAGAAGCGCACCGACCACCCCGCGATGAACGTCGCCTGGTTCCGCAACAAGGTCTTCAGCGCCTCCGTCACGGTGATCGGCCTGGTCTTCTTCGCGCTGATGGGCGTCTCCTTCTTCGGCGTCTTCTACATCCAGAGCGTGCGCGGCTACAGCGCCCTGGAGGCCGGGGTGCTGATGCTGCCGCTGGCCGTCGCCCAGCTGCTGTTCGCCCCCCGGGCCCGGCTGGTGGTGGACCGCTTCGGCGTCCGGGCCACCTGCGCGGCCGGGATGGCGCTGATCGTGGTCGCCTTCCTCGGCTACCTGCTGCTCGGCAAGACCACCTCGATCTGGCTGCTGGTGGTGCTCGGCTTCCTGATGGGCACCGGCATGGCGCACGTGATGCCGCCGGTCACCGTGGCCATCATGGGCTCGCTGCCGCGCGAGAAGGCCGGTGCGGGCTCCGCGCTGAACAACACCTTCCGCCAGGTCGGCGGCTCGCTCGGGGTGGCCGTGCTCGGCGCGGTGCTCTCCACCGTGTACCGGGACGGCGTCTCCGACTCGCTGGCCCAACTGCCGCCCGCACTGCGGGACAAGGCGGGCGAGTCGCTGGAGGCCACCCTGGCGATCGCCGGGCGGACCGGCAACGGCGCGCTGGTCGGGCAGGCGGAGGAGTCCTTCATCCACGCCATGCACGTGGTCGCCGGGCTGTCCGCCGGGGTCACCTTCGTCGGTGTGCTGCTGGCCTGGTTCCTGCTGCCGGGCAAGGTCGCGGCCCCGGGCGCACCGGCCGGGCCGCCCGCGGGCGCACCTGCGGCGCCGGGCGCCGGGCAGGCCGCCGATCAGGCCGAACGGGTCTGAGGCGCCGTCATGACCGACCAGCGCGGTGGCCGAGGCGGGCAGAATGGCCCCATGCAGACCGAGACCACCGCACCCGTCCCCGGCGAAGGGTCCTGCGCCCCCCGCCGGGGACGGCCGCGCAGCGAAGCGGCCGAGCAGGCGATCGTGGCCAGCGTCGAGCGGCTGATGGAGGAGGGCTCCGGTCTGACCGAGCTCTCGATCGAGCGGATCGCGGCCGCTGCGGGTGTGGGCAAGGCCACCATCTACCGGCGCTGGCCGAACAAGGAGGCCCTGCTGGTCGACGTGCTGGCCCGGCTGGAGCAGATGCCGGTGCCGCCGCACGCGGGCGCCACCGTCCGGGACAGCCTGATCGCGATGGTCGACGACATCCGCCGCCGGGGCCTGGCCAAGCGCTCCCGCTGGGTGCTCAAGACCGCCCTCGGCCAGCTCGACTCCTGGCCCGAGCTGCGGGTGCTCTACAAGGAGAAGGTGATCAAGCCGCGCCGGGAGCTGGCCCGGCAGATCATCCGGCGCGGGGTCGAGGAGGGCGTGCTCCGGGACGACCTCGACGTGGACCTGCTGACCGAGATGGTGGTCGGCCCGATCCTGATCCGCACCGTGCTCTGGGAGGACGCCCCGCTGGACGACGAGGGGCTGGCCGAACGGATGGTCGACGCGGTGCTGACCGGGGCCGGAGTGCGCCCGTCCGGTGGCGAATCTCACTGAACCGGGGCGCGCCGCAACCCGGTGCGTCCGTCCGTACGTCTGTCCCGTCATAGGCTGAGCCGAGAATCCGACTAAATCGGTGTCAGCCCGACGAAGCGGAACAGCACGGAGGATCGGTTCATGGCACAGACGGACGAGGCAGTGGCACCGGCCGACGGTGAACCGCCCGCAGCCCGTCGGTCCTGGCGGCGCGGGACCTGGCGGCGCGGCTGGATCCTCGCCGGGCTGGCCGTCCTGACCGCCCTGCTGCTCGCCTTCCACTCCTCGGTGCCCAACGCGGTCGGCAACCTCGGCAGTCTGCTGGAGACCTTCCTGCCCTGGCTCGGCCTGGCCGTCCCGGTGCTGCTGGTGCTCGCGCTGCTGCGCCGCTCGGCCACCGCGCTGGTCGCGGTGGTACTGCCCGCCGCGGTCTGGCTCAACCTCTTCGGCGGCCTGCTGACCGACAAGAGCACCGGCAAGGGCGACTTCACCGTGCTCACCCACAACGTGGCCGCGGCCAACACCGACCCGGCCGGCACGGTGCGGATGCTGAACGCCTCCGGCGCCCAGATCGTCGCGCTGGAGGAGCTGGCCGCGGGCGCCGTCGGCACCTACCGCAGCGGCCTGGCCGCCCGGTACCCGTACCACGTGGTGGAGGGCACGGTCGGGCTCTGGTCCACGTACCCGATCGCCGACACCCGGGTGGTGGACATCAGGATCGGCTGGACCAGGGCGTTCCGGGCCACCGTGACGACCGGTCAGGGGCCGGTCGCGGTCTACGTCGCGCACCTGCCGTCGGTCCGGGTCAAGTTCGACGGCGGCTTCACGGCCGAGCAGCGGGACGTCAGCGCGCAAGCGCTGGGCGACGCGATCCAGGCCGAGCCGCTGAAGAAGGTGCTGCTGCTCGGCGACCTGAACGGCACCATGAACGACCGCTCGCTGGCCCCGGTCACCTCGCAGATGCGCTCGGCCCAGGGCGCCGCCGGGGACGGCTTCGGCTTCAGCTGGCCGGCCGGCTTCCCGATGGCCCGGATCGACCAGATCCTCAGCAAGGGCGGGCTGAAGCCGACCGACTCCCGGACGCTGCCGGCCGACGGCAGCGACCACCTGGCGGTCGCGGCCGACTACCGCTACTGAGTCCGGGCCCCGGGCCTCGCCTGAGCCGCCGTCAGCCGCGCCGCCAGTGGTTGGTGATCGGCAGCCGGCGGTCCCGGCCGAAGCCCTTGCGGGAGATCTTCGGGCCCGGCGGGTACTGCCGCCGCTTGTACTCGGCGGTGTCCACCAGCCGGACGATCCGGTCCACCACGGCCGGGTCGAAGCCCTGCGCCACGATCGCGTCCCGGCCCTGGTCGCCCTCGACGTAGAGGTCGAGCACGGTGTCCAGCAGGTCGTAGTCCGGCAGCGAGTCGGTGTCCACCTGACCCGGGCTCAGCTCGGCGGACGGCGGCTTGCTGATGGTGTTCTGCGGGATCGGCGGCACCTCGCCGCGCTCCTCGGCCAGCTCGTTGCGCCAGGTCGCCAGCCGGAACACCAGCGACTTGTAGACGTCCTTGATCGGCCCGTACGCGCCCACCGAGTCGCCGTACAGGGTGGAGTAGCCGACCGCCAGCTCGCTCTTGTTGCCCGGTGCGAGCACCAGGTGGCCCTCCTGGTTGGAGATCGCCATCAGCAGCGTGCCGCGCAGCCGGGACTGCAGGTTCTCCTCCGCCAGGCCGGTCAGCCCGAGCGCGCCCATGTAGGCGTCGAACATCGGGGCGATCGGCACGGTACGGAAGTTCAGGCCGGTCCGCCGGGCCAGCTCGGCCGCGTCGTCCCGGGAGTGCTGGGAGGAGTAGCGGCTCGGCATCGAGACGCAGTGCACGTGGGCCGGTCCGAGTGCGTCCACCGCGATCGCGGCCACCAGGGCGGAGTCGATCCCGCCGGAGAGCCCGATCAGCACCGAGCGGAAGCCGTTCTTGCGCACGTACGCCCGGGTGCCCTCGACCAGTGCGGCGTAGATCTCCGCCTCGTCGCCCAGCCGGGGTGCCGTGGCGGGGGTCACCGGCTCGGCGGGCGCGGGCAGTTCGGCGCCGCCGAGGTCGGTACGGGTCAGCCGGAGGCCGTCGACCAGCGGCAGCCCGTCGGTGCGGTCGTCCGCGGCGGGTGCCAGCTCCAGGTCGACCAGCAGCTGGGTCTGCTCGAACTGCGGCGCCCGGGCGATCACCGCGCCGTCGGCGCCCACCACCAGTGAGTCGCCGTCGAAGACCAGCTCGTCCTGGCCGCCGACCATGTTCACGTACGCGAGCGGGCAGCCGGCCTCGGCGGCCCGGCGGCGGACCAGGTCCAGCCGGGCGTCGTCCTTGTTCCGCTCGTACGGCGAACCGTTGATCACCAGCAGCAGCCCGGCCCCGGCCTCGCGGGCGGCGGCCACCCGGCCGCCGTCCTGCCAGATGTCCTCGCAGATCGCCAGCGCCACGTCGACACCGTGCAGCCGCAGCACCGGCAGCTGGTCGCCCGGCACGAACCAGCGGTGCTCGTCGAAGACGCCGTAGTTGGGCAGGTAGTGCTTGGCGAACCGGCCCACCACCGCGCCCCGGTGCAGCACGGCGGCGCAGTTCTGCGGGGAGCCGGCCGGGAGGTTCGGTGCCGCCTGCTCGGACCGGCCCAGGTAGCCGACCAGGACCGGCAGTTCGCCCAGCCCCTCGGCCACCAGCCGGGCGGCCAGCTCCGGCAGCGCTGACCGGGACGCCTCGACGAAGGAACTGCGCAGCGCGAGGTCCTCGACCGGGTACCCGGTCAGGGTCATCTCGGGGAAGGCGACCAACTGGGCACCGGCCTCGGCGGCCTCCCGGGTCCAGCGCACCACCTCGTCGCAGTTGCGTGCGATGTCGCCGACCCAGGGGTCGGTCTGGCTCAGGGCGAGACGGATGTTGGGCATGTCCCGAGTCTAATCGTCTAACTGACGTTATGTCGCTGCCGGGGCCTCCGGACCGGCCCGACCTGGCCTTCCCGGGGCGACCGGAGCTAACCAACCGGACGAAGATCCGACATGATGGGGGAAGTTGGCGCCAGGCCGCTCCGGGCGTGCTTCCGGGCGTAACACGAACGTAAAGAGCAGAGGTGAGACTGTCCCCATGGGCAAGCAGCAGGAGTTCGTGCTTCGCACGCTCGAGGAGCGTGACATCCGTTTCGTCCGGCTGTGGTTCACCGACGTACTCGGGTTCCTCAAGTCGGTCGCCGTGGCTCCGGCCGAGCTGGAACAGGCCTTCGAGGAAGGCATCGGCTTCGACGGCTCCGCGATCGAGGGCTTCGCCCGGGTCTACGAGTCCGACATGATCGCCAAGCCGGACCCGACCACCTTCCAGATCCTGCCCTGGCGCTCGGAGACCCCCGGCACGGCCCGGATGTTCTGCGACATCCTGATGCCCGACGGCTCGCCCTCGTACGCGGACCCCCGGTTCGTGCTCAAGCGCACCCTGGAGAAGGCGTCCAGCCTCGGCTTCACCTTCTACACCCACCCGGAGATCGAGTTCTTCCTGCTGAAGAACCTCCCCGGTGACGGCACCCCGCCGATCCCCGCCGACCAGTCCGGCTACTTCGACCACACCCCGCGCGGGGTCGGCCACGACTTCCGGCGCCAGGCCATCACCATGCTGGAGTCGATGGGCATCTCGGTGGAGTTCTCCCACCACGAGGGCGCCCCCGGACAGCAGGAGATCGACCTCCGCTACGCCGACGCGCTCTCCACCGCTGACAACATCATGACGTTCCGTCTGGTCATGAAGGAGGTCGCGCTGGAGCAGGGCGTGCACGCCAGCTTCATGCCCAAGCCCTTCTCCGACCACCCGGGTTCGGGGATGCACACCCACCTCTCGCTGTTCGAGGGCGACCGCAACGCCTTCCACGAGTCCGGTGCCGAGTACCAGCTCTCCAAGGTCGGCCGCTCCTTCATCGCCGGCCTGCTCCGGCACGCCGCCGAGACGGCCGCCGTCACCAACCAGTGGGTCAACTCCTACAAGCGGATCTGGGGCGGCTCGCAGCGCACCGCCGGCGCGGGCGGCGAAGCCCCCTCGTACATCTGCTGGGGCCACAACAACCGCTCCGCCCTGATCCGGGTCCCGATGTACAAGCCCGGCAAGCAGGGCTCCACCCGGGTCGAGGTCCGCTCCCTCGACACCGGCTGCAACCCCTACCTCGCCTACGCCGTCACCCTCGCGGCCGGCCTCAAGGGCATCGAGGAGGGCTACGAACTCCCGCCGGGCGCCGACGACGATGTCTGGGCCCTCTCCGACGCGGAGCGCCGGGCGATGGGGATCCAGCCGATGCCGCAGAACCTCGGCGAGGCCATCGACCTGATGCAGCGCAGCGAGCTCGTCGCCGAGACGCTGGGCGAGCACGTCTTCGACTTCTTCCTGCGCAACAAGCGCCAGGAGTGGGAGGAGTACCGCTCCGAGGTCACCCCGTTCGAGCTGCGGAAGAACCTCCAGGTGCTGTAACGGCCGGTCAGAGCTGTGACGCCCCACGGGCCGACGGATGGATTCCGTCGGCCCGTGGGGCGTTTTGGTGCCGCTGTCACTCCTGGGCCGTCCCTGGGTCGTGAGGCCGTGGGGTGCTGCGTCGGCGGCGCCGGGCGAGGGTTGTGGCGATGGTGGCGAGGAGGAGGCCGTAGGCGACGGCTCCGAGCAGGAGTTGGACGGCGGCGGTGGCGAACGGGAGGGTCGGGCAGGTGGGGTCCAGCAGGTGGTAGGCGGACCAGGTGGCCGGCCAGAGGGCGGCGAGCAGTGTCCAGCCGAGTTCGCCCGGGGTCAGGTGCTCGGGGACGGGGGTGAGGTGGCGGGCCGCTTCGGGGGGAGAGGCGGTGGTGGCGGCCGGGAGCGGGCCGTACAGGGAGCCCAGGTGGAGGTGCGAGCTGTCGGTGACGAGCAGGAGTTGTCGGGGGTCCGTCCCGGAGAGCCAGCCCGGGCCGGGGGACGGGGTGTCGGGGCCGGTGAGGAGTGCGTCCTCGCCGGTGTCGGTGAAGCGGAGCAGGTGGTATTGCTCGGTCTTCTGCTCAGGGTCGGTGCGCCGCTCCGGCAGGGTCGGGACGCTCACCGTGCGGCCGGTGACGTCGACCCGGTGCCAGTGCCAGGGCCCGGCCAGGAGGGCGTCGGCGGTCCGGCGGGACGGGGTCCAGCGGCTGAGGGCGGTGTTGAGGCACGGGAAGAAGGCGCAGAACAGGATGGCGCCGCCCCAGAACCAGGAGGCCTTCCGGGCAATCGGGGCCCGGGCGCCCTCCCCGGTCAGCTCGACGGCGGCCACTGGGCGGAGGTTGGACCCGGGCAGGTGCAGGACCCGGAGCCGGGCCCCGACCGGGAGGGCGGCGACGGCGGCGGTGCGCGGCAGCTCGACCGGTTCGCCGGGGGTGTCGCCGACCGGGCCGATCCGGTACGGCGCGCCCGGGGGGTAGCCGGTCGGCGTGCCGACGGACCAGAGCGGCGGGAGGATCTCGTAGTCGCCCCAGGCGGCGCCGGCCGCAGCGAGTTCGATCCGGCGCTGCGCCAGCTCGGGGGCGGGGCCGCTGAACGGGGCGAACAGGCAGAGCAGGACGAGCACCCCGGCCATGACGCCGAAGGTGACCCGCAGGACCGTCAGCCGGTCCCGGCGGCGGAGCCGGGCCAGCAGGGCGCGGACGTCCTCGGGCCGGGGCGGCGGTGGGGGGCCGATAGGAGGGGCCGGCGGGCTGCGGCGCGTGGCCCGGACCCGGGCGAGCAGCCAGCCCGCGCCGAGCAGGGCGGTGGCCGCCAGTGGCCCGATCAGCAGGGGGCGTACCCCGGGGCGCCAGGGGAGTGCGACGGCGGCCAGCAGGTAGCAGAGCAGCGCGAGTCCGCTGAGCAGGCCGAGCGTTCTGGTCCAGCCGGTGGGCCGGTGCGGGTGCGGGCCCGGCGCCGGTACCCGATCCGGCCGTGCGGGCGCACCGTCGTCCGTCGGCTGCACCATGACCCGTACCCCCCGTGCCGGTCGGACTGCCGGAACGAGCGTACGGGGTACGGAAGTTCGAGCGGGGTGGTTTCGTTCACCCGGTGGGACGCGCCGCGCGGCGGACGCCTGACGGGAGGTCAGGCCGGATTGGGGGCCGCACCCACCGATGGCGGTACGTGTTTAGCCAGTGACGGAGGGTTGTGATCCGATGGGTGGTGTCCACCCTCACTGGCAGGCCGCAGCGGACTGCGCGGCTCCCTGATCCGAGAGGTACACATGCCCTCCACCGTTAGTCGCGCCGTCGGCGCACGTCGCCTGGCGCGCCGCGTCGGCATCACGGGCGCGGCCCTGGTCGCCGTCGCGGCCCAGCTGCTCACCAGCCCCGTCGCGGACGCCCGCGGCTCGGGCGAGCGCCGGGCCCATGGTGACGACGACGTGATCTCGCAGAACGTCCTGCCGATGAGCACCCGGTTCCAGGACCAGTTCCACGGCTCGATCACCAGGATCAGCAACTCGCTGATGACGTGCGACGAGACCAAGCCGCCGCTCGACCCGGCGCAGCCGCCCTGCGAGCAGGCCAGGACGGGCGAGGGATCGCGGCCGATCAACAACAACTACCAGATGAAGTACATCAACATCGACCCGGGCACCATCGGCCCGTTCGGTGACGAGATCTACTCCGCCAGCTCGGCCGACCTCGGGCTGATCGAGGGCTCCACGGTGAAGTACGCCCGGCTGTACTGGGGCGGGACCCGGGGCATCGACGACGTGGTGCTGCCGGAGAGCCGGATCGACGAGGTCTACCTCAAGCTGCCGGGCGACACCGAGTACACCAACATCGCCAACGACCAGTCGTCGATCGGCTACATCACCACCGAGGCGGAGAGCAGCTACCAGGCCTCGGCCGACATCACCGAGCTGGTGAAGGCGAAGGGCAACGGCACCTACACCGTCGCCAACATGGACTCCGTCATCAAGCCGCACAGCTGGGGCGGCTGGACGATCGTGGTGGCGTACGAGAACGCGTGCAAGCCGCTCCGCCACATCCACCTCTGGGACGGCTTCGTCCCCGAGCTGCCGGACAGCCCGGCGATCGACATCAAGCTGCCCGGCCTGGTCACCCCGAAGACCGGTGATCTGCACGCCAAGCTCGGCTACGTGGTGTACGACGGCGACCTGAAGTGGACCGGTGACACCTTCTTCGCCAAGTCCACCAACGGTCCGAAGACCGAGTTCACGGACCAGAACCACTTCTCCAACGACGCGTTCAACTCCACCATCGAGGAGCTGACCCCGTCCGACCAGTTCGCCCGGGTGCCGTACAACCGGAACAACTTCGGCTACGACTCCAACCGTTGGGACATCTCCAGCATCCTGCGCAACGGTGACACCGACATCACCGCGACGGTCGACACCGACAAGGACGGCTACAACCTGGGCGTCTTCTACGCCTACGTGAACCTGGACGACTCAGCCGAGGGCTGACCCTCCACCGACTGCCGCGCCCCCGCCCGCCGGGGGCGCGGCAGTCGTGTTTTCCGGGCCGGTCCCGCCGCGCAGGCCGGTCCGACGGCGGGTCAGAGCCCGGTGCGGGAGGGGAGCCGGGCGGGCACACCGGGGTTAACGGGCCATCAGGTGGCGGAGTGCCGGGCGGCGACCACGGCCGGCGGCCTCTCGCACACGTACGCTCGTATCGAACAGGTGCGGGTGGAGGAGAGGCGGCCGTGGTGGCGGAGCGGAGCAGTCGGCTGGAAGTACGGCTGGTGCGGCGGGGGTTCTCCGACCCGGAGGCGGCCGTCGGGCTGCTCGGCGAACCCTGGCTGCACGGCCTGGCGGACGACCCGGTGCTGCTGGACGCGCTCGGCGCGACCGCCGACCCCGACCTCGCGCTGCTCGGCCTGGCCCGGCTGCTGGAGGCCCTGGACGCCGCCGAGCGGCACACCCTGCGCGACACCCTGACCAGCTCCAAGCCACTGCGCGACCGGCTGCTCTCGGTGCTCGGCGCCTCCACCGCGCTCGGCGACCACCTGGCCAGGCACCCGCGCGACTGGCACGCCCTGGTCACCTTCGAACTCCGCGACATCCACCCCGGCCCCGCGGACTTCCGGCGCGAGCTGGACCGCCGGGTGCGCGCCGGCGAAGGCGCCCCCGCCGACGCGCTCCGGATCGCCTACCGCCGCTGCCTGCTCGCCATCGCGGCCCGCGACCTGAGCGGCACCACCGACCTGCCGCAGGCCGCCGCCGAACTCGCCGACCTGGCCGGCGCCACCCTGCAGACCGCCCTCGACCTGGCCGCCGAGGAGGACCCGGAGGCGGCCGCCCAGTGCCGGCTCGCGGTGATCGGCATGGGCAAGTGCGGCGGCCGGGAGCTCAACTACGTCTCCGACGTGGACGTCATCTTCGTCGCCGAGCCGCGCGAGGGCGTCGAGGAGCACCGGGCGGTGCAGGCCGCGACCCGGCTGGCCGCCCGGATGATGCGGCTCTGCTCGGACACCACCGGCGAGGGCAGCATCTGGCCGGTGGACGCCAACCTGCGCCCCGAGGGCCGCAACGGCCCGCTGGTGCGGACCCTGGCCAGCCATCTGGCGTACTACCAGCGCTGGGCCAAGACCTGGGAGTTCCAGGCCCTGCTGAAGGCCCGCCCGGTGGCGGGCGACGCCGAGCTCGGCGCCGCGTACGCCGAGGCCACCGCCCCGCTGGTCTGGCAGGCCGCCGAACGGGACAACTTCGTCGCCGACGTCCAGCAGATGCGCCGCCGGGTGGTGGACGCCATTCCGGTCGGCGAGGTCGACCGGCAGCTCAAGCTCGGGCCCGGCGGGCTGCGCGACGTCGAGTTCGCGGTCCAGCTGCTGCAACTGGTGCACGGCCGCACCGACCCCCGGCTGCGCAGCCCCAACACCCTCCAGGCCCTGGCCGAGCTCAGCGCGGCCGGCTACGTCGGCCGGGCCGACGCGGCCTCGCTGGACGCCGCGTACCGCTTCCTGCGGGCGATGGAGCACCGGATCCAGCTGCACCGGCTGCGCCGGACCCACCTGGTGCCGACCGACCCGGCCGACCTGCGCCGGTTGGCCCGCTCGCTGACCGCCGAGATCAACGACGACACCAGGGCCGACCCGGTGGCCGCGCTCCAGCGCGAGTGGAAGCGGCACGCGGTCGAGGTCAGGCGGCTGCACGAGAAGCTGTTCTACCGCCCGCTGCTGGACGCGGTGGCCGAGCTGCCGACCGGCGCGATCGGCCTCTCCACCCAGGCGGCCAAGGCCCGGCTGGAGGCGCTCGGGTACGCCGACCCGGCGGCCGCGCTGCGGCACCTGAGCGCGCTGGCCTCCGGGGTGAGCCGCAAGGCGGCGATCCAGCGCACCCTGCTGCCGGTGCTGCTCGGCTGGTTCGCCGACTCGGCCGACCCGGACGCCGGGCTGCTGAACTTCCGCCAGGTCTCCGACGCCCTCGGCCGCACCCCCTGGTACCTGCGGCTGCTGCGGGACGAGAGCGCCGCCGCCGAGCAGCTGGCCCGGGTGCTCTCGGCCGGGCGGCTGGCCCCCGACCTGCTGCTGCGGGCGCCCGAGGCGGTGGCCATGCTCGGCGACCCGCAGGGCCTGCTGCCGCGCGGGCGGGCCGCGCTGGAACAGGAGGTGCTGGCCGCGGTCGGCCGGGCCGGCTCGGCCGCCGCCGGGGTCGCGGCGGCCCGCTCGGTCCGCCGGCGGGAGCTGTTCCGGACAGCGGCGGCGGACGTGCTCGGCCGGTTCGGGGACGAGCCGGGGGCGGCCGTGGACGCGGCCGGCGAGGCGCTGACCGCGCTGAACACCGCCACCCTGCAGGGAGCGCTGCGCGCCTGCGTGGCCGAGTGGGAGGCCGCCAACGGCGAGCTGCCGACCCGGCTGGCGGTGATCGCGATGGGCCGGTTCGGCGGGCGGGAGATGGGCTACGGCTCGGACGCCGACGTGCTCTTCGTGCACGAGCCGCTGCTCGGCGTGCTGGAGCAGGACGCGGCGAAGGCCGCGCAGGCCGTCTGCAACCAGCTGCGGACGCTGCTGGCCGCGCCCTCCACCGAACCTCCGCTGCTGGTCGACGCCGACCTGCGGCCCGAGGGGCGGCAGGGGCCGCTGGTACGGACCCTCGGCTCCTACGAGGCCTACTACCGGCGCTGGTCGCACGTCTGGGAGTCGCAGGCGCTGCTGCGGGCCGAACCGGTCGCGGGCGACGCCGGGCTGGGGGAGCGGTTCCGGGCGCTGATCGACCCGATGCGGTACCCGGGGACGGGGGTGCCGGACCAGGACCTGCTGGAGATCCGGCGGATCAAGGCCAGGATCGAGGCCGAGCGGCTGCCGCGCGGGGCCGACCCCACCACCCACACCAAGATCGGGCGGGGCGGGCTGGCCGACGTGGAGTGGACCGTGCAGCTGCTCCAGCTGCAGCACGGGCACCGGGTGCCGGGCCTGCGGACCACCCGGACCCGGGCCGCACTGGCGGCGGCGGTCGGGGCAGGGCTGGTGCCGGAGGAGGACGCGGCGGTGCTGGATGCCGCCTGGGTGCTGGCCTCGCGGGTGCGCGGCGCCGTCATGCTGGTCCGGGGCCGGGCCGGGGACAGCTTCCCCAGTGAGGCCCGCGAGCTGGCCGGCGTGGCCCGCTACCTCGGCTACGGCTCCGGCCACACGGGCGAGCTGGTCGACGACTACCGGCGCACCACCCGCCGGGCCCGGGCCGTGGTGGAGCAGCTGTTCTACGGCTAGCCGGTCATGCGCCGTGCGGTTCGACCCGCACGGCGGAGCCGGCCCTAGTGGTCGACCTTGGTGAGGGCCCACTGCTCCGGGACGGTGACCGGCTCCTCGGCCGGTTCGCCCGGGATGCGGGGGAGCTGGTAGGCCCAGACGTGGTAGATCAGGCGGGCCGCCGCGTAGCCGAGGGCCAGGCAGGCCGCGCCGCCGACCGCGTCCATCCAGAAGTGGTTGGCGGTGGAGACGATCACCAGCAGGGTGGCGGCGGGGTAGAGCAGGCCGAGCGCCCTGACCCAGGTCTTGCGGGCCAGGAAGAAGATGGTCAGCCCGCACCAGAGCGACCACCCGATGTGCATCGAGGGCATCGCGGCGTACTGGTTGGAGACGCTCGCCGCCGCGCCGGAGGCCATCGAGCCCCAGGTGTCGTGCACCTTCACGGTGTCGATGAAGCCGCCGCCGGTCATCAGGCGGGGCGGGGCCAGCGGGTAGAAGTAGAAGCCGATCAGGGCCAGGCCGGTGGTGAGGAAGAGCACCGTCCGGGTGGCGGCGTAGCGGCCGGGGTGGGAGCGGTAGAGCCAGACCAGGACGCCGATGGTCACGATGAAGTGCAGCGTCGCGTAGTAGTAGTTCATCCCGACGATCAGCCAGGTGACCGAGTCGACCGCGTGGTTGATGCTGTGCTCGAACGCGATGCCGAAGGTCTTCTCGAAGTCCCAGATCCAGCTCGCGTGCCGCTGGGCGATCGCCTCCTGCTCGGGGACCGCGTTGCGGACCAGCGAGTACAGCCAGTAGCTGATCCCGATCAGGGCGAGTTCGAACCAGAGCTGTGGCCGGGCGGGCCGGCGGCGCTGGTCGCGGATCCGGCCGCGGACGGCCGCTCCGGTGGACTGGGCGGCCCGGGTGGCTCCGTCCGGCATGCGGCTGGAACCGCCTTCGCTCGGGACGGAACCGGCCCTGGCCGCTGCCTCGACGCCTTCGGCGTCAGCTGTGCGGTGCTCGGTCGATTCCCCCATGGGCGAGAAGTCTGCCAGACGAGCCGTGGCCGTCTGCTCATCCTGCGGTAGGGGATTCTTCACCACCTGTCCCCCTTCGGGGGTACGGGGAGGGGTACCGGGAGCTGACATGGGGTCCATTGTGACTCGTTCGGGGCCGCCCGGTCGACGCGGCCCCCGGTCGGGGCGTCGGCCCGGCCGTCGGCAGGCAACGGTTCGGTCAAGACCGGGCTCGCAATGTTTTCAGCATCTTGCTGAAACATTTTGCAGCCGCTAGCGTCCAGCCACCCAACGACGACGAGCCGCCTCAAGGGAGCCCGCAGTGGCCGAAGTCCAGCCCCGCCGCGCACGGAGCACGACCCGGAGCACGACCCGGAGCACGACGCCCTACCGACGTCCCGGCCGGACGGCCGTACTGATCGCGGCCTCGCTGCTGGCGACCGGGCTGGGGACCGCACCGCTCGCGCTGGCCGCCCAGGCCGCGCCGCCCTCGGACCGGGCGATGGCCAAGGCGGCGGACCGGCACGACCTGACCCGGGAGCAGTTCTACTTCGTGCTGCCGGACCGCTTCGCCAACGGTGACCCGAAGAACGACACCGGCGGCATCACCGGCTCCCGGCTGGAGAACGGCCTCGACCCGGCCGACAAGGGCTTCTACCACGGGGGCGATCTGCAGGGCCTGATCGACAAGCTGGACTACGTCCAGGGCCTGGGCACCACCGCGATCTGGATGGCCCCGCTGTTCAAGAACCGCCCGGTGCAGGGCACCGGCGCGGACGCCTCGGCCGGGTACCACGGCTACTGGATCACCGACTTCACCCAGGTCGACCCGCACTTCGGCACCAACGCCCAGCTCAAGGAGCTGATCGCGAAGGCGCACCGGAAGGGCATCAAGGTCTTCTTCGACGTCATCACCAACCACACGGCGGATGTGGTCGACTTCGCCGAGGGTAAGTACGACTACCGCTCGGCCGGCGCCTACCCGACCCTGGACGCCGACGGGAACCCGGTGGACGAGACCGCTGTCGCCGACGCGGCCGCCCAGTGGCCGAAGATCGGCGCGAACTCGTTCCCCTACACGCCGTCCTTCCGCAGCGAGGCGGACAAGAAGGCCAAGACCCCGTCCTGGCTGAACGACCCCGCGCTCTACCACAACCGGGGCAACTCGACCTTCGTCGGCGAGTCCGCGACCGAGGGCGACTTCTCCGGCCTGGACGACCTGGACACCCAGAACCCGCGGGTGGTCGAGGGCATGAAGCAGATCTACCAGACCTGGGTGAAGGAGAGCGGGGTCGACGGCTTCCGGATCGACACCGTCAAGCACGTCAACCTGGCCTTCTGGTCCCAGTGGGCCCCCGCCCTCAAGCAGTACGCGGCCGAGCGGGGCAACAAGGACTTCTTCATGTTCGGCGAGGTCTACTCCGGCGACCCCTCGGTCACCGCGCCGTACGTGACCAAGGGCAAGCTGCAGGCCACCCTGGACTTCGCGTTCCAGGAGGGCGCCCGCAAGTACGTCTCGCAGGGCGGTTCGGCCAAGGGCCTGGCCGAGCTGTACGCGCAGGACTTCCGCTACACCACGGCCGACACCAACGCGTACGAGCTGCCGACCTTCCTCGGCAACCACGACATGGGCCGGTTCGGCAGCTTCCTGCAGAGCGACAACCCGGGGGCCTCGCCCGAGCTGCTGCTGCAGAAGGACCGCTTCGCCAACGAGCTGATGTTCCTGACCCGGGGTCAGCCGGTGGTCTACTACGGCGACGAGCAGGGCTTCACCGGGGCGGGCGGCGACAAGGACGCCCGGCAGGACGTGTTCGCCTCGAAGACCGACTCCTACAACACCGACACCGTGATCGGCGGCAGCAAGGGCTCGGCCGACCGGTACGGGCAGAACGGTCCGCTGTACCAGGGCATATCCACCCTGGCCGGGCTGCGGAAGGCGCACCCGGCACTGGCCGACGGCGCGCAGATCGAGCGGTACGCCGCCGACGGCGCGGGGGTGTACGCGTTCTCCCGGATCGACGCCCAGCAGCAGGTCGAGTACCTGGTCGCGGTCAACAACTCGGCCGAGCCGAAGACCGTCACGCTGGACACCTTCTCGGCCGGCATGGACTTCAGGCAGCTCTACCCGACCGCCGGCGCCAAGGCCACCAGCGGTGCCGACCGCAAGGTCACGGTGACCGTCCCGGCGTACTCCTCGGTGGTGCACCAGGCGGCCGGCAAGCTCGCCAGGTCGGCCGCCGCGCCCCAACTCACGCTCCGTGCACCCGAGAACGGCTCGACCGGCACCGTCACGGTCGGCGCCGAGGTGCCGGGCGGCGGCTTCAACCGGGTCTCGTTCGCCGCGCAGGTCGGCAACGGCCCCTGGCAGCAGCTCGGTTCGGCCGACAACGGAACGTACAAGGTCGCCCAGGACCTGACCGGGGTCGCCCCCGGCACGGTGGTCCGCTACAAGGCGGTGGTCCAGGACTCCAGCGGCAACCTCCGTTCCACCAACGGGAGTTTCACCACCGGCACCCCCGCGCCGAAGCCGGTGCCGAGCGCCACCTCGCGTCCGTACGCGGTGGTGCACTACCAGCGGAAGAGCGCCGACTACGACGGCTGGAACATGTACGCCTGGGGCGACCTGGCCGACGGCGAGTCGACCCCCTGGCCGGACGGGCACGGCTTCACCGGGCGGGACGCCTACGGGGCCTTCGCCTACGTGAAGCTGAAGAGCGGCGCGGCCGACGTCGGCTTCGTGGTGGAGAAGGGCGGAACGAAGGACGGCGAGGCCGACCGGCACATCGACCTGGGCGCCACCGGCGAGGTCTGGGTCAAGGAGGGCGACCCGAACGTCTACACCAAGAACCCCGACCCGGCCGTCCCGGTGCCCGCCAATACGGCGGTGATCCACTACTACCGGGCCGACGGCAAGTACGACGGCTGGGGCCTGCACGACTGGACCGGCGCGGCCGCCCCCACCGACTGGGGCAACCCGCTGCTGCCCGCCCGCAAGGACTCCTACGGCGCGGTGTTCGAGGTGCCGCTGGCGGTCGGAGCCACCAGCCTCAGCTACATCCTGCACAACGGCAACGACAAGGACCTGCCCAACGACCAGTCGCTGGACTTCGCCACCAGCGGCCGGGAGGTCTGGATCATCGGCGGCCAGGAGGGCCACCTGCTCCCGCAGTCGGCCGGCAGCTCCGCGCAGCTCGACCTCTCCTCGGCCCGGGCCCAGTGGATCGACGCGAGGACCGTGCTGGTTCCGGCCAACTACGGTGCGGGCGACGCCGCACTGGCCGGCGGCACCAGCGCCCAGCTGGTCTACGACCCCGAGGGCGGCCTCAAGGTCGACCAGGGCGTGCTGAACAAGCCCGGCCAGTGGATCCGGCTCAACCCGGGTACTCTGACGGCCGCTCAGAAGGCGAAGTACCCGCACCTGGCGGGCTACCGCGCCTTCACCGTGGACGCCCGGGACACCGGACGGATCACCAGGGCACTGCGCAGCCAGCTGGTCTTCACCGAGCACCTGCCGAGCGGCGCC
Source organism: Kitasatospora sp. NPDC002040 (assembly GCF_040296785.1). NCBI lineage: Bacteria > Bacillati > Actinomycetota > Actinomycetes > Kitasatosporales > Streptomycetaceae > Kitasatospora > Kitasatospora sp. NPDC002040. The sequence goes on along the minus strand of NZ_JBEOXV010000031.1, from coordinate 18,883 downwards.
GCGCTGGCCGCGACCGGCGTGCAGATCCCCGGCGTGCTGGACGACCTGTACGCCGCGAACGCCGCCAAGGCCCAACTCGGCCCGGTCTACCGGAAGTCGGGCGGCCGGAGCTGGTGGGGCGACGACCGCGAGGTGACCCTGTCGCTCTGGGCGCCGACCGCCACCGAGGTCTCGGTGCAGCTCTTCGACCGGGCCACCGGCGGCACGCCCAGGACGGTGCCGCTGCGCCGGGACGAGGCGACCGGGGTCTGGTCGCTGACCCGGGACGCGGACGAACTGGACGGCAAGTACTACCTCTACCAGGTCAAGGTCTGGGCGCCGAGCGTCCGGCAGAACGTCGTCAACCTGGTCACCGACCCGTACTCGGTGGCGCTGTCGGCCGACTCGAAGCGCAGCCTGGTGACCGATCTGGCCGACCGCGACAACAAGCCGCGCGGCTGGGACGGGCACCGCTCGCCGAAGGCGGTGCCGCCCACCCAGCAGCAGATCCAGGAACTGCACGTCCGGGACTTCTCCTCGGCCGACAGCACCGTGCCCGCCGCCGAGCGAGGCACCTACAAGGCCTTCACCGAGTCGAAGTCGGCCGGTATGCAGCACCTGCGGGAACTGGCCCAGGCCGGTGTCACCACCATCCACCTGCTGCCGACCTTCGACATCGCCACCATCCGGGAGAACCGGGCCGAGCAGAAACTGCCCGCCTGCGACCTCGACTCCCTTGCGGCGGACAGCGAGAAGCAGCAGGAGTGCGTGGCGGCGGTCCAGGCCGACGACGCCTACAACTGGGGCTACGACCCGCTGCACTACACCGTCCCGGAGGGTTCCTACGCCACCGACGCGACCGGGACGGCCCGGACCGTGCAGTTCCGCGAGATGGTGCAGGCGATGCACGAGGCGGGCCTGCGGGTGGTGCTGGACGTGGTCTACAACCACACCGCGGCGGCCGGCCAGGCCGAGCACTCCGTGCTCGACCAGGTGGTGCCCGGCTACTACCAACGGCTCAGCGACGCCGGGGCGGTGACCACCGACAGCTGCTGCGCGGACACCGCGCCGGAGCACGCCATGATGAACAAGCTGGTGGTCGACTCGGTGGTCACCTGGGCGAAGGAGTACCGGGTCGACGGCTTCCGGTTCGACCTGATGGGCCTGGACCCGAAGCAGACCGTGCTGGACGTCCAGTCGGCGCTGCGCGGGCTCACCCGGGAGCGGGACGGCGTCGAGGGCAAGGACGTCTTCCTGTACGGCGAGGGCTGGAACTTCGGCGTGGTGGCGAACAACTCCCGCTTCGTTCAAGCCAGTCAGCTGGAGCTGGCAGGCACCGGCATCGCCACCTTCAACGACCGGGTGCGGGACGCTGCCAGGGGCGGCAACTTCATGCTGGGCTCGGCGCCCCAGCAGGGCTTCGCGTCCGGCCTGTACACCGACCCCAACGGGTCCGCGGCGAACGGGACTCCGGCCGAGCAGAAGGCCCGGCTGCTGCACCAGATGGACCAGATCAAGGTCGGGCTGACCGGCAACCTGGCCGGCTTCGGCTTCCGGGACAGCAGCGGAACTGCCGTCACCGGCGCGGGAGTCGACTACAACGGCGCCCCGACCGGGTACGCGGCCAACCCCGGGGAGGCGGTCGAGTACGTCGACGCGCACGACAACGCCGACCTGTTCGACGCGCTGGCCTACAAGCTGCCAACCGCCACCGCCCCGGCCGACCGGGCCCGGATGCAGGCGCTCGGGCTGTCGCTGACCGCGCTGAGCCAGGGCCCCGGCTTCGTCCAGGCCGGCAGCGACCTGCTCCGCTCCAAGTCGCTGGACGCCAACTCCTTCGACTCGGGTGACTGGTTCAACTCGATCCAGTGGGACTGCAGCAAGGGCAACGGCTGGGGCCGGGGCCTGCCGATGGCGGCCGACAACAAGGAGATGTGGCCGACCGCCAAGTCCCTGCTGGCCGACCCCCGGCTGACCGTGGGCTGCAACGAGATCCGGGCCACCGGCGCGCAGTACCGGCAGTTCCTGCGGATCAAGCAGTCCTCGCCGCTGTTCGCCCTGAGCAGCGCGGCCGAGGTGCAGCGGCGGCTGTCCTTCCCGCTCTCGGGCACGGCGGCCGAGGCGCCCGGAGTGATCACCATGCACCTGGACGGCGCCGGGCTGCGGGGTGCGGAGAAGGGCATCACGGTGGTCTTCAACGCCACCCCGACCGCCCAGCGGCAGACGGTGGCCGGCCTGAAGGGCACCCGGCAGGCGCTGCACCAGGTGCAGGCACAGGGCACCGACGCGGTGGTGAAGGGCTCGGCATTCGACCCTGCCGACGGAACCTTCACCGTTCCCGCCCGTACGGTGGCGGTGTTCGTACAGAGCTAGTTGGCTCGAAACAGTCGCCCGGCGGCTTTCGGTGGTGACACCGGAGCCCCGGGCGGCGCTGTTTCCGGGGGCCGGTCGGGAGGGGGTGCCGGAACCGACCGACCGTTTGGGCGGGTGCGGCCTGGCGCACTGTTCAGCACCGATGGGGCGGATGCGAAGCGCGGTCGGCAACATGACAACCATCGCCACCAGGGGCTTACCGGGTCCATGATCCGACACTCCGCCGGGGTTCGAGTGCCTGGGTCGGTTATCGGCCAAACCGTGGCATGCATCTGTCATTCATCACTCGTTTGCTGCCACGATTCCCCCGGCTGCAGACGAGCCGGGCCCCAATCCCCCCGCTGCAGCAGTTCCAGCGCAGGCAAGGCGCTACCTCAAGCACCACTCCTTTGTACGCACCGACCTGGGTCGCGCACCAGTGGCCCAGGGCCCCCGCTGTGCCGCAACCCCGCGGCCAGGTTCTCTCCACCGGCCGTGCACCCCGCGACCGGTCGGAAAAGGAGTCCGCATGTCCCGCTACACCCAAGCCCGGGTGACGATGGCCGCACTCGCGGCCACCACCGCACTGGTGGTGACCGCCCTGCCGACCATGGCCCAGGCGGCCCCCCAGGCTCCCGCGCCGGTCAGCCAGGCTGCCGCCGGCAAGGCCCAACTGCTGTCCGACGCAGGCCAGAAGGGCGCGGGCCTGGCCCAGGCGCTCGGCCTGTCCGGCCAGGAGAAGCTGATCGCCAAGGACGTCGTGGTCGACGCCGACGGCTCCCGCCACCTGCGCTACGAGCGCACCTACGGCGGACTGCCGGTGCTCGGCGGCGACATGGTCGTCCACCAGACCGCGGGCGGCGTCACCAAGGGCCTGGACCAGGCCTCCACCGCCTCGCTGGCGGGCGTCTCCACCACCCCGGCCCAGGCCGCGCCGAAGGCCCAGGCCGCCGCGCTCGCCGCCGCGCAGGGCAGCAGCCTGGACACCGCGCCCCGACTGGTCGTCTGGGCCGCCGGCAACGCGCCGACGCTGGCCTGGGAGACCGTGGTCTCCGGCGTCGAGGCGGACGGCACCCCGGCCCGCACCCACATCGTGACGGACGCTCAGTCCGGCGCCGTGCTGCAGAAGTTCGAGGGTATCCAGAAGGGCACCGGCCAGGGCGTCTTCGTCGGCAACGTCACCATCGGCACCTCGCTGTCGGGCTCGACGTACCAGATGAAGGACACCGCCCGCGGCGGGCAGTACACCACGAACCTGAACAACGGGACCTCCGGCAACGGCACCCTGTTCACCAAGGCCACCGACGCCTGGGGCAACGGCGTGGCCAGCAACAAGGAGTCGGCCGCCGTCGACGCGCACTACGGCGCGGGCGCGACGTGGGACTTCTACAAGAACACCTTCAACCGCAGCGGCATCCGCAACGACGGTGTCGGTGCCTTCAGCCGGGTCCACTACGGCAGCAACTACGTCAACGCCTTCTGGGACGACAGCTGCTTCTGCATGACCTACGGCGACGGCTCGGGCAACAACGCCCCGCTGACCGCCCTGGACGTGGCCGGCCACGAGATGACCCACGGTGTCACCTCCAACACCGCCAACCTGACCTACTCCGGTGAGTCCGGCGGCCTGAACGAGGCCACCTCCGACATCTTCGGCACCATGGTCGAGTTCTACGCCAACCTCCCCGCCGACGTGCCGGACTACCTCATCGGCGAGGAGATCAACATCAACGGGGACGGCACGCCGCTCCGTTACATGGACAAGCCCTCCAAGGACGGCTCGTCCAAGGACGCCTGGTACTCGGGCATCGGCAACGTGGACGTCCACTACTCCTCGGGCCCGGCCAACCACTTCTTCTACCTGCTGTCCGAGGGCAGCGGCGCGAAGGTCATCAACGGCGTCAGCTACAACAGCCCGACCACCAACAACATCGCCGTGACCGGCATCGGCCGGGACAAGGCGGCGGCGATCTGGTACCGCGCGCTGACGGTCTACATGACCTCCAGCACCAACTACGCCGCGGCCCGCACCGCGACCGAGAAGGCCGCGACCGACCTGTACGGCGCGGGCTCGGCCGAGCTGCTCGCGGTCGGCACCGCCTGGGCCGGCGTCAGCGTCGGCACCGTGCCCACCAACCCGGGCACCGTGACCGTCACCAACCCGGGCAACCAGACCACCAAGGTGAACACCGCGGTGAGCCTGCAGATCCAGGCCACCGGCGGCACCGCCCCGCGCACCTTCACCGCCTCCGGCCTGCCGGCCGGTCTGTCCATCAGCTCCGCGGGCCTGATCACCGGCACCCCGACCACGCTGGGCACCTCGAACGTGACCGTCACCGCGACGGACAGCGCCTCGAAGACCGGCACGGCCAGCTTCACCTGGACCGTCAACGACGTCACCAGCACCTGCACCCCGGCGCAGCTGCTCGGCAACGCGGGCTTCGAGTCCGGTGCCACGACGTGGACCCAGACCTCCGGTGTGATCGACAGCGGCACCACCAAGCCGGCCCGCACGGGCTCGTACAAGGCCTGGCTGAACGGTTACGGCTCCGCCCACACCGACAGCATCACCCAGACCGTCTCCATCCCGGCCGGCTGCAAGGCGACCCTCGGGTTCTACCTGCGGATCGACACCGCCGAGACCGGCACCACCGCCTACGACAAGCTCACCGTGACGGCGAACGGCACCGCCCTGAAGACGTACTCCAACGTCGACAAGACGGCCACCTACACCCTGCGCACCTTCGACCTCTCGGCCTACGCCGGCCAGAGCGTCACCCTGAAGTTCAACGGTGTCGAGGACGCGTCCCTCGCCACCAGCTTCCTGATCGACGACACCTCGATCACCACCAGCTGACCCCGCGTCAGTAAGTGAACTCCGGACCCCGGCTGCCGCGAGCAGCCGGGGTCCGGCCACGTCCGGGGCCGGGGTCCGGCCGTGTGAGCAGTCCGAAACGGCCGCGCAACACGAAACGCGGCCGAAACACGCATGTCCGCATCCGGTAATCCGTTCCGTCCAGACTCCCTCCCACCAGCGCACACACCCCACCCACGGTGCGCGGTTCGGGAAGGCTCCACATGCTCCTCGCTGACACCACCGCCGGTCTCGACACCGGTGACACCGCCTGGCTGCTGGCCAGTACCGCGCTGGTCCTGCTGATGACTCCCGGCCTCGCGCTGTTCTACGGCGGCATGGTCCGCACCAAGAGCGCGCTCAACATGATCATGATGAGCTTCGTCTCGATCGCCGTGGTCACCGTGGTCTGGCTGCTGGCCGGTTACTCGCTCGCCTTCGGCCCCGACCTCGGCGGCCTCGGGCTGATCGGGGGGCTGGACCACCTCGGGATGGCCGGGATCACCCCCGCCTCGCTGACCGGCAAGGTGCCCACCCTGCTGTTCGCCACCTTCCAGCTGACCTTCGCGATCATCACCGCCGCGCTGATCAGCGGTGCGGTGGCGGACCGGGCCAGGTTCGGCGCCTGGGTGGCCTTCACGGCGGTCTGGACCCTGCTGGTCTACGTCCCGGTCGCGCACTGGGTGTTCTCGCCCGACGGCTGGATCCTGTCGAAGCTGGGCGCGCTGGACTTCGCCGGCGGCCTAGTGGTCGAGATCAACTGCGGGGCCAGCGGCCTGGCCCTGGCCCTGCTGCTGGGCCCCCGGCTCGGGTTCAGGAAGGAGGCCATGCGGCCGCACAACCTGCCGCTGGTGCTGCTCGGCGCGGGTCTGCTCTGGTTCGGCTGGTTCGGCTTCAACGCGGGCTCCGCGCTGGGCGCCAACGGCACCGCCGCCGCCGTGCTGCTGAACACCCAGGCGGCGGGCTGCACCGGCCTGTTGGGCTGGCTGCTGGTGGAGAAGAAGCGGGACGGCCACGCCACCACCCTCGGCGCCGCCTCCGGCGCGGTGGCCGGACTGGTCGCCATCACCCCCTCCTGCGGCAGCGTCGACCTGCTCGGCGCGCTGGCGATCGGCCTGGCCGCGGGCGTGGTCTGCTGCTACGCGGTCAGCTGGAAGTTCCGCTTCGGCTATGACGACTCGTTGGACGTGGTCGGGGTGCACCTGGTCGCCGGGGTGATCGGCACCGTGCTGATCGGCGTCTTCGCCTCCGCGGTGATGACGGGCGGCGCCACCGGTCTGCTGCACGGCGGTTTCGGCCAGCTCGGCAAGCAGCTGGTGGCCGTGGTCGCGGTCGGCGCCTACGCCTTCGCGGCGACGTACGGGATCGGCAAGGTGATCGACCGGGTGATGGGCTTCCGCGCCTCGGCCGAGGACGAACAGACCGGCCTGGACCTCGCCGTGCACGCCGAGACCGCGTACGATCACGGCGTCCTGGGCCACGGCAGCGCCGCGTCCCACGCCCCCACTGCTGTGAAGGCCCCCGTCGCATGAAGCTGATCACCGCCGTCGTCAAGCCGTTCAAGCTGGACGAGGTCAAGAACGCGCTCCAGGCCCGCGGTGTGCACGGACTGACCGTCACCGAGGCGAGCGGCTACGGCCGTCAGCACGGCCACACCGAGGTCTACCGGGGCGCCGAGTACCGGATCGACCTGGTGCCCAAGGTGCGGATCGAGGTCGTGGTCGAGGACGAGGAGGCCGACGTGGTGGTGGACGCCATCGTCGACGCGGCCCGGACCGGCAAGATCGGCGACGGCAAGGTCTGGGTGGTCCCGGTGGACAGCATCGTCCGGGTCCGGACCGGCGAGCGCGGCCCGGACGCGGTCTGACGGGGGCTCAGCTCCCGCTCTTGGTCGACTGCGGTGCCGGGGTCGGGGCCGACGGGGGGTCGAGCGGGTCGGCGGGCTGCCAGACCCGGCTGGAGGCCATGGCCTCCAGGACGGGGAGCGGCACCGGTGGCACCGCCCGGGCGCTGGTGACCGCGCCGTCCGGGCTCACCGTGCCACTGGCCACGGTGATCAGGACCGCCGAGCCGTCGGGATGGCGCACGCTCACGTCGAAGCTGTACAGGCCGTAGGCGTTGGTGGCGGTGACCGTGCTCCGCACCAGGCTGCCGTCCGCGAGCACCGTGGTGCGGCAGCCGGCCGGCGGGGCGCCGGCGGGGCGCGGTGGGCTGTCGGCGGCCCGGGCGGGCGGTCCGGTCGGGCAGTCCGTACCGGGGCCGTCCGCCTTCGGCCCGACCCGGACCCGGACGGCGACGAGGAGACCGGAGCGGTCGACGAAGTCGCCCCCGGCCTCGACGAACCCGGCCGGGGAGTAGTTCTCCGACCAACTCCGTTCGGAGGAACCCAACTTGAGGTCGGTCGGCCGCAGTTCGCTGCTGAGCAGTTCGAGCAGGGTGTCCGCGGTGGGGACGGGTCGGAGCTGCTCGCCCTCGACCGGCGCCGGGGTCTGCTGCGCGGCGGTGACCGGCCGGTCGGACCCCTGCGGCCACGGGACGGCCGTCCCGGCCAGGGCCAGCGCCGCCACGGTGAGCGCCGAGGCGGCGATCCCCAGCCGCCGGTTCCGCCGGCGCCGCCGGCCGAGCCGTTGGCTCTCGGCGACCATCAGCGCCACCGGTGGTTCGAGCTCCCGGACCGCGTCGAACAGCCCGGCGAACTCCTGGTCGTGCTCCATGTCCCTGTCCCTGCTGGTGGTCGTCGGTGGGTGTGTCACGGGCAGAGCATGAGCTCCCGGTCGTTGCCCAGCACCTCGCGGAGCTTGGCCAACGACCGGGTGGTGAGGCTCTTCACCGCACCGGGGGAGACCTCGAGCAGCTCGGCCACGTCCTCGACGCTCTGGTCCTCCAGATAGCGCAGCACCACCACCATCCGGTTGCGCGGCGGCAGTTGGGCCAGCGCGGCGACCAGCGTCAGCCGCAGGTCGGACTGGCCGCCGCTGTGCGCCGACGGCTCCGGCAGCTCGGCCGAGACGACCTCGCCGGAGCGGCGCAGCCGCTGCTGCGAGAGGTACATCCGCAGCAGGACCTTCCGCGCGTACGCGTCCAGCCCCGGCTCGTCCCGGCCGCGCCGCAGCCGCCCCCAGACGGTGAACATCTTCGCGAGCGTGTTCTGCACCAGGTCCTGCGCCTGGTGCCAGTCCCCGCACATCAGATAGGCCACATGGAACAACCGCCTGCTTCTAGTGCCGGCGAACTCCTCGAACTCCATGCCCCGCCCCACCCGGTGGATCCTGCTGACGTCACAGACCCTGACGCTCCGACAGACGGATAGGTATCACGGAGGATTGGTCAGATCCGGGCCAGGTACCCGTTGTCGATCAGCCAGAGCACGTTGAGCCGGGCCGGGGCGCCGGGGACGTGGCGGGCGTCCAGCTGGTACTGCCAGCCGTAGCCGGGCTGGCCGAACCACGGGGCGATCGGGCCCGCGTCGACGGTGAACGGGCGGGTCACCCGGTACGCGTGGTAGTTGCAGGGCGCGGCGGGCTCGCTGTCCAGGCTCTGCGGCGGGATCGCCCGGGTCGCGTACGGGAGACCCTCGGGGGCGAGGTAGGAGCCGTACTCGCTGCCGTAGCGGTCGATCCGCTGGCCGGTGCCGAGGGTCTGCTGGATCTCCAGCGGGGTGCCGTCGGGGGTGGTGACGTAGCCGTCGGCGGGCGGGTAGCGCCAGGAGCCGGCGGCGGAGTCGTAGTAGCGGTCGAGGAACTGCTGCTCGGTCAGGCCGCCGGTGCGCTGGTAGCCCCAGAGCTGGCGGCCGACCGGGCCGGTGGTGGGGAGCTGCTCGGGGCCGAGGCGGCGGTCGCCGTGGAAGTCGGCGGTCGAGCACTCGGCGGAGCCGGCCCGGGTGGCGGCGGTGGCGGTGGGGCCGGCGGCCAGCACCGTGCCGGTGAGCAGGGTGGCCGTCATGCCGAGCGCGGCCAGGGTACGACGAATCCTCATGGGGCTTGCTCCCGAAGGCAGTTGGGTAATGGTCCGGATGCGGACCGTGATCATCGAAGCGGGACGGCGGCCCCGCGTCAATCGCGGCGCGCGGTTTCGGCCGTGACCTGATCGAGTGACCCATCTGTTGCCGACGGGAGTCTTGACGCGCCCCGGGGGCGGCCGTAGGTTCAGCGCGTTGCAAGTTTCCAGAAAGTTTCAACGGTCTTGCAGCAAGAGATCTTGAACACGCCGACGGTGCATCACCGACGCGTCCCGGACCGGGACGGCCCCCCACGGCCCTCCGGTCCGCCCCTTCCTGCCGTGCCCACCCGCGCCACCCGCGGGTGATCCCAGGCTGCCCACCCAGCCCCCTGGAGACACTGTGGTCACCACCTCCCCCCGTCGTCGCGCGGTCGGCGCAGCCGCCGCCTCGGCCGCCCTCGCGCTCTCGATCGGCACCGGGCTCTCGCTCGCCCCCACCGCCCAGGCCACCCCGCCCGGCACCAAGGACGTCACCGCCACGCTGTTCGAGTGGCGCTTCGACTCCGTCGCCAAGGCCTGCACCGACACGCTCGGCCCGAAGGGCTACGGCTTCGTCGAGGTCTCCCCACCCCAGGAGCACATCCAGGGCGGCCAGTGGTGGACCTCCTACCAGCCCGTCAGCTACAGGATCGCCGGACGGCTCGGCGACCGGGCCGCGTTCCAGAACATGACCGCCACCTGCCACGCCGCGGGCGTCAAGGTGATCGCCGACTCGGTGGTCAACCACATGTCGGCCGGCTCCGGCACCGGGACCGGCGGCACCAACTACACCAAGTACAACTACCCCGGCTACTACGGGGACCAGGACTTCCACTCCTGCCGCACGGCGATCAGCAACTACGGCGACCGCTCCAACGTGCAGAACTGCGAGCTGGTCAACCTCTCCGACCTCAACACCGGGTCCGGGTACGTCCAGCAGACCATCGCCAACTACCTGAGCGACCTGCTCTCGCTCGGTGCGGACGGCTTCCGGATCGACGCCGCCAAGCACATGGCCGCCACCGACATGGCCGGCATCAAGGCGAAGATGAGCAACCCGAACGCCTACTGGGTGAGCGAGGTGATCTACGGCGGCGGCGAGCCGATCCAGCCCTCGGAGTACACCGGGGTCGGCGACGTGGACGAGTTCCGCTCCGCGACCTGGCTGAAGAGCGCCTTCAACGGCGGGAAGATCTCCGACCTGGGCAGCTGGGGCAGCGGCCTGCTGGGCAGCACGCAGGCCCGCACCTTCGTCGACAACTGGGACACCGAGCGCAACGGCTCGACCCTGAGCTACAAGAACGGCTCCGCCTACACCCTGGCCAACGTCTTCCTGCTGGCCCACCCGTACGGCTCGCCGAACGTCTACTCCGGCTACGCCTTCGACAGCAACGACGCCGGCCCGCCGAACGGCGGCACCGTCAACTCCTGCTACGCCGACGGCTGGAACTGCACCCACGCCTGGCGCCCGGTCGCCAACATGGTCGGCTTCCGCAACGCGGTCAGCGGCACCGGCATCACCAACTGGTGGTCCAACGGCAACAACGCGATCGGCTTCGGCCGGGGCGACAAGGGCTACGTGGCGATCAACCGGGAGAGCGGGGCGGTCACCCAGACCTTCCAGACCTCGCTGCCGGCCGGCGTCTACTGCGACGTCCAGCACGGCGACTTCGCGGGCGGCAGCTGCTCCGGCACCACCTACACGGTCGGCTCGGACGGGAGGTTCACCGCCACCGTCGGCGCGGGCGACTCGCTCGCGCTGCACGTCAACGCCAAGGGCGGCACCGTGGTGAGCCCGTCGCCGACCCCGACCCCGACCGGGACCGGTGCGGCCACGGTCTTCTACAGCACCAGCAAGAACTGGTCCGCCTACTACCTGCACTACGCCCCGACCGGCGGCAGCTGGACCACCGCACCCGGCGTCACCATGGACGCCGCCTGCGCCGGCTGGGTGAAGAAGACGGTCGCCCTCGGCGCCGCCACCGGACTCGCGGCCACCTTCAACAACGGGTCCGGCACCTGGGACAACAACGGCAGCGCCAACTACGCGCTGGGCAGCGGCAACGTCACGGTCAAGGACGGGGTGATCGGCAGCGGGGACCCGTGCGCCGGTGCCACGGCCAGCCCCACGGCAAGCCCCAGCCCCAGCCCCACGGCCGGGGTGACCGGCGCGGCCTTCGCGGTCAACGCCACCACGGTGACCGGCCAGAACATCTACCTGGTCGGCAACAACGCGGCCCTGGGCAACTGGAACACCGGCAGCGCGCTGCTGCTCTCCTCGGCGGCCTACCCCGTCTGGAAGCTCGACCTCACGCTGGCCGCCGGGACCGCGTTCGAGTACAAGTACGTCCGCAAGGACGCTGCCGGCGCGGTGACCTGGGAGAGCGGGGCCAACCGCACCGCCACCGTCCCGGCGAGCGGCCTGGTCGCGCTGAACGACACCTGGCGCAGCTGACCCGCCGTCAAGACCGGCCGGCCGCTCCCGCCCCCAGCGCACGGGGGAGGGGGCGGCTGGTCACGGCTGTGCGGACGAAACCCCCCGATCGAGTGGCGTGCCGCCGTGGCACGCACCCCGGGGGCGTGCGCTCCGGCAGCATCGGGGCGTGAGCAACACCTCCGCCGTCCTCGACCTCCAGCTCTACGGCGGCCGCTGGGACGGCCACCGCAAGCGGGTCCGGTCCGTCGCCCCGCCCCCGTCGCTGCGGATGCTGCTGCGGACCGAACTGCCCGCGGCCGAGGCGGGTGAGTACTGGCCCACCACCAGCGTCTACCGGCTGGAGCACGACGGCCCGTTCCGGCGCTACCGCCACTCCCACGACGAGTAGCTCCGCCCCGGAGCGGTCAGCCGCGGCCGATGTAGGGCATGGTGGTCGCCAGCACGGTGGCGAACTGGACGTTGGCCTCCAGCGGGAGTTCGGCCATGTGGCGGACGGTGCGGGCCACGTCGGCGACGTCCATGGTGGGCTCGGGGGCGATCCGGCCGTCGGCCTGGCGGACCCCGGTGGACATGGCGGCGGTCATGTCGGTGGCGGCGTTGCCGATGTCGATCTGGCCGCAGGCGATCCGGTACGGACGGCCGTCCAGCGAGAGCGACTTGGTCAGGCCGGTGACGGCGTGCTTGGTGGCGGTGTACGCGATGCTGCCGGGGCGCGGGGTGTGGGCGGAGATCGAGCCGTTGTTGACGATCCGGCCGCCCTGCGGGTCCTGACGCTTCATCAGGCGGAAGGCGCCCTGGGCGCAGAGGAAGGCGCCGGTCAGGTTGAGGTCCACCACCGCGCGCCAGTCGGCGACGCTGAGGTCCTCCAGCGGGGTCGGGGACCCGAAGCTGCCCGCGTTGTTGAAGAGCAGGTCGATCCGTCCGAAGTGCTCGGCAGTGGCGGCGAACAGCGCGTCCACGGCGTCCGGGTCGGTGACGTCGGTGGGCACGGCGAGCGCGTCCCGGCCGGCCTCGGCGGTCACCGCGTCGAGCGGCTCGGCCCGGCGCCCGGCCAGCACCAGCCGCCAGCCGTGGGCGGCCAGCTCCAGTGCGACGGCGCGGCCCACGCCGCTGCCTGCTCCGGTGACGACGGCGACCTGCTGCGACATCTGTACTCCTCGCTGGGACGGGCTCCCCGCGATGATCGCGCACGGACGGCCGGGCCGTCACCTGTCGGAGCGTCCAGCGAAGACGGGGCCGACGGCTCCCTGGCTGATGGGAAGTGCCGGAAGGGGCTTGCGCACGGCCCTCCGAGTGACTTAGTTTCTGAAATTAAGTCACTGCGGTCGCTAGAGTGTCCGAGAGGAGGCAGTCATCGTGGAGAACCGGAACGGCCAGCCCCAGGGCCTGGTCACAGCAGGACAGCGGGCCGAGCTGATGCGGCAGGGCAACGCCTCCGCGGTGCTGCGCGCCGTGCTCGCGCACGGCCCGGTCTCGCGCGCCGAGATCGCCCGGCACACGGGGCTGTCCGCGCCGAGCGTCACCAAGCTGGCGTCCGCCCTGCTGGAGGCCGACCTGCTCAACGAGCTGGCCCCGATGGAGCCCACCCAGGGCCGCCCCCGGGTGCCGCTGCGGGTGGACGGGGACCGGATCGTCGCCCTCGGCCTGCACATCGGACTGCTCCGCACCACCTTCGGCCTGGTCGGCCTGGACGGCAGCGTGATCGCCGAGCGCGAGCTCCCGCACCATGAGCTGCCCGACCTCTCCCCGGCCCGGGTGATCGAGCAGGCCGGCCGGGGCGTCCGGGCCTTCCTGGCCGAGAAGCTGGACGGCCGCCGCCTGGTCGGCACCGGCGTCAGCATCGGCGGCTGGGTGGACGGCGCCAAGGGCAGGGTGGTCGAGCACGGTCCGCTCGGCTGGCGGGACGTCAGCCTGCTGGACCAGCTGGCCGGGAGCCTGCCCGGGCCGCTGGTGCTGGAGCAGACCGTCCGCGCCATCGCCCGGGCCGAGCTGTGGTTCGGCGCGGGCCGCGAGGTCGACGACTTCGTGCTGGTCTTCATCGGCAACGTGCTGGGCGCCGCGATCGTGGTCGACCGCACCGTGCACCGGGGCCCCGGCGCGGCGGCCGGTGCGATCGAGCACCTGCTCGCCACCGACGACCCCGAGGTGCGCTGCCCGGTCTGCGGTGCGGGCTGCCTGAACGCCACCGCCTCCGACACCGCACTGGTCACCCGGGCCCGGCAGCTCGGGGTGATCCCGGACGACCCGGCGGACGGCGACGCGCTCGCACTGGAGCGGCTGGTCGCACTGGCCCGGCCCGCCGGTTCGGGCACCGGCGACGAGCAGGCGCAGGAGCTGCTGCGGATCCGGGCCCGCCGGGTCGGCCGGGCGGTCGGCACCATCGTGGACCTGATCAACCCCAGCCGGGTGGTGCTCGCGGGCGGCATCCTGGTCGCCGACGAGTACCTGGACGAGCTGCGCACCGAGGTCGGCCGCCGCAGCCACCGGGGCCTGGCCGTCGCCGACGACATCGTCCCGGCGGTGTTCGGCGCCCGGACGCTGGTCCGCTCCTCGGCGGTGCCGGTGCTGGAGCGGGTCATCACCGAGCCGTTCACCGCGCTGGGGATGCTGTGAGACCGGGGTTCCCAGGGTCGGTCCTCCGGTGACCGGGGTCGAGCTGTTCCGCTGCGCGGTGAGCGCGCGGACGGAGTGGCTGCTGCTCCGGCTCACCGATCCCGACGGCGCCACCGGGTGGGGCGAGTGCTCCGACGCGGGCTCGGCGGCCCTGGTGGTCAAGGCACTCGAGGGCGCGGCCGGGGACGCCTTCACCGCCCGTACGGTGCGCGGCGCGGTGGCCCAGGCCAGGGCGGACCAGGCGGCCCGCCGGGCCGGGGTACCGCTCCGGGCCTGGTGGGGCGGGGCCGACGAACCGGTCGAGCTGTACGCCAACCTGAACCGGATGCCCGGCGGCCGGAGCCCGGCCGAGGTGGCCGCCGGTGCGGTGGAGGCGGTGCGGGCGGGCTTCCGCACCGTCAAGCTGGCGCCCTTCGACGCCCCGGGCGACGGCCCGTTGGCGGCGGTCGGGCTGGCCCGGGTGCGGGCCGTCCGGGCGGCGGTCGGTGCCGGGATCGGGGTGCTGGTGGACTGCCACGAGCGGCTCGCACTGTCCGAACTGCTGCCGCTGCTGGACGAGTTCGCCGAGCTGGAGATCGGCTGGCTGGAGGACGGGGTCGGGGTGGAGCGCCCGGCCGAGCTGGCCGAGCTCCGGGCCCGTACCGAACTGCCGCTGGCGGGCGGCGAGTTCGCGTACGACGCCGGACAGCTCGACGACGGGCTGCTCGACTTCGTGCTGCCGGACGTCAAGCACGCCGGCGGCCCCGAGGCGGTGCTCGCACTGGCGAAGGGCGCCGGTGCGGCCAGGGTCTCGCTGCACAACCCGGCCGGTCCGGTGGCCACCCTGCACAGCGCCCACCTGGCGGCCGCCCTGCCCGCCGCGCCGCTGGAGTACGCCTTCGGTGAGGTGCCCTGGCGGGCCGAGCTGGCGGGCGAGCGGATCGAGGACGGGCGGCTGCTGCTGCCCGCCGGGCCCGGTCTCGGGATCGAGCCCGACCTGGGCCACTTCGCGGTCCGCGCGCTCTGGCGCGGCCCGCTCTGTCACTGAACTTCCTTTCTCTGCAACCCACTTCCGAGGAGAGCCATGTCCTGGTGCGCTGCCCGATGTCCGATCGGCACCGTCCCGTCCGTCGTCCACTCCCAGCCACCCCCCTGATCGAGGAGGCTCCCCATGCGTGCTCTGCGCACGCTCGTCCTGGCCGCTGTCGTGCTCAGCGGCCTCTCCGTGACCCCGACGGCCGCCCAGGCCGCACCCGCCGTCCGCTACGTGGACTGCGCCGCCACCGCCGCCGGTGACGGCTCCCCGGCCGCCCCGCTGAACAGCCTGGCCGCCGTCAACGCGCTCACCCTGGCTCCCGGCGACCAGGTACTGCTGCGGCGCGGCAGCACCTGCACCGGTGAACTCGCCCCGGTCGGCGCCGGATCGGCCGCCGCCCCGGTGCTGATCGGCGCGTACGGGGCGGGCACCGCCCGTCCGGTGATCGACGCCCACGGTGCCGCGAACGCCGTCCTGCTCCGCAACTTCCCCCATGTCACCGTCCAGGACCTGGAGTTGACCGCGCCGGGGGACAACACCCAGCGCCGCCGGGGGGTCTACGTGCTGGCCACCGACGCGGGCACCGTCCCCGGGGTGACCCTGCAGCGGCTGTCCATCCACGACGTGCGCGGCCTGATGCCGTCCACCGTCACGCCGTTCTTCCACGGGAACGGCAAGTACGCCGACGCCACCGGCGCGATCGTGGTCGAGGCGGGCGGCAGCGTCACGCCGACCGCGTTCGCCGGCACCAGGATCCTCGACAACGAGATCCGCTCGGTGGACCGGCAGGGCATCTACACCTGGTCCAACTGGTGCCGCCGCCCGGCGCTGGCCACGTTCTGGAACAGCCTCTGCTCCGGCAACTGGCTGGCCTCCACCGGCCTGGAGATCCGCGGCAACCGCCTCACCGACGTGGGCGGCGACGGCATCGTGGTGAAGGGCAACACCGGAGCGCTGGTCGAGCGCAACCGGCTGGCCGGGTTCAACGTCCGCTCCGGCAGCCCGAACGCGGGGATGTGGACGGCGAACAGCGACGGCTCGGTGTTCCAGTTCAACGAGACCTCGGGCGGGCGGACCACCTCCGACGGGATGGCCTACGACGTGGACCACTCCACCAGCGGCACGGTGTTCCAGTACAACCTGTCGCACGACAACGAGGGCGGCTTCTTCCTGCTCTGCCCGTACGACAAGCCGACCGTCGACTTCACCATCCGCTACAACGTCTCGATCAACGACAAGGCGCGCGGATTCCAGGTCTGCTCCGGCCCGTTGACGGGCGGGAAGATCTACAACAACACGATCGAGGTCGGCGCCGGGATCTCCACCGCGCTGGTCACCGAGAGCACCAGCGCCGCGCTGGACGTCTCGTTCCGCAACAACGTGGTGCGCAAGGAGGGCGCCGGCACGGTCTCCTGGACGCTCAGCGACCCGGCCTTCACCGTCGACCACAACGCCTTCCGCAACGTCGCCGCCTACGCCGGGGCGACCAACACGGTGACCGCCGCACCGGGGCTGGCCGCACCGCAGGTGCGTGACCCGAAGGGGGTCGAACTGCTCACCGGGTACCCGCTGCTGGGGGCCGGGGCGGTGATCGCGGACAACGGCGGCCGGGACTTCTTCGGCAACCCGGTGCCCGCCGCGGCGGCGCCGAACATCGGGGCGTACCAGGGGGCCGGGGTCGGGACGCCGGTGTCGATCAGCCGCTTCGACACCGACGCCCTCGGTGCGGCGCCGGCCGGCTGGGTCTCGACCGGCCCGGTCACCACCGTGGCCGACCCGGCGGGCGACCTCGGCCGCTCGGTCCGGCTGGACCCGGGGGCGAGCACGGTGACGGCGTTCACCGCCTCGGGCGACCTGCGGGTCTCGGCCCGGGTCAGGGCCGGGCAGAGCGGCGGAGCGCCGTTCGGGCTGCACCTGCTGGACCAGGCCGGCACCCCGGTGGCGCAGGTCTCACTGGCCGCGAGCGGCCGGGTGGCCTGGACCACCGGGACGGGCGGCTGGCTGGAGGACGGGCCGGCCTACCGGGCGGGCGAGTGGCAGCTGCTGGAGCTGGTGCTGCATCCGGCCGCCGGGACGTACGACGTCCGGTTCGACGGTGTGACAGTGGTCACCGGCGCCGCGAGCGGCCCCTCGGCCGGGCCGGCCGCCAAGGTCCGCGCCCAGGTGGCCGGAACCGGCTCGTTCACGCTGGACGAGGTGATCATCGGCCCCGCCGGCTGACGTCCGACCCGCCGTCCGGCGGGGGTCCGCCCCCGCCGGACGACGGGATGTCAGGCCGGAGTCCGAAGATCGCAACCGCCGTTCCGTGCGCGTGCGTCGTAGGATTCCGGACGGCGCACTCGGCCCTGCGGGCCGCCGGCGCCGACCAGGGGGCGGCATCCGAGGTGCCGCGGCCCCGGCCTCACCTCGGGGCCACCGTTCCGGCCGGTTCGCCGGGACGTGAGATCGGTCGGAGAGAGACCTTGCCGCTCAAGCACGCCAGCCGTACCACCCTGTCCGCCGTGAGCCTGCTCGCCCTCGCCCTGGGCCTGGCGGCCTGTGGCAGCGAGCCCGGCCCGGCCGGCTCGGACCGGCAGGCGGCCGGCAGCGGTGCCTCGGCGTCCGCGGAGAAGAGCACCCCGCCGCCCAAGCCGAGCAAGGTGCTGATGCCCACCGGTCCGGCGGCCGAGCTGAAGAAGATCCGGGACACCCCGGTCGGTCCGATAACGGTGAGCACGGTGGCCGGCCCGAAGTCCGGCGTCACCGGCAAGGTCTGGGTCTGGCTGCCGCCGGAGTACCACGACCCGAAGTTCGCCAAGACCGGCTTCCCGGTGATCACCCTGTACGCGGGCGGCCAGAGCGCGGGCTACAACACCTGGACCGACGCCCAGCTGCCGATCCAGGAGGCCGACGTCGACCTGGTCAAGCAGGGCAAGGCGCACCCGTTCATCATGGTGATGCCGGTGCAGAACCTGGACCCCAACGAGGCCAAGGCACTGGAGTGCAGTGACATTCCGGGGCAGCCGAAGATCGGCACCTGGATGTCGCAGGACATCCCCGACTTCGTCCGGGCCAACTTCCGCACCGTCAAGGGCCGGGACGGCTGGGGCCTGATGGGCGCCTCCACCGGCGCGTTCTGCAGTGCCAAGCTGGCGCTCCAGCACCCGGACGTGTTCAAGGCCGCGGTGCCGATCGACGGCTACTTCAACCCGGACTCCCCACTCTGGAAGGGCCACGAGGCCGAGCGCCTCGCCAACAGCCCCGACGTGCTGGCCACCAAGGGCACCGCCGACGTCCGGATGCTGGCCACCGCGGGCGGCGCCAACGCGTTCGAGCTCAAGGTCGTGCAGAAGTGGGTCGGCAAGGTCGCGGCCCCGGCCACGGTCGAGTACTACGAGCAGCCCGGCGGCAAGCACCTCACCACGGACTTCAAGAAGATGATCCCGATGACCCTGGAGTGGCTGAGCAAGAACCTGGCCGGCCCCGAGCACGACTGACCGGGGGCGGGGCCGAGCGGCCGCCAGGGCGCTGACCTGCACGTCAATCAGACATTGATTCGACTCTGATGGTCTGTCACCACCCTGGAGACCCGAGCCGGGGGGGGGGGGGGGCGGGGCCCCCCCCCCCCCCCGGGGCCCCCCGGGGGGGGGGTGGCAAGCACACCCCCCAGCAGCGC
>NZ_JBEOXV010000030.1:0-43818 GCF_040296785.1 Kitasatospora sp. NPDC002040 | reverse complement strand
CCCTCCGGGACCTGGTCCCGGAGGGCTCGACTCTTTACGGCCGTACGTCAGTCCCCGATCAGCGCGTCCACGAACGCACCCGGCTCGAACGGCGCCAGGTCGTCCGCGCCCTCGCCCAGCCCGATCAGCTTGACCGGCACGCCCAGCTCCCGCTGCACCGCGATCACGATCCCGCCCTTCGCGGTCCCGTCCAGCTTGGTCAGCACGATGCCGGTGATGTCCACCACCTCGGCGAACACCCGGGCCTGGACCAGCCCGTTCTGACCGGTGGTGGCGTCCAGCACCAGCAGCACCTCGTCGACCGGGCCGTGCTTCTCGACCACCCGCTTGACCTTGCCGAGCTCGTCCATCAGGCCGGTCTTGGTGTGCAGTCGGCCGGCGGTGTCGATCAGCACGGTGTCCGCGCCCTCGGCGATGCCCTCCTTGACCGCGTCGAACGCGACCGAGGCGGGGTCGCCGCCCTCGGGCCCGCGGACGGTGGCAGCACCGACCCGCTCGCCCCAGGTCTGCAACTGGTCGGCGGCGGCGGCCCGGAAGGTGTCGGCCGCGCCGAGCACCACCTTGCGTCCGTCGGCGACCAGCACCCGGCCGAGCTTGCCCGAGGTGGTGGTCTTGCCCACGCCGTTCACGCCGACCACCAGCACCACGGCCGGACGGCCGTCCTCGTGCTTGGCGGTCTTCAGCGAACGGTCCGCCTCGGTGCCGATCAGACCGACCAGTTCCTCGTACAGCAGGCCCCGCAGCTCGGCCGGGGTACGGGTGCCGAGCACCTTGACCCGGGTGCGCAGGTTGTCGACCAGCTCCTGGGTGGGTGCGACGCCGACGTCTGCGGTGAGCAGCGTCTCCTCGATCTCCTCCCAGGTGTCCTCGTCGAGCCGCTCGCGCGAGAGCAGCGTGAGCAGGCCCTTGCCGAGCGAGTTCTGCGAACGGGAGAGCCGGCCGCGCAGCCGGACCAGCCGCCCGGCGGTGGGCTCCGGCACATCCAGGGCGGGTGCCTCGACCACAGGTACCTCGGGCGGGAGCGTCACCTCCTCGACGGTCCTGACCGGCTCGGGAACCGGGGTCGCGGACTCCTCGCCGACCGCGGGCTCGCGCGGGGGCGTGATGACAGGTGCCTCGGCCTTGGGAGGCAGTTGCTTGCGTCGTCTGCCGCTGACGACGAGGCCCGCAACCGCACCAACGGCGATCACGGCGATGATTACGGCAAGGATCACGTATTCCATATCGGACCCAGTATCCGTGACGGACCCGCCCCCGAGAACTAGGACATTCGTCCCTTACCGCCGCTTCGCCCGATTCACTCCGCCGCGACCGCGGCCTCGGACTGCCGGGGCACGGCGCGCGGGCGGCGCTCGCGCTGCTCCTCGCGCAGCCGCTGGCTGATCACCTGGGAGATCCCGTCGCCCTTCATGGTGACGCCGTACAGCGCGTCGGCCGACTCCATGGTGAGCTTCTGATGGGTGATCACGATCAGCTGCGAACTCTCCCGCAGCTCCTCCATGATGGCGATCAGCCGGCGCAGGTTGGTCTCGTCGAGCGCCGCCTCCACCTCGTCCATCACGTAGAACGGACTGGGGCGGGCCTTGAAGATCGAGACCAGCAGCGCCACCGCCGTCAGCGAGCGCTCCCCGCCGGAGAGCAGCGAGAGCCGCTTCACCTTCTTGCCCGGCGGCCTGGCCTCCACCTCCACCCCGGTGGTCAGCATGCTCGAAGGGTCGGTCAGCACCAGCCGCCCCTCCCCGCCCGGGAAGAGCCGGGAGAAGACACCCTCGAACTGCGCCGCCGTGTCGTGGTACGCCGAGGTGAACAACTGCTCGACCCGGACGTCGACGTCCTTGACGATCTCCAGCAGGTCCCGCCGGCTGCGCTTCAGGTCGTCCAGCTGCTCGCCCAGGAACTGGTGCCGCTCCTCCAGCGCCGCGAACTCCTCCAGCGCCAGCGGATTGACCTTGCCGAGCTGCTGGTACGCCTTCTCGGCGGACCGCAGCCGCTTCTCCTGCTCGGCCCGGACGTACGGGCGCGGCTCGCCCGGCTCCTCTCCCTCCTCCGGCAGCGGCGGGGGCACCGGCTGCGCGGGCCCGTACGAGGCGAGCAGCTCCTCCCCCTCGATGCCGAACTCCTCCAGCGCCTTGGCCTCCAACTGCTCGATCCGCAGCCGCTTCTCCGCCCGGAGCACCTCGTCCCGGTGGCCCGCGTCGACCAGCTTGTCCAGCTCGTCCTTGAGTTCGCGCCCGTGTTCGCGGCCCGCCCGCAGCTCGGTCTCCCGCTCGGCCCTGGCCTGCTCGGCCCCGGTCCGCTCCGCCTCGGCCCGGCCCAGCGAGACCTCCAGCCGCGCCAGCAGCTGCCGGGCCCCGGCCGCCACCGCACCGGCCACCTGTGCCTCGTACCGGGCGCGCTCGCGCCGCTCGGCCGCCCGGGCCCTGCTCTCCCGCTCGGCCCCGGCCGCCCGGTCCAGCTGGTCGGCCCGGCCGCTCAGGCCCCGCACCCGCTCCTCGTGGGTGCGGACCGCGAGCCTGGCCTCCAGCTCGGCCTGCCTGGCCTCGGCGGCACCCGCCACCAGCTCGTCCCGGCGGGCGCCGTCCGGCTCGTCCTCGCCGGAGTCCGCCGACTCCTCCGCCGCCGCCAGCCGTTCGGCCAGCTCCTCGGCCGCCGCCAGTGCCTGGGCCAGCCCGTCCTCGGCCCGCCGGGTCGAGGCGGCCAGCCGCTCGGCCTCGCCCGCCGCCGCCTTGGCCTGCCCGCCGAGCCGTCCGAGCGCCCCGGCCGTACCGGCCCGCTCCTTCGCCGCCGCCCGCCGCCGGGCGGCCAACTGCTCGACCTCGGCCGCGAGTTCACTCCGCACGGCGGTCACCTCGGCCAGCTCACCGGCCAGCCGCTCGCACCGCTGGTCCAGCTCCTGGATCCGCCCGGCCGCCTCGGCCACCGCCGCCTGGGTCTCCAACAGGCTCGGCGCCCCGGCCGCGCCACCCTGGGCGAAGCCCGCGCCGAGCAGGTCGCCCTCCCGGGTCACGGCGGTCAACTCCGGCCGCTCCAGCACCAGTTCGCGTGCCTGGTCCAGCCCGTCCACTACCACGGTCCGGGCCAGCAGCGCCCGTACGGCGGGCAGCAGTTCGGCCGGCCCGTCCACCAGGCCCGCCGCACCGACCCGCCCGACCGCGTCCGCAACCGTGTCCCCGGCCGCGCCCGCGATCAGCAGCGCGGCCCGCCCGGCGTCCTCGCCGCGCAGCAGCCGCAGCGCCGCCACCGCCGCGTCCACCCCGTCCACCGCGACGGCCTCCGCCGCCGCACCGAGCGCCGCCGCCACCGCCGTCTCGTACCCGGGCTCGACCTTGAGCAGCTCGGCCGCCGGACCGAGTACCCCGGCCGGCCGCTCCCCCGCCGCCAGCAGCACCCCGCTGCCGTCCTTGCGCCGCAGCCCGAGCGAGAGCGCCTCGTGCCGCGCCACCAGCCCGGCCCGCTCGCGCTCGGCCGACCCGAGCGCGTCCCGGACGGCGCCGACCCCGGACTCCGCCCCCGCCACCTCGGCCCGGGCCCGTTCGTACGCCGCGTCCAGTTCCTCGTCCCCGGCGGCCAGTTCGTCCGCCTGGCCCCGGAGCTCCTCGTACTCCCCCTGCGCGGCCTCGGCCCGCAGCAGCGCCTCGTCCCTGGACTCGGCCAGCCGGCCGATCTCGGCCTCCGCCCCGGCCGCCTTCGAACGCGCCGCCGCAGCCTGCCCCTGCAGTCGGGCCAGCCCCTCCCTACGGTCCGCGATCGCCCGCGCGGCCGCCTTCAACCGGCCTTCCTCCAGCGCCAGTTCGCGCTCCAGGTCGCTCCGCCGCTCGACCGCCTCGGCCAGCGCGTACTGCGCCTCCTCCAGCGCCTCGGCGAGCGCGGCCTCCTCCTCGCGGACCCGCTCGGCCTCCCGCTCCAGCTCCTCCGGGTCCCGCCCGCGCCGCTCCTCGCCCTGCGCGCTGCTGACCGCGTGCCGCACCCGGGCCTCGGCCAGCCCGATCGTCCCCCTGGTCCGCTCCCCCAGCGCCGAGAGCCGGTACCAGGTCTGCCTGGTCTGCTCCAGCTGCGGCCCGAGCTGCTGCACCTGCGCCTCCAGGACGGCCTCGCGCTGCTGCGCCCGGGCCAGCTCCTGCTCGACGGTGGAGCGCCGCAGCCGCAGCGCCAGCTCGTCCGCGATCTCCGCCTCGACCGCCCTGCGCAGCGAGAGCAGGTCGTCGGCGAGCAGCCGCAGCCGGGCGTCCCGCAGCTCGGCCTGGATGCCGGCGGCGCGCCGGGCGATCTTCGCCTGCCGGCCCAACGGGCCGAGCTGGCGGCGGAGTTCGGCCACCAGGTCCTGCACCCGGTTGAGGTTGGCGGCCATCGAGTCCAGCTTCCGCAGCGCCTTCTCCTTGCGCTTGCGGTGCTTGAGCACCCCGGCCGCCTCCTCGATGAAGGCCCGCCGGCCCATCGGGTCGGCGTGCAGCACGGAGTCGAGCTGGCCCTGCCCGACGATCACGTGCATCTCCCGGCCGATGCCGGAGTCGGAGAGCAGTTCCTGGATGTCGAGCAGCCGACAGGTGTCGCCGTTCAGCGCGTACTCGCTGCCGCCGTTGCGGAACATCGTCCGGGTGATGGTGACTTCGGCGTAGTCGATCGGGAGCGCGCCGTCGGTGTTGTCGATGGTGAGGCTGACCTCGGCCCGGCCGAGCGGCTGCCGGCCGCTGGTCCCGGCGAAGATGACGTCCTCCATCTTGCCGCCGCGCAGCGACTTGGCGCCCTGCTCGCCCATCACCCAGCTGAGCGCGTCCACCACGTTCGACTTGCCGGAGCCGTTCGGCCCGACCACACAGGTGATCCCGGGCTCGAACCGCAGCGTGGTGGCGGAGGCGAAGGACTTGAACCCGCGCAGCGTCAGACTCTTCAGATGCACGGGCCCGCTCTCCTCACCTCGGCTTCTTCCTCCGTTTGCCGACTGTATCCGGCAGTGCGGACGACAGCGGGGCAGGCGACGGTTTGGCCACGCCGGGGCTGGGCACTCTCCTGGCAAAAGGTTCCGGGTACGACGAAGGGACGCCACGCGGGCGTCCCTCGAAAGCTGCGACCCGTACGGGAAGCTCAGTGCGCAGCAGCGTCGATCGTGAAGATCGGGTCTGGATCAGGTGAGTGCCGGCTCCCTGTGATCCATTTCAATGCTGCTGAGCAGCGAGTGCTCGTCAGCGACAGCGGAGAGTGCGTCGTTCTCGGCCTGCATCCGGATGAGCTCGGATTCCAGGTCCTGGACGCGCTGCTGAAGCCGTCGCATCTCGGAAAGCATTCGCGGGTCGGGGCCGCCGACGTACCCGAGAAGCGCCTTTGCCATGATGAATGGTCCTCCACGCTGAGTGACCGAACCTATGCGGTATGGGTCTAGGGGGAAGGGGAGTCACGCACCCGTCCGCGGGCCGGAAGTGCTGGCTGGGCACTACGGGAGAGCCGCGTGAGCTGGGCTCACGACGACATGACCCTGCCGGGAGAACGCATATTGGTGCGCGGGCTTTCAGCGTCTCACCAAAGACGGTACGGGTCAACACGATCACCGCACGCTACCGCGACCCTGTCACCTGCATGGCGGGAAGGACACGCCGTGCGGCCGGGCGGGGGTCCACCGGACTTCAGATGGATCACTGCTCGCTGCGGAGTCAACCACGAGTCTGCCCAGAAGGCAACCGCCTGACACCGGCAGTTGACGCGGCCGGTCTGCGGAGGGCATGTCAGCGGATCGCGAAGGTCTCGTACCCGTCGCCGGTCGCGCTCCAGATCTCGGTGACGCCGGTGACCCGGCCCGGGGTGCCGGGCCCGCGGAGCAGGGTGAGCAGGCGCTCGCAGTCGGCGTGGCTGCCCTCGGCGACCACCTGCACCCGGCCGTCGCCGAGGTTGCTGGTGTACCCGGTGAGCCCGATCTCCATCGCCCGGGCCCTGGTCCACCAGCGGAAGCCGACCTCCTGGACCTTGCCGCGCACCCAGGCGGTGCAGCGGACCGGATCGTCGCTGTGCATGGCTCGACCCTAGGCGATGCACAGCAACGATCCGGTCTGCGGGTCAGCGGATCAGCGCGGCCAGGGCGCGGGCCTCGTCCGCACCCTGGGAGAGGGCGGCCAGCGAGCCGTCCGCGAAGTGCAGGTCGACCCGGTCCGACATGCCGCCGGTCCGGTCCTCGACCCGGCGGATCCGTCCGTACGGCAGCTCGCCGAGCGGCCTGAGGCCGACGCCGACCAGGTGGTCGGCCAGCAGGATGCGGCGGTCGGTGAAGGCCAGCACCGCCCGGTTGTTGTCCATCGGCGCCGCGCCCTCGTAGCCGTGCCGCACCGCGACCACGAACTGTCCGGCCTGGCTGTCCCAGCCGCCCTGGAGGCCGCGGCCCCGGGTGATCCGGCGGATCATCCGGAAGAACCCGAAGACCGCCTCGAACAGGAGCTCCGCGATGACGGCGACCAACTCGAACAGTGCGCCGAAGGCGGCCATCGCCCCCCTGGTCGCGGCCCCCGGGCGGTACTTGCGCGGGACCCGGCGGATCAGGTCGCTGAGGGTGAGCTCGGCCACCGCGTGGATCTGCTCGCCCGGCTGCAGCAGCGGGGCGAACAGCGGGCGGTAGGAGTCGCCGCCCAGCGGGCGCGGCTCGACGTACTGGCTCATCCGAAGGCCTCCTCGACCCGGGTCTGCGGCACCCGGTAGGGCTTCGCGTGCGGGCCGCCGTCCAGCGCGCCGGTGGCGGCGTCGACCGCGGCGTCGTCCTTGGCCGCGTCGGTGAAGGCGCCGCCGAAGTCACCGGCGCCGATGCCGACTCCGACACCGGTCGCGATGCCGCCCTTAACCGCGCCGAAGACGGTCTTCGCGCCCTGTGCGGTGGCGAACTCGCCGAGGGTGCCGAGGTTCGGGTTGGTCAGCAGGTCCTTCGCGGTGCCGAAGCGGTTCCCCGCGCCGCCGATCTTGCGGACCGCCTTGGCCGCCCGGAGGCCCTCCTTGATGTTCTTGAAGGACTTCCCGGCGGTCTGGATCTTGCGGACCGCGTCCATCAGCTTGCCCAGCGCCGTGGCCAGCTTGCGCGACACCGAGGCGATCCGCATGACGTAGACGGACACCTCGGCCTCGACCACCAGGGCGTTGACCACGGTGGCGGCGCCCAGCGTGATGATGTCGACCAGGATCATCGCGGCCATGGTGGCGATCAGGACCTCGATCGCCTCCCGGATCAGGCCGATGACCAGGTTCTCGGCCAGCTCGCAGGCCGCGGCGGCCTGACTGATGATCTGGGCCACCTCGTTCATGTCGGCGGCGGTGCTCTCGATCGCCTCGACCACCGTGCCCATGTGGGTGCCGAAGGCCTCGGACGCCTGGCCCTCCCACTGGCCGGCCAGCGTCGTGCCGCCCTCGCGCAGCGCGTTGGCGACCTCCTGCATCGCCTTCGCCTGGGCCTGCCATTCCTGCGCGGCGCTGCTGAGGGTCTCCAGCTCGCCGGTGACCTCCTCCAGCATGTCCATCAGCCCGAGGAAGTCCAGCGCGCCCTTGACGAACTCGTCCAGCCCGGCGTCCAGGCCCTCGGAGACCGGGTTGGTGAAGCTGGGCAG
The DNA here is from genome assembly GCF_040296785.1 of Kitasatospora sp. NPDC002040. Lineage (NCBI taxonomy): Bacteria > Bacillati > Actinomycetota > Actinomycetes > Kitasatosporales > Streptomycetaceae > Kitasatospora > Kitasatospora sp. NPDC002040. The sequence goes on along the minus strand of NZ_JBEOXV010000030.1, from coordinate 36,247 downwards.
CGCCTCGAACGGCGTGCTCACGAAGTCGCGGGTCCACTTGTACGCGGCACCGGCCTCGCCGAAGGTGACGCCCGTCCCGGGGATCACCGGCCGCCCCGGTAGACCGAGGCGATCGCGGTGTCGTGACTCTCGTAGTTGTCCGCCGAGTGCTGCAGGCCCTCGGCGGTGTCGGTCAGCAGCTCGCGCAGGTCGGCGAAGTTCTGCTGCTCCACCTCCGCGTGCTCCTCGTAGGCCTGGTAGAGGTTCTGCGCGTCCGGCAGCATGCCGAAGTCGTTGGAGTTCAGCGTGACCGAGGCCAGGCGGGACTGGATCTCGGAGATCCGCTCCGCCTGGGCCTCGATCAGCGCCGCGTACGCCCTGAGTGCGCCCGGCTCTACCCGGAAGCCCTGTTCCCCCATGAAAACTGCCCCTTGCTGACGTTCTGGCTGATCATCGTACTGATAGCCCGCCAACGATCATGAAGCAAGGGGCTTCACACCACCCGCCTCAGAAGCCCCCGAAGTCCCCTCCACCTCCGAAGTCACCCCCGCCACCGCCGTCGAAGCCGCCGAAGTCCGAGGGGTTGAAGTCCGCACCGGACTGGTCGCCGCCCTGGTAGCCCCCGCCGTCGGCGGCCCACGCCGTACCGGGCGAGGCCATCATCGAGCCGAGCATGGTGCCCACCAGCAGCCCCGGCAGCATGCCGCCGCCGAAGTAGCCGCCGGCCCACGGGCTGTACGCCGGGCCCGCGTTCCAGTACGGCTCCCGGCCGTGCTCGGTCTGCACCGTACGGATCTCCGGCTCCTGACCCGCCGCCAGCCGGGCCGCGTCCGCCGCGCAGACCGGGACGGTCCGCCGGGCCGCACCGGCCGGGGCCCAGTCCGCGTCCTTCGCGGACGGGCCGTGCCGGGGGTCGAAGAAGCACGGCGGACGGCGGTCCGGCAGCGGCCGCTGCTCCCGACGGGCCGTCAGGGTGGCCAGTGCGAACCGGCCGTCGGCCAGCGCCTCGGTCACCGGGCGGACCTGCTCGGGGCCGGTCGCCGCGTCCATCGCCCGCTTCGCGCCGTCGTAGCAGTCCAGCGCGTGCGCGTAGTCGGCCCGCTGGGCGTCGTCCGCCGCCGGGTCGCCGGGAGCGAAGTCCAGCCGGTCCAGCTCCTCGCCGAACGCCGTGATGTCCTCGTCCACCACCACCCGCAGCTGGGCCAGCTCCGCCCTGACCCGCTCCTCCTTGCGCCGCTTCGACCGCCGGAACAGCAGGAACACACCGCCGCCGGCCAGCGCCAGCAGCGCCACCGGGACCACGATCGCGGCCACCCCGGTCCCGCCGCCGGAGGCCGCCACCCCCTTGCCCTTCACCTGCCCGACCGCCTGGCCGACGAAGTCGTTCAAGGTGCCGCCGATGTCGCCCGGGTGCGCCCGGGACGCGGCCCCGGCGATGCTCGCCGCCGCGGTGCCGGAGATCGCCGCCGGGTCGGAGAAGGCCTTGAACTCCTCGCCCCGCCAGATCCCGTACAGACCGGTCACCCCGACCCTGGTGCGCAGGTCGCGCGCGGTCGAAAGCGCCGGGTACTGCTGCTCGTCCGCCGGCAGCACCGCGACGAAGACCGGCTTGTCCGCCGCCTTGATCCGCGCGGTGAGCGCGTCCGCGTCGGCGGTCGAGAACCGCCCGGCCATCGCCGGGTCGACGTAGACCTGACCCTGCTTCAACGCCTTGGCCGCCTCCTCGATGCCACTCGTCGCCGCCGACGCGGACGCCACGGGCAGGAGCAGCAGCAGAGCGGTCAGCAGCAGCCCGAGCAGAGCGGCGGGCAACGAGCGGCGAAGTGCGGTGTTTGCCATGGTTCGACGCTACTCGTACCCCGGGCCGACGGCCCCATACCGAGGGGTGGACCCTCCCCCGCCGACGGGACGGGCCCCGGTCGTCCTGGCGGCTGACTCGATCACCGCCCCGACCGGGCATAGTGGTGGCTGATCAAGTACGCCTGCCCCATCCAGATCGGAGCACCCGGTGATCCTGGGCCTCGTCACCGCCGTCGCGGCATCCGCCTGCTACGGCATCGGCTCGGTACTCCAGGCGGTCGGCTCACGCCGCTCCGCCCGCGAGGAGGCGGCCGCCAACGGCCGCTCCGCCGGCGTCACCGAGCACGGCGGCCCCAACCTCTCCTCCACTGCCAAGGCCGCCGTCACCTGGGAGTTCATCCTCGGCACGGTGCTCGACCTGATCGGCTTCGGCCTCGGCGCGCTGGCCGCCCGGCTGCTCCCGCTCTTCCTCTCCCAGACCATCATCAGTGCCAACCTGGTGGTCACCGCGGTGCTCAGCATCAAGCTGCTCGGCATCCGGCTGAAGCGGCCCGAGTGGGCCTCGATCGCCATCCTCTGCGCCGCCCTGATCCTGCTCGCCGTCGCGGCCGGGCCCGAGGGCGGGCACCACGCCGCGATGGCGGTGCACTGGTGGCTGCTGGCCGCGTCGGTCGCGGTCATCGGCGGTGGCGCGCTGATCGTCCGGCTGCTCGGTGCGAGCGGGGCGATCGTGGCCGGTCTGCTCTCCGGGCTCGGCTTCGGCGCGCTCGGCGTCGGCGTCCGGATCCTGAACGGGATCGAGCCCTTCGACCTCGGCCGGCTGATCGCCGACCCCGCCCTGTACGCGATCCTGATCGGCGGCATCGGCGGGATGTACCTGCACACCATCGCGCTGCAGATCGGCTCGGTGAACGGGGCCACCGCCGCCCTGGTGGTGGGCGAGACCGTCATCCCCGGCGCGGTCGGCGTCATCTGGCTCGGCGACTCCTCCCGGGCCGGCCTCGGCTGGCTGGCCGCCTTCGGCTTCGTCCTCGCCGTCGTCAGCGCGGTGGGCGTCGCGTACTACGGCCAGGGCGAAGAGGCGGCCGCCGAACCGGAACTCACCCACACGCACTGACCATGCACGGCCAGGGGCTCGGGGAACGGCGACGCTACGTGGCTGGCGGGTCAAAATGCGAAAGTGCCTGACCACGCTCGTACGTTGAACGCTCCTGAGGTCGGCGTCGCAGTTCCCCGAGCCCCTGTGGCTGCCCCTAGCGCGGAGCGCGCTGGCAGCTGGGGCAGAAGTAGCTGGAGCGGTTCATCCAGGGGTCGCGCCGAATGGCGGTGCCGCAGCGGCGGCAGCCCTCGCCCTCCCGCCCGTAGGCGTCCAGCTCGCGGGAGAAGTAGCCGCTCTCGCCGTTCACGTTGACGTAGAGGCTGTCGAAGCTGGTGCCGCCGACCGCCAGCGCCGCGTTCATCACGTCGCGGGCATGGCCGAGCAGCGTCGCGGCCTGGACCCGGGTCAGGGTGCCGGCCGCCCGGTCGTAGTGCAGCTTCGCCCGCCAGAGCGACTCGTCCGCGTAGATGTTGCCGACCCCGCTGATCAGCGTCTGGTCGAGCAGGGCCCGCTTCACGGTGGTGCGCTTGGCCCGCAGCGCGGCGATGAAGGCGCCGTCGTCGAAGCGGTCGTCCAGCGGGTCGCGGGCGATGTGCGCGATCGAGAGCGGGGTCGACTCGGGGTCGCCCGGCTCGGACTCCTCGACCGCGAGGCCGCCGAAGGTGCGCTGGTCGACGAAGCGCAGTTCGCGCCCGCCGTCGGTGAACCGGAGCCGGACCCGCAGATGGGTCTCGTCCGGCACCGAGGCGTCCTGGACCAGCAGTTGGCCGCTCATGCCGAGGTGGCCGATCATCGCCTGGTCGCCGCCGAGCGGCACCCAGAGGTACTTGCCGCGGCGCTGCGCCTCCCCCAGCGTGGCCCCGGCCAGCCGGGCGGCGAACTCGTCCGCGCCGCCGGGCTGGCGGCGGACCGAACGCGGGTGCAGCACCTGGGCCTCGGCCACGGTGCGGCCGGCGGCCCAGCGGGCCAGGCCGCGCCTGACCACCTCGACCTCGGGGAGTTCGGGCACGCCTGCCGCCTCGGCTTCTGTGTCAGCTGGTGGTGGGGTTGAGCTGGTCCGCGTACTTGGCGCGGATGGCCCGCCAGGCGCTCTCGGCGGCCTTCTGCTCGGCTTCCTTCTTCGACCGTCCGCTGCCGTGCCCGAAGTCCTCGCCAGCCACCCGGGCGGCGGCGTTGAAGGTCTTCTCGTGGTCGGGACCGGATTCGGCCACCACGTACTCGGGCACGCCGATGCCCACCGAGGCGGTGAGCTCCTGCAGGCTGGTCTTCCAGTCCAGGCCCGCGCCCAGCTGAGAGGACTCCTCGATCAGCGGGTCGAACAGGCGGTGGACGAAGTCGGTCGCGGCGTCCAGGCCCTGGTCCAGGTAGATGGCGCCGATCACGGCCTCGACGGTGTCGGCGAGGATCGACGACTTGTCGCGGCCGCCGGTACCCTCCTCGCCCTTGCCGAGCCTGATGAAGGTGCCCAGTTCGAGGCCTCGGCCGACCTCGGCCAGGGCACGCGAGTTGACCACCGCGGCCCGCAGCTTGGCGAGTGTGCCTTCGGCGACCTCGGGGTGGAGGCGGTAGAGGGTGTCCGTCACGACCAGGCCCAGCACCGAGTCGCCGAGGAACTCCAGGCGCTCGTTGGTGGGCAGCCCGCCGTTCTCGTAGGCGAAGCTACGGTGCGTCAGGGCACGCACCAGAAGGGCGCGCTCGAGTACGAACCCGAGGCGCCCTTCCAGAACGTCGTATTCGGTCGAAGCCGGCCCGCCGGCCTTGCTCCCGTTGGCAGGAGCCGACTTGCGGGGTGAGTTGCTGTCCGACATCGATCCGTACCCGCCGATCAGACCGAGAGGACCTGGCGACGGTTGTACGTGCCGCAGCTCGGGCACGCAATGTGACCAAGCTTCGGCTCGTGGCAGCGGTCACACGCCACCAGGGCCGGAACAACGGCCTTCCAGTTGGACCGACGGTGGCGCGTGTTGCTGCGCGACATCTTCCGCTTCGGAACAGCCACGGCTACTTCTCCTGGTTCTCGGCTCCACCCTCACGGGTGTCGCTGTTCTTGATTCCGTCACCCTCGTCGCCGGGGGCGGCGGAGAGTCCCTGCAGAGCCGCCCACCGGGGGTCGGCGGCCTCGTGGTGGTGGTCCGGGTCGTCGCTCAGGCGCGCTCCGCATTCGGAGCACAGGCCCAGGCAGTCTTCCTGGCACACCGGCTGCAGCGGCAGTGCAAGCACCACCGCGTCACGCAGCACCGGCCGGAGGTCGAAGAAATCGCCCTCCAGGCGGTAAGTCTCGTCGTCCGACTCCTCGTCGAGGTCGTCGGCCCCGGTGGTCCGGGCGCGGGTGCGCTCGTCGGACTCGGGGTAGTAGAACAGCTCCTGGAACTCGACCCGGAGCCGGTCCTCGACCGGTTCCAGGCAGCGCACGCACTCGCCCTCGACCCCGGCCCGGGCGCGGCCGGTCACCAGCACGCCCTCGACCACGGACTCCTGCCGGAGCTCGATCTCGATCTCGCTCTTCACCGGGACGGCGATGACATCGATGATGCCCAGGCCCTCCGGCGCCTCCACGGTCCGGACGATCTTGCGCAGCGACCCCGGACGACGGCCGAGCTCATGCGTGTCGAACACGAGCGGGTCGCGGTGGTCGAGGCGGTTCAAGGTGTCCTGACTTCCTGAAGGCGGCACGCATCCCTGCATGGCGCGGATTTGGTTCGATCCGGCTGCTCCGAGGCAGCAGAACGGCCCAGCAACGAACAGGCCGGAGTGGTCAGACTACCGGACACTCCGGCCTGGCCCAACTTCACCTGCCGCCGAGCTCCCGCAGCCGGGTCATGTCGATCATGCTGGTGTCGAAGAAGCTGGTCTCGTCGAGCGCCACCTGCTGCTGCGGCACCTGGGCGGGCTGCTGCTGGTAGCCGTAGTCGAAGCCCTGGCCGCCGTAGCCGGGCTGCTGCTGCTCCTGCGGCTGCTCCTGGTAGACCGGCTGCTGGTACCCGTAGGTGTCGAAGCCCTGGCCACCGTAGCTGGGCTGGGCCTGCTGCGGGTAGCCGTACGGGTCGGTCTGCGGCTGGCCGGCCGGGTCGTAGCCGCCGCTGTAGACCTCGTTGTACTGCGCGGCGGCGTACTGGTCGGCCTCCGGGGCCTGCCAGCCGGCCGCGGCCGGGGTCGGCTCGGGCCAGCTCTGCTGCTGCGGGACCTCGGCCCGGTACCAGGGCTGCTCCTCGCCGTTCTCGGCGTAGCCGGCGTCGGCCGGGACGCCCTCGGAGAAGCCGGCCGCGACCGCCTCGGCCCGGTCCTTGAGGTGCTGGGCCTCGTCGGCGGCGGCCAGGTAGGCACCCAGCTCGTCGATGGAGGCCTTGCCGAGCAGCTTGTCCCGGCCCTTGCCGACCGCTTCGAGGGTCTTGCTCAGCACCGTCTCCAGGGTGGCGAGCTTCACATCGACGTACTCGTCCACCTCGGGGCTCGGGCTGACCCGGGAGCGGAACTCCTCGCCATCGGCGGCGTCCTCGTCGTAGGGCTGCTCGAAGACGCTGGCGTCGCCGCGCAGCTTGGTCCGGCCGCGGCCGACCGCGCCGAGCGTCTTGGTGAGCACCACCTCGAAGTTGGCCAGCTTGGAGTCGACGTAGTCGTCCGCCTCGGCCAGCTTGGTCTGCACCTCGGCCTTGGCGTCGCCGAGGATCCGGTCCGCCTCGGCCTGGGCGCGCAGCACGACCTCGGTGTCCGAGATCAGCGAGCCGCGCTCGCTGTGCGCGCCCTGGATGATCTGGTCGGCCTGGGCCTGGGCGTCCGCGACCACCTGCTCGTGGTCGGCCATCACCGACTGGGCCTGGGCGAGTTCGGCGGGCAGCGCCTCGCGGAGCTGCTGGAGCAGGCCGACCAGCTCGGCCCGGTTCACCACGCAGGACGCCGACATGGGCATCGAGCGGGCGTTCTCCACCGCCGTGACGATCGCGTCAAGTCTGTTCTGCACGTCCACGGGGCTTCTGTCTTTCCGTGTGCCGCCGAACTGCGGCGGAGGCAGTGCCCCTCGGCGTGGCATCCGCGTCCGGGCAGGAGTACAGACTGTACGTCCAGAGCGGGCGCAGCTCACAACGTCCGAGGCCACCCACTCCCCCGGGCGGGGGAGGGTATGTGACGCTTCGCCAGCTCTGTCCGGTTTCCCGTCCCGTTCGTCCCCCGCCGCTCCTACTGCTTGGCGCGCTCGGCGATCCGCTCGACCAGCCGGCTGTTCACGACCTCCGGCAGCAGGTGCGAGACGTCGCCCCCGTACGAGGCGACCTCCTTGACCAGGCTGGAGGAGAGGAAGCTGTAGGTCGGCGAGGTCGGCACGAACAGCGTCTCCACACCGGTCAGCCCGTGGTTCATCTGGGCCATCTGCAGCTCGTAGTCGAAGTCGCTGACCGCCCGCAGGCCCTTGATGATCGCCGGGATGCCGCGGTCCCGGCAGAAGTCCACCAGCAGGCCGTGGTGGGCCTCGACCTCGATGTTGCCGTACTGGGCGGTGGTCTCCTCGATCAGCGCGATCCGCTCGTCGACGGTGAACATGCCCTGCTTGCTGCGGTTGATCGCCACCGCGACGTGGACCACGTCGTACAGCTTGGAGGCACGCTCGATGATGTCGAGGTGCCCGTTGGTGATCGGGTCGAAGGAACCCGGGCAGACGGCGCGGCGCATGGCATGGACTCCCTTGTGGGGCCTGATGGGTGGGCGGCTACGAGTCTTCGGCAGGTCCGGAGGCGGCGCGACCGTACCAGAGCGTCCCCTCGCCGTAGCGCCGGGAGCGCTCGGCCTCGTAGCCCTCGGGCCAGCCGAACTCGCCGCCCCGGGTGCTGCGTTCCACGGTGACGAGTGCATCGGCCGTGATCCAGCCCCCCGCCAGGATTGTGAGCAGCATCTCCCGGACCTCGTCATCGGTGACCGAGTACGGCGGGTCCAGGAAGACCAGGTCGTACGGGGTCTCCGGGGCCCGCCCGGCGATCACCCGTTCGGCCCGGTCGGCCCGGACCTCGGCGCCCGGCAGCGCGACGATCCGGACGTTCTCCCGGATCACCTTCGCGGCACCGGCGTCCGCCTCCACCAGCAGGACGTGCTCGGCACCCCGGGACAGCGCCTCCAGGCCGACCGCTCCGGATCCGCCGAACAGGTCGAGCATCCGGGCCCCGTGCAGGGTGCCGCGCAGCGCGGCGAGGGTGGAGAACATCGCCTCCCGGGCCTTGTCGGAGGTCGGGCGGGTGGTCCGGCCCGGCAGTACGGACAGGCGGCGGCCACCGGCCACCCCGGCGATCACGCGGGTCATGAGAGATGCGGTCCTTTCCTGGATGCACCTGACACGCTATCCGCTGACGCCGTGACAAGGGGCGCGGGCAGCTGCGTGTGCAGCTGCCCGCGCCCCGGTACGGCCCCGTGCGGACGTTTACTCGACCGTGCCCACGATGGTCGGCGAGGCGTAGCGGGACCAGGACAGGCAGCCGTCGGGCGGGCAGTACTCGGGCTTGCGCGGGTCGTGGCCGAGCTCGCGCAGCTTGGTGCGGACGGAGTCGGGGGTGCGGCCGAACCGGGCGGCGATCCGGGCCACCGTGTCGCCGTCGTGGAACCGGCGGGTCAGCTCCTCCTCGTGCTGCGGCACCCAGGGGGCGCCGTGGCCGGGGTACAGCTCGCGCAGCACGTCGCGGTCGGGGATGGGCTCGGAGACGTCGGCGACGATGGCCATCGCCCGCAGCGCGCGGTTCAGCGCGATCCGCAGGTTGGCCACGTCCTCCACCGGCAGGCGCAGCTTGCCGGTGGCGAGCGGGGAGGCGGCGGCGCCCTCGCGCCAGCCGGTCAGGGTGAGGGTGACCTCACGGTCGTCGTCGCTGGCCAGCTCGATCCGGAAGACCTTGTCGCCCAGCGGAAGCTCGTTGAGATGACGGAAAGCCAAGGCGGAACCCCCAGGTGTCGTGCCGGGAACGCACCTTGGGGGTGCGTCCCGAACAACTACATTCTCTCCCCCGGCACTGACAATTCAGGGGGCCCAACAGCCTTGCCGAGCAGGGGAATTACCCCTTCTCCAGGTACTCCGCGCGGTCCTCGTCGAGCAGGCTCTCCAGCGCCGTGCGGAGCTCCGGGTGGGCGGCCAGCGACGGGTCCTCGGCGACCAGTCGGGCGGCCTCCTCGCGGGCGGTCGCGATCACCTCCTCGTCGTCCAGCACCGAGAGCACCTTGAGCGAGGACTTCACCCCGGACTGGGCCTGGCCGAGCACATCGCCCTCCCGGCGCTGCTCCAGGTCGATCCGGGACAGCTCGAAGCCGTCCAGGGTGCCGGCCACCGCGTCCAGCCGGGCCCGGGCCGGGCTGGCCGCGGGCATGTCGCTGACCAGCAGGCAGAGCCCGGGGGCGGAGCCGCGGCCGACCCGGCCGCGCAACTGGTGCAGCTGGGAGACGCCGAACCGGTCGGCATCCATGATCACCATCGCGGTCGAGTTGGGGACGTTGACGCCGACCTCGATCACGGTGGTCGCGACCAGTACGTCCACCTGGGCGGCCGCGAACCGCCGCATCACGTCGTCCTTGGCCTCCGGCGCCAGCCGCCCGTGCAGGATCTCCACCCGCAGCCCGGCCAGCGGCCCCTTCGCCAGCATCTCGGCGGTCTCCACCACGGAGAGCGGCGGCCGCTTCTCGTCGCTCGCGGCGCCGACGTCCTCGGGGTCGTCCACCAGCGGCTTGCGCTTCTTCTTCCCCGGCGCGTCCGGCGGCTCGTCCCCGATCCGGGGGCAGACCACGTACGCCTGGTGGCCCTTCTCCACCTCCTCGCGGACCCGCTCCCAGGCCCGGGCCAGGAAGTTGGGCTTCTCCACCGCGGGCACCACGTGGGTGGAGATCGGCGAGCGCCCGGCCGGCAGCTGGTCCAGCACCGAGGTCTCCAGGTCGCCGAAGACCGTCATCGCCACCGTGCGCGGGATCGGCGTCGCCGTCATCACCAGCAGGTGCGGCGGCTGGTCCCCCTTGGCCCGCAGCGCGTCCCGCTGCTCGACCCCGAACCGGTGCTGCTCGTCCACCACCACCAGGCCGAGGTCCTGGAACTGCACCTTGTCCTCGATCAGCGCATGCGTCCCGATCGCGATCCCGGCGTCCCCGCAGGCCATGTCGAGCATCGCCTGCCGCCGCGCGGCCGTCCCCATCGACCCGGTCAGCAGCGCGACCTTCGTCCCCAGGTCCGAGCCGCCGAGCATGCCGCCCTCGGCCAGGTCGCCCATCATCTCGACGATCGACCGGTGGTGCTGCTGCGCCAGCACCTCGGTCGGCGCCAGCAGCACCGCCTGCCCGCCCGCGTCGACCACCGCCAGCATCGCCCGCAGCGCCACCATGGTGTTGTGGGTGACGGTGAAGTTGTCCGTGACGTACGCGTGGTCCGGGTGCTCCACGCTGATGCACTGGACCTGCTTCCGCCCCACCGGCTCCACTGCCCTGACGGCCCGTCGGAAGGTGTCGTACTTGGGCCGTCCTCCGGCCATCCGCGCCTTCTTGCGCTCCAGTCGGAACAACTGCCGGTCCACCGGAACCGCCACCGACACGTTGTACGAAGCCCCCTTGGGCAGCACCCGGGCTCGCCCGCCCAGCGAACGGACCAGCCAGGCGACATCCTCCGCCAGTCGGGGCGAGACCGAGCAGTACGAGGCACTCATCCCGTTCCGCTGGACCGTCCCGTCGGTGTCCATCAGCCCCTGCAGGAGCGCCAGCCGATCGCGCACGGTCGCGTTCAGGTACTGCTCCGGCACGAACTTGGTGTGAGATCCGGTGCTCCACAGGCCGAGGTCCCGCAGTGCCTGGATCAGCGGACTCCGGACGTCACCACGGCGTTTGCCGCGCAGCCTCAGCGTGTAGTCGCAGGTGGATCCGGCGACGGGGACGGCCTCGCACTCGGGCGGCAGCAACGCCCGGACAGCGTCCAGGATCTGCGCGTCCGTGGTGGACAGCCGCAGGTTGTGGCGGAACGAACCGTCACCGAGCAGGACTCCGAGCAGGTAGGGGTCGATCGGCAGCGGGTCGTGGAATCCGAGGTCCACGGGGGTGGCGACCGGCAGGTACCACTTCGAGCTGCCGTTGCGCTTCGTGAGATCGGCTCGGATCTCCCCCGTGGTCATGACCTTCGGGGTCTGCCCCCGGTGCCAGCCACAGCTCGTCCCCACGATCCACAGGTGCTCGTCGTCGCACTCCACCGAACTGCCGTCGGAGAGGACCAGCCGCCAGACCTCGCGCTCGCCCTGCGGGAAGACCCCGTCGATCACGGAGATCTCCCCGGAGGGCGTGACGACCGGGTCACCGAGCTGCAGATCGCCCATCCTGCGGTAGCCGGACGGGGTGAGCACCAAGGCGTCCAACGGCTGCGCCTTGCCCGAGCCGACCTCGCCCTGGAGCAGGCGGTGCATCGGGTGCTCGGTGGCGAGGTCGGTGAAGATCTCGGCGGAGACGGTCTTCTGCCCGTCCGTCAGCTCGAACGGGAGGCGGGCGTCGAAGGCGTCCAGCAGGCCGTCGGGGACGGGCCTGCGGGCGACGGCGGGGAGGGCGGAGTCGGCGGCGCGGCGCTGGGCCAGGGCGACCTGGAGGACGAAGGCCTCGTCCCAGCGGAGGCGGTCCTGGGCGCGCTCCTTCTCGGCCTGGTTGCGCGGGCGGTGGATCAGCTCCAGCGCCTCGGGCAGCGGGATCAGCTCGTGCTTGCCGCGCAGCTCGGCGGGCAGCGGCTCGCCGACGTCGGCGAGGTGCTTGTCGAGGGCGACCTCGATGCAGAGCGAGAGCTTCCAGCTGGGCATCTGGGCGCTGGCCGGGTAGACCGGGATGAGCCGGCCCGCGAACTTGCCCGCCTCCGGGGCACCGTCCTCGGCGTCGATCAACTGGTAGTCGGGCGAGGCGAGTTGGCGCTTGCCGTTGAAGACGCCGACCTTGCCGGCGAACAGGCCCTGGGAGCCGGTGCGGAGGTCCTTCTGCCGCCAGCCCTGGTTGAAGAAGACCAGGCTGAGCCGGCCCCGCCCGTCGGTGACCACCACTTCGAGGCGGTCACCCTTGCGGGCCTTGAACGGGATCAGGGTGACCTTCTCGATCCGGGCCAGCACGGTGACGTGCTCGTCCACTTCGAGGTCGTCCAGGCTGGTGAGCTGCCCGCGTTCCACGTACCGGCGGGGGTAGTGGTGCAGCAGGTCGCCGACCGTGCGCAGCTTGAGGCTGTCGGCCAGCACCTTGGCGGTGCGGTCGCCGACCAGCTTGGTCAGAGATTCATCGAGAGCGCCCATCAGGACCTATTGGACACCACGGCGGCGACAGGTCCGACCTACTCCACCCCGATGAGCAGGGTGGCCGACTGCTGCCGGCCGTCGTAGACCACGGTGTCGACCTCGGGGCGCTGGCGGCGGGCGTGCGCGACCAGGTGGTCGCCCAGCCCGGCGGGGGCGCCCTCGCCGAGCACCAGGGTGACCAGTTCGCCGCCGGCCGCGAGCATCCGGCCGAGCAGCTCCTCACCGGTGGCGAGCAGCTCGGGGCCGATCACCACCACGTCGCCGTCGATCAGGCCGAGCACGTCCCCGGCCTGGCAGACCCCGGCCATGGTCCAGGACTCGCCCTCGGCGACCGCGAGTTCGGCGTACCGGGTGGCCCCGGCGGCGGAGGTCATGGCGACCACGTCCTCGTCGAAGCGGCGGCCCGGCTCGTGCACGGCGAGCGCGGCCAGCCCCTGCACCGGGGAGCGGGTGGGCAGCACGGCGATCCTGATCCCGTCCTGCCGGAGCCGGTCGGCGGCGGCCCCGGCGGCGGCCCGCAGCTCGGGGTCGTTGAGCAGCAGCACCACCTCGTGCGCGGCGCAGCGGCGGACGGCGGTGACCAGTTCGGCGCTGGCGGGCGGCCGGTCGGGGTCGGCGAGCAGCACATGGGCGCCGGCCTGCTCGCAGAGCTCGGCCAGCCCGGCGCCGGTGACCACGCTGAGCACGGCCCGGCCGGCCGTGGTCTCCCGGCCGCTCTCGCCGGCCCGGGCGGCGGCCTCGGCGAAGTGGGTGATCCGGATCTGGTACGGCCGTCCGGCCCGGACGCCGGCCTCGACGGCGGCGCCCGCGTCGTCCACGTGCACGTGCACGTTCCACAGGCCGTCGCCGCCGCCGACCACCAGTGAGTCGCCGAGGGCGGCCAGTTCGGTCCGCAGGGCCGGCAGCACCTGGTCGGGGGCGTCCAGCAGGTAGATCACCTCGAAGGCGGGGTGCCCGGGGCCCGGCGGGCGCTCATGGCCCTCGCAGCCGCCGAGCGGGCGGACCGGGCGGTCGAACTCGCGGCGCTGGGCCACCGGTCCCATCGGGGTCTGGCCGGTGACGGCGTCCGAGAGGGTGCCCAGGATGGCGACCAGGCCGCGCCCGCCGGCGTCCACCACGCCGGCCTCGGCCAGGACGGCGAGCTGGGCCGGGGTGCGGAGCAGGGCCTCGCGGGCGGCCCGGTAGGCGGTGTCGGCAGCCTCGGCCAGCCCGCCCGCCCCCTGGGCGGCAGCCCGGGCGGCGGCGGCCGCGACGGTGAGCAGGGTGCCCTCGACCGGTTCGGCGACGGCCTGGTAGGCGGATTCGGCCGCCCGCAGCAGGCCCTTGCGCAGATCGGCGGGCTCCCCGCCGAGCGCGAGCACCTCGGCCAGGCCGCGCAGCCACTGGGCCAGGATCACGCCCGAGTTCCCCTGGGCGCCGATCAGCGCGCCCCGGGCGCCGGCCGTCATCGCGGTGCCCAGCCCGGGGTCGCCCGGCCCGGTGAAGCAGCGCTCGACGGCCTCGGCGGCGGACTCCACGGTGAGGTAGAGGTTGGTGCCGGTGTCGCCGTCCGGGACGGGGTAGACGTTGAGCGCGTCGATCTCCTCGCGGGCCTGGCCGAGCGCGGTCAGGGCGAGGCGGCACCAGGTGCGGACGGTGGCGGCGTCGAGCGTGTCCAGCACCAGGGTCTCCTCCGGTGAACGCGGACCGAACCCTGGGCGGGGGCACGGGTGAACGCGGTGGCAAGGGGCGATGCTGGCAGGTTATCCGGACCGGCCCGCCATCGGTGCTGGCCGGAGGCCCGCAGGGGATGATCAAGGGCCGGACCGTGGTAGTTTCGTTGAACGGGAGTCGTCGTTGTATGCTCTCCCGGTTGCCCGGAACAGTCCGGGCTCACCCCTTGAAGCAGTCCGGTCCACGCGAGTGGCCCGAGTTGGTTCAGCCGGGGTTTTCGAACGTAAATGATCTGAAGTCTTGGAGTGACTCCTGTGGCTGCCAACTGCGACGTCTGCGGCAAGGGGCCGGGCTTCGGCAACAGCATCTCCCACTCGCACCGCCGTACTCCCCGTCGTTGGAACCCCAACATTCAGACGGTGCGTGCGACGGTCGGTCGGACGCCGAAGCGGCTCAACGTCTGCACCTCGTGCATCAAGGCCGGTAAGGTCTCGCGCTGACGCGCAGACCGGTTAGCCGGTCCTCCAGATCGCCGATTCACCCTCGGGTGGGTCGGCTTTCTGTCTTACTGCCTTCTGCACCGGTTGAAGGGCGGACCCCCAGGGTCCGCCCTTCGGTCGTTCCGGAGGCGGTCTCCGGGACGGGTCAGCGCCAGCGCCAGGCGTGGTCCACCGGGCCGATGCCCGCGCCCAGCGCGAAGCCGCCCCGGATCGCGCCGGTGATGTACTCCTTCGCCCCCGCGACCGCCGCCGGCATCTCCGCGCCCTTGGCCAGCTCGGCGGCGATGGCACTGGCCAGCGTGCAGCCGGTGCCGTGGGTGTGCCGGTTGTCGTGCCGCGGCGCGCGGTACCAGTGCTCGGAGCCATCTGCGCCGACCAGCAGGTCGGCCGCCTCGCCTTCGAGGTGGCCGCCCTTGATCAGCACCCAGCCCGGGCCGAAGCCGAGCAGCGCCTCGGCGGCGGCGGCCATGTCCCGCTCGCCCTCGACCTCGATGCCGGTCAGCTGGGTCACCTCGTGCAGGTTGGGCGTGGCGAGGGTGGCCACCGGCAGCAGCCGCTCCCGTACGGTCGCCACCGCCTCGGCGGCGAGCAGCGCGTCACCGTGCTTGGAGACCCCGACCGGGTCCACCACGACCGGGGCGCCGACCCCGGCAAGCAGCTCGGCCACGGTCTCCACCAGCTCGACCGAGGCCAGCATGCCGGTCTTCACGGCCTGGACGCCGATGTCGTCCACCACACTGCGGAACTGCGCCCGGACGGCCTCGGCCGGCAGCTCCCAGTAGCCCTGGACGCCGACCGAGTTCTGCGCGGTGACGGCGGTGATCACGCTCATGCCGTGCACGCCGAGCGCGAGCATCGCCTTGAGGTCGGCCTGGATGCCGGCGCCGCCTCCGGAGTCCGAGCCGGCAACGGTGAGTACGCGAGGGGGAGCAACCATGCGGCCCAACCTACCGAACGCCCGTCACAGGACGGCCTCGGACTCCGCCCACTGCTCCTGCGGCACGGTCTTCAGCCGGGTGATCGCGTCGGCGACCGGGACCAGCTCGATCTCGGTGCCGCGCAGCGCGGTGAAGTGCCCGAAGGCGCCCTTGTGCACGGCCTCCACCGCGTGCCAGCCGAACCGGGTGGCCAGCACCCGGTCCCGGGCGGTGGGGGTGCCGCCGCGCTGGGTGTGGCCGAGGATGACCGGCCGGGACTCCTTGCCGAGCAGGTCCTCCAGCTCGTGCGCGAGCCGGGTGCCGATCCCGCCGAAGGTCTGGTGGCCGTACTGGTCGACGCCGCCGTGGTCGAAGCGGAGCGTGCCGGGTGCGGGCTTGGCGCCCTCGGCGACCGCGATGATGGCGAACTTCTTGCCGCGCCGGAACCGCTCCTCGATCATCCGGGCCACGCCCTCGATGTCGAACGGCTTCTCCGGGATCAGGATGCCGTGCGCACCGCCGGCCATGCCCGCGGTGAGGGTGATCCAGCCGGTGTGACGTCCCATCAGCTCGACCACCATCACCCGCTGGTGCGACTCGGCGGTGGTCTTCAGCCGGTCGATCGCCTCGGTGGCCACGTGCACGGCGGTGTCGAAGCCGAAGGTGACGTCGGTGGCGTCGATGTCGTTGTCGATGGTCTTCGGCACCCCGACCACAGGCAGCCCGGCGTCGCTGAACTTCTTGGCGGCGGTCAGCGTGCCCTCGCCGCCGATCGCGATCAGCGCGTCGATGCCGATGTCGGCGGCGAGCTGCTGGGCGTTCTCCACCGCCCAGTTGATCCGGTCCCGCTGGACCCGGGCCGAGCCGAGGATGGTCCCGCCCAGGGTGAGCAGACCGGTCACGTCGTCGTGCGAGATCGGCCGGCTGCGCCCCTCGATCAGTCCGAGGAAGCCGTCCTCGATGCCGATGATCTCGTCGCCGTGGACATCGGTGCCGCGGTGCACCACCGAGCGGATCACCGCGTTGAGGCCGGGGCAGTCGCCGCCGCTGGTCAGGACACCGATTCTCATGGGGGCGTGCTCTCCCGCTCCTGGGGCAGCGCAGGCCCCCGAGTTGATGGACTCTCGTACGAGCCGGACAACACCGGACAGACCGGACATGGCCGACAGCGCTCAGGCTACCCGCCCGACCTGTCGTCAGCTCAAATCCCGCGCTCCGGAGCAGTGACGCCACCGCTAAATGGTGGTTACTCCGCCGCGAAGTGGTCCCAGCCGCCGGCCCGGTCCCACGGAGCGCCGTCCACGGTGACCTGTCCGCCCCGGGCCGCGCTCGCCGTGCGCACCACCTCGCCGACCACACGCCATCGGGCGGGAAGCTGGACGGTGCTCGGGAAGGTGGCCACGATCGCGTGGTCCTCCCCGCCGGACAGCACCCATACAAGCGGATCGACCCCGACCGCCTGGCCGATGTCCGCCATCTGGGCAGGCACGTCGAAGTCGGCCGCGCGCAGGTCGATGTCCACTCCGCTGGCCTTGGCGACGTGGCCGAGGTCGGCCACCAGACCGTCGCTGACGTCGATCATCGCGGTGGCGCCGAGGTCGGCCCCGGCCGGGCCCGCGTGGTACGGCGGCTCCGGGCGGCGGTGCGCCTCGACGAAGGCCCGGGGCGAGCGGAACCCCCGGGACAGCACGGTCAGCCCGGCCGCCGACCAGCCCAGCCAGCCGGTCACCGCGACCACGTCGCCGACCTGGGCGCCGGAGCGCTTCACCGGGGCCCGGCCCTGGAGGTCACCGAGGGCGGTGATCGCCAGCGTGATGGTCTCGCCGCGCACCACGTCGCCGCCGACCACGGTGGCACCGGCCACCTGGCACTCGTCCCGCAGACCGTCCATCAGCTCGGTGGCCCAGGTGGTCGGCAGGTCGGCGGGGGTGACCAGGCCGAGCAGTATCGCGGTCGGCACCGCGCCCATCGCGGCGATGTCGGCCAGGTTCTGGGCAGCGCACTTGCGGCCGACGTCGTACGCGGTGGACCAGTCCCGGCGGAAGTGCCGGCCCTCGATCAGCACGTCGGTGGTGGCCACCACCCGGCCGTCCGGGGTCTTCACCACGGCCGCGTCGTCGCCCGGCCCGAGCTCCACGGCCGGGGTGAGCGGCAGCCGGGCGGTGAGCTCTCTGATGAGTCCGAACTCGCCGAGCTCGCCCACTGTCCCCTGCATCTGCCGCCCTCTCCACTGATGACACATCGACCTGACTCGAAGCCCGCGCCTGCGCGCCCCCGCGCGCAGCGTACGCCCTCGGCGGGGCACGGGGTCTCCCCCACCGGGCCCACCGGGCGGTAGCGTGGTGATCAGACTGCCGATCGGCCCACCCCGCTGGAGGTCCCCCGTGGTACAGGCATACATCCTGATCCAGACCGAAGTGGGCAAGGCCACCGCCGTGGCCCAGTCGATCGCCAAGATCGCGGGCGTGCTCACCGCCGAGGACGTCACCGGGCCGTACGACGTGATCGTGCGCGCCGAGGCCGAGACCATCGACGACCTGGGCCGGCTGGTGGTCGCCCAGGTGCAGCAGGTCGAGGGCATCACCCGGACGCTGACCTGCCCGGTGGTCCGGTTGTAGCCGCTGGCTACCATCGCTGGGTGAGCCGTCTCCGCAGCCTTCCCGCCGCCGTCCGCTGGGGCGTCCCGCCCGCCGCGCTGCTGACCTGTGCCGGTCTGCTCGGCTGGAGCTGGAGCCTGCCCCCGGACGTCGCTCCCCCGGCCCCCGGGGCGGCCGAGGCCGGCTTCTGCGCGGCGCTGGACCGGGCGCTCCCGGCGACCGTGCTCGGCCACCGGCGTGACGACCCGTCACCCGCCTCGCCGTACACCGCCGCCTGGGACAGCTCGCCCCGGACGGTGCTGCGCTGCGGCCTGCCCCGGCCGGACTACCTGAACGACGACCCGCTGGCCTCCGCCCCCGAGGTCAACGGCGTCCAGTGGGGCATGACCAGGGACGCGGACGGCGGCTACCGTTTCGTCACCACGCTGCGCCGGGCCTACGTCGAGGTGTCCGTCCCCGAGGGCGCGTACCCCAACTACATCGACCCGCTCAGCTCGTTGACCGACGCCATCGCGGCGACCGTCCCCGAGGGGCTCTGAGAGCCCCTCGGGCGGGTGGTCAGCGCAGGCCGGTCGAGCGGTTCAGCGCGGCGGTGAGCAGCCGGTCGACCAGCTCGGGGTACGGCAGGCCGGTGGCCTCCCACATCTTCGGGTAGGCCGAGATGGGGGTGAAGCCGGGCATGGTGTTGATCTCGTTGACGATCCAACTGCCGTCCGGCAGCAGGAAGAAGTCGACCCGGGCCAGGCCCTCGCAGCCGAGCGCGTCGAAGGCCAGCACGGCCTGGCGGCGGATCTCGGCGGTCTCCGCCTCGGTCAGCCGGGCCGGGATCTGCACCTCGGACGAGTCGATGTACTTCGCCTCGAAGTCGTAGAACTCGTAGTCGCCGCCGACCAGCACCTCGGCCGGCAGGCTGGCCCGCGGCCCGTCCTCGAAGTCCAGCACGCCGCACTCGATCTCGCGGCCCTCGACACCCCGCTCGACGATCACCTTGGGGTCGTGGCTGCGGGCCTCGTCCATCGCGGCGTCCAGGTCGGCCAGGTCCTTGACCTTGCTGATGCCCATGCTGGAGCCGGCCCGGCAGGGCTTCACGAAGACCGGCAGGCCAAGCGCGGCGATCCGCTCCCGGGCGGCGGCCCGCCCGGCCTCGCTCTCCCACTCGCGCGGGCGCACCACGGTGTAGTGGCCGACCCCGATGCCGTGCGACTCCAGGATCCGCTTGGTGAACTCCTTGTCCATGCCGGCCGCACTGGCCAGCACGCCGGAGCCGACGTACGGGACGCCGGAGAGCTCCAGCAGGCCCTGGATGGTGCCGTCCTCGCCCCACGGTCCGTGCAGCAGCGGCAGCACCACGTCGACGTCGCCGAGCACCTTGGGCACGGCGCCGGGCTCGCTCCAGACCGCCTCCCGGCTGGTCGGGTTGCCGGGCAGCACGACCTGGCCCTCGGAGGGCTCGGCGACGGCGTCCACGTCCGGCACCCGGCCGTCGGTGATGGCCATCCGCGACGGCTCGTCGCCTACCAGGGCCCAGCGGCCCTCATGGGTGATGCCGATCGGCAGCACCTCGTACTTGCTCCGGTCGATCGCCCTGAGCACACTGCCGGCCGTGACGACCGAGATGCCGTGCTCGGAGCTGCGGCCGCCGAAGACGATCGCAACGCGCGGCTTGGCCGCGTTGGGGGAGGTCTTTTCGATGCTCATATCGCGTTCGAGACTACCGTGCGACTGTTTC
Source organism: Kitasatospora sp. NPDC002040 (assembly GCF_040296785.1). Classification (NCBI taxonomy): domain Bacteria; kingdom Bacillati; phylum Actinomycetota; class Actinomycetes; order Kitasatosporales; family Streptomycetaceae; genus Kitasatospora; species Kitasatospora sp. NPDC002040. Next base: position 16,719 of record NZ_JBEOXV010000030.1, on the reverse strand, counting down.
GGTGAAAGTCAGCCGCACGGTCCTTGGGGCCTCGGGTTCAACGGCGTTCGGGCTTCGCGGACCGGGCCATCAGTCCGGCCAGCACTTCCTGGGTCGGCCGGCCGTGGTGCACCACGTCCACCACGGCCGCCACGATCGGCATGTCGACCCCGTGCCGGCGGGCCAGGTCGAGCACCGACTCGCAGGACTTGACGCCCTCGGCGGTCTGCTTGGTGGCCGCGATGGTCTCCTCGACCGTCATGCCGCGCCCGAGGTTGGTGCCGAAGGTGTGGTTCCGGGAGAGCGGGGAGGAGCAGGTGGCGACCAGGTCGCCCATCCCGGCCAGCCCGGCGAAGGTGTACGGGTCGGCGCCCAGGGTCAGCCCGAGCCGGGTGGTCTCGGCCAGGCCGCGGGTCATCAGGGTGGCCTTGGTGTTGTCGCCCAGGCCCATCCCGTCGGCCATCCCGACCGCCAGGCCGATCACGTTCTTCACCGCGCCGCCGAGCTCGCAGCCGACCACGTCGGTGGTGGTGTACGGGCGGAAGTAGGGGGTGTGGCAGGCGGCCTGGAGCCGCTTGGCGACCAGCTCGTCGGTGCAGGCGACCACGCTGGCGGCGGGCTGCTTGTCGGCGATCTCCCGGGCCAGGTTGGGGCCGCTGACCACCGCGACCCGCTCCGGGCCGACCCCGGCGATCTCCTGGATCACCTCGGACATCCGCTTGGCGGTACCGAGTTCGATGCCCTTCATGAGCGAGACCAGCACCGTGTCGGGGCCGAGCAGCGGCGCCCAGGCGGCCAGGTTCTGACGCAGCGTCTGGGACGGCACCGCGAGCACCGCGAACTCCGCCCCGGCCAGCGCCTCGGCCGGGTCGGTGGTGGCCCGCACGGTGGCCGGCAGCACGGTGTCCGGCAGGTAGTCGGGGTTGGCGTGGGTCGCGTTGATCGCGTCCACCAGCTCCGCCCGGCGGCCCCAGAGGGTCACCTCGCAGCCGGCGTCGGCCAGGATCATCGCGAAGGCGGTCCCCCAGGACCCGGTCCCGAACACGGCGCAGCGGGTCACTTGGTGCTCTCTTCGTCGTTCGAGTGGCCCGCGGCGCGGTCCTTCTTCGCGGCTGCGGCGTCGGCCCGGTCCCGGGCGGCCCTGCGCATGTCGTAGCGCTCGGCCGGGGCCTGCTCGCCGCGGATCCCCGCGAGCACCTCGGTGATCGCGGCCATGATGTCCTCGGTGGCCTCGCGGAGCACCTGGGCGGTCAGCTCCTTGCCCTGGTACTTGCTCAGGTCGACCGGCGGTCCGGCCGCCACCGTCACCTTGTGCCGGGGGAAGAGGTTCAACTTGCCCTTCCCGCCCCGGCCGTACGGCGGGATGATCTCGTGCGCGCCCCAGTGCGCGACCGGGATCACCGGCGCGCCGGTCATCAGCGCGACCCGGGCCGCACCGCTCTTGCCGGTCATCGGCCAGATGTCCGGGTCCCGGGTGAGCGTGCCCTCGGGGTAGAACTGCACGCACTGGCCCTGCTCGACGGCGGCGATCGCGGCCCGGAAGGCCTGCGCGGCGTCGGTGGACTCGCGGAACACCGGGATCTGGCCGGTCTTCTTGAGCATGAAGCCGATGAACGGCACCGAGAACAGCCCGGCCTTGCCGAGCATCCGCGGCGGGCGGCCGCTGTTGTACTGCCAGTGCGCGTAGACCACCGGGTCGATCAGCGAGTTGTGGTTCACCACGGCCAGGAAGCCGCCGCGCTCCGGCAGGTGCTCCCACCCCCGCCAGTCCGGCTTCACCAGGGCGGTGGTCACCGGCTTCACGAGCACGGCCGCGAAGCGGTACCAGATCCCGTAGTCGGCGTTGCCGAACCTGGCGTACGAGCGGCGCGCCACCCCTGCTCCTCTTCATCGTTGCGGCACGTGGGGTGCCGCAGGTCAGTCGTCGCCCCTCGGGGCGCGGACCAGTCTCACCGCTGGCCCCGCCGCTGTCGAGCGGCTTCCCGGACCGTCCCGGCCGGCGGGGCGTCACACCCCGCTGCGCCCGGGCCACCTGGTCAGGGGTGCGCCACCGGCGACAGAATGGCGCCGATGACCCAGGACACCGTACGCCCCGCAGTACCCGGTGCGCCCGCGCCCCACCCCGAGTGGTCGCTGGTGTTGCCGGTGAAGCCGCTCGCGCTGGCGAAGAGCCGGCTCGCTCCGTACGCGGGTGCCAGAACGCCCGCGCTGGCGCTGGCCTTCGCGCTGGACGCGGTGACGGCGGCGCTCGCCTGTCCGCTGGTGGCCCGGGTGCTGGTGGTCACCCAGGACCCGGCGGCCGGGGCCAGGTTGGCCCGGCTGGGAGCGCTGGTGGTGTCCGAGGAGCCGGGCGGCGGGCTCAATCCGGCGCTGGTGTACGGCGCCGGACTGGCCCGGCGGCTGGCTCCCGACGCCCCGCTGGCGGTCCTCTCGGCCGATCTCCCGGCGCTGCGGGCCGATGAGCTGGCCCTGGTGCTGGCGGCGGCCCGGGCGCAGCCGGGGCGCTCCTTCCTGGCCGACTCCCCCGGGCTCGGCACCACCCTGCTGGCCTGCCCGCCCGGCGCCGTGCTGGCGCCGCGGTTCGGCACCGGCTCCCGGGCCGGGCACGCGGCCTCCGGCGCGGCCGAACTGAGCCCGGGCGAGGTGCCCTCGGTCCGCCGCGACGTGGACACCGGGGCGGACCTGCGGGAGGCGCTGGCGCTCGGCGTCGGACCGCACACCGCCGCGGTGGCCTGCGCACCGGTCTGAGCCCGGACCGGCCCGGCGCCGTCGCTATGCTGCTGCCATGCAGGCCACCTCGTTCACCTTCGACCCCGCCACCAGGACCGGTTCGGTCCTCCTGGACGACGGCACCCCGGTCCCGTTCGACGCCCCGGCCTTCGACGCGGGCGGCCTGCGGCTGCTCCGCCCGGGCCAGCGGCTGCGGATCCGCACCGAGGGCGCCGGCGAGGGCCGCCGAGTGGTCTTCCTCACCCTGCAGACCTTCCCCGACCCGGCCGAGTCCTAGGGGCCGTCCTCAAAGGCGATGGTGACGACTGCTCGGCAGGACTCGCGGGCCTTCTCCTGACGGGATGCCAGGCAGCCGTCATGCTCGCAGCACTCCCCAGGTGGGCATGATCCGCTTTGACGCCGCCGCCTGGGGCCGGGCGCTAGGCCTGCTGGACCTGCACCAGGTGGGACCGGCCGGCCATTGCGAAACTGAGTGTCAATTCGCCGTCGCGATCGAGGAATTCGGTGACCCGCTCGACCACTCCCGGGCCGAAGAAGAAGCGGTAGGCCTCGTACTGGGTCCAGCCCAGTGGAAGGACCCGCAGCGCCTCCCAGAGCGCCGCCAGGGCGTCCGGGAGGTGGCTGAAGGTCGCGGGGGCGGTGATGTCCTCGATGGAGACGCGGTAGGACCTGCTCACGGCGCTGCCTTCTGCTCGTGGTCGATCTCGGCCCAGACGCCCTGGGTCGAGCCGGTGCGGTCCTGACCGAACCGGTCGGCGGTGGCGAGCACGTCGAGTACGGCGAGCTGGGCCTCGGCGCTGATCCCGGCCGGCAGGATCACGTACACGCGGTAACCACCTTCGTCCCGGAGACTGATGCGCGCTCTGGCCCCGGCCGCGGCGGAGAGCCGGACGGCGACGTCAAACACCCTGGTGGTTCGCACGCAACGGCTCTCCCTGCGAGCGGTCGGTCACGGAACGTAAATCTAAGCACTTAGATTCCATCTGATGCATTAGATTGTCAACCCTGATTCACCCGCCCTGCCCACACCTCGGGGCCTGCCCCGTCAGGAGCGTCAGATGCCTTCTGCCGAGCGCGACTACCTCCGCATCGCTGACCTGCTCCGGCAGCGCATCCGGGCGGGCGAGTGGCAGCTCGGCGAGCGGCTGCCCTCCCGCGCCAAACTCGCCCTGGAGTACAACGTCAAGGCGACCAAGCTGCAGAAGGCGCAGGAGCTGCTGATCTCCGAGGGCCTGCTGGAGAGCTACGCGGGGTCCGGCACCTTCCTGCGCGAACCCCCGGTCCGCCGGCGGATGTACCGCTCGCTCCACCCGGAGCTGCACAACCCGGCCCCGTTCCGGCTGGACATCGGCGAGGTCACCGAGGGCAGCGGCTGGGAGTCGCAGACCCGCAGCCGGGTCCGGGCCGGCGAGAGGCTGGCCGCCCGGCTCGGCATCGAGCCCGGCGCCGACACGGTGCACACCACCTACGAGTTCCTGATCGGCGGGCGCCCCACCCAACTGGCCGAGAGCTGGGAGCCGATGGCCATCACCGGCAGCTCCCGGGTGGTCTTCCCCGACCTCGGCCCGTACAGCGGCCAGGGCGTGGTGGCCCGGATGGCCGCGATCGGCGTCACCGTGGACCGGGTGGTGGAACACCCCCGGCCGGACCGGGCCACCCAGAGCCAGGCGAACATGCTCGGTATTCCGGTCCACGATCTGCTGACGGTGATCGAGCGGACGTACTACGACGTGAACGGGCGCGCGGTGGAGACGGCCGATCTGGTGATCCCGGATTCGCGCTGGGAGATCACCTACGAACTCCCGATCGGGCGTCAGCAGCCATAACCGAAAAGAGCCGTGGCGGCCCGCCTCCGGGTGGGTTACCCGGATACGAGCCGCCACGGCTCACGGCGGTTCGACCCGCCGTCGTTCGACCGATCGCCAGAACTACTTGGCGGTGGACCGGCGCGCGGTGGTCTTGCGCGTGGCGGTCTTCTTCGCCGGGGCGGTCTTCTTGGCCGTGGCCGCCGCCTTCTTGGCGGGAGCGGCCTTCTTGGCCGCCGCGGTGGTCTTGGCCGCGGTGGTCTTCTTGACCGGGGTGGCCTTCTTCGCGGCCGCGGTCTTGGTGGCCACTGCCGCCTTCTTGACCGCCGTCGCCTTCTTGGCGGGGGTGGTGGCCGTGGCCTTCTTCGCCGCCGTGGTCTTCGCCGCGGTGGTCTTCGCCGCCGTGGTCTTGGCCGCAGTGGTGGCCTTCTTGGCCGCGGTGCGCTTCGCCGGAGCAGCGGCGGCGGCCGTGGCGGCGCGCTTGGTGGCAGCGCGCTTGACGGCGGCAGTGGTGCCGCTCTTGCCCGGGGTGAGGGAGCCCTTGGGGGCCTTCTTCACCGACGGACCGTCCTTCGGCAGCTTCTTGCTGCCGCTGACCAGGTCCTTGAAGCCCTGGCCGGGACGGAAGCGCGGCACGGCGGTCTTCTTGACCTTGACCTTCTCGCCGGTCTGCGGGTTGCGGGCGAACCGCGCGGAGCGGTCGACCTTCTCGAAGGTGCCGAAGCCGGTGACCGACACCCGGTCACCGGCCACAACGGCACGCACCATGGTGTCGAGCACTGCGTCGACGGCCTCTGCGGCAGCCTTGCGACCGCCCAGCTGCTCGGCCACCGCTTCGACAAGCTGAGCCTTGTTCACGTCTTCCCCTTCGGAAACGGGCGCCGGATGATTCCATCCGTTCAATTCGCACGTTAGGTATGTATCTGCGGAGTTTCAATTACCAAACGCGCGAATCACCCTAGTGTCGCAATGGATTTGCGCGTCCGGGACCTCATCCGAGTGGCGGGCGCCCCTCGTCGAGGTCTTGCACAAAGCGCGCCAACCGCCTTGCCGCCTCCGGAAGATCGCGCTTGGCGGTCTCGGTGACGATCAACAGTTGCCGGGTGAGAGCGGTCTTTGCCTCGGTTGACACGTTCAGCGCATGAACGCGGGCATGAGCCTGCTTCAACCGCTCGGCCACCAGCGCGAAGAGCGCCGTGACTTCCGGGTCGTCCATCCCCTCCGAGGAGGCTGGTTCGCCGTCCCCGTACGGAGGTTCATGGTGCCGGTGCATGCAACGATTGTGCCATCTGTACGGAGTTGCGCTGCCCGGGGGTTTATCCGGAGCTCAACTCGGGCCCGGAACAGACCGATGGCCCACCCCTCGGAAGAGGTGGGCCATCCGGCGGACCGTCAGGAATCGAAGGCTCAGAGCACCGGCAGCGTACGCGGCTTGAAGCTCGGTCGGGTGGCCTCGAACTCGGCGATGTCACCCTCGTTCTGGAGCGTGATGCTGATGTCGTCCAGACCGTTGAGCAGGCGCCAGCGGACGTTGTCGTCCAACTCGAAGGCGGCGGTGATCCCCTCGGCCCGGACCTCCCTGGCCTCCAGGTCGACGGTGATCTCGGCGGTCGGCTCGGCCTCGGTCAGGGCCCAGAGCTGATCCACCGTCTCCTGCGGCAGCAGCACGGTGAGCAGACCGTTCTTCAGCGAGTTGCCGCGGAAGATGTCGGCGAAACGCGAGGAGATCACGGCCTGGAAACCGTAGTTCTGCAGGGCCCAGACCGCATGTTCGCGGGAGGATCCGGTACCGAAGTCGGGGCCGGCCACCAGAACCGAGGCACCCTCCCGCTCGGGCTGGTTGAGGATGAACTCGGAATCCTTGCGCCAGGCCTCGAACAGCCCGTCCTCGAATCCGGTCCGGGTGACCTTCTTCAGCCAGTGCGCCGGGATGATCTGGTCGGTGTCGACATTGCTGCGGCGCAGCGGAACGCCCCGGCCGGTGTGCGTGGTGAACTTCTCCATGGCTGCTCAGACCTCCACAGCGACGTCGGACGACAGATCGGCGGGCGCGGCCAGCCGGCCCAGCAGGGCGGTGGCGGCGGCGACCTGAGGGGACACCAGGTGGGTGCGGCCGCCCTTGCCCTGGCGTCCCTCGAAGTTGCGGTTGGAGGTCGAGGCGCAGCGCTCGCCCGGGGCCAGCTGGTCCGGGTTCATGCCCAGGCACATCGAGCAGCCCGCGTGCCGCCATTCGGCGCCGGCGGCGGTGAAGACCTTGTCCAGGCCCTCCTCGATCGCCTGCAGCGCGACCCGGACGGAGCCGGGGACGACCAGCATCCGGACACCCTCGGCGATGGTGCGGCCCTCGACGATGGCCGCGGCGGCCCGCAGGTCCTCGATCCGGCCGTTGGTGCAGGAGCCGACGAAGACCGCGTCGACCTTGACCTCGCGCAGCGGCGTACCGGCCTCCAGGCCCATGTACTTGAGCGCGTTCTCGGCCGCGACCCGCTCCGAGGGGTCCTCGAACGAGGCCGGGTCCGGCACGTTGGCGCCCAGCGGGGCGCCCTGGCCCGGGTTGGTGCCCCAGGTGACGAACGGGGTCAGCTCGGTGGCGTCGATGAACACCTCGGCGTCGAAGACCGCGTCCTCGTCGGTGGCCAGGGTGGACCAGTACTCCACCGCGGCGTCCCAGTCGGCGCCCTTGGGGGCGTGCGGACGCCCCTCCAGGTAGTCGAAGGTGGTCCGGTCCGGGGCGATCATGCCGGCCCGGGCGCCCGCCTCGATCGACATGTTGCAGATCGTCATCCGGGCCTCCATCGAGAGGCCCCGGATCGCCGAACCGCGGTACTCCAGGACGTAGCCCTGGCCGCCGCCGGTGCCGATCCGGGTGATGATCGCCAGGATCAGGTCCTTGGCGGTGACGCCGTCGGGCAGCTCGCCCTCGACCGTGATCGCCATGGTCTTGAACGGGGCCAGCGGCAGCGTCTGGGTGGCCAGCACGTGCTCGACCTGGCTGGTGCCGATGCCGAACGCCAGCGCGCCGAAGGCGCCGTGGGTGGAGGTGTGCGAGTCGCCGCAGACCACGGTGGTGCCGGGCTGGGTCAGACCGAGCTGCGGGCCGACCACGTGCACGACGCCCTGCTCGACGTCGCCCAGCGAGTGGATCCGGACCCCGAACTCGGCGGCGTTGGCCCGCAGCGTCTCCAGCTGGACCCGGGAGACCGGGTCCGCGATCGGCTTGTCGATGTCCAGGGTCGGGGTGTTGTGGTCCTCGGTCGCGATCGTCAGATCGGTCCGGCGGACCTTGCGGCCGGCCAGCCGGAGGCCGTCGAAGGCCTGCGGGCTGGTCACCTCGTGCAGCAGGTGCAGGTCGATGTAGAGCAGGTCGGGCTCGCCCTCGGCGCGCCGGACGACGTGGTCGTCCCAGACCTTCTCTGCGAGTGTCCGTCCCATCGCTTTCCCTCCAGCCGGCCGCTCTGCCGGCCTTCTCGTGTGATCGAGGTCGTGTGTCCCGCAGGCCTGGTGAGGCACTGTTCCGGACGACCTGCACTCCGGATCGTGTCCAGCATGCGGACGTTGGATGATGGTCCGTGGCTGGGTGTCTCCCGGGCTGCTCCACCAAGAGTGGCGCTTTTCTCGGGGAATTGAACTTGCGTCTCGCGGAATGAGACTGCAGTATCAGGGCATGGACAACTCTAGCGGCGTCGGCGTTCTCGACAAGGCCGCTCTGGTGCTCAGCGCACTGGAGTCGGGCCCCGCCACGTTGGCGGGGCTGGTCGCCGCCACCGGCTTGGCGCGGCCCACCGCCCACCGACTCGCCGTCGCACTCGAACACCACCGCCTGGTCACCAGGGACATGCAGGGCCGGTTCATCCTCGGCCCCCGACTCTCCGAGCTCTCCGCCGCCGCGGGCGAGGACCGGCTCCTCGCCACCGCCGGGCCGGTGCTCACGCACCTGCGCGACGTCACCGGCGAGAGCGCCCAGCTCTACCGCCGGCAGGGCGAGATGCGGATCTGCGTGGCCGCCGCCGAGCGGCTCTCCGGCCTGCGCGACACCGTACCGGTCGGCTCCACGCTGCCGATGAAGGCCGGCTCCGCCGCCCAGGTCCTGCTGGCCTGGGAGGAGCCCGAGCGGCTCCACCGCGGCCTCCAGGGCGCCCGCTTCACCGCGACCGCCCTGAGCGGCGTACGGCGGCGCGGCTGGGCCCAGTCGATCGGCGAGCGCGAGCCGGGCGTGGCGTCCGTCTCCGCGCCCGTCCGCGGCCCCTCCAACCGCGTGGTGGCCGCCGTCTCGGTCTCGGGCCCGATCGAGCGCCTGACCCGCCACCCCGGCCGCATGCACGCCCAGGCCATCATCGAGTCCGCCAACCGTCTCACCGAGGCCCTGCGCCGCGGCTGACCCGGCACGCCAGGGGCCCGTACCGGAATTCCGGTACGGGCCCCTTTTTCCGGTCCGGATCCACTCCGGGTCCGTTCCGGGAAAACAAAAAAGCCCCGAATCATCGGGGCTTACTACTGGCTGGGGTACCAGGACTCGAACCTAGACTAAATGAACCAGAATCACTCGTGCTGCCAATTACACCATACCCCAACAAAGCATCGGGCCAGTGGGCTGCGAAGCCCACCGGCCGTTCTGCTCTGGTACCCCCGACCGGATTCGAACCGGCGCTACTGCCGTGAGAGGGCAGCGTGCTAGGCCGCTACACAACGGGGGCAAACTTGGTGATCCCATACTTCGTCAGGACCGGGGTTGCGAACTCGTCCGGAGGTGACAGTGGAAAGGATCTGGTACCCCCGACCGGATTCGAACCGGCGCTACTGCCGTGAGAGGGCAGCGTGCTAGGCCGCTACACAACGGGGGCTTGTTGCTGGTGGTGCGTACCCCCGACCGGATTCGAACCGGCGCTACTGCCGTGAGAGGGCAGCGTGCTAGGCCGCTACACAACGGGGGCTTGTCAAACATGTACTGCGCTGGGGTACCAGGACTCGAACCTAGACTAAATGAACCAGAATCACTCGTGCTGCCAATTACACCATACCCCACCAGAGTTCAACCCCTGACGGGGTCTTGCTCGGCGTTGCGACCGCCGGTCTGTCCCTGACGAGGTTTCTGGTCCCTCGCCGTGTCCCTCCCGGGCGGCGCAGAAAGAACATTACCCGACACCCGGCCCCGCTCCAAAATCCATAACCGCAGGCAGTGCCCCGGAGGGCTGCGTCGCTGGTCAACGCAGCCCCCCGGAGCGGCCGGATCAGGCCTCCGGAGTGAGCTCCAGGGCCGCCGTCAGCCGGCGCAGCGTCTCGGCGCGGCCGAGCAGCTCCATCGACTCGAAGAGCGGCGGGGAGACCCGGCGGCCGGTGACGGCCACCCGCAGCGGCGTGAAGGCGAACTTGGGCTTGATGCCCAGGCCGTCCACCAGGGCCTCGCGCAGGGCCGCCTGGATCGGCTCCGGGGTGAAGTCGGCCAGCTCGGTCAGCGCCGTGATGCTGGCGGTCAGCACCGGGCGGGCGTCGACGGTGAGCACCTTGGCGGCGTCGTCCGGGTCGACCGCGAAGTCGGCCGGGTCGACGAACAGGAAGCCCGCCATGTTGACGATCTCGCTGAGCACGACCATCCGTTCCTGGGTGAGCGGCGCCACCGCGGCCAGCAGCGCGAGCTGCTCGGCGGTCGGCTCGGCCGGCAGCAGGCCGGGGGCCTGCAGGTACGGCACCAGGCGGCGGACGAACTCGTCCGGCGCCAGCAGGCGCAGGTGGTCGCCGTTGATCGACTCGCACTTCTTCAGGTCGAAGCGGGCCGGGTTGGCGTTCACCTTGGCGATGTCGAAGGCCGCGACGAACTCCTCCATGGAGAAGCGGTCCTGGTCCTCGGAGAGCGACCAGCCCAGCAGCGCCAGGTAGTTGAGCAGGCCCTCGGGCAGGAAGCCGCGCTCGCGGTAGAGGTTGAGGCTGGCCTGCGGGTCGCGCTTGGAGAGCTTCTTGTTGCCCTCGCCCATCACGTACGGCAGGTGGCCGAAGCGCGGGGTGGAGCCGTCGCCGACGCCGATCTCGGCCAGGGCGGCGTAGAGGGCGATCTGACGGGGCGTCGAGGACAGCAGGTCCTCGCCGCGGAGCACGTGGGTGATACCCATCAGGGCGTCGTCCACCGGGTTGACCAGGGTGTAGAGCGGCGCGCCGTTGGCCCGGACGATGCCGTAGTCCGGCACGTTCTCCGGCTCGAAGCTGAGCTTCCCGCGGACCAGGTCGTCGAAGACGATGGTCGAGTCGGGCATCTTGAACCGCAGGATCGGCTGCCGCCCCTCCTCGCGGTAGGCCTCGACCTGGCCGTCGGTCAGCTCGCGGCAGTGGCCGTCGTAGCCGGAGGGCTTGCCGGCCGCGCGGGCGGCGTCGCGGCGGGCGTCCAGCTCCTCGGTGGAGCAGTAGCAGTGGTAGGCGTGGCCGCCCTCCTGCAGCTTGCGGGCGACGTCCGCGTAGATGTCCATCCGCTCCGACTGCCGGTACGGCGCGTGCGGGCCGCCGACCTCGGGGCCCTCGTCCCAGTCGAAGCCGAGCCAGCGCATCGCGCCCAGCAGCTGGTGGTACGAGTCCTCGGAGTCCCGGGCCGCGTCGGTGTCCTCGATCCGGAACACCAGCTTGCCGCCGTGGTGGCGGGCGAAGGCCCAGTTGAAGAGGGCGGTCCGGACCAGGCCCACGTGCGGGTTGCCGGTCGGGGAGGGACAGAAGCGGACCCGGACGGTCGGGTCCAGCTCAGTGTTAGCCACGCTTGATCACCTTATTGGCGAGAGTGCCGATGCCTTCGATGGAGACGGCGACCTCGTCGCCGACGTTGAGCGGGCCGACCCCGGCCGGGGTGCCGGTGAGGATGACGTCACCGGGCAGCAGGGTCATGGCCTCCGAGATGTGCACGATCAGCTCGGCGATCGAACGGACCATCAGGGAGGTCCGGCCGGTCTGCTTGAGCTCACCGTTGACGGTGCAGGTGATCGCCAGGTCGCTCGGGTCCAGCTCGGTCTCGATCCAGGGACCGAGCGGGCAGGAGGTGTCGAAGCCCTTGGCGCGGGCCCACTGGCCCTCGCGCTGCTGGACGTCGCGGGCGGTCACGTCGTTCGCGCAGGTGTAGCCGAAGATGATCTCGGGGACCCGCTCCAGCGGCACCTCGCGGCCCATCCGGCCGATCACCACGGCGAGTTCGGCCTCGTGCTGGACGTCCGAGGAGAACGGCGGGTACGCGATCGCCTCGGTCGGGCCGATCACGGCGGTCGAGGGCTTGAAGAAGGTCAGCGGGACGTCCGGGACCTCGTTGCCGAGCTCCTTGGCGTGCGCCGCGTAGTTGCGGCCGACCGCGACCACCTTGTTCGGCAGGATCGGCGACAGCAGCCGGATGTCCTGCATCCGGTAGCTCTCGCCGCTGAGCTGCATCGACACGATCGGGTGGCCGGCCAGGCCGTGCACCACCAGGGACTCGGGCTGGGCGGGGTCACCCTCCACCACACCGAAGGAGACGCTGCCGGCGGCAGGGCTCCCTTCCCGGACTGAGAACCTGGCAATGCGCACGGTGGGGAGCCTCTCGGTCTGTCGGGCTCCGGCCTTACCGGGCCCTGCTCGAACGGTCCCCAGGCTATCGCGAGAGGGGTGCCGACCCGCTGACGGCGGGTCGGCGCCCCTCGGGCGAATGCTTCCGGCTGAGTCCGGGTCAGTCCTGCGGCAGGCGCGGGGCCGGGGCCACCATCAGGACGGTGCGGCGCGGGTTGGCGGTGTTCGCCGGCAGCTCGGTGGCGTACTCCCGCGGCTGTCGCGCGGCCTGCGCGCCGGGCAGCTGGCTGAACTCCTCGATCGAGGCCAGCGACGTCCGGCGCGGGTTCGCGGTCGAGCTGCTCATGGGCTGGGACATTGCGTCACACCTTGAGTTCGGGGCCGCTCGGAGGAGTCGGCGACGGTGATTCCGGGCAGGCTGACGCCTGGCACAGCGTTCAAGAGTAGACGTTCCGGGAGTCGAACACCGGGGACTCATTCCATAGGCGCCGTGATCACGGCTACAAATTCTGCTGTGATTTTGCTCACAAATTCATGGACAATGCCGTCATGCCGGGCATTTTGCGCAGAGCGCGCAGTGCGACAATTCCGATATCTCGGACATTCAGGAAGGTCTGCGACTCCAGGTGATCTACGGTCCACTTGGCATGTATCCGACGAGTGTCCGAAAAGGGTGGTATTCCATGCCCGTTGCCGCACAGTCAGTGAGACGGTGCGCGCACTGGGTAGCCCAGGACACCGACAGGTAACGCCCCTTGTTGGACTTCTCCCGCTGTGCTGGAATGCGACGGAAAAACTCGACACCGCCCCATCCGCGCAAGCGGGGAGGGGCGCCCGGTCCAGAGGTTGCGACGCCAGTGCAGGGACGTTTCAAGAGGGGCAGCGGCGCCGCGGGAGACCCGGAGTCGCGTGAGCCCGTGGCAGGCCCCCACCAGGCAGCGCCGCTCACCGGCCCCGGTGAGCAGATAGTCGGCGGCGGCGAGCCCGAGCAGCAGGACGGCGCGGAGGGCGGCGATCAGGCCGACCAGCGCGGCCGCTCAAGGCTGCGCAACACGCTGACCCGGCGCCGGGCCACCGGTCTGCGCCGGTTCGCGATGCGCAACTGGCGCATCCGTACCCGCCTGATCGCGCTGCTGCTGCTCCCCGTGGTGGTCGCGCTGGTCCTGGGGGGCCTCCGGGTCGAGTCCTCGCTGCAGAACTCCAAGCAGCTCTCCCAGATGGCCAACCTCGCCGACCTGGCGAAGAAGGCCACCGACCTGGCGAGCGCCCTGCAGGCCGAGCGCGACATCAGCGCGGGCCCGCTCACCAGCGGCGGTGCCGAGAAGGCCAAGGACGACGACATCGTCGCCGCCCGGAAGAACTCGGACGCGCTGAGCAAGGCCTTCGCGGCCAGCTCCGACAACTTCGACGAGCTCGACCTCGCCGGTGGCAAGGCACTGCTGCTCCAGGTCCGCCGTGACCTGAACCAGCTCTCGGAGGCCCGTAGCAACGCCTACACGGACCCCAAGAACATCCAGGCGACGATCACCAACTACGACGTGATCATCAAGAACCTGCTCTCCATCACGCAGGACATCGCGATCGCCTCGAACTCGACCGAGCTGGTCAAGATCACCCGCGCGCTGCAGCAGTTCTCGCTGGCCAAGGAGAACACCTCCATGCAGCGCGCGCTGATCAGCGCCGCACTGGCCAACCCGAGCGGCCCGGACCTGAGCTCCTCCGACGAGACCTTCGGCATCCGGCTGCAGATCTCCGAGGGCAACGCGCTCACCAACTTCACCGCGATCTACGGCGACAGCGAGGCCCAGGCGCTCAACGCCGGGATGGCCCGCAACCAGCAGATCGCCGACTCGGACCGCTACACCAAGAAGGTCCTGAGCGCGAACGGCATCAAGCAGACCGACCCGCTCTCGTACAAGCTCTGGTACGACCAGGCCAGCGTGAAGATCTCCGCCCAGCAGAAGAGCGAGACCAAGCTGCTGGAGGCGCTCGACGGCAAGGCCGGCTCGCTCCAGGAGGACGCCGACACCGAGGCCCTGGTCAACGGTGCGCTGATCGCCCTGGTGCTCATCGTCGCCATCGCCGGCGCCGCCCTGGTGGCCCGCGGCATGGTGCGCTCGCTGACCCGGCTCCAGGTCGCGGCCGAGGACGTCGCCGAGCGGCGGCTGCCCGAGCTGGTCAAGACCCTCTCCGAGAGCGACCCGCACGACGTCGACGTCACCGTCGAACCCGTCGGTGTCGACTCGGCGGACGAGATCGGCCACGTGGCGCACGCCTTCGACATGGTGCACAAGCAGGCGGTCTCGCTGGCCGCCGAGCAGGCACTGCTCCGAGGCAACATCAACGCGATGTTCACCAACCTCTCGCGCCGCAGCCAGGGCCTGATCCAGCGTCAGCTGTCGCTGATCTCCGAGCTGGAGAGCCGCGAGGCCGACCCGGACCAGCTGGCCAACCTGTTCAAGCTGGACCACCTCGCGACCCGCATGCGCCGCAACGGCGAAAACCTCCTCGTCCTCGCGGGCGAGGACCCGGGCCGCCGCTGGACCCGCCCCGTGCCGCTGGTCGACGTGCTCCGCGCCGCCGCCTCCGAGGTGGAGCAGTACGAGCGGATCGAGCTCGCCTCGGTCCCGTCGGCCGAGGTCGCCGGACGCGTCGTCAACGACCTCGTCCACCTGCTCGCCGAGCTGCTGGAGAACGCCACCTCGTTCTCCAGCCCGCAGACCCGGGTCCGGGTCACCGGCCACGCGCTGCCGGACGGCCGGGTGCTGGTCGAGATCCACGACACCGGCATCGGCCTCTCCCCCGACGACCTGGCCGACATCAACGAGCGCCTGGCCAACCCGCCCGTGGTGGACGTCTCGGTCTCCCGCCGGATGGGCCTGTTCGTGGTCGGCCGCCTGTCCCTGCGACACGGCATCCGGATCCAGCTCCGCCCGAGCGACTCCGGCGGCACCACCGCGCTGGTCATGCTCCCGCTCGACGTCACCACCTCCGGCGACCGGCGCGGCCCCGGCCGTCCCGGCTCCGCCCAGGGCAAGCAGCAGCGCGGCGTCGGTCCGACGCCCCGTCAGCAGGGCCGTCCGAACGTCGCCGAGGCGCTGGCGGGACGCGGCGCGGCCGCGCTCGGCCAGGCCGGCCCGGCCACCGCGCCCGGCAACCGTCCGCAGCTCGGCCAGGGCGGTCGCCCGGGCGGTCCCGGTGCTCCCACCGGTGGCCCGTTCGGCGCCCCCGCCGGTGCACTGCCCAGCCGCGAGGCCGGTCAGTCGCTGCGCGAGAACCCGGCCGACGGCGGCGGCCTGCCGCCGCGCCGCGTCCCCGGTGCCTCCGGCGCCCCCGGCGTCCAGGGCGGCCCGGCCGGCCCCGGTGCCGGTCAGCAGCAGCGCCGGGCCCCGCAGGAGCAGGGCTTCGGCCAGGGCCAGGGCCGTCCCGGCCCCGGTCAGCAGCAGCGTCCGCGTCCGGCCGGCGAGCCGACCGGGAACGGCGCCGAGGCGTGGCCCGAGCGCCCGCAGCACGGCCGGGCCGGTCAGCCCGACCCCGCCCGCCGCCGTCCGCAGGAAGGCCGTCCGCAGGAGGGCCGCCCGTTCGACCAGGGCCGCCCGCAGGCGCCCGCCCCGCAGCGGCAGGCCCAGGTACCGGCTCCGCTGGACCAGGCCGTGCCGGACAGCACCGTGCAGTTCGCCCGGCCGCGGTTCGAGGCCAGCGAGATCGACCCGCGCGACCCGCTGGGTCTCGGGCTGGTCGAGCCGGTGCTGCCCACCGTGCCGTCCCCGGCACCGCAGCAGCACGCACCGCAGCACCAGCAGCCGCAGCCCCTCCCCCAGCCGGCCCAGCAGCAGCCGATGGCGCTGCCGACCGGCCCCGGTGCGGAGGACACCCAGCAGTGGGCCCGGCCGCAGGACAGCCAGGCGGGTCTGCCCCGGCAGGCTCCGCAGCAGGGCCAGCGTCCGCAGGGCCCCGGTCCGGCGGGTCAGGGCGGCCAGCCGCTGCCCGGCCGGGCCAGGACCGAGGCGCGGCAGGCTCCGCAGCCCCAGCAGCAGCAGCCCGGTGCCCCGGAGGAGAACTCCCGGCCGTACCAGCCGCGGCGTCCCGGCACCTCGGCCCCCGGCTTCACCGAGCCGGCGGCCCCGCGTCCGCAGCAGCAGGGCAGCCCGGCCCAGGCTCCGCAGCAGGAGCAGCGGGCCCCGGGCTTCGGCGACGCGCCGTGGCGCCCGTCCGCGAACGACGAGCGCTGGCGCCGGGCGGAGCAGGTGCGCGAGCCCTCCTCCGACGGTCTGACCATGTCGGGTCTGCCCCGGCGGACCCCGCAGGCCAACCTGGTCTCCGGCACCGCCGAGGCGGCGCCGCTGACCGGTCCGCAGGTCTCCCGGGCACCCGAGGAGGTGCGCGGCCGGCTCACCAACCTGCGGCGCGGCATCCAGCAGGGCCGCCAGGCGGGCGTGGAGCAGTCCCAGGGCCAGCAGCCGGGCCAGGGGCAGCAGGGGCAGGGGCAGCAGCAGAGCCGCGGGCCGCAGGGCTTCGACGGTTTCGGGGGAGGCAACCGCAACGGCGGTGGCCGGCACAACGGTGCGCAGGGCAACCCGGCTTCCGGCGAGTTCGGCCCCGATCACCAGGAGCGTTGAGTTGAGTCAGATGAGCCAGGCCGCACAGAACCTGAACTGGCTGATCACCAATTTCGTGGACAACACCCCCGGGGTGTCCC
>NZ_JBEOXV010000029.1:0-47868 GCF_040296785.1 Kitasatospora sp. NPDC002040 | reverse complement strand
TATCTGGCGTTGACTTTTGGCACGCTGTTGAGTTCTCAAGGAACGGACACTTCCTTCGAGCCGCTTATCAGGCGGACCCTCCGGGCGCTTCGTTCGTTCTTTCGTGTTTCAAGCTTATCAGATCCGCTATTCGGCGTTTTCCGACTTGCTTTTGCCTTTCGGCGTTTGTGCCTTTCGGCGCTCCCGAACTCTACCAGAGTTATTCGGTCCGCTTTTCCCGCTCGAATGTGCATCCGAATGGGCGCGTGACGAAGTGACTCGTCAGGGTTTGGGGGTTCCGCTGTCCGGTGTGACCCGGTTTCAGCGACTCGGACTACGTTAGGGCACCGTTGGGCCTGCGTCAAACACAGAGGGGCCGGATCTGTCCAGATCCGGCCCCTCCTTGACTGCTCCGCAGCTCAACTGGCGTGCGGTTTCAGCCATCTGACACTAGTTCGAGGCAAGCTCGATCGCGGCCAGGTTGCGCTTCCCTCGCCGCAGGACCAGCCAACGGCCGTGCAGCAGATCCGAGTTGGCGGGTACGGCCTCCTCGTCGGCGACCTTGGTGTTGTTCAGGTAGGCGCCGCCCTCCTTGATGGTGCGGCGGGCGCCGGACCGGCTGGGGGCGAGGCCGACCTCGACCAGGAGGTCGACGACCGGGAGCAGCTCGGTGACCGTGGCCTTGGGGACCTCGGCCAGAGCGGCCGCCAGGGTGGCGGGCTCCAGGTCGGCCAGGTCGCCCTGGCCGAAGAGGGCCTTCGACGCGGCGACCGCGCGCTCGTACTGCTCGGCGCCGTGGACCAGGGTGGTGAGCTCCTCGGCCAGGGCACGCTGGCCGAGCCTGGCCTGCGGGCGTTCGGTGGTCTCGCGCTCCAGCTCCTCGATCTCCTCCCGCGAGCGGAAGGAGAAGATGCGCAGGAAGTTCGAGACGTCCCGGTCGTCCGCGTTCAGCCAGAACTGGTAGAAGGCGTACGGGGTGGTCAGCTCCGGGTCCAGCCAGATGGTGCCGGACTCGGTCTTGCCGAACTTGGTGCCGTCCGCCTTGACGATCAGCGGGGTGGCGAGGGAATGGACGGACTTGCCCTCGGCCTTGCGGATCAGGTCGCCGCCGGCCGTGAGGTTGCCCCACTGGTCGCTGCCGCCGGTCTGCAGGGTGCAGTTGTACCGGCGGAACAGCTCCAGGTAGTCCATGCCCTGGAGGATCTGGTAGCTGAACTCGGTGTACGAGATGCCGGCGTCGGAGTTCAGCCGCCGGGCCACCGCCTCCTTGGCGATCATGTTGTTGACCCGGAAGTACTTGCCCACGTCGCGCAGCAGGCTGATCGCCGACATGCCGGACGTCCAGTCCAGGTTGTTGACCATGCGGGCCGCGTACTCGCCCTCGAAGTCGAGGAACTTCGAGACCTGGCCGCGCAGGCGCTCGACCCAGGCCGCGACCGTCTCGGGGTCGTTCAGCACCCGCTCGGCGGTGGGCTTGGGGTCGCCGATCAGGCCGGTGGCGCCGCCGACCAGGCCGAGCGGGAGGTTTCCGGCCTGCTGGATCCGGCGCATGGTGAGGATCTGGACCAGGTTGCCGAGGTGCAGGCTGGGCGCCGTCGGGTCGAAGCCGCAATAGAACGTGACCGGGCCGTCCGCGAACGCCTTGCGCAGTGCGTCCTCGTCGGTGGACAGGGCGATCAGCCCTCGCCACCGCAGCTCGTCGACGATGTCCGTCACGGTCACGCTTCTCCTTCGGTCGGGCGCCAGGTCCGCGCTCGGGCCCGTTCGGTCGGGCCCTGCACCTGGACGGCTCCAGCGTGCTAGAGCCTACGCGGTCCCGGCCAGCGCATTTCCGGCGCGCCCGCCCGCCGCACGGAAATTCCGTTGTTCGCAGCACCGATGGGGTTCAGAGTGAAGTACCGCCGAGCGGCGGACAGGTACTGGACGGGCGTGCCGTCGGCACGGTCCGCAGGGAGGTGGCCGAGGTGCGCAACACGCTGGTTCTGAACGCGAGCTATGAACCCCTGACGACGGTGTCGCTGAAGCGTGCCGTGGTGCTGGTACTCCAGGACAAGGCCGTGGTCGAGCACGCCCATCCGCTCGGTGTGGTGCGGGCGACCGGGATCACCGTCCCGGTGCCCCGGGTGATCAGACTCCAGCGCTACGTCCGGGTGCCGTTCCGACAACGGGCCCCGTGGTCGCGGCGCGGTGTGCTGGTCCGGGACCAGCACCTGTGTGCGTACTGCGGACGGCGGGCCACCACGGTGGACCACCTGCAGCCGAAGTCGCGCGGGGGTGCCGACTCCTGGCTGAACACCGTCGCGGCCTGCGCGGAGGACAACCAGCGCAAGGCGGACCGGACGCCGGAGCAGGCCGGGATGAGGCTGCTGCGCAAGCCGTTCGAGCCGACGCCGGAGGCGACGCTGATGCTCGCGCTCGGCCTGCACCGCAGTGAGATGAACGAGCTGGCGGCCTGGCTGCCGGCTGCGGCGGTGGCGTAGCCCGCCCTACGGAACGTGGGCCGACCCGATCGGGGGACGGGTCGGCCCACCAACGGCGACCGGGTGTCAGCCCTTGGCCTGGAAGGCGCCGGCCAGGCCGAAGTTGGCCGAGTGCTCGGGGAGCACGACCACCTTGCCGCCCCCGCTCAGCACCCGGCCGGAGATCAGCAGCGAACCGGTGCCCTGCGGATAGCCGCCGCCCGTCGTCGCCCGGCCGTCGGCCACGGCGTACCGGCTGAGGTGGGCGGGCTGGTCGAGCCGTTCGTCGCCGGCCAGCAGCAGCGCGCCGTTCTCCAGGCCGACCGGGGCGGTCTTGCCCTTCTCGGCGACCGCCGTCCTCCAGCGCGGCTTACCGGTCGTCAGGTCGTAGGCCACGGCGGACTGCTTGCCGCCGTCGGCACCACTGAGCGTGGTCAGCAGTGTCTGCTCGTGGAAGAAGACGGTGGGGGTGGCGTCGAAGCTGCCGCGGGACACGTCCAGCCTGGCGCCCTCGGTGACGACCGGGATCTCGGCGGCCGGGTCGCCGGTGGCGCCCCAGGCGAAGATCCGGTCGTCGGCGGGCTGCGCGCCGGTGGTGAGCACCACGGCGGGCTCGGCGGAGAGCACGGTGACGGTCTTGGGCTGGTTGTTCAGCCCGCGCCACCAGTGCAGCTTGCCGTCCTCGGCGTTCAGCGCGACGGCCTGGTCGGCCGGGACGCTGTCGGCGCAGGTGCTGTGCAGCACGACGGTCTTGCCGCTCGCGCCGCCGCTCAGGGTGCAGAACTTGCCCTGGCCGCCGTACGTCCACAGGTCCTTGCCGTCGGCGGCGGCCCAGGCCGTCGCCCGGTCGTCGCCGACCGCGACCACCTTGTCGTCCAGCACCGCGACGTGGGCGCCGTAGGCGTCCTTGGTGTCGGAGAGCGGCTTGGTCCAGGCGGCCTTGCCGCTCTTGGTGTCGACGGCGGAGACCAGGGCGCAGGCGCTCTTCGGGTCGGCCGAGACCCGGAAGAGTGCCGCACCGATCCCGGCCGGGCCGACCGTGGGCGAGAGCCCGCACGGGATGGCGCCCTCGACCGGCGGGGCGAGCGTCCAGGTCGGCTTGCCGTCGGCGAGCGCGTAGGCGTGCACGCCGGTGCTGTCGGCGCGGACCACCGCGTCGGCCAGGAGCCAGCCGCCGACCAGCGTGTCGTCGACCCCGGCGGCCGGGGCCGCGGCGGGCTGGGCGGCCCAGGCCTTGGCGTGCTCGACGGTGAAGGTCCTGGGGATCTCGGCCGGGCCGCCGGCCGCGCTCTGGTCGGACCGGCCCGCGACGACCGTCGCACCGGCGGCGATCAGCACGCCCAGGGCGGCGACGCCGGCCCCGGCCCGGATCAGCAGGGCGCGCTTGCTCGGCGCGTGCTCCCCCGAGATCACCGAGGCGGCCAGGTCCTTCAGCCGGTCGGCCGGGGAGGCCTTGCGCTGGCGGGGTACGGGGGGCTCGGCCGCAACCGCCGCAGCCGCCGCGACCACCGGCCCGGAGCCGGGCCCGGGGTCGGCTGACGGCGGCTCAGGCGCCACGGGCGGCTCGACCGGCGCGGTCGGGGCCTCGTACGGCACCGGCTGCTCGTAGTACTGCGGCGCGTACAGCTCCTGCTGCCCGTACCCGGGGTCGGCCGGCTGCTGGTAGTACTGCTCGGGCTCGCGCTGCTGCGGCATCCCGGGCTGCCACTGCGGCTGCTCCTGGTACCCGTAAGCCTGGTCGCCGTAGGGCTGTTGCGGGGTCGGGTACCAGCCCTGCTGGTAGTCGTAGCCGACCGGCTCCTGCCCGGCCGTGCCGGAATGGTCCTGAGCCATGCGTTCCGTCCGTCCGACTGCTTGCTGCGGCTGTCAGCATCTCACGCCGGTCGGACCATCCCGCCCGGAACCGGAGGTATCGGGCATCCCACGGAGGGTCAGGCGTCGCGCAGCGCCTGGTCGATCCGGGCCGCCATGGCGAGGTCGAGACCGGTCAGGCCGCCCGCGCTGTGGGTGGAGAGGACGAACCGCAGGGTGCGCCAGCGGATGTCGATGTCGGGGTGGTGGTCGAGTTCCTCGGCCGCCAGCGCCACCGTGCCGACCACCGCGACGGCGGTCGGGAAGCTCGCGGTCTCGGCGGTCCGGACGATGGAGCCGCCCTCCCGGGTCCAGTCCGGGAGGGCGGCCAGGCCGGCCGTGATCTGATCGTCGGTCAGTAGCGTTCGCTTGCTCATCGCCCCAGCGTACGAGCGGGCGCGCGAACGGCGCTCAGCCGAGCAGCATTCGGGTCACCGCGACCAGGCCGACGGCGACGATCACCCCCCGCAGGGCGGGCGGCGGCAGCCGGCGGCCGACCTTGGCGCCGAGCTGGCCGCCGACGGTGGAGCCGACCGCGATCAGCAGGACGGCAGTCCAGTCGATCTCGGAGGTGAAGAGGAAGAAGACCGCCGCCACGGCGTTGACGATCAGGGCCAGCACGTTCTTGGCGCCGTTGATCCGCTGCATCGAGTCCTGCAGCAGCATGCCCATCACCGCGACCAGCAGCACGCCCTGGGCCGCGCCGAAGTAGCCGCCGTAGATGCCGGTCAGGAAGACCCCGCCGAGCAGCAGCGGCCCGATCCGGTCCCCCTCGCCGTCCCGGCGCCGGGCGGCCATCGCCCGGGACACCCGGGGCTGGACCACCACCAGCACCAGGGCGAGCAGGATCAGCACCGGGACGATGGTGTCGAAGGCCGAGCTGGGCAGCCGGACCAGCAGGTACGCGCCGAGCAGCCCCCCGAGCAGCGAGGCGGTGCCGAGCCGGAGCAGCCGGCCGCGCTGCCCGCCGAGTTCGTGCCGGTAGCCGATCGCGCCGCTGAGCGTGCCGGGCACCAGGCCGATGGTGTTGGAGACGTTGGCGGTCACCGGTGGCACGCCGAAGGCGAGCAGCACCGGGAAGGTGATCAGGGTGCCGGACCCGACCACGGTGTTGATGGTTCCGGCGCCGACCCCGGCGAGCAGGACGGCGAGCCCCTCCCAGAGCGTCATGAGTTCCCCGTTTCTGGCCCCGCTCCGGTACACGGCACGGGGGCTCGCGTCAGGACGGGGCCGAGCAGTTGTCGGGCTGATCATCCATCAGCCCGGGCCGCCGGGGCCAGGGGGTGTCCAGTACGCGAACGGGCCCGCTCCCCCGGAGGGGAGCGGGCCCGTCGGCGCCGAGGCCTACTCGGGGTCGAGCTTGGGGTACTCGCGGTTGGGCTCGACCCGGGGGCGGGCGGCGCCCTTGTCGGTGTCGACCGGACGCGGCCCGGCCGGGCGGTCGACCGGGATCGGGGCGCTGGCCGGAGCCGCCGCCGGGGCGGCGCCGCCGGTCAGGCCGGAGAACGCGCCGCCGAGGCCCTTGAGCGCGTCGCCGACCTCGCTCGGGATGATCCAGAGCTTGTTGGAGTCGCCCTTGGCCAGCTCGGGCAGGGTCTGCAGGTACTGGTAGGCGAGCAGCTTCTGGTCGGCGTCGCCCTCGTGGATCGCCTCGAAGACGGTCCGGATCGCGGCGGCCTCACCGTCGGCGCGGAGCACCGCGGCCTGGGCCTCACCCTCGGCGGTCAGGACGGCCGCCTGCTTGTCACCCTCGGCCCGCAGGATGGCGGCCTGCCGGGCGCCCTCCGCGGTGAGGATGGCGGCGCGCTTGTCGCGGTCGGCGCGCATCTGCTTCTCCATCGAGTCCTGGATGGAGGTCGGCGGCTCGATCGCCTTGAGCTCGACCCGGTTGACCCGGATGCCCCACTTGCCGGTGGCCTCGTCGAGGACGCCGCGCAGGCCCGCGTTGATCACCTCACGGGACGTCAGGGTGGACTCCAGGTCCATCGAGCCGATGATGTTGCGCAGGGTGGTGACGGTGAGCTGCTCGATCGCCTGGATGTAGCTGGCGACCTCGTAGGTGGCGGCCCGGGCGTCGGTGACCTGGTAGTAGATCACCGTGTCGATGTTCACCACCAGGTTGTCCTGGGTGATCACCGGCTGCGGCGGGAAGGGGACGACCTGCTCGCGCAGGTCGATCCGGTTCCGGACCCGGTCGATGAACGGGACCACGATGTTCAGGCCTGCGTTCAGCGTCCGGGTGTAGCGACCGAAGCGCTCCACGATGGCGGCGCTGGCCTGCGGGATCACCTGGATCGTCTTGATCAGTGCGATGAAGGCCACCACGACCAGGACGACCAGCACGATAAGGACGGGTTCCACGCGTTCTCCCCTAGACGACCAGGGCGGTGGCGCCCTGGATTTCGACGACGTCGACCTGTTGACCCGGCTCGTAGACACTGCCGGGGTTGAGCGCGCGTGCTGACCAGATCTCGCCGTTCAGCTTGATCCGACCGCCCTGTCCGTCGACCTGCTCCTGCACGATCGCGGTGGCGCCGGTCAGCGCGTCGATGCCGGTCCTGATCCCCGGCCCCTGCTTCAACTGCCGGTAGGCGATCGGGCGGACGAAGACCAGCAGGGCGACGGACACCCCGACGAAGATCAGGAACTGCCCCACCACCCCGACGCCCAGCCCGGCCGCGGCGGCGGCCGCACCCGCACCGACCGCGAACATGGCGAACTCCGGCATCGCCGTGAGCACCAGCGGTATGCCAAGACCGACGGCGGCCAGGAGCCACCAAATCCAGCTGTCCACAGTTCCATCCTAGGGAGGCGAGGTCTCTCCCGGCGGAAAGTTCCCGCAGGTGGACGGGTGGAAACCGGCCGTACGTACGACCGGTCCCAGTTCAGTCCAGTTCCGTACCCGTTCAGTACCCGGATCAGCCGAGCGGCAGACCCTGCGCCGACCAGCGGTCGCCGTGCCGCTCCAGGGTGAGCGGGAGGCCGAAGCAGCGCGAGAGGTTGCGCGCGGTCAGCTCGGTGTCGATCGGGCCCGCGGTGAGCACCTTGCCCTGACGGATCATCAGCACGTGGGTGAAGCCGGGCGCGATCTCCTCGACGTGGTGGGTGACCATCGCCATCGCCGGGGCGAACTCGTCCTGCGCCAGCGCGCCGAGCCGGCGGACCAGGTCCTCGCGGCCGCCGAGGTCGAGGCCGGCGGCCGGCTCGTCCAGCAGCAGCAGCTCGGGGTCGGTCATCAGCGCCCGGGCGATCATGGTGCGCTTGCGCTCGCCCTCGGACAGGGTGCCGAACTTGCGCTGCACGTAGTCGGCCATGCCGAGGCGGTCGAGCAGCGCCAGCGCGCGCGACTCGTCGGTGGTCTCGT
Source organism: Kitasatospora sp. NPDC002040 (assembly GCF_040296785.1). Taxonomy (NCBI): domain Bacteria; kingdom Bacillati; phylum Actinomycetota; class Actinomycetes; order Kitasatosporales; family Streptomycetaceae; genus Kitasatospora; species Kitasatospora sp. NPDC002040. The sequence goes on along the minus strand of NZ_JBEOXV010000029.1, from coordinate 40,215 downwards.
ACTTCTCGTTCCAGGTGGCGGTCATCCCGTACGCGGCGGTCAGCACCGTCTGCAGCACGGTCTGGTCGGTCGGGAGCTTGTCCAGCAGCGAGGCGCTGGCCAGGCCGATCCGCTGGCGCAGCTCGAACACGTCGACCGCGCCGAGCTTCTCGCCGAGCACGGCGGCCGCGCCGGCGCTCGGGAAGAGGTAGGTGGAGGCGACCTGGAGCAGGGTCGTCTTACCGGCGCCGTTCGGGCCCAGGATCACCCAGCGCTCGCCCTCGGAGATCGACCAGGAGACCTGGTCGACCAGCGCGCGCCCCTCCCGGACCACGGAAACGTCCACCAGCTCCAGCACGTCGCTCATGCCTACGCCTTCCCCAATGCAGAAATTCGGCCGTCCGAGGGCCTTTGCGCGCGCGGGTCCTCGGGGTGCGGTCCACTCGTGTCGACAGTCGGCCGCGGGCGGGCAGCGTACTCCGGGGGCCGGGTGAGGCTCGGAGGGGGTGCGCCGCTCACAGCACAGGCCAAACCTACGCCACGCGGATGGCCGTACTTTCCGTAGGCTGGCCGGATGCCAGCTTCAACCACTGACAATCCGTACGAAGAGCCGCGCTCCGGGCGGCTGACCGCGTGGGGCAACGCACTGCTCGGCGGTCACACCTCTCCCGACCACGCCGCCCTCGCCGTCCAGGGCGAGGACGAGGGCCACCGGTTCACCGGCCTGCCGGGCGACACCGACGGCGAACTCCACAGCCCGGCCTGGGCACTCGGCCGGCTCCGGGTGCTCGGCGCGACCGGCCTGCGGCTGGCCCTGCCGGCCCCCGGCCACCCGCTCGGGCTGACCGGCCCCGCCCCGTTCAACGCCGCCGCGCTCACCGCCGGCGAGGCCGTGCTCGCGGTCGGCCTGCCGATCGGCTTCGTCCCCGAGGTCGAGGTGTACGGGCCGGAGGGCGACCGGGGCGTCCGGGTGCTGTGGCGCTGCTCCACCGTCAACGAGGGCCCGCCCGCCGACGTCCCGTCCCTGCACGAGGCGGAGCGCGAACTCGCGGACGGGCTGCGGGAGACCACGCTGCTGCTGACCAAGCTGGACGTCGCGGGGGCCGGGCCCGAGGCGGTCCGGGCCCTGACCGAATGGCGCCGGCGCGGCCACACCGAGCTGCTCGCCCCCGGCTACCCGCCGCGCGCCGTCCGCATCCTGGAGTCGGCCCGGCAGATCTCCGCCCTGCTCGCCATCGCCCTGGGCGGCCACGGCGCAGCGGTCAGCGCCTCCGAGATGGCGGCCCGGCGCGAGATCCTGGCGCCGCTCGGCCGCACCGCCCGCCGCGCGACGGCGGCGGCCTACAACGCGCTGGTCGACGAGCCCTAGGCCTCGTTGTTGCGGACGGCCCAGAGGGCGGCCTGGGTGCGGTCCGCGAGGTCGAGCTTCATCAGGATGTTGGACACGTGGGTCTTGACGGTCTTCTCGGAGAGCAGCAGCGCCCGGGCGATCTCCCGGTTGGAGCGTCCGTCCGCGATGTGTCCGAGCACCTCGCGCTCACGCTCCGTCAGGGTGCCGCCCCGGCCCTGCGGGGCGCGCGGGGAGTCGTCGGAGAGCAGCGCCGACGCCAGCTCCGGCTGGAGCAGGACGTGCCCGGCGTGCACGGAACGGATCGCCCCGGCCAGCGCCTCCGGGTCGACGTCCTTGTAGACGTACCCGGCGGCGCCGGCCCGCAGGGCGGGGACCATGGTGCGGTGCTCGGTGAAGCTGGTGACGATCAGCACCCGGGCCGTGCTGCCGCGCTCCTTGAGCAGCTTGAGCGCCTCGATCCCGTCCACCCCGGGCATCTTCAGATCCATCAGCACCACGTCAGGTCCGAGCGCCTCCGCCTGCTCGACGCCTTCGGCGCCGTCGGCGGCCTCGCCCACCACCTCGATGTCGTCCTGGACCTCCAGGAAGGTGCGGAGTCCGCGCCGGACCACCTGGTGGTCGTCCACCAGCAGGACGCGGATCGGTGACGTGGTGTCAGGCACCGGGTACCTCCAGCTCGATGGCGGTCCCCCGACCGGGGGCCGATTCCAGCGACAGCGTCCCGCCGACGGCCGCCGCGCGGTCCCGCATGGAGACCAGGCCCAGGTGCCGGCCCTCCCGGCGGACGGCCTCCGGGTCGAAGCCGTGTCCGTCGTCGTGCACCCGCAGCCGGGCGCCGCGGCCGGGCGTCCCGGTCAGCGTCACCTCGACCAGGGCGGCGCCGGAGTGCCGCAGCGCGTTGTGCAGGGCCTCCTGAGCCACCCTCAGGACGGCGGCCTCCTGTCCGGGCGGCAGGGTGCGGACGCCGTCCGAGCTGAACCGGACCTCCGCCGTGTGGGCCCGGTCGAGCACCTGGGCCTGGGAGGCGAGGGTGGCCACCAGGCCGTCCTCGTCGAGGGCGGCGGGGCGCAGCTCGATCACCACGGTGCGGAGTTCGTCGGCGGCCTCGGCGGCCAGCCGGGCCACCTCGGCGAGTTCGGCCCGGGCCCGGGCCGGGTCGCGGTCGACCAGGGTGGCGGCGGCCTTGGCGGTGAGGCGGAGCGAGAACAGCTTCTGCGCGACGGCGTCGTGCAGGTCGTGCGCGATCCGGGCGCGTTCGCCGGCCAGGGTGAGCTCACGGCTGCGCTCGTACAGGCGGGCGTTGCCGAGGGCTATCGCGGCGTGCGCGGCGAGGATCCGCAGCAGTTCCTCGTCGTGGGCGGTGAACCCGCCCGCCTTGTTGGCGAGGAACACCGCCCCGAGGATCTCGGTGCCGTCCACGATCGGCATCCCGAGGAAGTCCTTCAGGTCGGGGTGCGCGTCCGGCCAGCCCTCGAAGTCGGGGGCGCGGCGGACGTCGTCCAGCCGGGTCGGGGTGAGCCGGTGCAGCATCGCGGCCAGCACGCCGTGCTGCCGGGGCAGCGGGCCGATCGCCTTCCACTGCTCGTCGGTGACGCCGTCCACCACGAACTGCGCGAAGCCGCCGTGGTCGTCGGGCACGCCCAGGGCGGCGTACTCGGCGCCGAGCAGGGTGCGGGCCTCGGCGGTGATCCGGCGCAGCACCTCGCGGACCTCCAGGTGACGGCTCATCGCGAGGACGGCGCTGCTGATGGCCTCGATCCCGCTCAGGGACGGGTCGCAGGGGGGTGGTTCGGCTGGCATCCCCCCACGCTACTGCCGCCCACCGGCCGGGGCATGGGGCAGCGGGTCTAGGTCGGAAGCCCTACCCCCGGTCCTGCCCCGTGTCCTACCCCCGCTGCATCACCTCGGGTTCGTGCCGCCGCTGGAGCCGGTTGAGCAGCAGGCCGAGCAGGCCCGCGAAGACCAGCAGGGCGAGCCAGTCGAGCAGCAGCGTGCCGACCGAGTGGGCCCACAGCGGGTCGGCGCCGGGTGCGACCGGGGAGATCGCGGCCAGGTCGAGGGTGGTGCCGGGGGCGGCGACCCCCCAGCGGGCGGGCATCAGCCAGGCGAACTGCTCCAGCCCGGGCGCGTCGTAGAGCTGGAAGACGGCACCGGTGAAGACCAGTTGGACGATGGTGAACATCACCAGCAGCGGCATGGTCTTCTCCGCCGTGCGGACCAGGGCCGAGATGACCAGGCCGACCATCATCGCGACGAAGCCGAGCAGGGTGATGCCGACGGCCAGCTCGACCGCCGGGGCGCCGGTGAGCAGCAGGCCGCGTTCGGGGAGTTCGCGCAGGCCGAAGCCGACGGCCGAGATCAGTCCGCCCTGCACCAGGCTGACCGCGCCGAGCACGACCACCTTGGACATCAGGTAGGCCGAGCGGGAGAGCCCGGTGGCCCGTTCCCGTTCGTAGATCGGCCGCTCCTTGATCAGCTCGCGGACGGAGTTGGCGGCCCCGGCCAGGCAGGCGCCGACCGCGAGCACCAGCAGGACCATCCGGGCCCCGCCGTTGGGCTGGGGTCCGGTGCAGGCGACCAGTCCGCAGTCGTCCGGGATGAGCGCGCTCACGCCGCCGAGCACCAGCGGGAGGATCAGCGAGAGGGCCAGGAAGCCCCGGTCCGCGCCGAGCACCGCGAGGTAGCGGCGGACCAGGGTGGACAGCTGGGACCGCCAGCGCTGCGGCTTGGGCGGTTCGGCCCGGGGCCGGTCGGCGGCGAGGACGGGCAGCGGGGTGGCGGCCGAGTCGGCGGAGTACTCCTGGTGGTGCGGGGAGCTGCGGTAGCGGCCGGCCCAGTCGTGGTCGGGGTGGTTCTCGAAGGCCTGGAAGACGTCGGCCCAGCTCTGGTAGCCGAAGAAGTAGAGGGCCTCGTCCGGCGGCCCGAAGTAGGCCACCGTGCCGCCCGGGGCGAGCACCAGCAGGCGGTCGCAGAGAGCCAGTTCGGCCACCGAGTGGGTGACCACCAGGACGGTGCGGCCGTCGTCGGCGAGCTTGCGCAGGGTCTGCATCACCTCGCGGTCCATCCCCGGGTCGAGGCCGGAGGTGGGCTCGTCCAGGAAGATCAGCGAGGGCTTGGTGAGCAGTTCGAGGGCGACCGAGACCCGCTTCTGCTGGCCGCCGGAGAGGGTGCTGATCCGGCTGTCGGCGCGCTGGTCGAGCCGCAGCTCGGCCAGCACCTCGTCGATCCGGCGCTCCCGCTCGGCCGCCTCGGTGTCGCCGGGGAAGCGCAGCTCGGCGGCGTAGCGCAGGGCCCGGCGGACCGTCAGCTCCCGGTGCAGGATCTCCGACTGCGGCACCAGCCCGATCCGGGCCCGCAGCTCGGCGAACCGGCGGTACAGGTCGCGCCCGTCGTACAGCACCTGGCCCTGGTCGGCCGGGCGGTAGCCGGTGAGGGCGCGCAGCAGGGTGGACTTGCCGGAGCCGGACGGGCCGACCACCGCGACCAGCGACTTCTCCGGCACGGTGAAGCCGACGTCCCGGAGCAGGGTCCGGCGGCCGCCCTGGTACGGCACCTCGACGCTCAGGTGCCGGGCCGAGAAGGTGACCGCGCCGTCGTCCACGTACTCCTGGAGCTGGCCGCCGACCAGGGCGAAGCCGGAGCGTCCGACGGCCAGCCGGTCCTGCTCGCCGACCAGCGCGCGCTGGACCGGCTGGCCGTTCAGGAAGATCCCGTTGTGGCTGCCCAGGTCGACGATCTCCCAGCGGCCGTCCGGGAGTTGGCGCAGCTCGGCGTGGTGCCGGGAGACCTGGAGGTCGGCCAGCACGACGTCGTTGTCGAGCGCCCGGCCGATCCGGATGGTCCGGGTGGTCGGGCCGAGGCTGCGGATGACGGTGGGTGCGGAGCGGTCGCGCTGCGCGGGGAAGGCCGCTGCGGGGAAGGGCGACCCGGGGAAGGCCGCGGCCGGGAACGGGCTGGGGGTGCTGCGTCCGGTGATCGCGGCGTGCCAGGGCACCGGCGGCAGCACCGGCGTGGTCGGGACGGGCTCGGCGGCCGGGGCCCGGACGGTCAGCAGGGGGCCGCTGGCGACGCTGCCCAGCCGGATCTCGGCGCCGGGCCGCAGCGGCACCAGTTTGGCCCGGACGCCCTGGGCGAAGGTGCCGTTGGTGCTGTCCTGGTCGGTGAGCAGCCAGGCCCCGTCCCGGTGCGCCAGGGTGGCGTGCCGCCAGGACACCCTGGCGTCCTCGGAGCGCAGGTCCGCCGCCGGGTCGCGGCCGATCAGATAGGTCCGGTCCGGGTCCAGGGCCAGCTGCTGGCCGTCGATCTCCACTATGAAGTGCGGCACTGTCCCTGCCCCCGCTGGTACTGACAACTGACGGCCCGACATCCTTCCAGGTACGGGCCCGAAGCACTATCCGCCCAGCCCGGGGCTGGTCCAGAGGGCGGACGCCGTTACGGGCCGGGGCGGGCGGCCCGGTAGCGTGGGTCGCACCATGAACGCTGCGCCCCTCCCCCCGCTGCCCCGGTCGTACGACGACGAGCGCACCTTGCTGGTCAAGGTCTTCGGCAAGGACCGCCCCGGTATCACCACAGGGCTGTTCAGCACGCTCGGCGACTTCGGTGTGGACGTGATCGACATCGAGCAGATGGTCACCCGCGGCCGGATAACGCTGTGCGCCCTGGTGGCCACGCCGTCCGGCGGGCCGGGCGCGGAGGGGGCGCTGCGCTCCACCGTGCACCGCTGGGCGGAGGAGCTGAAGCTCCAGGCCGAGATCATCTCCGGCACCGGTGACAACCGGCCGCGCCGCGAGGGCCGCTCGCACGTCACCGTGCTCGGCCACCCGCTGACCGCCACCGCGGTCGCCGCGCTGACCCGGCGGATCACCGAGGCCGACGGCAACATCGACCGCGTCTTCCGGCTGGCCAAGTACCCGGTGACCGCCGTCGAACTGGCCGTCTCCGGCGTCGCGACCGAGGAGCTGCGGGCGGTGCTGGCCCTGGAGGCCGCCGCCCAGCAGGTCGACATCGCGGTGGTGCGGGCGGGCCTGGAGCGCCGGGCCAAGCGGCTGGTGGTGATGGACGTCGACTCCACCCTGATCCAGGACGAGGTGATCGAGCTGTTCGCCGCCCACGCGGGCTGCGAGCAGAAGGTCGCCGAGGTGACGGCCGCCGCGATGCGGGGCGAGCTGGACTTCGCCGAGTCGCTGCGGGCCCGGGTGGCGCTGCTGGCCGGGCTGGACGCCTCGGTGACCGAGAAGGTCAGGGCCGAGGTCCGGTTCACCCCGGGCGCCCGCACCCTGGTCCGGACGCTGCGCCGGCTGGGCTTCCAGGTGGCCATCGTCTCGGGCGGCTTCACCCAGGTCACCGACCACCTGGTCGAGGAGCTCGGGCTGGACTTCGCCGCCGCCAACACCCTTGAGGTGGTGGACGGGAAGTTCACCGGCCGGGTCACCGGCGAGATCGTCGACCGGGCCGGCAAGGCCCGCTGGCTGGAGCGCTTCGCCGAGCAGGCCAAGGTCCCGATCGAGCAGACGGTGGCGATCGGCGACGGCGCCAACGACCTCGACATGCTGAACGCGGCCGGGCTCGGCGTGGCCTTCAACGCCAAGCCCGTGGTCCGCGAGGCCGCCGACACGGCGGTGAACGTCCCGTTCCTGGACACCGTCCTCTACCTGCTCGGGATCACCCGCGAAGAGGTCGAGGCGGCGGACGAGCTGGACGGCACCCCGACCGAGTGATCCGTCACCCGGTGCCGTAGGCCTCCAGCTCGTACAGCGAGTAGCCCCAGCCGGTGCCGCGCCGGGTGCCGTACATCCGCAGGTAGCGACCGCTGCCGGTGAGCCCGGTCAGGGTCTCGGTGCCACCGGCGCCGGCGGTGGTGGAGTAGAGCGTGCGCCAGGTCACCGCGTCGTCGGAGACCTGGAGCTGGTACGCCTTGCCGTACGCCGCCTCCCAGCGCAGCACCACCCGGCCGATGCTCCGGACCGCCCCCAGGTCGACCTGGAGCCACTGCGGGTCGCTGTAGCCGCTGGCCCAGCGGGAGCCGGGGTCGCCGTCGGTGGCCGCGGCGGCGGGGAAGTTCGCCGTCTCGGTGCTGGAGGCGGTGGTGGGCCGGTTCAGCGCCAGGTTGCCCGGCTGGGAGCTGCCGCCGGTCCAGCCGGGGTGGTGCCCGACGGCGGTGGCGATCGGGGTGAACTCCGCGTACGTGGCGACCGGCTTCGGCGATCCCCAGGTCTGCTGGGCCAGCCCGCGCAGCGGGAACACCAGGCCGGCGGCGATCTGGTCCTCGGTCTCGGCGTTCGGGTTGTCGCACCAGACGTGGATCAGCGAGCCGAGGTTCCCGGTGGCGTCGGTGATCCGGTTGCCGCCCTGGAACAGGTCCGGGGTCCAGGTCTCGTACATCCACCGGGTGTCCGGCTTGGCGCCGCCGAGCACGTAGTAGGTCGGCGTCCAGGACTCGTTGGCGACCCGGTGCCCGGCGTCCACCAGCTGCTGGGGCGTCAGGCCGTAGGTGTACCAGTACTCGACCACGATGCCCGGGTTCGGCCTGAGGGTGCCGTCGCCGGACTTGATGCCGTCGTTCCACATCCGGGTGGTCTTCCCGGCGGCCCGGACCAGGGCGTCGGACCAGTTGACGAAGCCGTAGTAGGTGTCCTTCGCGGTGGCGTTCGCCCCGTAGGCGGCCCGGGCGTAGCCGAGCAGCTGCGGGTACTGGCTGTAGTCCGTGACGTACTCGTCCGCGCCGATGTGCCAGTACGGGCCGGGGAACAGCGGCAGGTACTCGTCGACCAGGTCCTTGACCAGCGTGTACGTACCGGGCAGCGACAGGTCCACGAACTCGCTGCTGGCCGTGCCCGCCTTGTTCCTGAGCCTGAGCTCGGGGTGGGCGGCCAGGATCGGGTTCATGTGTCCGGGGGTGTCGATCTCCGGCACCACCGTCACGTGGTACCGGGCCGCCAGCGCGACCAGGTCGGTGATCTGCTGCTTGCTGTAGTGCTCGGCCGAGACGATCTCCGGGTGGGTGCTGCTCTCCAGCCGGAAGCCGAAGGTGTCCGAGAGGTGGAAGTGGAAGTGGTTGAGCTTGAGGTAGGCCAGCTCCTTGATGTGCTGCTCCAGCCAGCCGACGCTGAAGAACTTCCGCCCCTGGTCGACCATCAGGCCGCGCTCGGCCTTGGCGGGCCAGTCCGCGGCGGTGCCGGCCGGCACGGTGGACGACTGGTGCAGCAGCTGCAGGACGGTCCGGGTGCCGTAGAAGGCACCGGCGGCGGTGCCGGCCCGGACGGTGATGGTCTGACCGACCGTCATCCGGTAGCCCTCGGCCGGGAGCGTGGAGTCGCCGAGGGTCAGGGCGATGTCGCCGGGGGCGGCGGTGCCGGTCAGCACCGTCACCGTGCGGCCGGCCAGCGCACCCAGGTCGGCGGCGAAGGTGGTTGCTTCGCCCGCCAGTTGAGCGGCGTACCCGGGGTCGACCACGATCCTGGCGGCGGGGCCGAAGAGGTAGCTGCCGCTACCGGCGGTCCACTGGCGCAGCGCCGGGACGGTCCGGGGCGGATCGGGGGCGGTGGCCCGGGCGGCGGTCGGTGCGGGAAGTGCGAACGCGGCGGCCACGGTACAGAGCACGGACAGGAGGAGCCTGAGTACGCGCATGTGAACACCCTTGGTGAGGAGGGGAGTTCAGCGCAGTGCAGCGCGGCGGGCCCAGGGCGTCAACGGGTGTTCGAAATACTGGCAGAACACGCATAATCGCGCACGGGGCAGTGGAAGGGCCCCGACGGCGACCGTCGGGGCCCTTCCACTGCTCGGTCCGGGTGCGCTCAGTCCTCGTGCGGCGTGTGGAAGGTGTCCAGCCGGGCGACGCCGGGCTCGACCGACTTCCACGGGCCGGTGAAACCGAGCACCGCGATCGCGGCGGTCGGGAAGCCGCCGTTCTGGAGCCGGGCGAGGGCGTCCGGGTCCCCCTGGTCGCCGGCCAGGATCTGGGTCAGGCCGAGCACGCCCGGGTTGTGGCCGACCAGCACGACGTCCCGGTACTCGTCGGGGGTCTCCTGGAGCACCGCGATGATCTCGCCCGGGCTGGCCTCGTAGATCCGGTCCTCGTGGACCGTCTTTCGTGCGCGCTTGGGCAGCTCGTGCACCGCGAGCTTCCAGGTCTCCCTGGTCCGCAAGGCGGTGGAGCAGAGCACGTAGTCCGGGTTGATGCCCGAGTCGGTCAGCCAGCGGCCGGCATCCGGAGCCTGGAGGCGGCCGCGGTCGGCCAGCGGCCGCTCGTGGTCGTCGACCTGGTTCGGCCAGTCGGCCTTGGCGTGGCGGAGAACGATGATCCTTCGAAGGGTGTCGGCGCTCATACCCCGAGCTTTCCAGAAAACCGCCCGCCGGGCGCGGCGCTCAGGACCTGCGCCACCCCCAGGGGTGGCCGGCTCAGCCGAAGCCGTTCGCCACGCTGGCGATCACGGAGACCAGCACCACGATGCCGGCGATCAGGCCGAGCAGCTGGAGCAGCTTCTTCTGGCCGTTCGGGGGGTTGGGTTCGAGTACGGGCATGGTCAGAAGTCTCGCATCCGTTCACACCCCGGCCCGCAGCCGGGTCAGGCCTCGTCCTCGATGTGGCGGGCCTGGCCGGCCCGCAGGCCGAAGGCCATCTGCGGGATCAGCAGCAGGGCCAGAAAGCCCAGCGGCAGGTACCACTGGCCGGTCGCCTGGTAGATCGAGCCGACCAGGATCGGGCCCGGGATCGAGATCAGGTAGCCCAGGCTCTGGGCGAAGGCGGACAGCTGGGCCACCCCGCCCGGGGTCCGGGCCCGCAGGCCGATCATGGTGAGGGCGAGCGGGAAGGCGCACATCGACAGGCCGACCAGGCAGGCCCAGAGCCAGGACACGGTGCCCGCCGCGAAGGCCAGCCCGGTGTAGCCGACGATTCCGCACAGGGCCAGCACCACCACGAACAGCCCCTGCTCACCGCGCCGGACGGCGAGGTTGGGCAGGATGAAGGAGGCGGGCACGCTGATCGCCATCACCAGGGCGAGCAGCACCCCCGAGCTGCCGGCCGAGACCCCGGCGTCCTGGTAGATGGTGGGCAGCCAGCCCATGGTGGCGTACGCGCTGGTGGCCTGGAGGCCGAGGAAGACGGCCAGCGCCCAGGCGGTCCGGCTGCGCAGGATCGGCAGCTTCGCGGCGGCCGGGGCCTGCTCGGTCGCGGCGGTGCCGGAGCGGTCCCGCCGGAGGAAGAGCGTGACCAGCCAGATCAGCAGCCCCACCAGTGCGAGCAGGCCCCAACTGCCGAGGCCCTCGCGCCAGTTCCCCCCGAACGCCTTGGTCATCGGGACGGTGGCGGCGGCCGCGGCCGCGGTGCCGACCGAGAGCGCCATCGAGTAGAGGCCGATCATCGGGCCGACCCGGTCCGGGAAGTACCGCTTGATCACCACCGGGATCAGCACGTTGGAGACCGCCACCCCGGCCAGGGCGACGGCGGTCAGCAGCAGGAAGACCGCCGTGCCCCCGGCGAAGGAGCGGGCCAGCACGCCGAGCGCGATCGCCCCCATGCCCGCCGTGACCACCACGACCGGGCCGAGCCGCCGGGACAGCGCCGGGGCGGCCAGGCCGAACAGCGCGAAGCAGAGCGAGGGCACCGCGGTGATCAGCCCGGCCACCGTGGCGCTCATCCCCAGGTCCGCCTGCACCTGCTTGAGCATCGGGCCGAGGCTGGTGACCACCGGGCGCAGGTTGAGCGCGGCCACCGCGATGGCGAGCGCCAGCAGCCAGCCGAGGCGTCTGCGGGCCGGGCGGGCCGGGGGTGGCGACATCTCGACGGGCAGGTCGGTGGTGGACTCAGCTGCGGTGGACATGGCGCCCATCATAGAATGATGGGATGAATTTTGGCACGCCGGTATCCTGAGCGTGTCCGTCCAGCTGACAGGGAGTCCGATGGCACTGTCGACCACCCGCCGTACCCCGCTCTCCGACCAGGTGATCGCCCAGCTGCGCGCCCAGATCACCTCGGGCGAGTGGCCGGTCGGGTCCCGGATCCCCACCGAGCCGGCTCTGGTGGAACAGCTCGGGGTGGCCCGCAACACCGTCCGGGAGGCCGTCCGGGCGCTGGCCCACAACGGGCTGCTGGACATCCGGCAGGGCTCGGGCACCTACGTGCTGGCCACCAGCGAGCTGGCCGGGGTGATGCACCGCAAGTTCGCCGACGCCGACCAGAACGAGGTGGCCGAGCTGCGCTCGATGCTGGAGACCTCGGCGGCCGGGCTGGCGGCCGTCCGCCGCACCGACCGGGACCTGGAACTGCTGGAGACCGCGCTGTCCCGGCGCGAGGCGGCCTGGCGGGCCGGCGACCCGGAGGACTTCATCCAGGCGGACGCCGCCTTCCACCAGGCGGTGGTGGCGGCCGCGCACAACGACGTGATCGCGGCGGTGTACGCGGACCTCGGCGAGGTGATGCGGGCGCACCTGCGGCACGACGTCGGCCCGGAGCTGATCGCGGAGCGGTACGTGGGGCACGGCGGCATCCTGGACGCGATCCGCGGGCGGGACGCGGCGGCCGCCTCGGTCGAGGCGGGGCGGGCGATCGGGGTCTGCTCGGAGGCGTAGCCGCACACGCCGAGGGGCGCGGGGAGGTGCGCGGAACAGGTGGGGCGAAGGCCCCCTGCCGTCCCGCGCGGTTCCCCGCGCCCCTCGTCAGGCTCCGGCGGTCAGGCGCCGATCGCGTGCAGCCCGCCGTCGACGTGGATGATCTCGCCGGTGGTCTTCGGGAACCAGTCCGACAGCAGCGCGACGACGCCGCGACCGGTCGGCTCCGGGTCGGTGAGGTCCCACTTGAGCGGGGAGCGGTTGTCCCAGGTGGCGGCCAGGTCGGGGAAGCCCGGGATGGACTTCGCGGCCATCGAGCCGATCGGACCGGCCGAGATCAGGTTGCAGCGGATGTTCCGCTCGCCCAGGTAGCGGGCCAGGTAGCGGTTGGTGGACTCCAGCGCGGCCTTGGCCGGGCCCATCCAGTCGTACTGCGGCCAGGCGTACTGCGCGTCGAAGGTCAGGCCGACCACCGAGCCGCCGTCCTGCATCAGCGGGAGCAGCGCCGTGGTGAGCGACTTCAGCGAGAAGGCCGAGACCTGCATCGCGGTCGCGACCGACTCCCACGGGGTGTTCAGGAAGTTGCCGCCGAGCGCGTCCTGCGGGGCGAAGCCGATCGAGTGGACGATGCCGTCCAGGGTCGGCAGGCCGGCCGCGCGGACCTGGTCCGCGATGCCCGCCAGCTGCTCCTCGCTGGAGACGTCCAGTTCGAGGGTCTCGACCGGGCGGGGCAGCTTCTTGGCGATGCGCGCGGTCAGGCTGGGCCGCGGGAAGGCGGTCAGGATGATCTCCGCGCCCTGCTCCTGGGCCAGCTTCGCGGTGTGGAAGGCGATGGAGGACTCCATCAGCACACCCGTGACGAGGATGCGCTTGCCCTCGAGAATTCCACTCATGTTCAGTGACCCATGCCCAATCCGCCGTCGACGGGAATGACGGCTCCGGTGATGTATGCGGCGTCGTCGGAGGAGAGGAAGCGCACCGCGGACGCGACCTCGGCGGGCGCGGCGTAACGGCCCAGCGGCACGCCCGAGACGATCTCCTTGCGGCGCTCCTCGGTGAGCACCGCGGTCATGTCGGTGTCCACGAAGCCGGGGGCGACCACGTTGACGGTGATGCTGCGCGGGCCGAACTCGCGGGCCAGCGAACGGGCGAACCCGACCAGCCCGGCCTTGGAGGCGGCGTAGTTGGCCTGCCCCGGGGAGCCGGTCAGCCCGACCACCGAGGAGATCAGCACGATCCGGCCCTTCCGGGCCCGGAGCATCTTGGCCGAGGCCCGCTTGACCACGCGGAAGGCGCCGGTCAGGTTGGTGTCGAGGACCGAGGTGAAGTCCTCCTCCGTCATCCGGAGCATCAGGGTGTCCTTGGTGATCCCCGCGTTGGCGACCAGGACCTCGACCGGACCGTGGGCGGCCTCGATCTCGGTGAAGGCGGCGTCCACCTGCGCAGCATCGTTGATGTCGCAGCGGACGGCGATCGCCTGGAGCTTGGCCAGCTCCTCGGGCAGGTCGCCCGAACGGCTGGTGACGGCGACCTTGTCCCCCGCCTCTGCGAAGGCCAGGGCGATCGCGAGGCCGATGCCCCGGTTACCTCCGGTGACGAGAACCGAGCGGCTCACGGACACACCTCTCTCCGTAGTGGACCAGCGGCCCGAAGACCGGCACGTGGGGTGCCGGTCGGGGCCGCAGTGGGTACGCAGTGCGCGCGTACGCACTGTGACGCTATCGGTCGTTTCCGGCCAGCGACGAATCCAGCTCCCACAGGTCCGTCCGGTCCGAACTGTCGCATCCCGACAATGCGTGCACCCACCGAACATTCGGCAGTGCGCCCGCACCATCGGGAACACCGGCCCCGCCGAAGCCGTTGGCCACGTGGACCGGTTACCGGCCCACCTGGACCGAGAGCGAAGAAGAGACGGATGAGCGAGCGACGACCCGGCAGCCGCAAGACCCTGCTGGCACTGGCCGCCCTGACCGCAGCGGCCACCGCCGCCGCGTGGGCGTTCCGTGAGGTACCCGCGTCTTTCGGCCGCCGCCCGGACGCGGCCGACCCCCGGGTGCGCAACTCCCCGCAGTTCCGGGACGGCGTCTTCCACAACGCACCGTCCGAGCTGGCCCGGCCCACCCCGACGACGCCGGTGAACCGGGACACCCTGCGCCGGATGCTGTTCGAGCGCCAGGGCAAGCCGGTCGGCGAGGTGCCGCTGGCCCGGTTCGACGGCGGTCCGGGGCGGCCGGCCGCCGAGGGGGTGGAGATCACCTGGTTCGGCCACGCCTCGGCGCTGGTCGAGGTGGAGGGCAGCCGGGTCCTGCTGGACCCGATCTGGAGCGACCGCTGCTCGCCGTCCTCGCACGTCGGCCCGAAGCGGCTGCACCCGGTGCCGGTCGAGCTGGAGCAGCTGCCGCCGGTGGACGCGGTGCTGATCTCGCACGACCACTACGACCACCTGGACATGGCCACCGTCCAGCGCCTGACGGCGGCCCAGTCCGCCCCGTTCGCGGTGCCGCTCGGCATCGGCGGCCACCTGCGCCGCTGGGGCGTGCCCGAGCACCGGATCATCGAGCTGGACTGGGACGAGACCTGCACGCTCGGCGACCTGACGCTGACGCTGACCTCGGCGCACCACTTCTCCGGCCGCGGCACCACCCGCAACACCACGCTCTGGGGCTCCTGGGTGATCGCCGGGCCGAGCCGCAAGGTCTACTACACCGGCGACTCGGGCTACTTCGAGGGCTACGCGCGGATCGGCGCGCAGCACGGCCCGTTCGACGCCGCGCTGGTCCAGATCGGCGCGTACGACCAGGCCTGGGCCGATATCCACATGACGCCGGAGGACGCCGTCCGGGCGCACCAGGAGCTGCGGGCCGAGCTGCTGGTGCCGGTGCACTGGTGCACCTTCGACCTGGGCCTGCACCCGTGGGCGGAGCCGATCGAGCGGCTGCTGGCGGAGGCCAAGCAGCAGGCGGTGCCGATCGCGGTCCCCCGCCCCGGCCAGCGGGTCGACGTGGACAACCCGCCGGAGCTGGACGGCTGGTGGGAGTCGGTGGCCTGAACGGCCGCTCCAGGCGGCGGAGCTGTGCAGGCCGGCCCCCGGGAGGACAACCCCGGGGGCCGGTCCGGCAGTACCCGGGGCGGCCCTCGACCTCGACCGGCCCGGCGCGCGGTTAATCTGCTGGCCCCCGGCGGTCGGACAGGCGATGATGCGATGCGGGTGCCCCTGCCCGGGTCACCCGCCGCCGTCCGTCCCCCGATCCAGGGAGCCCGATGCCCCCGACGCCCAGCGCAGGCCGTACCCAGAGCCGCGCCGTCGATCCGCTGTTCCTCCGGTACCCGCTGCGCACCCTCGCCGACGCCGCCCTGGGCCGGGCCGTCCAGCTGGGCGCCGCCCACGCCGACTTCCGGCTGGAGCGGGTCCGCAGCGCCTCCTGGCGGCTGCGTGACGCACGCCCGGCCGGCTCCTCGGACAGCGTCCAACTGGGCTTCGCCGTCCGGGTGCTGCTGGACGGCGCCTGGGGCTTCGCGGCCGGGGTGGACCTGACCCCGGAGGCGGCCGTGCTGGTCGCCGAGCAGGCGGTCGCGGTGGCCCGGCTGTCGGGCGGGATCAGCCGCGCGGCCGGCGGCACCGACCTGGTCGAGCTGGCCGAGGAGCCGGTGCACGCGGACGCCACCTGGGTCTCCGCGTACGAGGTCAACCCGTTCGAGGTGCCGGACGCGGAGAAGACCGCGCTGCTGGCCGAGTGGAGCAGCCGCCTGCTGGCCGCCGACGGGGTCTCGCACGTGAGCGCGAGCCTGCTCACGGTGCAGGAGAACAAGTTCTACGCGGACACCGCGGGCACCACCACCACCCAGCAGCGGATCAGGCTGCACCCGACGCTGGAGGCCACCTCGGTGGACGAGCGCACGGGTGCCTTCGACTCGATGCGCACGCTGGCGCCGCCGGCCGGGCGGGGCTGGGAGTACCTGCTCGGCACCGGCTGGGACTGGAACGCCGAACTCGCCGAGCTGCCCGGCCTGCTGGCCGAGAAGATGAAGGCGCCGAGCGTCGAGGCCGGCCGCTACGACCTGGTGATCGACCCGTCCAACCTGTGGCTGACCATCCACGAGTCGATCGGGCACGCCACCGAGCTGGACCGGGCGCTGGGCTACGAGGCCGCCTACGCGGGCACCTCGTTCGCCACCTTCGACAAGCTCGGCTCGCTGAAGTACGGCTCCGAGCTGATGCACGTCACCGGCGACCGCACCGCCGAGCACGGCCTCTCCACCATCGGCTACGACGACGAGGGCGTGGCCACCCAGTCCTGGGACCTGGTCAAGGACGGCGTCCTGGTCGGCTACCAACTCGACCGGGCGATGGCGCGGTTGAAGGACCTCGGCCGCTCCAACGGCTGCGCCTACGCGGACTCCCCCGGGCACGTCCCGGTGCAGCGGATGGCCAACGTCTCGCTCCAGCCGGCCGCCGACGGGCCGAGCACCGAGGGCCTGTTCGCCCAGGTGGAGAACGGCCTGTACATCGTCGGCGACCGCTCCTGGTCGATCGACATGCAGCGGTACAACTTCCAGTTCACCGGCCAGCGCGCGTACGCCATCCGGAACGGCGAACTGGCGGGCCAGGTCAAGGACTTCGCCTACCAGGCCACCACCACCGACTTCTGGGGCTCGATGAGCGCCGTCGGCGGCCCCGAGACCTACGTGCTCGGCGGTGCCTTCAACTGCGGCAAGGCCCAGCCGGGCCAGGTCGCGGCGGTCAGCCACGGCTGCCCGTCCGCGCTGTTCCGCGACGTCAACGTGCTCAACACGCAGCAGGAGGCGGGTCACTGATGCCGTACATTCACCCGCACGAGCTGGTCGAGCGCGCGCTCGAACTGTCCCGGGCCGACGGCTGCGTGGTGATCGCCGACGAGGAGTCGACGGCCAACCTGCGCTGGGCCGGGAACGCCCTGACCACCAACGGCGTCACCCGGGGCCGCCGGCTCACCGTGATCGCCACCGTGGCCGGCGCCCAGGGCACCGCCTCCGGCGTGGTCGCCCGCGAGGCGGTCACGCTGGACGAGGTCGAGAGCCTGGTCCGGGCCGCCGAGGCCGCCGCCCGCGACGCCGGCCCGGCCGAGGACGCCCAGCCGCTGCTGCCGGGCCGGCCGGCCTCGGCCGACTTCACCGCTCCCCCGGCCGAGACCTCGATCGAGGTCTTCGCCGAGTTCGCCCCCGCGCTCGGCCGGGCCTTCGCCCGGGCCCGGGCCGCCGGCCAGCTGCTGTACGGCTTCGCCCGGCACGAGCTGACCAGCAGTTACCTCGGCACCTCCACCGGCCTGCGGCTGCGCCACGACCAGCCCACCGGCACGGTCGAGCTGAACGCCAAGACCGAGGACCTGGCCGCCTCGGCCTGGGTCGGTGCCGCCACCCGCGACTTCACCGACGTGGACGTCACCGCGATGCACACCGAGGCCACCAAGCGGCTCGGCTGGGGCGCCAAGCGGATCGACCTCCCGGCCGGGAAGTACGAGACGCTGCTGCCGCCCACCGCCGTCGCCGACCTGATGATCTACCTCAGCTGGTCCGCCGGCGGCCGGGACGCCACCGAGGGCCGCACGGTCTTCTCCAAGCCCAACGGCGAGACCCGGCTCGGCGAGCGGCTCAGCCCGCTGCCGCTCACGCTCCGCTCGGACCCGGCCCGGCCCGGCCTGGAGGCGGCGCCGTTCGTGCTGACGCACTCCTCCGGCGACGACAGCTCGGTCTTCGACAACGGGCAGCCGCTGGCCGCCACCGACTGGATCAAGGACGGGGTGCTGGCCAACCTGCTGACCACCCGTCACTCCAGCGAGCTGACCGGCCTGCCGCTCACCCCGCCGGTGGACAACCTGGAGCTGGCCGTCGACGACCAGGCCGGCGCGCCGACCCTGGACGAGATGATCGCCCGCACCGAGCGCGGCCTGCTGCTCACCTGCCTCTGGTACATCCGCGAGGTGGACCCGGCCTCGCTGCTGCTCACCGGCCTGACCCGGGACGGCGTCTACCTGGTCGAGCACGGCGAGGTGGTCGGCGCGGTGAACAACTTCCGCTTCAACGAGTCCCCGGTCGGCCTGCTGGAGCGGATCACCGAGGTCGGGCGGACCGAGCCCTGCCTGCCCCGCGAGTGGGGCGACTGGTTCACCCGCGCCGCGATGCCGCCGGTCCGGGTGGCCGACTTCAACATGAGTTCGGTGAGCCAGGCGTCATGACCCTGGACGAGAAGCGGACGGTACGGGTCTCCAAGACGCTCTCCCGCGTGCTCCGGCACGACCCGGCCTCGATCGGCATCACGCTGGACGAGGCCGGCTGGGTCACGGTCGACACCCTGCTCGCCGCGCTGGCCCGGCGCGGCACCCGGGTCAGCCGGGCCGAGCTGGACCACGTGGTGGAGACCAACAACAAGCGCCGCTTCGCGT
This sequence comes from Kitasatospora sp. NPDC002040, assembly GCF_040296785.1. Classification (NCBI taxonomy): domain Bacteria; kingdom Bacillati; phylum Actinomycetota; class Actinomycetes; order Kitasatosporales; family Streptomycetaceae; genus Kitasatospora; species Kitasatospora sp. NPDC002040. Next base: position 21,918 of record NZ_JBEOXV010000029.1, on the reverse strand, counting down.
ACTCGGACGACGGCTCGCTGATCCGGGCCAGCCAGGGCCACTCGGTGGCGGTCGACCTCGGTCTGGCCGCCACCGAGCCGCCCCCGGTGCTCTACCACGGCACCACCGGACGGAACCTGGACGCGATCCACCGCGAGGGCCTGCGCCCGATGAGCCGTCAGGACGTGCACCTGTCCGCGGACACCGAGACGGCCGTGCGGGTGGGTTCCCGACACGGCCGTCCGGTACTGCTGCGGGTGGACGCCGCCGCGATGGCGGCGGCCGGTCACGAGTTCAGGGTCAGTGCCAACGGTGTCTGGCTGACCGACCTGGTCCCGCCGGAGTACCTGTCCTCACACCTTCTTCCGTGAGGCCCAGACCGGGCTGATGACCACGATCAGCAGGACCGCCGCGCCCAGCTGGAAGGCGTGCCGCCACCAGTCGAAGCCCCTGGTGTCGGCCACCCCGAAGAGGTGGGCGACCAGGTTGCCGAGCAGGGCCCCGACCATGCCGAGCACCATGGTCAGCCAGATCGGGATGTCCTGCTTTCCCGGAATCACCAGCCGTGCGATCCCACCCAGAATCAGACCCTCGATCAGCGCCGAGATGATCGCCCACATGTCAGCTCCCGGGACCGCGGCCGCCGACCCTCGGCGGTGCTCCCCTTGTTGATCACAGTTTTTGCCCCGTCCGGCCCATCCGCACCTCGGGTGGGCCGTTTCGTGCCCCCACCCTCCTCCGGGCGGGTGAAGCAGGCGTACCGTGAGGACGCCGTACCGGGACCGGACGAGGGTGGTAGCAGCATGGGCAAGCGGGGCGAGATCTTCCGGATCACCGGGGCGCGGAGCAGTCTCTCCGAGGACGTCCGAGCCCGCCAGCGGCGCTACGTGATCTCGATGCTGGTGCGCACCCTGTGCGTGCTGCTCGCGGTGGTGCTCTGGGACGTGCAGCGCTACCTCGCGTTCGCCGCGCTCGGCGGCGGGCTGCTGCTCCCCTACTTCGCGGTGCTGATCGCCAACGCCGGCCGGGAGCGGGCACCGGGCCTGCCGAGCACCTTCGCGGTGCCCGCCGACACCCCCCTGATGCTCGGCCCGGGCGGCACCGGCGGCGGGGGCGACCAGGGCAAGGCCTGAGGTCAACGCCCGATTTGCCGCCGTATCAAGTGATTTGACCGACAGAAAGCTCAGAACAAGCTCAGATTAATCTTGGCAGAGCTAGCCACACGGGGCTTTCAGCGTGACATACTGCGTACGCGCTCCGCATCCCCCGTCGGAGCGACAGACCGACGCCGGGCGGCTCCCCCCGTGGCTGCCCGGCGTCGTCATGCCCTCGTTCGGCGAGATGCGAGACTGGCGGTGCTCACTCCCCGCCCACGGCTCCAGGACGGCTCACCATGGACACCCCCGCGTTCAGTCTCTTCGGCGGGCCGGACGGCCCCGAGGGCCCCCCGGTCTGCTCGGGCAAGGGCTGCCGGAAACCGGCCGAGTGGGTGCTGGTGTGGAACAACCCGAAGCTGCACACGCCGGACCGGCGGAAGACCTGGCTGGCCTGCGAGGACCACCGCGAGCACCTGTCCCAGTTCCTGGGCGTGCGCGGCTTCCTGAAGGAGACCGTCGCACTGGAGCAGTGGGAGGGCTGACGGCGGGTCAGCCACCGATCGCGGACATCGGCCGCTCGGGCTGGAGGAACTCCGGGTTGTCGATGCCCGCACCGGCCTTCTTGCCCCACATCGCGGCCCGCCAGAGCGCGCCGATCTCGGCGTCGCTGCCGCCCGCGCGCAGGGCGGTGCGCAGGTCCGTCTCCCCGGTCGCGAACAGGCAGTTGCGGACCTGGCCGTCGGCCGTCAGCCGAGTCCGGTCGCAGGCCCGGCAGAACGGGCGGGTGACCGAGGCGATCACCCCGACCACGGCCGGGCCGCCGTCCACCAGCCAGCGCTCGGCGGGTGCCGCGCCCCGGGCCGCGGACGGCTCGGGGGTGAGTGCGAACCGGGTGTGCAGGCGGTCCAGGATCTCCTCGGCGGTGACCATCTGCGAGCGGTCCCAGCCGTGTTGGGCGTCCAGCGGCATCTGCTCGATGAACCGCAGCTGGTAGCCGCGCTCCAGGCACCACTCCAGCAGGTCGGCCGCCTCGTGGTCGTTCACCCCGCGCATCAGCACCGCGTTCAGCTTCACCGGGGTGAGCCCGGCGGCCTCGGCGGCGGCCAGCCCGTCCAGCACGTCCTGGTGGCGGCGGCGGCGGGTCAGGGTGAAGAAGACGTCCGGGTCCAGGGTGTCCAGCGAGACGTTCACCCGGTCCAGGCCGGCCGCCTTCAGCGCCGTCGCCGTCCGGGCCAGGCCGATGCCGTTGCTGGTCAGCGAGAGCTCGGGGCGGGGCGCCAGCTCGGCGCAGGCGGCCACGATCGACACCAGCCCGGGGCGCAGCAGCGGCTCGCCGCCGGTGAACCTGACCTCGGTGACCCCGAGGTCGTGGACGGCGATGGTGACCAGCCGGACGATCTCCTCGTCGGTGAGCAGCTCGCTCCTGCCCAGCCACTGGAGCCCTTCCTCGGGCATGCAGTAGGTGCAGCGCAGGTTGCACTTGTCGGTCAGGGAGACCCGGAGGTCGACGGCCTGTCGGCCGAAGGTGTCGAGCAGCACGGCGACGGTCCCCTTTCCCGGAGAGTGCGACTGGCCCGGCCGCCGGTAACGGCGGACCGGGCCAGCTTAACTCCGTGGTGCGTCAGGACCGGAGCGGCATCCAGGTGCCGGGACGTCAGTGCGCGCCGAGACCGGTCAGCGAACGCACCTCCAGCTCGGCCGCCTTGGCCGGATCGGCCTTGTCCTTGGCCAGCAGGGTGCCCAGCCAGCCGGCCAGGAAGCCGATCGGGATCGAGACCAGGCCCGGGTTCTCCAGCGGGAACCAGTGGAAGTCGGCGTGCGGGAAGAGCGACTTCTCGGTGCCGGAGACCACGGTGGAGAAGAACACCAGGGTGACCGAGCTGATCAGGCCGGCGTAGACCGAGCTGACCGCACCGGCGGTGTTGAAGCGCTTCCAGAACAGCGAGTAGAGCAGCGTCGGCAGGTTGGCCGAGGCGGCCACCGCGAAGGCCAGCGCCACCAGGGCGGCGGTGTTGAGCTTCTCGGCGAACAGGCTCAGCACGATGGCGACCGCGCCGATCCCGATCGCGGCCAGCTTGGCCGAGCGGACCTCCTCCTTCTCGCTCGCCTTGCCGCGCCGGATCACGTTGGCGTACAGGTCGTGGGCGAAGGAGGCCGAGGAGGCCAGCGTCAGACCGGCGACCACGGCCAGGATGGTGGCGAAGGCCACCGCCGAGATGACCGCCAGCAGGATCGCGCCGCCGGTGGTGCCCGCACCGCCGCCGAGGTACTCGGCCAGCAGCGGGGCGGCGGTGTTGCCGGCCGGGTTGGAGGCCTTGATGGTCTTCGGGCCGACCAGTGCGGCCGCGCCGAAGCCGAGCGCCAGGGTCATCAGGTAGAAGCCGCCGATGATGCCGATCGCCCAGAGCACCGACTTCCGGGCCGCCTTGGCGGTGGGCACGGTGTAGAACCGGACCAGGATGTGCGGCAGCCCGGCGGTGCCGAGCACCAGGGCCAGGCCGAGGCTGAGGAAGTCCAGCTTGCTGGTCTCGGTGGCGCCGTACTTGAGCCCCGGTTCCAGGAAGGCCGTGCCCTTGCCGGAGGCGTCGGCGGCGGCGCCGAGCAGGGCGGAGACGTTGAAGTTGTACTTGGCCAGCACCAGGACGGTCATCAGCGCGGTGCCCGCGATCAGCAGCACCGCCTTGACGATCTGCACCCAGGTGGTGCCCTTCATCCCGCCGATGGCCACGTAGATCACCATCAGCGCGCCGACCGCGACGATGGTCCAGCGCTTGGCGCCCTCGCCGCTCACCCCGAGCAGCAGGGCCACCAGCGAACCGGCGCCGACCATCTGGGCCAGCAGGTAGAAGATCGACACCACGATGGTGGAGATGCCCGCGGCGGTGCGCACCGGCCGCTGGCGCATCCGGAAGGCCAGCACGTCGGCCATCGTGTAGCGGCCGGAGTTGCGCAGCGGTTCGGCCACCAGCAGCAGCGCGACCAGCCAGGCGACCAGGAAGCCGATCGAGTACAGGAAGCCGTCGTAGCCGAACAGCGCGATCGCCCCGGCGATGCCGAGGAACGAGGCGGCGGACATGTAGTCGCCGGAGATCGCCAGGCCGTTCTGGAAGCCGGTGAAACCGCGCCCGCCGGCGTAGAAGTCGGCGGCGTCCTTGGTCTGCGACCCGGCCCAGATCGTGATGCCCAGGGTGGCGAGCACGAAGATGCCGAACAGGGTGATGGTCAGGCCGCGGTGTTCGGTCGCGGCGGTGGCCAGGATGTTCATTCGCCCGCCCCCCGGGGGTTGATCACGATGGCCCGCTCGCGGATCGCGGTGGCGGGCGGGTCGAGCCGGCGGTCCGCGAAGCGCGCGTACCAGGCCGCGATCGCGAAGGTGCTGGCGAACTGGAGCAGTCCGAGCAGCAGTGCCATGTTGATGTGCCCGAACAGCTTGATCCCCATGAAGGCGGGGGCGTAGCTGGAGAGCAGCACGTACAGCAGGTACCAGAGCAGGAATCCTGCGGTCACCGGGAAGACGAACCCCCGGAAGGTCTTCCGCAGTGCGGCGAACTCGGCGCTCTCCTCGATCAGTTGGACTTCCGTCGGGGTGCTGTCGGCGGTGGGTGGACTATCCATTCGGTGTCTCCTGTGTGTTCGGGCGGCACTGGGGGAAACGAATGGGACGTGAGGGGCGTCACAGTCGTGGGATCGGCTGCATGTTAGGGCCTACGAACCACCCGGGACAGACTCCGTACCGAACTTTGACCAGAAAACGTCAAATGGCGGCACCGCCGTGCGGTGCCGCCATTCTGAGGGAGCGTCAGAAAGCGATCCGGACCTTCAGCGCCGAGCGGTCGTCCATCGCCCGGTAGCCGTCCGGCACCCCGTCCAGGTCAACGGTGCGGTCGAAGACCAGGCCCGGGTTGATCGTCCCGGCCAGCACGTCGGCGAGCAGCTCCGGGATGTACGCGCGGGCCGGGGCGACGCCGCCGCCGACCGAGATGTTGCGGTTGAACATCTGGCCGATGTCCACACCCGCGCTGCCGCCGTGCGGGACGCCGACGTAGCCGACCCCGCCGCCGTCGCGGGTGATCGAGATCGCGGTGCGCATCGACTCCTCGGTACCGACCGCCTCCAGCACGGCGTGCGCGAGCTGACCGCCGGTCAGCTCGCGGACCGCCTCGATCGCCGCCTCGCCGCGCTCGGCCACCACGTCGGTGGCGCCGAAGGCCCGGGCGATGTCGGTCCGGGCCTGGTGCCGCCCGAGCGCGATGATCCGCCCGGCGCCGAGCCGGTGCGCGGCCAGCACGCCGCACAGGCCCACCGCACCGTCGCCGACCACGGCCACGGTGGAACCGGGGCGCACCCCGGCCGCGACGGCGGCGTGGTGGCCGGTGCTCATCACATCGGAGAGCGCCAGCAGCGAGGTGAGCAGCTTGTCGTCCCCGGCCGCGTCCTTGGGCAGCTGCACCAGCGTGCCGTCGGCGTACGGCACCCGGACCGCCTCGCCCTGGCCGCCGTCGGAGCCGACCTCGCCCCAGAAGCCGCCGTGCGGGCAGGAGGTCTGCAGGCCGTCCCGGCAGAACTCGCAGACGCCGTCCGACCAGACGAAGGGCGCGACCACCAGGTCGCCCGCCTTCACGCTCGACACCTCGCGGCCGACCTCCTCGACGATGCCGAGGAACTCGTGCCCGATCCGCTGCCCGGGCTGACGCGCCGCCACGCCCCGGTAGGCCCACAGGTCGCTGCCGCAGATACAGGCGTTCAGCACCCGCACGACGGCATCCGTGGGCCGCTGGATCACCGGGTCGGGGACCTCCTCGATCCGGATGTCGTTCGGGCCGTGGATCACGGTGGCGCGCATGAGGGATCTTCCTTCTGCCTGGTGCGTTGTGCGGGGTCGCCCTGGTAGGACCACTCCGGGTCCCACGATATTCCGGGGTGTCGCGTACGCCACTTTCGGCGCTCGTGGGCGGTCCGGAATCCGCCGAACGACCTTGGGTGTGGGCGCGCGCCCTTAAGCTGGTCCACCATGTACGCGATCCAGTCCCCGAGCGGCGAACCCACCTGGGCCGCGCCGCTCCCGGCGCAGCGCAGCACCGAGCACGGTCAGGGCTTCGCCGTGGTCGACGTCGAGACCACCGGGCTCGGCCGCACCGACCGGGTGATCTCCGCCGGTGTCTACCAGCTGGACGCGCACGGCGAGGTCACCGACCACTGGTACACCCTGGTGAACCCCGAGCGCGATCCCGGCCCGACCTGGATCCACGGCCTGACCAGCCGGGAGCTGGCCGGGGCGCCGACCTTCCCGGAGATCGCCGCCGAGCTGGGCGAGCGGCTGGCGGGGCGGGTGATGGTGGCCCACAACGCGCTCTTCGACTGGAACATGATCTCCCGTGAGTACTCGCGAGCCGGGCTGCGTGCTCCCGTGGAGCAGCGGCTCTGCACCATGGTGCTCTCCCGCGACCTCGGCCTGCCGCTGCCGAACGGCAAGCTGGCCAGCCTGGCCGAGTACTTCGGTGTCCAGCAGCGCCAGGCGCACAACGCGCTGGACGACGCCCGGGTGCTGGCCGAGGCGTTCCGCCCCAGCCTGCAGCTGGCCCGGCAGGTCGGGGTGCCGCTGCCACTGACCAACTGCGTGGCCGTCACCGACCTGGGCGAGGACAGCTCCGCCCCGGCCCGGTCCGGCTACACCTCGTCCTACCGCCCGAGCCGCAAGCGCCCGGCCTGCCCGTACCCCAACCCGGGCCGCTGGGTCGACGGCCGTCCGCTGGTCCAGGGCATGCGGGTGGCCATCACCGGCGACACCGCCACCGACCGCGAGCTGCTGGAGGACCGCGCCGTCGAGGCCGGCCTGCACATCGCCTCCTCGGTCAGCCGCCTCACCAGCCTGCTGGTCACCAACGAGGCGGGCAGCTGGAGCGGCAAGGCCCGCAAGGCCCGCGAGTACGGCACCCCGGTGGTCGGCGAGGACGCCTTCCTCCACCTCCTCCGCGAGGTCGCCCCGCACCCGGGCGTGTGAACCGCCCCGGGCAGCGGTTCCGCACCCCCGGTGTGTGCGCCCGGCGTCAGTACGCGTAGTTTGCCGATGTGTACCGATTTCTGCTCTCCTGGCGCTGGGCGGCCATCGCCCTGCTGGCCGCCCTGCTGATCCCGACCATGGTCGAGCTGGGCTTCTGGCAGTTCCACCGGCACCAGGCCCGGGTCGCCCGCAACGAGCTGATCACGCAGAGCCTGACCGCCGCGCCGGTCGCCTTCGACACCGTCTCCAAGCCCGGCTACGCCGTGCCCAAGGACCTCACCTGGCGCACCATGAGCGCCACCGGGCAGTACGACACCGCGCACGAGTTCGTGGTCCGCGGCCGGACCGAGCCCGAGGGCAGCAGCATCGGCTACTTCGTCGTCACCCCGCTCCGGCTGGCCGACGGTGCCGGCTCGGTGCTGGTCAACCGCGGCTGGGTGGAGTCGGGCGAGGACGCCACCACGTACCCCGCCGTCCCCGCCCCGCCGGCCGGCCAGGTCACCGTCACCGGTCGGCTGCGGGCCGAGGAGACCCCCGGCAGCGGCATCAAGGTCCGCGGCAAGCTGCCGGACCGTCAGTTCCAGCTCATCAGCAGCACCCAGCAGGCCGAGCTGACCGGTCTGCCGGTGCTCGGCGGCTACCTGGAGCTCGCCTCCTCCGCCCCCGGCCAGGGCGACTCCCCGGTGGTGCTGTCCGAGCCCGACCACTCCTCGATCGGCCCGCACATGGCGTACGCCGTCCAGTGGTGGCTGTTCGCGGCCCTGGTCCCGGTCGGCCTGGTGGTGCTGGCCCGCCGCGAGGCCCACGAGGACGCCCCGGCCGAGCCCGCACCGGAGCCGGTCGCCGTCTGACGGTCCGTCGATCGGGCAGGATGGCCCTCATGGATCTCGGACTTCAGGACAGGGTGTACGTGGTGACCGGCGCGACCCGGGGCCTCGGCTTCGCCTCCGCGCGCGAACTGGTCGCCGACGGCGCCAAGGTGGTGCTCAGCGGCCGCACCAAGGAGGCGGTGGACGCGGCGGTCGCCGCCCTGGACGCCCCGGGGCAGGTGCACGGCGTGGTCGCCGACAACGCCGACCCGGCCGGCGCCCAGCTGCTCGTCTCGGCCGCCCAGCAGACCTACGGCCGCCTCGACGGCGTCCTGGTCAGCGTCGGCGGGCCGCCCGCCGGCACCGTCCTGGACTCCACCGAGGCGGACTGGCAGCACGCCTTCGAGACCGTCGTGCTCGGCGCCCTGCGGATCGCCCGCACCGCCGCGGCCGCCCTCGGCGAGGGCGGCGTGATCGCCTTCGTGCTCTCCACCTCGGTCCGCCAGCCCGTCCCGGGCCTCGGCATCTCCAACGGACTGCGGCCCGGCCTGGCGATGGCCGCCAAGTCCCTCGCCGACGAGCTGGGCCCGCGCGGCATCCGCGTCCTCGGCCTGCTCCCCGGGCGGATCGCCACCGACAGGCTCCGCGAGCTCGACGCCCTCGGCGGGGACCCCGCCGCCGCCCAGCAGCGCGCCGCCGCCACCATCCCGCTCGGCCGCTACGGCACCCCCGCCGAGTTCGGCAAGGTCGCCGCCTTCGCCCTCTCCCCCGCCGCCTCCTACCTCACCGGCATCATGCTCCCGGTCGACGGCGGCGCCCTGCGCTCGCTCTGACCCCTGCCCCGGCGCGGCCTCGCGACCCTTCGGCAGGCGCTCGACCACGGCGCAGCCAGGGGCTCGGGGAACAGCGAGGACGTCCGGCGTGCGGGCCAACAGGCAGGGTGGCCGACCCCGCCCGCACGGTGAACACTCCTGAGGTCGGCGTCGCAGTTTCCCCGAGCCCCCTGCGCGGCGGGCGGTGCTCAGAGCACGCGCCGGGGGGCCGGGGCGCGGGAGGCCGCTGGGGCCCGGGTGACCCGCAGGCGGAGGTCCGTGGGCAGGTCGTCCTGGCCGAGGGTGGTGCGGGCGTGGGCGAGCGGGCCGGTCAGGAAGTCGTCCACCGCTCCGGCCGGGTCGCCGCCCGGGGCGAGCCGGACGGCCGCGCGGAGCAGCAACTGCTTCGGACGCCCCGTCAGCCGGGCCTGCACCCGGGTGACGTCGGGCAGCGCCACCGTCTCGGTCTCGACCGCGTCGGCCAGCGCCCGGCTGCGCAGCCGCACCGTGACCCCGGCCCCGCCCACCGGCAGCGTCACCGAGCTCGGCCCGCTCCGCCGCACCTGGGCGAAGAGCCACCACAGAGCCAGCGCGACCGTCAGCCCCAGCACCGCGAACACCACCGGCCACCACCAGGCCTCGCCGGACCACCGGGTCCGCGAGGCGTCGCTCAGCACCGGCTGGTCCGGCGAGGTGAGCGGCCACCAGGTGGGCATCCGCACCCCGAGCCGCCCGTACAGGTCGAGCCCGCCGGCCAGCACCAGCACTCCGCCGACCAGCAGCAGGGCACCGGCCAGGCCCAGCACCACCCGGTTGACCGTGCTCCGGCTCATCGCCGCCCCTTTCCGGTCCGAACGTCCAACCGGTGCTCGCCGGCCAGCGGCACCCGGGCCAGCTCCGTCCGCAGCTCCCGCTGCACGTCGGCCGGATCGACCCGGCCGACGAAGGTCACGGTGGTCCGCCCGCGCCGCACCTTGGCGCCGGCCGAGTGCACGCCGTCCAGCTGCTCCGCCCGCCGGGTGACCAGCGCAGCCACCCCGGCGCGGTCGATCACCGCGCCGGGCTGCCGCAGCAGCAGCCAGCGCCGCAGGCCGGGTGTCAGCGCCAGGACCAGCAGGAGCACCCCGAGCAGGACGGCCGCTCCGGCGGAGATCAGCACCACCGGGTCGTCCAGGTGCAGAGTGGCCAGCCGGTCGGCGGTCTCGGCCCGCCAGGGGCGGGCCCGGTGGCCGGTCCGGACGGCCACCGCGTCGTAGAGCAGTCCGCCGCCGAGCACCAGCGCCGCCACCACCACCGGCCCGGTCCAGCCCGTCCGGTTCGAGCGCAACCGCCGGACCCTGGGCGGGATCTGATCGTCCGTCATTCCTTCGGCACCAGCCGCTCGACCACCACCACGATCTCACCGACCGTGGTCCCGGCCAGCCCCGCCAGTTCGGCGGCCACGGCGGCCCGGACGGCCCCGGCCAGCGCGGCCAGGTCGGCCGGGAACGGCAGTTCGACGCCCAGGGTCAGTCGGACGTCGCCGCCCGCACCGGACACCGCGACCCGCCGGACCGCGCCGGGGCGCCCGCCGAGGGCCTGCCCCGTGGCGCGCTCGGCCAGCCGGGCGAGCACCCGGTCGGCGATCCGCAGCCGGCCGCGCTCGGCGGCCGGCACCACCGCGGGCACCACCGCCGCCGCCATCAGCGGCGCCGGTCGCGACCGCGCAACAGCTCGGTCAGGTCGCCGAGTTCGAGGTCGCCCTCGATCAGGCGGCCGGCCACGAAGCCGACCGCACCGAGGACCGCGACCAGCAGGAAAGCGGCGAACCCGCCGAAGTACCCGGCAAAGCCCAGGGCCATCCCCACCACCAGCCCGATCAGGCCGAGATTCATCCGCTGCCGCTCCTGTCCCGTGTCGCTCTACTGGACCCTGGGCCGCTGGCCGCTGCCGGCCATCGACTCCTCTTCCTCGTCGGCGTCCGGCTCGTCGGGCAGGTGGACGTCGTTGACGGCGATGTTCACCTCGACCACCTCCAGGCCGGTCATCCGCTCCACCGCCGCGATGATGTTGGCCCGCACCTCGGCCGCGAGCTTCGGGATCACCACGCCGTACTCGACGATCAGCGCGATGTCGATCGCCGTCTGCTTCTCGCCCACCTCGGCCTTGATGCCCCGGCCGACGCTGGACTTGCCGCCCGGCACCCGGTCGCGCATCGCGCCGAAGGTGCGGGAGAGCCCGGAGCCCAGGGCGTGGATGCCGGAGACCTCCCGGGCGGCCATGCCCGCGATCTTCTCCACCACGCCGACCGCCAGCGCCGTGCGTCCGCGCTCCTCGGCGGACGGCGGTGCGGCGGGCTTGTGGGTGTCGGTCTTCGGCATCGCGGCGGGCGTCGGGGTGTCGGCCATGGCGGTCTCCCTGTGTGTGCATCCAGCTATATCGCAAACCAGACCAACTCTGACATTCCGCCACGGCCGCCGCTCCCCGGAGACCACCGGACAGCGCAAAGGGCCCACCCCGGTCGGGGTGGGCCCTCGGGCGGGTGACCGGCCGTCAGTCGCCGAGGCCCGCGAGGTCGCGCAGGCGGCGCGCCTGGGCGGCCCGCTCGGCCACCCGCTGCTCCTCGAAGGACCGCCCGGCCGCCCCCTGGAGCAGTGCCTTGGTCTCGATCACCGCGCTGCGCGGTGCGGCCAGCAGGGCGGCGGTCAGGTCCCGGACGGTGGCGTCCAGCTCGGCCGCGGGGACGGCGAGGTTGGCCAGCCCGGTGGCCACCGCCTCCTCCGCGCCGACCCAGCGGCCGGTCGCGCAGATCTCCAGCGCCCTTGCGTAGCCGACCAGTTCGGTCAGCGGCTTGGTCCCGGCCAGGTCGGGAACGAGGCCGAGCGAGGTCTCCTTCATGGCGAACTGGACGTCCTCGGCGACCACCCGCAGGTCGCAGCCGAGCGCGAGCTGGAAGCCCGCGCCGACGGCGTGCCCCTGCACGGCGGCGATGCTGATCAGGTCCGGACGGCGCCACCAGGTGAACGCCTCCTGGTACCCGGCGATGGTCTCGTCCAGGTCCTTGTCGTCCGCCGCGGCGAGCTGGAGGAAGTTCCGCTCGCCCGGGATGCCCTCGGGGGTGAACATCGCCCGGTCCAGGCCGGCCGAGAACGAGACGCCCTCGGCCCGCAGCACCACGACCCGCACGGTGCCGGGCAGACTGCGGCCGATCCCGGCCAGCGCCCGCCACATCGCCGGCGACTGGGCGTTGCGCCGCTCCGGGCGACAGAGCGTCACCACGGCGGTCTCACCGTCGAGTTCGAGCCGGACTCCGGCCTGCTCCCAGAGCTGCGGGTCGGTGTCCAGGATGGGGGTGCTCATGGCGGTACCTCCGGCGACGGTGCGGTTGGCTACCGGAGAGTAACAAAAACCGGCGCCGCCGGACAGGCCCCCTCGGACCCACCCCTGCGACACCGGGAACGACGATCGGCGGTCCGGATGTCCGGCCGCCGAGTCGTCTCGAGCTGATTGGTGCTCACTGAACTGCTGGCGCTTTGATCAACTGGCACTGCCCTGCCGGATCATTTCCCCTGACGATATGTCAGGAACCGGCTGCCGCAGTCACCTTGCCCTTGCCACGCGTGGCACCGCCGCGGCCCCGGAGATTGACTCCGGACTCGCTCAGCATGCGGTGCACGAAGCCGTAGGAGCGGCCGGTCTCCTCCGCAAGCGCGCGGATGCTCGCCCCGGAGTCGTATTTCTTCTTCAGATCGGCCGCGAGCTTCTCACGCGCGACACCAGTTACCCGGCTGCCCTTTTTCAGAGTCTCGGCCACCCGTGCCTCCTCGTAGCTTTGCTCGGTCAGATTCCCATGATCACCCATAGCCAGGCTCCTGGCCACCCATTCGACAAGGTCGATACCGGGAAAGCGCAGTCTGCCGGTCGTGATCGCAGCGCACAAGGGCGCTCACGGAGGGTGCTCACGCCCCCTCAGGGGGCGGGGGTCCGGGCGCGGTGGGGGACGAAATTGCTGATCAGCCCGGCCGGGCCGAGGGGTGAACAGCGGGTCGACGACAGCGGAACTCCTCAAACGGAATCCGGGAGTCTCCCATTCCCGGATTCCGTCGGAGACCGGCTTTTCTACGCCAGATCAGCTAGTCGGCGTCTACTCCGGGTCAGGCCAGCGCCACCAGGTCGAGGTAGCCGGGGCTCCACAGGTCCTCGACGCCGTCCGGCAGCAGGATGATCCGCTCCGGCTGGAGCGCCTCGACCGCGCCCTCGTCGTGGGTCACCAGGACCACCGCACCGGAGAAGGTGCGCAGCGCGCCGAGGATCTCCTCGCGGCTGGCCGGGTCGAGGTTGTTGGTGGGCTCGTCGAGCAGCAGCACGTTGGCGCTGGAGACCACCAGCGAGGCCAGCGCGAGCCGGGTCTTCTCGCCGCCGGAGAGCACCCCGGCCGGCTTGTCGACGTCGTCGCCGGAGAACAGGAAGGAGCCGAGGATCTTCCGGATCTGCACCAGGTCGGTGTCCGGCGCGGCCGAGCGCATGTTCTCCAGCACCGTCCGCTCCGGGTCGAGCGTCTCGTGCTCCTGCGCGTAGTAGCCGATCTTCAGACCGTGGCCGGGAATCACCTCGCCGGTGTCTGGCTGCTCGACGCCCGCGAGCATCCGCAGCAGGGTGGTCTTGCCCGCGCCGTTGAAGCCGAGGATGACCACCCGGGAGCCCCGGTCGATGGCCAGGCCGACATCAGTGAAGATCTCCAGCGAGCCGTAGGACTTGGAGAGCCCGCTGGCCGTCAGCGGCGTCTTGCCGCACGGGGCCGGGTCCGGGAAGCGCAGCTTGGCGACCTTGTCGGAGGCGCGCACCTGCTCCAGGCCGGAGAGCAGCTTCTCGGCCCGGCGGGCCATGTTCTGCGCGGCGACGGTCTTGGTCGCCTTGGCCCGCATCTTGTCGGCCTGCGAGTTGAGCGTCGCGGCCTTCTTCTCGGCGTTGGCCCGCTCGCGCTTGCGGCGCTTCTCGTCGTCCTCGCGCTGCTGCTGGTACTGCTTCCAGCCCATGTTGTAGATGTCGATCTGCGACCGGTTGGCGTCCAGGTAGAACACCTTGTTGACCACGGTCTCGACCAGTTCGACATCGTGCGAGATCACGATGAAGCCGCCCTTGTACGTCTTCAGGAAGTCGCGCAGCCAGACGATCGAGTCGGCGTCGAGGTGGTTGGTGGGCTCGTCGAGCAGCAGGATGTCGGAGTCCGAGAACAGGATCCGGGCCAGCTCGACCCGGCGGCGCTGACCGCCGGAGAGGGTGTGCAGCTGCTGGCCGAGGATGCGGTCCGGCAGGCCCAGCGCGGCGGCGATGGTGGCGGCCTCGGCCTCGGCGGCGTACCCGCCCTTGGTCAGGAACTCGGTCTCCAGGCTGGCGTACTTCTTCATCGCCTTGTCCCGGGTGGCGCCCTGGCCGTTGGCCATCCGGTCCTCGTTCTCGCGCATCTTCTTCAGCACGGTGTCGAGGCCGCGGGCGGACAGGATCCGGTCCCGGGCCAGCACGTCGAGGTCGCCGGTGCGCGGGTCCTGCGGGAGGTAGCCGACCTGGCCGGTGCTGGTGACGCTGCCGCCGGCCGGGATGCCCTCGCCGGCCAGCACCTTGGTGAGCGTGGTCTTGCCGGCGCCGTTGCGGCCGACCAGGCCGATCCGGTCACCCGGGGCAATCCGGAAGTTGGCGGACTCGATCAGCACGCGGGCGCCGGCGCGCAGCTCCAGTGCGTTCGCGGAAATCATGGCTGGGGTACTCCTGAGGCGGGCGGGGCGGCGGGATGGGGGCGGAGCTGGGGTGAAGGCGCCTCGGGCGCCGCACGTCCGCTAATGCCCGGAGAGAACAGCCATGCGGCCCAGTCTACCGGCACCCGTCCAGAGCCTTTTCTGCCACGGCGACGGAAGCCGGGGGCGGTCCGGCTCCCGGCCGCGCCCCGGCCGGGGGCCGAGGCCCGGTCAGCCGGCCGGGCAGCCCAGGGCGGCGAAGGGGGTGGTGCAGGCGGACTCGGGGGCGGCGAGCTTGGTGTCGTAGGTGCGGGTGCCGAGGACGGGGCCGTCCTCGATCGCGATCCGCTGCTCGTCGAGGCGGCGGAGCTGCACGTTGGGCCCGGTGTCGATCTGGAAGGTGCGGGCGGACAGGCGGAAGCCGGTGACGCCGCCGGGAAGCGGGCTGCCCGAGCTGTTGGTGCCGGTGCAGGACCGCGGCACCAGGACCGCGTACGAGGTGTGCACGGCCCGCAGCGGGTCGTACGAACACCCGGCCAGCGGGCGGGAGTTGAACCGGAGGTCGCCGTCGCTGTCGCGGAAGCCCATGGTGAGCGCCGGTGTGACGACCGCCACCCAGGTCTCCTCGCCGTCGACCGGCTGGAGCGCGGCGGCGGCCCGCCGGACCTCCTCGGCGAGCTTCTCCGCGTCGGTCCGCTCGGTGCCCTCCTTGGCGTCGGAGCCGTGCAGCCAGTCGGCCAGGCCGGGGACGGCCCGGTGCCAGCGGACCTCGTGGTCGCTGGGGCGGACCGAGGTGACCATGCCGTCGTCCCAGACCACCACGGCGCTCTCGCCGACCAGGGCCTGGTGGAGCGCGGTGGCGCCCTCGCGGCGGTACGACCAGAGGTGCTCGCCGGTGCTGCGGTCGAAGGCCTCCAGACCGGGGCCGACCCGGAGGTCCAGGCTGCCGGCGGCGCGGGTCTGGGCGCTCACCGGGCTGGCGTCGACACCGTCCGCGTTGCCCGGCTTGACCAGGCGGTCGCCGAACGGGACCGGCCGGTTGGCGTGCGCGGCAGCGCCCACCCCGAGGACCGCCAGAACGGCGATGGCGGGCAGCACGGATCGTCGGGTGAGGGCACGGAGCGGCTTCCAGGACACTGGCGGAGCCTACCCAACCCTCGCGGCTTCCGTCAGCCAGGCGCGTCGGTACACCCCTGGGGATGACGGGCCGCCCGGCGTTCACGCGCAGGCCGGAAGCCCAGGTCCGCCAACGGGCGAGGGGTCCGGAGCGCCGCTAGGGTGCGACTGCGGTCACGGGACGGACTGTTACAGAGGTGGTACGCGATGCAGTTTGACGACCAGGCGGATCTCGACACCTCGCAGGTGCAGGACCGGCGCGGGATGTCCGGCGGGAAGATGGCGCTGGGCGGCGGTGCGGTGGGCATCGTCGGCCTGATCATCGCGCTGCTGCTCGGGGTCGATCCGAGCACGCTCGGGGTCTCCGACGGCGGTGGCGGCTCGGCCGGGCAGACCAGTGCCGGGCAGGTGCAGGACACCTGCAAGAAGGGCTCCGACGCCAACCAGCGGCAGGACTGCCGGACGGTCGCGGTGGTCAACAGCGTGCAGAACTTCTGGCAGGGCGAGTTCACCCGCCGGGCCGGGGCGTACCGGCCGGCCGAGACGGTGCTGTTCACCGACCGGGTGTCGACCGGCTGCGGGGCGGCGAGCTCGGCGGTCGGGCCGTTCTACTGCCCGGCCGACCGGAAGGCGTACTTCGACCTCGGCTTCTTCAACGAGCTGAGCAGCCGGTTCGGCGCCAAGGGCGGACCGTTCGCGGAGGCGTACGTGGTGGCGCACGAGTACGGGCACCACATCCAGAACCTGACCGGGCAGATGAAGAAGGTCGGGCAGGACCGGCAGGGGGCGAACAGCGGCTCGGTGAAGCTGGAGCTGCAGGCCGACTGCTACGCGGGGGTCTGGGCGTACCACGCGACCCGGACGCCGCAGGCGAGCACCGGGCGGCCGCTGATCAGCTCGCTGACCGACGCGGACATCGCGGCCGGGCTGGACGCGGCGGCGGCCGTGGGCGACGACCGGATCCAGCAGCAGGCGCAGGGCCGGGTCAATCCGGAGAGCTGGACGCACGGGTCCTCGGCGCAGCGGCAGCAGTGGTTCGCCACGGGGTACCGAACGGGTGACATGGCGCGCTGCGACACCTTCGGTTGAGCCGAACGGGAAGCGCCTGGGCCTGATGGGCCAAGGCCGCTGCGACCTACCACTATCGAGTGACATGAGGCTTTTCTGACGGTCTGTGGGATTACCGTCGTGCCTACTGGCCTGGACAGGCCCCGCACGCCGTCCCGAGGAGAAGACCCATGCGATTGGCCCGCCTGACGCTGGCCGCCGCCGCGCTGCTGTTGGTGACCACGGCGAGCGTTCCCTCCGGTACTCCGCTGAGCCAGACCGAGCGGCACACCGCCCTCTCCTCGGACGCCATCGAACCGCGCGGGGCCGCCCCCCGGCCGACCGTCCAGCGGGCGAAGCACGAGCCGCCGTTCGGCGCCTTCGTCGGATCGTGGGACAACTACATCCCCAACATCGCCCGGATGGCCACCTGGCTGAACGGCGCCAACATGCAGGTCGGCCACACCTACCTGGCGGGCAACAGCTGGCACGACATCGAGGGCGAGCCGGTGGTGCTCGGGCTCTGGTCGCAGTGGAAGCTGGCCGACCCGCAGCGCAAGCTGATCCTCGGCGTGCCCATGCTGGTGCCGAACGAGGGCAACGTGCCGGACGCCGAGGTGGCCCGGCTGCTGGCCCGGGGGAACAAGGGCGAGTTCGACCAGCACTTCCTCAAGCTGGCCCGGAAGCTGGTCGCGCTCGGCGGGCAGGACACGGTCATGACGCTGGGCTGGGAGATGAACGGCACCACCTACACCAGCCGCTGCAAGCCGGACCCGACGGCCTGGAAGGCGTACTGGCGGCGGATCGTGACGGTGATGCGCTCGGTGCCCGGGCAGCACTTCCAGTTCGACTTCAACCCGACCCGGGGGCTGGACGCCATCCCGTGGACGCGCTGCTACCCGGGCGACGACGTGGTCGACATCATCGGGATGGACAGCTACGACCAGCCCGCCGGCGGCACCTTCGACGAGTACATCTCCGAGCCGTACGGGCTGCAGGACCAGGTGGAGTTCGCGGCCAAGCGGGGCAAGCCGGTCTCGTACCCCGAGTGGGGGCTGTTCCGCAACGGCGACAACCCGGAGTTCGTCCGGCGGATGGTGGACTGGATGCGCACCCACGACACCGCCTACCAGACCGTCACCGACTACTGCCCGCACGGATTCTGGGAGTGCGACCGGAACCCGAAGTCGACCGCGGTGTTCAAGCAGCTGATGACCGGGTCCCGGGGCTCCGTCGTCCCGTCAGCTCCGCATCCGGGCCAGTAGCGCCTGCTTCACGCCGGGCAGCCTGGTGCGCAGCTGGTGCACCAGGGCCTGCCTGATCCGGACCCGGACGGCCCGGGCGGCGGCCCACGGGGCCAGCCGTCCGGGGCCCAGCACCAGCCGCTGGTTGGGGAGTTGGTCCGGACGCCAGCGCTGCTTGTACGGCTCCTGGCCGCGCAGCAGGCTGAGCACCGGGATCCCGGCGGCCCTGACCTCGTCCAGCGCGGCGCCGAACAGCAGGCCGGCGATGTCGAGCCGCTCGCGCAGCGCGGGGCGGGCCCCGTACATGTAGAGGCCGCCGAACGGGGGGCTGAGCAGCAGCAGGTTCACCGCGACCAGCTCGCCGTCCAGGTGGAACTGGTGGACGGCGGCCCGGCCGGTGGCGACCAGCCCGGTGGTGGACTCGATCAGGTGGGCGGCGAACCGCTCGGTGCGGTGCTCGGGGGTGACGCCGCGGTCCTGCCACTGCTCGATGTGCAGCCGGAGCAGCCCCCGGATCGCCTCCGGCACCTCCTCCGGCGTGCAGCTGCGGGTCCGGACGCCGGACTCGGCGATCTTGCGCTGCTTGACCCGGCTGCGCTGGGCGGTCTTGCCGGGCAGCCGCTTGAGCAGCTCCTCCATCGGGACCGCGGGCAGGTACTGGCAGAGCGAGTCGGCGAACCGGAACCGGCGGCCGCGCCAGTGCCGGAACACCTGCTGGACGGCGGCCTCCGGCCGGACCTCGCGCAGCTCCAGCGAGTGCCAGGGACGGGTGAGCGGGAGGGCGGCGGCCAGCTCGGCGGCGGCCCGGTCGGTGCAGGAGTCGTCCAGCAGGACGTCGGTGAAGTCCACCAGGCCCGCACCGAGGTTGGTCAACCCGCCGAACGGGCCCCGGCGTTGCAGGGCGGCGGCGCCGACCAGCCGGTCGTCCCGGCGGACCAGCACCAGCACCAGCGCGCCCGGGCTGCCGTACTGGCGCCACCAGGAGGCGAGCCAGGCGGCCGCCTGGAAGGAGGTGGCGGTGGCGCAGCGGGCGGCCAGCCCGTCCCACTCGGCGGTGACCAGGTCGAGCGCGTCGTCCTCGCGGCGGATCTCGGTCCGCCAGCGCGGGACGCCGGTCTGGCCGGGCAGGGTGACGGTGGAGATTTCGGTGGTCATCCTCGGCTCCCGGTCTGCTGCGGTTCCTTGGCCGCGGCCTCGGCCCGGCGCTTGGGCACCTCCAGCGAGAGGGTGACGGTCTGTTCGGCCGGCGCCTCGGGGCCGGTGGGCACCGGGGCGGGGGCGGGGGCCGTGGTGTTCTTCGGCCGACGGGTCATCAGCACCAGCGCGCCGAGCAGCAGCCCGCCCGCCGCGCCGACCGCCACGTCCAACTGGGCCGAGGGGGTGGCCGGGCGGTCCGGTACGGCGGCCCCGGCCAGCGGGACCAGCTTGACGCCGGTCTCCTTGGTGCTGGTGTTGGCGAAGGCGATCAGCGACTTGGCCACCGCGTCGGCGGCGTGCGCGGCGTCCGCGCCCTTGCGGCCGGAGCCGGTGATCTCGATCACCGGGGCGTCCGGCGAGGTGGTGCCGCGGACCAGGTCGGCCAGCTCGTTGATGGTCTTTCCGGTCTCGGCGGCCGCCCCGGCCAGCACCTGCGGCTGCCCGGCCAGCCGACCGTACGCCTGGGCGAAGTTGACCGCGGTGGCGCCCTCACCGGGGCCCTGCGGGACCACCACCACATAGGAGTTGGCGGCGTAGCTGGGGTGCGAGACGACGGCGTAACCGGCGCCGGCCATGGCACCCAGCGGGACGGCGAGCGCGACCGGCCACCAGCGGCGGGTCAGGGCACGCGCGCTCCGGCGCAGTTCGGACATGGGAAGCTCCTTGGCTAGAACGTTCGTTGTGGGTACTCGGGGTCCGCCGGGGCTGCGTCAGCGGGACCGGGCGGCCAGCGGCTCGCGCTCCCCCGGCACCCGGTCGGCCGGCCCGCCGAAGCGGTCGTAGAGCAGGGCGAGGCGCTCGGCGATCCGGGCGATGTCGTAGTGGGCGACGGCGGCCGGCTGCGGCAGCACGGTGCTGCGACGGCTCCACAGCTCGCACAGCGAGGTGGTGTACGCGGCCGCCGTGGCCGGCAGTTGGACCGCATCCGGGGCGGCCCCGGGCGGCAGGTCGTCCAGTGCCGGGCAGGCGCTGTGCCGGACCGGCAGCCCGGCGGCCAGGGCCTCCAGCACGGTCAGGCCGAAGGTCTCGCCGGCCGAGGGGGCGGCCAGCACGTCCATCGCGGTGAGCAGTTCGGGCACGTCGGCCCGCTCGCCGGTGAGCAGCAGCCGGTGCAGCACCCCGCGCTCGCCGGCCTGCCGGAGCAGCGCCTCGCGCTCGGGCCCGGCCCCGACCACCAGCAGCCAGGGCTCCCGCAGCGCGGGGTGCTGGGCGCCGAGCGCGGTCAGCTCGGCCAGCACCGGGACCAGCAGGTCGAACTGCTTGGTCGGCACCAGCCGCCCCACCGCGCCGATCACCCAGGCCTGCTGGGGCAGTCCGAGCTCGGCCCTGACCCGCCGCCGCATGGCGGCCCTGAGGTCGGCCGGCAGGGCGTACCCGGCCGCGTCGATGCCGTTCGGCAGCAGCTCGACCCGCTGGGCCGGCACACCCCAGTCGGTGAGCGTGCCGGCCACCTGGCGGGAGACCGCGATGGTGCTGCTGCCGAGCCGTTCGGCGGCCAGGTAGAGCGCCTTGACCCCGGGGGTGACCGGGCGGCCCTCGATCATGGCGGGCTGGAGCGAGTGCTCGGTGGCCAGGACCGGACGGACCCCGGCCAGCCGGGCGGCCAGCCGGCCGTACAGCCCGGCCCGGTAGAGGTGGGTGTGCACCAGGTCGTACCGGCCCTGCCGGATCAGGCCGGTGAGCCTGGGCAGCACGCCGAGGTCGCGGTTGCCGCGCATCTCCAGGTCGTGCACCGGCACGCCGTCGGCGGCCAGGGACGCGGCCACGGTGCCCGGGTTGGTGAGGGTGGCCACCTCGCACCGGTGCCGCTCGGGGAGATGACGGAGCATCAGCTCCAGCTGGCGTTCGGCGCCGCCGGAGGCCAGGCCGGTGATCACGTGCAGGACCTTCACCGGGCGGCCCTCCGCAGGCGGTGCGAACGCAGCCCGGTGACCGCGTCCCGGAGCCGGTGCCGCCCGCGTTTGGCCCGCAGCCGCCAGGCGCCGTCCCGGTCGCCGACATAGCTCCGGGGCAGGGCGTAGCGGCCGGTGAGCCCGCCGTGGGCGATCGCACAGGCGTAGTCGTACCCGGCGTCCCGCACCGCCAAGGTGGCGGCCCGGTCGACCGCGCCGTACGGGTAGCAGAAGCCGGTGACCGGTCCGCCGATCAGCTCCTCCAGCGCCCGTCGGCTCTCCCGGGTCTGCACCGCGAGCTCGGCCGCGGGCAGCCCGGGCAGGGCCTGGTGGCCGAGGCCGTGCGAGCCGATCTCCCAGCCGGCCCGGGCCAGTTCGGTCACCTGGTCGACGGTGAGCAGCTGCTTGCGCGGGCCCTTCACGTCCCAGCCGTTCTCGGTGCCGAGCAGGTCGGGCACCACGTACGCGGTGGCGGTGAAGCCGTACTCGTGCAGCACCGGGACGGCGTACCGGGCGAAGTCCGCGTAGCCGTCGTCGAAGGTGAGGCCGACCAGGTGGCCCGCGGTGCCCGCGGCCCTGGCCCGGAGCAGCTCGCGGACGCTGACGCCGCGTCGGCCGGTGCGGTGCAGCCAGGCCATCTGGGCGGCGAACTTCTCGGGGCTGACGGTGAGCAGGTACGGGTCCTCCTCCTCGTCGGCCACCGAGTGGTACATCAGGATCCACGGGGCGCCCCGGCCGGACCCGGCCAGGGGTTTTCTGTGACCGGTGGTCGTTGCCTGCGCCGGGAGGCGCAACTGCTGATCGGAGTCGACATCCATGGGGCAGCTTCCCTTCAGCGGCCGAAGGTGGCGGGGGAGCCCGGGGGCGGGCGGGGTGGGGGGCGGGGCGGCGGCCTCGGCGGGGGCGGCCGCCGCGGCGCGGCTGGGATCGTGTGGTATGAGACTGGCACCGCCCGTGCACGGAGCGTGGAGAGAGCCAACTCACACCCCCCGAACGTAACTTTGCGCCCCCGA
>NZ_JBEOXV010000028.1:0-56130 GCF_040296785.1 Kitasatospora sp. NPDC002040 | reverse complement strand
CTCCTGTCGTCGTGGCCCGGATCGACCGGGCGCGCTGTTCGTGAATTCATAGTGCCCGAATGCCGGGGTCGGCGTCAATATCCGTATATGAATTCTGTGTCCCGGGCCGCGGATGAGGCAGGATGGTGCCTGGAAGGGCGGCCCCTCATTGCCAGCCACCCTTGTGCACTGAGAAGAGGACCCCCTGATGAGCATCGACCCGTCGTCCATCCCCTCGTTCGGCGCCCCGCAGGGCGGCCAGCCGGGCCCCGCCGGCCCGCCGCCGATCGTGGTGCCGGACCAGGCGCTGGTCACCCAGTTGCTGGACCAGATGCAGCTCAAGCACGTCGTGGACGACGAGGGTGACCTCACCGCGCCGTGGGACGGCTTCCGCGTCTACTACATGTTCCGCGGCGAGCAGAAGGAGCTCTTCGCGGTCCGCGCCTTCTACGACCGCTCCTACCCGCTCGAGGACAAGGGCGAGATCCTCGACCTCATCGACGAGTGGAACCGCGAGACCCTCTGGCCGAAGGTCTACACCCACACGCACGAGGACGGCGTGGTCCGCCTCATCGGTGAGTCCCAGATGATCATCGGCACCGGCGTCAACCTGGACTACTTCGTCTCCACCACCGCCAACTGGACCCAGGCCGCGGTCGGTTTCGAGCAGTGGATCGTCGAGCGCCTCGGCCTCCAGAAGGACATCGACGGCGAGGGCGACACCGCCGCCGGCGACGAGAGCTGATCCCCGCACGCTTCGCGCAGGCCCGTCCCCGACCGGGGGCGGGCCTGCTCGCGTACTCCCGGGGGTACTTGCCCCCGTCCGACCCCACCGCAAGGATGATCCCGACCACCTACTGAGGAGCCGGGATGGGTACGAGGCCGCTGCTGAACCGCAGGCTGGCGGGGATGGGTTCGACGATCTTCGCGGAGATGTCCGCGCTGGCCGCCGCGACCGGTTCGATCAACCTGGGGCAGGGCTTCCCGGACCGCGACGGTCCGCGCGAGATCGCCGAGGCGGCCGCGCAGGCCGTCCTGGACGGCCGGGGCAACCAGTACCCGCCCGGCCCCGGCATCCCGGAGCTGCGGGCCGCGATCACCGAGCACCAGCAGCGCTTCTACGGGCTGGCGTACGACCCCGACACCGAGGTGCTGGTCACGGCCGGCGCCACCGAGGCGATCGCCGCCGCGCTGCTGGCCCTGCTGGAGCCGGGCGACGAGGTGATCGCGCTGGAGCCGTTCTACGACTCGTACGCCGCCTGCATCGCGATGGCCGGCGCCACCCGGGTGCCGCTCACCCTGCGGGCCCCCGCCTTCCGGCCCGACCTGGACGAGCTGCGGGCGCTGATCACCCCGCGCACCCGGCTGCTGCTGATCAACACCCCGCACAACCCGACCGGCACCGTGCTGACCCCCGACGAGCTCCGCACCATCGCCGAACTCGCCTGTGAGCACGACCTGTTGGTGATCACCGACGAGGTGTACGAGCACCTGGTGTTCGCCGGGGCGCACCGGCCGCTGGCCGCCCTGCCCGGGATGCGGGAGCGGACGGTGGCGATCTCCTCGGCCGGCAAGACCTTCTCCTTCACCGGCTGGAAGGTCGGCTGGGTGACCGGCTCGCCGGAGCTGGTGGCCGCGGTCCGGACCGCCAAGCAGTACCTGACCTTCGTCAGCGCGGGGCCGTTCCAGTACGCCGTCGCGGACGCGCTGCGGCTGCCGGACAGCTACTTCGACACCCTGCGGGCCGACCTGCTGCGCAAGCGGGACCTGCTGGCCGCCGGGCTGGCGGCGGCGGGCTTCGAGGTGTTCCGCCCGGAGGGGACCTACTTCATCACCACCGACATCACCCCGCTCGGCGAGACCGACGGCCTGGAGTTCTGCCGCAAGCTGCCCGAGCGCTGCGGCGTGGTGGCGATTCCGAACGTGGTGTTCTACGACAACACCGAGGCGGGCCGCAGCCTGGTCCGCTGGGCGTTCTGCAAGGCGGACTCGGTGCTGGAGGAGGCCGTCAGCCGACTGCGGAGGCTCTGACCCGCCGCCGCGGACCGGGGCGGCCCCGGCAGCGCACCCCGGCGCACGACGGGTGCACACGGCGCATGCCCCGGCGACAGGGGCGCGCGCCGGACAGAGTCGTGCACCGGGGTGATCACACCCAGACGGAGAGTGCTACCAGAACGGTGACTCTGGGGCAAAGCTGGGTAAATCCCTGACGGACCCGGAGAATTCGTGCTTCTCTGCTGCTGAATCTCCAGCCGGAATCCTTCCTTCCACGGTCGGCCGCGCCAGGGACCGCACAGCCTCGAACAGCCCCGCCACCGTGCCGGGCCGGATGCTGACGGCGGGCGCGCACGGAGCTGAAACGCGGAGCCCAGCATGCTCACCACACTGCAGACCTCCTACACGGACACCCGGGCCGGTGACCTGGCCTGGTGCCTGGGCGGCAGTCCGCTGCCCGCGCTCGCGGTGCGCGACCTGAGACTCGACCGCCTCGGCACCGGTCGGCTCTCCGGCGGGACGCTGCAACTGAGACTGCTCGGCGCCTCGCACCAGGTGATCCTGGCGGCCGGCCCCGGCGAGTGCCTGGAGACGGTGGCCTGCCTGCCGGGCCGCCGCACCCCGCTGCCCGCCCGGGTGGCCGAGCAGGTCGGCGGCTGGGAGTACGAGTTCGCGGCCCGGATCGAGGAGCTGACCCCGCACGTCTTCGCCGCCCGGGCGCAGGAGCTGCTGGCCCTGGTCGAGGGCCATCCGAGTGCGCTGGCCGGGGTCTTCCCGGGGGACCCGAGCGCCTTCACCGCGCTGGTCGCCAACGGCGACGAGCGCCGGGTGCACTGGCGCACCTGGCACGCCTATCCGCAGGAGGGGCGGCTGGTCTGCACCCGGTCCTCGCTGACGGTGTTCGGAAGCCAGTCCGAGCCGGACCCTAGCGGCGGTAGCCCATGTTGATGAAACGTCAATTCAGTGCACCGCCCTGTCCGTCGAATGGGTGCAGCGGTCGGCCACCCACCTCGCCTAGCGTTTGTTCGTGATCAACCATCCGGCGGGCCCACCCGCCCAGCCGAGCACCGAGGACCCGGCCGGGCTGGCCCGGATCGGGGCCGGCGCGGTCCGCTACCGGGACACCGGCCCGGGCGGCGGCCGGCGCCCGGGCCGGGCCCGCCCGGCCCGGCTGCTGGTGCTGCTCGCGGCGTTCGTCTGCGCGGCCTGCGGTCTGGTGTACGAACTCGAACTGGTGGCCCTGGGCGGGTACTTGATCGGCGACCCGATGACCCAGACCTCGGTCGTGCTGTCGGTGATGGTGTTCGCGATGGGCGTCGGCTCGCTCTCCGCCAAGCGGCTCACCCGCCGTCCCGCCACCTCCTTCGCCCTGGTCGAGTGCGCGCTCGCACTGACCGGCGGCCTCTCCGTGCTGCTGCTCTACTCCGCCTGGGCCTGGCTGGACCGGTACGGCGCCACCACGGCCGGGGTGGTCGGCACCACCTTCCTGATCGGGGTGCTGATCGGCGCCGAGATCCCGCTGCTGATGACGCTGGTCCAGCGGATCCGCCGGGAGGACGCGGGCCGGGCCGCCGCCGACCTGTTCGCCGCCGACTACGTCGGCGCGCTGATCGGCGGCCTCGCCTTCCCGTTCCTGCTGCTGCCGCTGCTCGGCCAGACCGCCGGGGCGCTGCTGACCGGCGCGGTGAACGCGGTGGCGGGCGCGGCGGTGGTGCTCTGGCTGTTCCGGGACGAGCCGTCGCCCCGGACCAGGCTGCTGCTCTGGACCGGCTGCGGCCTGGTGCTGGTGGTGCTCGCGGTCGCCGCCGCCTTCACCGGCGTGATCGAACGGGCCGCCAGGAACGCGCTGTACGGCGCCCAGGTCCGGCTGGCGATCCAGAGCAGGCACCAGGAGATCGTGCTGGTCGGCACCGCCCTGGAGGCCCGGGTGCCGCCGCAGCGGGCCCCGCTGGAGCTGTACCTGAACGGGCGGCTGGCCCTCTGCGGCCCGGACGAGTACCGGGAGCACGAGGCGCTGGTGCACCCCGCGCTCGGCAGCGGCCCGGTCGGCCGGGTGCTGCTGCTCGGCGGCGGGGACGGGATGGCGCTCCGCGAGGTGCTCAGGCAGCCCGCGGTCCGGGACGTCACCGTGGTCGAACTCGATCCGGCGGTGCCGGAGTTGGTCCGCCGGGACGCGGCCCTTTCGGCCCTCAGCGGCCACTCCCTGGAGGACTCCAGGGTCCGGCTGGTGGCGGCCGACCCGCTGCGCTGGCTGCGCGAGGCGGGCTCCTACGACGTGGTGCTCGCCACCCTGCCCGGGCTGCCGTACGACTCCCGGGAGTTCTACGGCCTGGCGGCCAGGGCGCTGGCGCCCGGCGGGCGGCTGGTGGTCCGCACCGACACCGTCTGGGCCACCGAGGCCACCGTCCGGGCGGTCGGCCTGCACACCGTCCCGTACACCGCCGCCGACGGCCCCCGGAGCTGCCCGAAGGCTCCGCCGGAGCCGCCGGCCTTCGTGCTGGCCGCCCGTACCCCGCCCCGGCTGGCGCTGGCCGCGCCGACCCGGTCGCTCACCACCGAGAGCCTGGTCGGAACCGCCGAGCGGCTCGCCGCCGGGCGCCCCGGGCGGGCCCCCGAACCGCGCAGCCTGCTGGACTGAGGCGGGCACCCGAAGATCGACCTGACCGGGTGCTCTCCGTCCGGGCGGTCGGGTCGGTAGGCTCGCTGGCATGGAGCATGAGGTTGTCGTCCAGCTGTCGGCCACCGTCGTCCAGCAGGCGCTGCGCGACCGGGATCTGCTGGCCCGCTGCGTCCCCGGCCTGAGCACCGAGGCCGAGGCCGCGGGTGACGAGCTGGCCGGTCGGCTGCGGCTGCGGATCGGCGGCTCGACCATCACGTACAAGGGTGTGCTGTCGCTGATCGAGGGCCGCGAGGGCGTGCTGACCGTGCTGGCGGAGGGTCAGGAGTCCCGGGGCAGCGGCGAGGTGACCGCGACCGTGCGGATCTCGGTGCAGCCGGGCGCCGACGACACCAGCAGCGCGCTGCACTTCACCGGCGACCTCACCGCCACCGGTCGGCTGACCGAGTTCGACGCGGTGGCGCTGGGCACGGCCGGCCGCCGGCTGCTGGACCGGTTCGCCAACGACCTGGCGGCCGAGGTCAGCGGAGCGGAGCCGGAGGCCGCCACCGTGCTGTACCTGGAGGACCGGGCCACCGGCTACCCCTCCGAGCTGGACGACGACCTCGCCGATCTGATCGCCTTCGCCGACGAGCCCGCCCCGGCCGAGCAGGCCGCCGAGCAGCCGCCCGCCGAGGTCCCGGCGCTGGAGTACCTGGCCGGCGACGGCGGCAGCGGCCCGGTCCGGCGCAGCATCGTCGGCCGCTCGGCCGAGGAGGTGGACCACGCGCCGCCGCGCGGCCGGTACGCCCCCGCGCTGCCCGCGCGCAGCGCCCGGGCCAGGGCCGCCACCCGCTGGGGCGGCCCGGAGCAGCTGCCGCAGAGCGACCGCACCGCACTCCCGTGGATGATCGGCGGCGGGGTCGCGCTGATCGGCGGCGCCGTGGTGCTGGTCCGTGCCCTGCGGAAGCGCTGAGGGCCGCCCCCGTAGACTCAACGCCCATGAGCAACGAGCGCGACGCCCTGCTGGCGCAGATCAAGGACAAGGCCGTCGTGCACGGCAAGGTCACCCTCTCCTCCGGGCTGGAGGCCGACTACTACGTCGACCTGCGCCGGATCACGCTGGACGCCGAGGCGGCGCCGCTGGTCGGCCAGGTCATGCTGGACGCCACCGCCGAGCTGGACTACGAGGCGGTCGGCGGGCTGACCCTGGGCGCCGACCCGGTGGCGGCCGCGATGCTGCACGCCGCCGCCGCGCGCGGGCGGAAGCTGGACGCGTTCGTGGTCCGCAAGGCGGGCAAGGCGCACGGCCTGCAGCGCCGGATCGAGGGCCCGGACGTCAAGGGCCGCCGGGTGCTGGCGGTCGAGGACACCTCCACCACCGGCGGCTCGGTGCTGGCCGCGGTCGAGGCGCTCCGCGAGGCGGGCGCCGAGGTGGTCGGCGTCGCGGTGATCGTGGAGCGCGGCGCTGCTCCGGCGATCGAGGCGGCGGGCCTGCCCTACATCACCGCCTACAGCCTGGACGACCTCGGCCTCTGACGGTCCGGCAGTCACCCGGTGCCCGGTGTTTCACGTGAAACACCGGGCACCGTCATAACGCGATAAAACGGACAATTCATGGCAGGGTCGCTCCCATGGCGACTCCTTCCTTCGAAAACACCGAGGACTTCACCGACGCCGACCGGGGATTCCTGGAGGCTCTGGAACCCGCGATCGTCACCGCCGCGGACGGCCGGGTGGTCTGGGACAACGACGCATACGCATTCCTGCAGCAGGACTGCCCGGACACCGCGAACCCCAGCCTCTGGCGGCAGGGCCAACTCAGCTCCCGGCAGGGCCTGTTCAAGGTCACCGAGGGCATCTACCAGGTCCGCGGCCTGGACCTCTCCAACATGACCCTGGTCGAGGGCGACCAGGGCGTGATCGTGATCGACCCGCTGATCTCCGCCGAGACGGCCGCCGCCGCGCTGGCGCTGTACCGCCGCAACCGGGGCGACCGCCCGGTCACCGGCCTGATCTACACCCACTCGCACGGCGACCACTTCGGCGGCGCCCGGGGCGTCGTCCCGCACGGCCACGAGCCGGTGCCGGTGATCGCCCCGGTCGGCTTCCTGGAGCACGCGGTCAGCGAGAACGTGTACGCCGGCACCGCGATGACCCGGCGGGCCGTGTACATGTACGGCGCCCAGCTGCCCAAGGCGCCCGACGGCCAGATCGGCTGCGGGCTCGGGATGACCACCTCGACCGGCACCATCACCCTGATCGCGCCCACGGTGGACATCACCGCGACCGGCCAGGAGGAGGTGGTGGACGGCGTCCGGATCGTCTTCCACCTCACCCCCGGCACCGAGGCGCCGGCCGAGATGAACTTCCACTTCCCGCAGCGCAACGCCCTCTGCCTGGCCGAGAACGCCACCCACAACATGCACAACGTGCTGACCCTGCGCGGAGCGGTGGTCCGGGACGCCCGGGTCTGGGCGCACTACCTGGACGAGGCCTGGCAGCTGTTCGGCGAGGACACCGATGTCTCGTTCGCCTCGCACCACTGGCCGACCTGGGGCCGGGAGCGGATCGGCGAGTACCTCACCAAGCAGCGCGACCTCTACGCCTACCTGCACGACCAGAGCCTGCGCCTGCTGAACAGCGGACTGACCGGCCCGGAGATCGCCGAGGAGATCACCCTGCCGCCGGCCCTGGAGGAGTCCTGGGCGCTGCGCGGCTACTACGGCTCGCTCAGCCACAACGTGAAGGCGGTCTACCAGCGCTACATGGGCTGGTACGACGGCAACCCCGCCAACCTGTGGCCGCACCCCCCGGTCGAGCAGGCCACCCGCTACGTCGAGCTGCTCGGCGGCGCGGACGCCACCGTGGCCAGTGCGCAGGAGTTCGTGGCGAAGGACGACCTCCGGTTCGCCGCCACCCTGCTCAACCACGTGGTCTTCGCCGATCCGGCGCACGGCGGCGCCCGGGCGGCGCTGGCGGCCGTCTACGACCGGCTCGGCCACGGGGCCGAGAACGGGACCTGGCGGAACTTCTACCTGACCGCCGCGATGGAGCTGCGCGGCACCCTCGCCCGGGTCGACCTGGAGACCGGCAACCCCGAGATGGCGATGGCCCTGACGGTCGACCAGCTGATCGACTCGCTGGCGGTCCGGGTGAACGGGCCGCGCGCCTGGGACACCCCGCTGACCCTCGACTGGCTGTTCACCGACCAGCAGCACGGCTGGCGGCTCACCCTCTCCAACGGCGCGCTGACCCACCGCAGCGCCCCCGCCGGGCAGTCCCTCGGCGCCGGCCCGGCCGACCTGACGCTGACCCTGACCAAGCCCCAGCTGCTCGGCCTGCTGGCCGGACAGCAACCGGACGGGATCGAGAGCTCCGGCGACCCGGGAGCGCTGGCCACCCTGTTCGCCGCGTTGGACACCCCGGACCCGAACTTCGCCATCGTCACGCCGTAACCCGCCCCGGACACGCGGAAGGGGGCCCCGACCGGGGCCCCCTTCCGCGTACGTGTGTGCTCAGCCCTTGCGGTGCCGACCGCTGCTGACCGGCTCGCCGCTCTCGACCGCACCGGCCTTCTTCTTCTTCCGCTCGCGCAGCACCTCGAACAGGATCGGCGAGACCGAGACCAGGATGATCAGCGCCATCGCCGGGAGCAGGTACTTGTCGATCACCGGCGCGAGCTGGGCGCCGGTGAAGTAGCCGATCAGCAGCATCGACTCGGTCCAGAGCACCCCGCCGACCACGTTCCAGACGAAGAAGGTCTTGGCCGGCATCTCCAGCGTCCCCGCGACCGGGTTCAGGAAGGTCCGGACGATCGGGATGAAGCGGGCCAGCACCACGGCCTTGGCCGGCCCGAACTTCTCGAAGTACTCCTCCGCCTTCACCACGTACTCGGGGCGGAAGATCTTCGAGTTCGGCTTGTCGAACATCCGTGGGCCGATCCTGCCCCCGAAGTAGTGTCCGAGCTGGGCCCCCGCGATCGCGCACAGCGGCGCGCCGATCAGCAGCAGGGCGATCGACATCTGGGCGCCCTCGCCCAGCACCGAGGAGGCGGCCGAGGAGGCGGCCACCCCGGCCAGGATCAGCAGTGAGTCGCCCGGGAAGAAGAACCCGACCAGCAGGCCGGTCTCGGCGAAGATGATCGCCAGAATGCCGATCGCACCCACCGATGCGACAAGGGCTTTGGCGTCAAGCAGATTGACGGCGAGCTGGTTGTAGTCCACGGGCGCAGGATAGCGCCCCCGCCTTACCAAGGGCTCAACGTCCCTCCCGCACCGGGGCCTCCGCCCCCTCTCGCGACACCGACCGTCCCAACCAGCGGGCCTAGGGGTGATCCCGGGGCCCGAGTCTGGGAAGATGTTCGAGGTGTCCGGCCCGCGGTCGCACCCACCCTCAGTGCACACCGCGACGGACTCCGTCGAACCGAGGTACCACCAGCCGCACCGCAGAGCCGCGACGGCATTCCCGGTACCGCGCGTCGTACCGAAGGCGTACCGAGCGTCGGACAGGTCGTCCGTACGCCGAAGCACCGACAGGAGCGGATTCGCATGCCCATCGCAACTCCCGAGGTCTACAACGAGATGCTGGACCGGGCCAAGGCGGGCAAGTTCGCCTACCCGGCCATCAACGTCACCTCGACCCAGACCCTGCACGCCGCGCTGCGCGGCTTCGCCGAGGCCGAGAGCGACGGCATCATCCAGATCTCCACCGGTGGTGCGGAGTTCCTGGGCGGCCAGCACAACAAGGACATGGTGACCGGCGCCGTCGCGCTCGCCGAGTTCGCGCACATCGTGGCCGCGAAGTACGACATCACCGTCGCGCTGCACACCGACCACTGCCCCAAGGACAAGCTGGACGGCTACGTCCGCCCGCTGCTGGCCATCTCCGCCGAGCGCGTGAAGAACGGTCAGAACCCGCTCTTCCAGTCGCACATGTGGGACGGCTCGGCCGAGACCCTGGCCGACAACCTGGCGATCGGCCAGGAGCTGCTCGCGCAGGCCAAGGCCGCGAAGATCATCCTCGAGGTCGAGATCACCCCGACCGGCGGCGAGGAGGACGGTGTCTCGCACGAGATCAACGACGAGCTCTACACCACGGTGAACGACGCCGTCCGCACCGCCGAGGCGCTCGGCCTGGGCGAGCAGGGCCGCTACCTGCTGGCCGCCTCGTTCGGCAACGTGCACGGCGTGTACAAGCCGGGCAACGTCGTGCTGAAGCCGGAGCTGCTGCGCGAGCTGCAGGACGAGATCGGCAAGCAGTACGGCAAGACCGACCCGTTCGACTTCGTCTTCCACGGCGGCTCGGGCTCCACCGCCGAGGAGATCGCCACCGCGCTGGAGAACGGCGTCGTGAAGATGAACCTCGACACCGACACCCAGTACGCCTTCACCCGCCCGATCGTGGACCACGTGTTCCGCAACTACAACGGCGTGCTGAAGGTCGACGGCGAGGTCGGCACCAAGAACACCTACGACCCGCGCACCTGGGGCAAGCTGGCCGAGGCCGGCATGGCCGCCCGCGTGCTCGAGGCGACCCAGGCCCTGCGTTCCGCGGGCACCCGGATCAAGTAGCCGGTACGACGGAGCCCGCTCGACCGGAATTCCGGTCGAGCGGGCTCCGTGCCGTCTCGGGGACTACTGCTTCAGCTCGGCGTACGCCTCGGCACTGCTGTCCTTGAGGAAGGTCCAGCAGCGCTCGGCCTCCTCGGTCTCCTTGATCTCCTCGGCGGCCCGGGCCAGCGCGGCCAGGCAGCGCAGGAAGCCGCGGTTGCCGCGGTGGTCCCACGGCACCGGGCCGTGGCCCTTCCAGCCGGCCCGCCGGAGCGAGTCCAGACCGCGGTGGTAGCCGGTCCGGGCGTAGGCGTACGACTCGACCACGCGGCCGGCGTCGTAGGCGTCGTCGGCCAGCATCGCCCAGGCCAGCGAGAAGGTCGGGAACGCCGCGGCGACCTGGGTCGGCGAGGCCGACTCCTCGCCCAGCATCCGGTAGGGCTGCTCGTCCTCCGGCAGCCGGGTCGGCTCGGGGCCACCGAGGAGGTTCTGGTGAATACTCATGCGTGCAGTCTGCCCCGCCGAGGGCACCGCTGTCGCCTGCCTCCCGGTCAGGCCCGCCCGAGCACCGCCGACAGCGCCGCGCGGAACGCCGCCATCTCCGCCGGGGTGCCGATCGAGACCCGCAGCCAGCCGTCCGGGCCCGCCTCCCGGATCAGCACGCCCCGGTCCAGCAGGCCCTGCCAGACCGCTCTCCGGTCCGGGAAGGTGCCGAACAGCACGAAGTTGGCGTCCGAGTCGGCGGCGGTCAGCCCGAGCCCGCGCAGCCAGTCCACCGTCGCGTCCCGCTCGGCCCGCAGCTCGGCCACCCGGCCGAGCAGCTCCGCCCGGTTGGCGAGCGAGGCCCGGGCGGTCGCCTGGGTGACGGCCGACAGGTGGTACGGCAGCCGGACGATCCGCAGCGCGTCCACCACCGCCGCGTTCGCCGCCAGGTAGCCGAGCCGGCCGCCGGCCAGGGCGAACGCCTTGCTCATGGTCCGGCTGACGATCAGCCGGGGGTGGGCGGGCAGCAGGGTCACCGCGCTCGGCACCCCGTCCCGGCGGAACTCCGCGTACGCCTCGTCCACCAGCACCATGCCCGGGGCGGCGGCCAGCACCTGCTCGATCAGCTCCAGCGGCAGCGCGGTGCCGGTCGGGTTGTTCGGCGAGGTGAGGAAGACCACCGCGGGCCGCTGCTCGGCGACGGTCTCCAGCACGTGCCCGGGGTCGAGCCCGAAGTCGGCGGTCCGGCGGCCGGCCGCCCAGCCGGTCAGGGTGTTGCGGGAGTACTCGGGATACATCGGGTAGTGCGGGGCGAAGCCGAGCGCCGTCCGCCCCGGGCCGCCGAACGCCTGCAGCACCTGCTGGAGCACCTCGTTGGAGCCGTTCGCCGCCCAGAGCTGATCGGCGGTCAGCGCCAGCCCGGTGTCCTCGCCCAGGTACGCCGCCAGGTCGGCCCGCAGCGCCCGGAACTCCCGGTCCGGATAGCGGTTCAGCCCGGCCGCGGCCGCCGCCACCGCGGCGGCGATGTCGGCCACCACCCGGGGCGACGGCGGGTAGGGGTTCTCGTTCACGTTCAACTGCACCGGAACGTCCAACTGCGGTGCCCCGTAAGGCTGCTCACCGCGCAGCTCGGGGCGGAGCGGCAGCTCCTCCAGGGTGGTCTCGACCCAGCGGGGCGGGGCGGTGTGCATCACGGCTTCCTTCCAGGGCAGGCGAACGGCATCATCGAACCACCCGGGCCGCACCCGGGCGGTGACCGTCCAGCGGTCGGTCGGTGCGACCGGCCCGGTGCCCGGGAACTGGAGCAGCGGCGGGTATCGTCCTCGACAGCGCGTCAGTTCCTGCCCGCCGATCAGAGAGCCCCCGCAGTGCGACCCAACTCCAGCAGCACCCCCGCCCCGAGCCGTCGGCGTGCCGCCAACGCACGACGGCGGAGGCAGCGGATGATGCGGCGGCGGCGGACCTTCGCGGTCGGGCTGGTCGGCATACTCGCGGTGCTCGGCGGCACCGCGTACCACCTGAGCGGCAGCTCGGCGGACGCACCCGTCGGCGCCCCCACCACCCAGGCCCGGGCCGTCCCGGCCGCCGAGTCCCCCGCCGCCACTCCCCCGCCGTCGTCGCCACCCGCACCGGCGCCCGCCCCCACCCCGGTGGTCGAGGGCAAGGGGCTCGGCACCTTCACCACGGTGCCCGCCAACGGCCCGGTGGCCGGCAAGGGCAGCCACCTGCGCAAGTACAAGGTGGAGGTCGAGGACGGAATCGGGATCGACGCCGCGACCGCCGCCCAGCAGGTCCAGGGCATCCTGGCGGACAAGCGGAGCTGGACCACCGACGGCAAGAACTCGTTCCAGCTGGTGGCCTCGGGCTCGTACGACTTCACCGTCCGGATCGCCTCGCCCGAGACGGTGGACAAGATCTGCGCCACCGCCGGACTGGACACCGGCGGCGAGGTGAACTGCAACGTGGACCGGCAGGTGATGGTCAACATCAAGCGCTGGAACACCGGTTCACCGAAGTTCAGCGGCCCGATCGAGGACTACCGGGCCCTGATCATCAACCACGAGGTCGGCCACCGGATCGGCCACAACCACGAAGGCTGCGCCGGCCCGGGCAAGCCGGCGCCCGCGATGATGCAGCAGATCTACGGCCTGGACGGCTGCGTCTCGAACGCCTGGCCCTACACCGACACCGGCAAGTACATCAGCGGCCCGGCCAAGCCGTAGCCCCGCGCTAGCCCATCACGGGCAGGTACTCCGCCAGGTCGCTGCGCTCGCCGCTGGCCCGCAGGGTGGTGTCGAGCTCGGCGGCCCAGTCCGTGCGGCCGGTAGCGAGGCGGATCCAGGTGAGCGGGTCGGTCTCGACCACGTTGGGCGGGGTGCCCCGGGTGTGGCGGGGGCCGGGAACGGCCTGGACGACCGCGTACGGCGGCACCCGCAACTCCACCGCCCCACCGGGCGCCTGGTCCGCGAAGGCGTCCGCCAGCAGCCGGGTGACGGCCGCGAGGGCCTGCCGGTCGTGCGGGAAGGCCGCCAGCCCCAGCGCGGCCGCCAGGTCGTCCGCGTGCACCACGGTCTCGACCAGCCGCGTCACCAGGAAGTCGGTCACCAGCATCGGCCCGAACCGGATCACGAACCGCCGCGCCGGGTCGGCGGCTTCGGGCCGCTCCAGGGCCCGCAGCAGCAGGTCGCCCGCGACGTCGAACTCCGCGGCCACCTCGGCCGGCGAGCCCGCGAAGGCCCCCTCCGCGTGCTCCTGCACGGCGGCGTCGATCGCGGCCGCCGCGGTCCTGGTGATCCCGACCCACTCCACCAGCGAGAGCGGCGCCCCGTCCGGCACCGGCTGGTCCAGGTGCCGGGGCAGCCAGTCCAGGCAGAAGCCGAGGTGGGCGATCAGCAGCCGGACGTTCCAGTCCCCGAGCCGGGTCGGCCGGTCCAGCACCGCCTCGGCGTCGGGACGGGCGCAGAGCTCGTGCACCGCCCCGCGCAGCGCCTCGGTCTGCCCGGCCAGGGCGGCCCGCACCTTGGCGGGGTCGTAACTGCGGGGACGGTTCGCGGAGTTCGCCATTCCGCGAGGGTACAGCGAAGGGGCGGCCCGGGAACCGGGCCGCCCCTCAGGATGCGGGCCGTCAGGCCAGCAGGGCCTCGATGACGCCGGTGTGCGCGTCCGTCAGCTCGGCCAGCGAGACGGTGAACTGGCCCTGGACCTCCAGGACGTCACCGTCGACCACGCCGATCCGGGTGGCCGGCAGGCCGCGGGCGCCGCACATGTCGTTGAACCGGAGCTCCTCGCTGCGCGGGATCGACACGATGGCGCGACCCGCGGACTCGGAGAACAGGAACACGAACGGGTCGAGACCGGCGGGCACGATCAGGCGCGCGCCGTTGCCGCCCTTGAGGCAGCTCTCCACCAGGGCCTGGGCCAGGCCGCCGTCGGAGAGGTCGTGCGCGGCGTCGATCATGCCGTCGCGCGAGGCGGCGATCAGGATGTCGCCGAGCAGCCGCTCGCGCTCCAGGTCCACCTTGGGCGGCAGGCCGCCGAGGTGGCCGTGCACGACCTGGGTCCAGGCGGAGCCGCCCAGGTCGTCGGCGGTGTCGCCGAGCAGGTAGACCAGCTGGCCCTCCTCGGCGAAGCCGATCGGGGTCCGCCGGGTGACGTCGTCGATCACGCCGAGCACCGCGACCACGGGGGTCGGGTGGATGGCGGTGTCGCCGGTCTGGTTGTAGAGCGAGACGTTGCCACCGGTCACCGGGGTGCCGAGGACCAGGCAGGCGTCGGCCAGACCGCGGGTCGCCTCGGCGAACTGCCACATCACGTCCGGGTCCTCGGGGGAGCCGAAGTTGAGGCAGTCGGAGACGGCGAGCGGCTTGGCGCCACCGGCCGCGACGTTGCGGTAGGCCTCGGCCAGCGCCAGCTGGGCACCGGTGTACGGGTCCAGCTTGGTGAAGCGGCCGTTGCCGTCGGTGGCCACCGAGACGCCGAGGTTGGTCTCCTCGTCGATCCGGATCATGCCCGAGTCCTCGGGCGTGGCCAGCACGGTGTTGCCGATCACGTACCGGTCGTACTGGTCGGTGATCCAGGACTTGGAGGCCTGGTTCGGCGAGCCGGCGACCGCCAGCAGCGCCGCCTTCAGCTCCTCGCCGTTCGCCGGCCGGGCCAGCCGCTCGGCGGTCGGCGCGTCGGCCTGCAGCGCGTCCTGCCAACTCGGCCGGGCGTACGGGCGATTGTAGGTCGGGCCGTCGTGCGCGACCGAGCGCGGCGGGACGTCCACGACCAGCTCGCCGTGCCAGAAGATCTCCAGCCGCTCGCCCTCGGTCACCTCACCGATGACGGTGGCGATGACGTCCCACTTCTCGCAGATCTCCAGGAAGCGGTCGACCTTGCCGGGCTCGACGATCGCGCACATGCGCTCCTGCGACTCGCTCATGAGGATCTCCTCGGGCGAGAGCGTGTTGTCGCGCAGCGGCACGGTGTCCAGCTCGATCCGCATGCCGCCGGAGCCGGCCGAGGCCAACTCCGAGGTGGCGCAGGAGAGTCCGGCGCCGCCGAGGTCCTGGATGCCGAGCACCAGCTTCTCGGCGAAGATCTCCAGGGTGGACTCGATCAGGAGCTTCTCCTGGAACGGATCGCCGACCTGGACGGCCGGGCGCTTGGCCGGGCCGGTCGCGTCGAAGGTCTCGGAGGCCAGCACCGAGACGCCGCCGATGCCGTCGCCGCCGGTCCGGGCTCCGTACAGGATGACCTTGTTGCCGGTGCCGGAGGCCTGCGCGAGGTGGATGTCCTCGTGCTTCATCACGCCCACGCAGAGCGCGTTGACCAGCGGGTTGCCCTGGTAGCAGGAGTCGAAGACGACCTCGCCGCCGATGTTCGGCAGGCCCAGGCAGTTGCCGTAGCCGCCGATGCCCGCGACGATCCCGGGCAGCACGCGCCGGGTGTCGGGGTGGTCGGCCGCACCGAAGCGCAGCGGGTCCATCACGGCGACCGGGCGGGCGCCCATCGCCAGGATGTCGCGGACGATGCCGCCGATGCCGGTGGCCGCGCCCTGGTAGGGCTCGATGTACGACGGGTGGTTGTGCGACTCGACCTTGAAGGTCACCGCGTAACCCTGGCCCACGTCGACCACACCGGCGTTCTCGCCGATGCCGACCAGCATCGCGTCGCTGTCCGGCTTCTTCTCGCCGAACTGCTTGAGGTGCACCTTGGAGCTCTTGTACGAGCAGTGCTCGGACCACATGACCGAGTACATCGCCAGCTCGGCGCCGGTGGGGCGCCGGCCGAGGATCTCCTTGATCTTGGCGTACTCGTCAGCCTTCAGCCCGAGTTCGGACCAGGGCTGCGCGGCGTCCGGGGTCTGCTCGGCGTTCTTGACCGTGTCGAGGGACATCAGGCGTTCACCAACTGCTTGAGGACGGAAGTGAAGAAGCCCAGGCCCTCGGTGGTCGGGCCGGTGAGCGGCTCGACCGCGTGCTCCGGGTGCGGCATCAGACCGACGACATTGCCGGCGGCGTTGGTGATGCCGGCGATATCGCGGTAGGAACCGTTCGGGTTGACGTCGAGGTAGCGGGCCACGATCCGGCCCTCGCCCTCGAGTTGGTCCAGCACGTGCTCGTCGGCGACGAAGCGGCCCTCGCCGTTCTTCAGCGGGACGACGATTTCCTGGCCGACCGAGTAATCCCGGGTCCAGGCCGTGCCGTTGTTCTCGATCCGCAGCTTCTGGTCGCGGCAGACGAAGTGCAGCGAGTCGTTGCGGGTGAGCGCGCCGGGCAGCAGGTGGGATTCGCAGAGCACCTGGAAGCCGTTGCAGATACCGAGGACCGGCATTCCCAGCTTCGCCTGCTCGATGATGGTGTCCATCACCGGGGAGAAGCGGGAGATCGCGCCGCAGCGCAGATAGTCGCCGTAACTGAATCCACCGGGCAGGACGACGGCGTCGACCTGGTGGAGATCCTTGTCACGGTGCCAGAGGGCGACCGGCTCGGCGCCGGCCAGGCGGACCGCACGCTGGGCGTCGCGGTCGTCGAGGGAGCCGGGGAAAGTGACGACGCCAACGCGGGTGGTCACTTGCCCTCCTCCTCGACTCGGACGGTGAAGTCCTCGATCACGGTGTTGGCGAGGAAGGTCTCGGCGGCTTCCCGGATCCGGGCGAGCGCGGCGTCGTCGACCGGGCCCTCCAGCTCCAGTTCGAATCGCTTGCCCTGACGGACATCGGCGATCCCGGCGAATCCCAGACGGGGCAGTGCACGCTGCACCGCCTGGCCCTGGGGGTCGAGGATCTCGGGCTTGAGCATGACGTCGACTACGACGCGAGCCACTGGCACTCCCGGTGGTGTGGTGCGTGAGGCGGGGGACCTCCAGACTACCGGGGCATTCGGGCGACTTTGCTGACCGGGCGGGGCCCCGAGAAGGCGACGCGCGTAGACCCATGCCCCTTACGCCCCAAGGGTTCCACCACGCCCAGGGCTTCCACCGCCACCCCATTTCGATGGATTCCGCAGCCGCTTCTGGAACGTCCGAATACCGGCACTACGGGACAGAACGACCACCCACATCGCCCACTATCCCGATCCGGCGAACTCTCGTGAATATCCGGAAAAGAAAGCAGGACTCTTCGATTTCGGGCCGCTTTGGGTGCAGAATAGGGCCACCGGTGACGGCGAGTGCTGCGTATCCAGCGCGGCTACCTGCCTGCCCGTAGGCGCTCGCGTGACTGGTGCACATCGGGCCGCACGGGCGCATCCCGCACCCGGCGGCCGAATTGCCCGAGAGGATTGACACCCATGGCTCAGCGTGTAGTTGTCACGCTCTCCGACGACCTGGACGGCGGCGCCGCCGCCGAGACCGTCCACTTCGGTGTGGACGGAAAGTCGTACGAGATCGACCTGTCCCTGGACAACGCGGAGAAGCTGCGGGAGGCCCTCGCCCCGTTCGTCGCGGCCGGCCGCCGGCAGAGCCGCGCCGGAAAGTCCTTCCGCCGCACCGCGCTCACCCCGGACCCGGCCGCCGTGCGCGCCTGGGCCCAGTCCCGCGGCATGGAGCTGCCCGCCCGGGGCCGCATTCCCAAGCACGTCTACGAGTCCTTCGCCGAGGCCAACTGACCTGCGCCGACCGGCTCGACGCCCCGCCCCGACCGCCCAGGCGGAAAGGGTGGGGCGACCACTCGTTCCGATGGGGTAGAGTTCTTTCTGTCGCCAAGCGGGAGACCGCAACGGCGACCGGTGCTTCAAGAAGCACCGTGCGGACGTGGCTCAGTTGGTAGAGCATCACCTTGCCAAGGTGAGGGTCGCGAGTTCGAATCTCGTCGTCCGCTCGCAGTAAAAAATTGAAGATCGTGCGGACGTGGCTCAGTTGGTAGAGCATCACCTTGCCAAGGTGAGGGTCGCGAGTTCGAATCTCGTCGTCCGCTCAGTTGAAGGGCCCCCTCATCGAGGGGGCCCTTCGTCGTTCCTGCGCACCGCCGGTGCCGATGACATTTGTCACCGCCCACCCGTGCGAACGCGCCCCCGACCGGTGACGGCACGCACTGCCCGCGCGGCCGACCGGGCGGGAGGCTGGTGGGCATGGACATCAGCCGCACCGAGCCACCCGTCATCGAGGTCACCGGCCTGCACCGGCGCTACGGCCCGGCCGGGGCGGCCGGCTTCGACGCCGTCCGGGGCCTGGACCTCACCGTGCAGCGGGGCGAACTCTTCGCCCTGCTCGGCACCAACGGCGCCGGCAAGACCTCCACCATGGAGCTGATCGAGGGCCTGGCCGCCCCGACCGCGGGCCGGATCCGGGTCCTCGGCCACGACCCGTACCGGGAGCGGACCGCCGTCCGCCCGCGGATCGGGATCATGCTCCAGGAGGGCGGCTTCCCGTCCGAGCTGACCGTCGCCGAGACCGGCCGGTCCTGGGCCGGAATGACCAGCGGCGCCCGGCCGGTGGACGAGGCGCTCGACCTGGTCGGCCTGCTGCACCGCCGCACCGTCCGGGTCAAGCAGCTCTCCGGCGGCGAGCGCCGCCGGCTCGACCTGGCGCTGGCCCTGCTCGGCCGCCCCGAGGTGCTGTTCCTGGACGAGCCCAGCACCGGCCTCGACCCGGAGGCCCGGGCGGCCACCTGGCGGCTGGTCCGCGAACTCCGGGCCCAGGGCACCACCGTGCTGCTCACCACGCACTACCTCGAAGAGGCCGAGGAGCTGGCCGACCGGCTCGCCATCATGCACGGCGGCCGGATCGTCGTCGAGGGCACCGTGGCCGAGGTGATCGCCGGCCGCCCGTCCCGGATCGGCTTCGAACTCCCGGAGCGCAGCGGCCCGTTCGAGACCGTCGGGCTGCCCCCGCTGGCCGGCGCCGAGGTCACGGCCGAGGGCCGCCGGATCACCGTGCGCACCCCGACCCTGCAGGCCACCCTCACCGAGCTGCTCAACTGGGCCGCCCGGCAGGGGATTCCGCTCAACGCGCTGGACGCCCGCAGCGCCTCGCTGGAGGAGGCCTTCCTGGCCATCGCCTCCGCCCCGTCCACCGCCGCGCCGTCCGCCACCGACCTGACCGGAGCCGTCCGATGACCACCACCGCCACCGGCCGCCTGCTCGCCCTCGGCCGGGCCGAGACCACCCTGCTGTTCCGCAACCGGACCGCCCTGTTCACCGCGCTGGCGCTGCCGCCGCTGCTGGTGGTCGCGCTGGCCGAGCCGATGAAGCAGCAGGCCGGGGAGTTCCCCGGGATCAGCACCGCCGGCCTGCTGGTCAGCGGACTGCTCGGACTGATCCCGATGTTCGTCGTCTACTACAACCTGACCGCCGCCTACGTCGCCCGCCGCGGCGAGCTGGTGCTCAAGCGGCTGCGCACCGGCGAGGCCAGGGACCTGGAGATCCTGGCCGGGACGGCGGTGCCCTCGGTGCTGCTGGCCGCCCTGCTGAGCGTGGTGCTGTGCGGCGCCGGGGCGGTCGGCCTGGACCTGCGGATGCCGGTCAACCCGGTGCTGGTGGTGCTCGGGCTCGTCCTGCTGATCGCCCTGCTGGTCGGGCTCGCCGCGCTCTCCAGCGTGGTCACCAGGACGGTGGAGAGCGCCGGGATCACCACCCTGCCGGTGCTGCTGATCAGTCAGTTCGGCTCCGGCCTGATCCTCCCGATCGACTCGATGCCCGAGCAGCTCGCCACCGTCTGCCGGCTGCTGCCCACCACCCCCGCCTTCCAGTTGCTCCGGCTCGGCTGGTTCGGCACCGAGGGCTCGGCCCCGGCCACCGACTTCGCCGGCACCTGGTCCGACGCCCTCCCGCTGCTCGCCCTCGGCCTGGCCTGGACCGCCGCTGCCGTCTGGGCCACCAACCGCTGGTTCCGCTGGGAGCCCCGGCGCTGACTGATAAGAAGACTGCAGCACCGACACCGTCCGTAGGAGATCCCGTGGAACTGGCC
The DNA here is from genome assembly GCF_040296785.1 of Kitasatospora sp. NPDC002040. Taxonomy (NCBI): domain Bacteria; kingdom Bacillati; phylum Actinomycetota; class Actinomycetes; order Kitasatosporales; family Streptomycetaceae; genus Kitasatospora; species Kitasatospora sp. NPDC002040. The sequence continues at coordinate 36,135 of NZ_JBEOXV010000028.1, read as the reverse complement.
CACCCGCTGCGCCGCTGGCACGCCCAGGGCAAGCCGCAGCGGACCGAGCTCTACGTCCGCTGGTCCCTGTACGTGGCGGCGGGAGTCGAACCGCTGGCGGTCCTGGCCACCGCCGTCGGCCAGGCCGAGAAGCTGTCCGTGCTGACCCTCCAGGTGCTGGCCGCCGCCGCGCTGGTCGGCACCGTCCTCTCCGTCCTGCTGGTCCGGACCGGACTGGCCCACTACCTCGGCCGCCGCCCCCGGCCCGTCCTGCTGCTCGCCCTCTCCACCGCGGTGGCACTGGCCGGCGTCTGGGGCCTGGTGCTCACCGGCGGCGACGACCCGGCCGGGGTGTCGATCGCCCCGCTGCTGCTGATGTTCTGGTTCGGCCCGGTCTCCGTGGTCCTGCCGCACCGGCTGTCCGCCGCGCTCGCCGGCGGCGTCCTGCTCCTGGTGCTGCCCGCCCTGCTGCTGGCCGGCTTCCCGATCGGTACCTCGCTCGGGGTGCTCACCGCCGTCGCGCTGTCCTGCCTGCTGTTCGCCTTCACCTGCCGCTGCTCGGCCTGGCTGGCCGGCGTGGTCTGGGAGCTGGACGGCGCCCGGGAGACCCAGTCCCGGCTGGCGGTGGCGGAGGAGCGGCTGCGGTTCTCCCGCGACCTGCACGACGTGCTCGGCCGCAACCTCACCACCATCGCGCTGAAGAGCGAGCTGGCCGCCCAACTCGCCCGCCGGGGCCGCCCCGAGGCCGCCGACCAGATGACCGAGGTGCAGCGGATCGCCCAGGAGTCCCAGCGCGAGGTGCGCGACGTGGTCCGGGCCTACCGCACCGCCGACCTGCACGCCGAGCTCACCGGCGCCCGCTCGGTGCTCCGCGCCGCCGACGTGGCCTGCGAGGTCGAGCTCGGCGGCATCGACCAACTCCCGGTCACCGCCCAGTCGGTGCTCGGCTGGGTGGTCCGCGAGGCCACCACCAACGTGCTCCGCCACAGCGAGGCCGCCAGCTGCCTGATCCGGCTCCGGGTCGGCGGCGGAATGGCCCTGCTCGAGATCGAGAACGACGGTGTGACGGCGGGTCAGCCCGGCGGCAGCGGCACCGGCCTGACCGGGCTGCGCGAACGCCTCGCCGTGTACGGTGGCGAGCTCGCCACTCCCCCGGCCGGACCCGGCCGGTTCCGGCTGGCCGTGGACCTGCCGCTGACCGCACCCGCCCTCTCGCTGGAGGTCTCCCCCGGATGACCATTCGCATCCTGCTCGCGGACGACGAGCACCTGATCCGCGGCGCGATGGCCGCACTGCTCGCGCTGGAGGACGACCTCACCGTGGTGGCCGAGGCGGCCTCCGGCCCCGAGGCGCTGGCGATGGCCAAGGCGCACCGCCCGGACGTCGCCGTGCTGGACCTGCAGATGCCGGGGCTGGACGGGCTGGAGGTGGCGACCGAGCTGCGGCGGGTCCTGCCGGACTGCCGCACCATGATCGTCACCGGGCACGGGCGGCCGGGCTACCTCAAGCGCGCCCTGGAGGTCGGGGTCCGGGGCTTCCTGCCGAAGACCGTCTCCGCCGCCGACCTGGCCGGCATCATCCGCACGGTCAGGGGCGGCGGACGGTACGTCGACCCCGAGCTGGCCGCCGACGCGATCGCCGCCGGCGAGAGCCCCCTGACGCCGCGTGAGACCGACGTGCTGGAGCTCGCCGCCGACGGCACCTCGATCGCCGAGATCGCCGCCCGCGCAGCCCTCTCCCCGGGCACCGTCCGCAACTACCTCTCCGCCGCCGCCACCAAGCTCGGCGCGGAGAACCGCCACGCGGCGGTCCGGATCGCCCGCGAACACGGGTGGATCTAGGCAGACGCCACCCGGCGGCCGGGGCCCGGTCCGCAAGTACCGGACCCCGTACGAGCCTTACGCCCAGGTGTTGCCGGTGAGGCGCTCGTACGCCTCGATGTACTTGGCCCGGGAGGCCGCGACGATCTCCGCGGGCAGCGCCGGCGGCGGGAGCTCGCCGGCCGGGTCCCAGCCGGACTCCGGGGAGGCCAGCCAGTCGCGGATGAACTGCTTGTCGAAGGAGGGCTGGGCCCGGCCCGGCTCCCACTGGTCGGCGGGCCAGAAGCGCGAGGAGTCCGGCGTCAGCACCTCGTCGCCGATCACCAGCTCGCCGTCCAGCAGCCCGAACTCGAACTTGGTGTCGGCCAGGATGATGCCCCGCTCACGGGCGATGTCCCGGGCCCGGCCGTACACCGCGAGGGTGGTCTGCCGGAGCGTGGTGGCCAGTTCGGCGCCGAGCCGGCGGGCGGTCTCCTCGTAGGGGACGTTCTCGTCGTGCTCGCCGACCTCGGCCTTGAGCGCGGGGGTGTAGATCGGGGCGGGCAGCTCGGAGCCGTCCTCCAGCCCCTCCGGGAGGGCGATGCCGCAGACCGTGCGGTCCGCGCGGTACTCCTTCAGACCGGAGCCGGTCAGGTAGCCGCGGGCGACGCACTCGACCGGTGCCATCTCCAGCGCGCGGCAGATCAGCGTGCGCCCCTCCCAGTCGGCGGGCGCTCCGGCCGGCAGCTCGGTGGAGATCACGTGGTTGGGCACGATGTCGGCGATCCGCTCGAACCACCAGAGCGAGAGCTGGGTGAGCACCCGGCCCTTGTCCGGGATCTCGTTGGGCAGCACCCAGTCGAAGGCGGAGGTCCGGTCGCTGGCCACCATCACCAGGTCGCCGTTGGCGGCCCGGTAGAGGTCGCGCACCTTGCCGGTGTGCAGGTGTTCCAGACCAGGTACCTGGACCGGCTCGGGCTTGGTGACAAATCCGCTCAAGGTCGTCTCAGTCCTCAGAGGAAGGGGGGCTCTGGGCACCGAGTCTTTCATGCGCCGCCCGCTCCCCCCTTGCACAGGTGGTCGAGCAGGTTGGCGGTGGCCCGCTGGATCCGCTCGTCGGTGTGCCCGGGGCGGTCCAGCGCCGGCGACCAGGCGAAGGTGCCCGCGGCGAAGACGTACGCGCCGCTCGGTGCCCGGTAGAGCGAGGTCTCCTGGTACCGGGTGCGCCCGGCGGTGTCCCGGTACGGGGAGTGCGCGAGCAGGGTGCGCTCGGTGTGCTCGGGCAGCGCGACCTTCGGGTAGTAGCGGTCGGCCTCGCCGGCCACCAGGCCGGGCACCTCCTCCCCCTCCCGCAGCCCGGTGCCCTCCCAGAGCCAGTGCCCGGTGTTCCGGGCCAGCAGCGGCACCGGCGCGGGCACCCGGCCCGCGTACTGGACGCCCAGCAGGTGCTGCTCCGGCTCGCCCGCGTCCCGCCAGAGCGCGCTCTGCCCGCCCGGCGCCCCGGCGGCCGGGTGGCCGGGGTGGAGGCGCTGGCGCTTGCGGCAGTTGAGCAGCCGGTTGGGCTCGCCGGCCGGGCTGGGGGTGAGCTCGACCCGCCAGTACATGGTGTTGGCGGAGAGGAAGACCAGCGAGGTGCCGCCGTCCCTGGCCTGCTCGACGGCCCGCCGCATCGGCTCGGACCAGTACTCGTCGTGCCCGGGGAAAATCAGCGCCCGGTGCCTGGCCGGGTCGACCAGCCCGGCGTGCAGGTCGGTCGCGGTGGCGTAGGCGAGGTCGTAGCCGTAGCGCTCGGCCCAGCGGATGAAGTCGTAGGCGTGGCCGACGTGCAGCGGCAGCCCGGCCCCCGCGTGCGGGCGGTCGAACGACACCGTGACGGCCGCCTCCTGCTCGCCGAGCAGCCCGCCCGCCCCGTCCCAGGCGTGGTAGAGGCTGGCCCCGTGCTGGCCGTCCTCGGGGAACAGGTTGTACGCCTGCCAGGTGACGTCGGGGATCACCAGCAGCAGTTCGGACGGGTGCGTCTGCTGGTCGAAGTCCCGCACCGTGAACGGGATGTGACTGCGGTGCAGGTTGTCGGCGGTGGTCAGCACCGCGACGTACGCACCGGGCTGCCAGTGCGAGGGCACGTGCAGCCGCCAGGACTGCCACCAGTGGTGGCAGGAGACGGTGCGGCCGACCACCAGCGGGGCCGGCTGGGCCAGCCCGGCGATCAGCGGACTGGACGTCATGTGGTGGGCGCCGTCGCCGCCGTAGTGGCCGATCCGGTAGACGTCCACGGTGAACTCGCGCGGCGGGTTCACCGTGACCCGCAGGTCGATCGAGCCGCCGGGGCGGATCACCCCGGCCGAGGCGAAACCCTTGATCTGCTGCTGCACGTCGTCGGAGTTGGCCGGAGTACCGACCGGCGGTCTCGGCCGCGGCACGCCCGCGGGGAGCTGGCCGGGCGCGTCCAGGCTGACGTACCACGGGACCGCGCCTTCGATGCCGGCCACGTACTGGTCCGGGCTCCGCAGCCACGGCAGTGGGCCCTGGCCGAAGGGATCGGAGACACCGTGCTTCAACGTGCCCGACTCCCAGCGGCGGTTGAGTTCCGTCCCCACGCGCCCTCCCACACTCGCACCGGCCCGACTCGGCCCCCGGTGGCATGTGCCAGGCGGATGTGCGTGCGGACCAGCACACCACAGTGCTGGCGCTGCGTCACCCCACCGTAGCAACAAGTATTTTTGAAAATTGCTTCGTCACCGGAGCGCCTCCGGGGCGGACCGCTGACGGACCGACGGCCGGTCAGAGCCGGACCGGACCCTCCAACCGCAGGCCGGCCGCCTCCAGCCAGGCCCGCAGCGGGGCGTCCTTCCCCTGCTCCACCGCGCCGGCGACCAGGCCGGCCAGCTCGGGGCGGCGGACGCCGTCCACCAGCAGGACCGGGCCGTCCAGCCAGTCCAGGCCGGGGCGGCCGAGGCCGGTGTCGACGGCGGCCAGGCAGACCAGTGCGGTGACGTGGTCGACCAGCAGGTCCCGCCCGCTGCGGACCACCTGCAGCGGGGGCGCGATCTGTGCGGTGCGCGCCAGGTGGGCGGCGAGTGCTGCGGCAAGGGGCTCGCCGCCACCCTCCGCGAGCCGGGCCAGCACGAGGTGCAGGGTCGGTGCGGCCTCCTCGGGCGCGCGCTCCCCGAGCACCGCGCGCAGCGCCTCGGACTGGCCGCGCCAGCCGAGCCCGACCACCTCGGCCGGGTAGTCGGCCCAGTCCAGCTCGCGCCAGCCGGTGCCCTCGGTCCCGAAGGGCTCGCCGAACAACACCTCGGCCGCCAGCAGCGAGACCGCCGCGTCGACCGCGCCGGGCTCCTCCAGCAGGTCGCAGGCCGGGCGGTCGCCGAGCCGGGTGCCGTACCCGTCGGCCAGCCGGTCCCGGCGGGACAGCTCGGTCAGGGCGGAGACCACCCCGGCGTTCAGCCGGGCCGGGTGGCGGCCGAGCCGCCAGGCGGGCAGCGCGACCCGGGTGAGCAGCCTGTCCCACCCCGCGTAGGCGAGGCCGACCTGCTCCTGGGCGGCGATCCGCAGCCCGTAGTCGACCGCCTTGGCCTGCTCGGAGGCGGCCGCCGCGACCGCCCGCTCCAACTCGGCGGAGTGCTCGCGGCAGGCGCCCAGCAGCAGCCAGGTGACCCGGTCGACCAGGGCGGCGGGCCCGCGCCGCGGCTCGCCGAGCGAGGCGTCCAGGCTGCGCAGGAAGCGGCGGGCGGCGGCGATCTCCGGATCGGCCGCGGCCGCCGTACCGGCCACCACCGGGGCCAGCAGGGCGCGCAGCTCGCCGGCCCGCATCCACCAGAGGAACGGGGAGCCGATCACCAGCACCGGCGCGGCCTCGGCCGCGCCGTCGGACCCGGCCGAGAGCACCTCCCCCGCGACCGGCGGGGCCGGGGCCCGGCCCCGCCGGCCCGGGGTGTGCACCTCTTCCAGCCAGCTGTCGCAGTCGGGGGTGAGCGCGATGCCGGACGGGGCGGGCACACCGAGCCGATCGGCCAGCTCGCCGATCTGCCGGTACAGCTCCGGCGCGGCGGACTCGGCGATCGGCACCGCGGGCGTGCGCGGCGGCACCGCCCTGGCGTACGTCCGGGCCGCCAGCCAGGCGCCCAGCAGCACCAAGACGGCGATCACCCCGACCACCCAGCGGACCACGTCCCAGGCCGTCGCGTCGGCGGAGCCGGGAGCGCCGATCCGGCCGGTGAGCCGGCCCGCGAACAGCACCACGGCGAGAGCGGCGGGCAGTGCGGCGGCACCCAGTGCGCGCCCGCGGACCCGGAGCACGGCCTGGGCCCGTGCGCGGGCTGCGTCGACAGCGGCCATACGGCGCGGCACCCCCTTCGGAGCCGGCGTCCACGGGCCGCGGTGCCCCCGCTCGCAGGGGGCCGGCCGCGACCCGGACACCCGAGCCGACTCGAAATGATCAGTATCCGAACGGAGGACGACGGACGTCGGCCCCGGTTGTGCATCGTGCATGGCACTTCTGACAGTTCTGACGCCAGTCAGCGGGCGGGCGTTCCGGATCGCTACCGTTTCCACCCGTCCTGGTGACGCGACGGTCGGACCGAGCGCCCCCAACAGCATCCCCCCGGCCGCGCCCGGACACCCGGCGGCGGCCACACCGGCAGCCGGGCCGCCGACGCGATCCAGCGCACCCTACGACCCGGGGCCCGGTCCCGTCAGCCGGATGGCGACCGGATCACCCGAAGGGCTGGAATCCTGCCGCCGACCGGTGTGGCGACTGGCCGCCGGGAACGCCGAAGGGCGTTGCGGCCGGTGGGATGACCGGCCGCAACGCCCTTCCGAAAACCGCGGGACCTACTGCGCCGCCTTCAGCGCGATGTCGGTGCGGTGCTGCCCGCCCTTGAGCGAGATCCGCGCGACGCCCCGGTAGGCGAGCTCGCGGGCCTCGGCCAGGTCGGCCCCGGCCGCGGTGACCGAGAGCACCCGGCCACCGGCACTGAGCACCTCGCCGTCCGGACCGGTCGCGGTGCCGGCGTGCAGCACGTACGCGCCCTCGGCCTCGACCTCGGCCAGGCCCTCGATCGGGTCACCGGTGCGCGGGGCGGCCGGGTAGCCCTCGGAGGCGATCACCACGGTGACCGCGGCGCCCTCGTCCCAGCGCAGCGGCTCCAGGGTGTCCAGGGTGCCGTTCGCCGAGGCCAGCAGGACGCCGGCCAGCGGGGTGCGCAGCCGGGCCAGCACGACCTGGGTCTCCGGGTCGCCGAAGCGGGCGTTGAACTCGATCACCCGGGTGCCGCGCGAGGTCAGCGCCAGACCGGCGTAGAGCAGGCCGGAGAACGGGGTGCCCCGGTGCCGCAGCTCGTCCACGGTCGGCTGCAGGACGGTCTCCAGCACCTCCTGCACCAGGCCCTCGGGTGCCCACGGCAGCGGCGAGTACGCGCCCATGCCGCCGGTGTTCGGGCCCTGGTCGTCGTCCAGCGCGCGCTTGAAGTCCTGCGCGGGCACCAGCGGGAGCACGGTGACGCCGTCGGTGATCGCGAACAGCGAGACCTCGGGGCCTTCCAGGTACTCCTCGATCACCACGCGGTCGCAGGAGACCGCGTGCGCCAGCGCCTCGGCGCGGTCGGAGGTGACCACCACGCCCTTGCCGGCCGCCAGGCCGTCGTCCTTCACCACGTACGGGGCGCCGAAGGCGTCCAGCGCCTCGGCCGCCTCGGCCTCGGTGGTGCAGACGTAGGAGCGGGCGGTCGGCACGTTGGCGCCGGCCATCACGTCCTTGGCGAAGGCCTTGGAGCCCTCCAGCTGGGCGGCCTCCCCGGACGGGCCGAAGACGGGGATGCCGGCCGCGCGGACGGCGTCCGAGACGCCCGCGACCAGCGGGGCCTCCGGGCCGACCACGACCAGTTCGGCGTCGAGCTGCCGGGCCAGTGCGGCCACGGCCGCACCGTCCAGCTGGTCGACCGGGTGGACCGTCGCCACCTGTGCGATCCCGGCGTTGCCCGGGGCACAGTGCAGCTCGGTCACGGCGGGATCTTGGGACAGAGAGCGGCACAGGGCGTGTTCGCGGGCGCCGCCGCCGATGACGAGGACCTTCACGCCTTGAAGAGTAGTCGGTGGCCGGTTCGGCACCTTCGCCGGTCCCGGCGGAACCTCCAAGCCGGCGGCGCGGTACACGCACGAAACTGGAGGAACCTCCAGCCCCCGGGTCCGGCCGGACCGGCCAGAGTGGCCGGGTCAGGGTGAGGGGGCCGAGCGGGCTCGCTCGGACGGGTGAAATCTCGCCGACCGCCGCAACTCCCCCACCTCGGCTTGATGGGGTGAAATCCGATAACGATCGCTGCCGAAGCGGCCACATGGTCAGCCATTTGGCGGTAAGAAGTGCTGTTGGACGAGCACCGGCCGTCACCGTTGCACGGCACCATGGGCGACCCACACCGCTCGCGGCGCCGCCCGTCCGACGAGGTGTCACATCTGGCCGGTGTCCGGAACACTGGCCGATCGACGCACCGTCAGGCCCGGTACCCGCCAGGGCCTCAGCAGTCCGCCCGCCACAGGGAGCCCCACAGGTGAGCCAGCCGGAAATGCAGCCCGAGGAGAGCCCCTGGGGCAAGGAAGTCGGTGAGGAGGACCAGCCCGTCGCGGCCTCCGCCGCACGGACCCCCACCCGCCGCCGCACCGATCTGAGTGCCCGCCAGTTCCCGCTCGGGGACTGGGGCGAGCCGGCCGAGCGGCTGGAGGAGCTCTACCGCTGGTCCGAGGAGCGGGCCGTCGAGGCGATCGACTGGTACCGCCGGGACCGGGTCTGGAAGCGCCGCTGGGCCCGGCTGCTGCGGTTCGGCTCGGCCGCCTTCGCGGTCGCCGGGGTGACCGCGCCGCTGCTCTCGCTGAGCGGGGTCTCCTGGTCCTCGCCGAGCTGGGGCTACGTCGGCCTGGCGCTCTCCGCCGCCTGCCTCGGGGTGGACCGGGCCTTCGGCCAGACCTCCGGCTGGATGCGGGACGTCAGCACCGCCCAGGCGCTGCAGCGGCGGCTGGAGGCGTTCCAGTTCGACTGGGCCTCCGAGTGCGTGCGCGAGGTGCTCGGCCCGACCGAGGGCACCGCGGGGGAGGCCGCCGAGCGCTGTCTCGGCGTGCTGCGCCGGTTCTGCGAGGACGTCTCCGACGTGGTCCGGGGTGAGACCTCGGAGTGGATGCTGGAGTTCCGCGCCACCATGACCCAGCTGCCCACCCAGTCCCCCGGCCCCTGGGGCGGCCGCACCGAGAGCGGTACCGGTGCGCAGGTCCGCATCCTCCCCTCGCCGGGCACCCGCCCGACCATGCCGCGCCAGCGTCCCCCGGAGGGGCCGCTGCGCTAGCTGCGTGGGGCGCCCGCACCGGGGCGGGCGCCTCTGCAGAAACGATGCGCCGTCAGGCGAAGACGATCATCGAACCCTGGGTGACGCTCCGGGTGGCCGCCGCGTACAGCCCGGCCCAGGCGTGCCGCTCCCGGGCGAACGGGTGCAGGTCGTCGATCGGCGGCTCGAAGGTCTGCTCCAGCTCGGTCGGCGCGAGCGGCCGGGTCGGAGCCGGCGGGTTCAGCGGGTCGATCCCCAACACCGGTGCCACCGCCTGGAGTTCCCGCAGCAGCCCGTACGAGGAGCCGAGCGGGCCGCCCGCGGTGAGCAGCTCCTCCGCGACCAGCGGGAGCTGGAAGTCGATCGGCACGTACGCCCCGGCGTGGTCGAAGTGCCAGACCAGGTGCGACTGTTCGGCCGTCGACTCGAACATCTCCAGCAGCTGCTCGTAGTCGCCGCCGAGCGCGTCCACCGGCTCGATCGCGAATCCGGTCAGCCCCAGCAGGTAGGCCCGCCGCAGGAAGTGCAGCGAGTCGTAGTCGAAGGCGGCTATCGGCTCCACCGAGCCGCTGATCTCCTCCGAGTACCGGTAGACCGGGACCTCGGGCAGACCGTGCGCGACCAGGGCCGCGTTGTAGCGCGCGAGATCGTCCCGGAACGGGTTCTCGGGGCTGTGCGTCAGGACGTCCACCAGCGGGACGAGCCAGAGGTCGCAGGCCATGGGCCGGCTCTTCCTCTCCAGGGGGCGGACAACGAAGAGGCCCACCCTACTGCGAGACGGGCTCCTCGGTGCCGGGGCCGGAGCCGGGGCTCGGGCTCAGCGGGCGGCCGAAGCGGCCCGGCGGGACGGCGCGGGGCAGCGGGACCAGGCCGAGGCCCACCTCGCCCTCCGGTGCGAAGGTGACCGGCTCGGGCGGCGGGCCCACCGGGCGGCGGAGCAGCGGCAGCACCGCCACCGACTCCAGCGGCCGGCCGGCCAGCCGGGCCAGCAGCTCGACGGTGAACAGGTTGTACTCGTTCACCACCTGGTGCGCCCCGGCCACGTCCCGGGCCTCGATCCGGTCCACCAGCTCCGGATGGCGGTCCCAGCAGACCCCCTCCGACCCGTCGGCGGCCCGCAGGTAGGGGGCCGCGAACATCCACGACTGCACCCGCAGCCAGCCCAGGTAGCCGGAGATCCGGGTGTTGTCGAGCAGTGCCCCCGCCTCGTGCCAGAACCGCAGGTCGCAGCCGACCAGTACGTCCAACTGCCCCGACCGGGCCGCCCGTTGGGCCGCGTCGGCGCGGCGGCGGAGCGACGGCAGCCGGCGCCAGTCGTACCGGCTGACCCGGCTGCCGAGCTGCCGGAAGGCGCTGTCGGTGAGCATGGTGCGGGCTTCGAAGATCTCCAGGAAGTCCGCCCAGTCGAACTCCGGCACGGTGAAGCCGCGGTGGTGCTCGGTCCGGAGCAGGCCCTGGGCCGCCAGGTCGACCAGGGCCTCCCGGGCCGGGGTGGCGGAGACGCCGTACAGCTCGGCGATCTCCTTCACGGTGAAGTTGCGGCCGGCCGCCAGGCGGCCCGCCATCATCTCCTCGCGCAGCGCGGCGGCGATCTGCTCGCGCAGGCTGTTGCGCTGGATCGCCGGGCGACCGTCGCCGGGGGGAGCCATCGGGCTGGACATCCGGGCGGCGGCCTCCTCTCCGGGTTCGGCGCTGCTCGTCGGCCGGCTCGGGGGAACACGACCAGGGCTCATCTTCTCAAATGCGCCCACCTGGTGCGCAAGAGCCCTAACAGTGTCGATACCCGGACATGCGCCCGGCCCCCGGTCAGCGCTGGACGGGTGCCGGAATCCCCAGCAGCCGGTCCCGGTGCACCGGGAACTCGGACCGCGCCTTCGCCGCCCCCGCCGGGTCGAAGTCCACCGTCAGCACCTGCTCGCCCGCGCCCGCCTCGGCCAGCACCCGGCCCCACGGGTCGACCACGATGCTGTGGCCCGCCTGCTCGACCCCGCCGTGCGTGCCGGCCGTGTTGCAGGCCAGCACGTACGCCTGCTCCTCCACCGCCCGGGCCCGGGCCAGCAGGGTCCAGTGCTCGCGCCGCCGCTCCGGCCAGGCGGCCGGTACCAGCAGCAGCTCGGCCCCGGCGTCCAGCAGGGCCCGGAACAGCTCCGGGAACCGCAGGTCGTAACAGGTCGCCAGGCCGATGGTGCCCAGCTCGGTGGTGGTCGCGACGATCTCCTGGCCCGCCCCCATCGCGATCGCCTCGCCGCTGTCGAAGCCGAAGCGGTGGATCTTGCGGTAGGTGGTGGTCAGCTCGCCGTCCGGGGCGAACAGGAGCGAGGTGTTGTAGATCGGGCCGTCCGGATCGCGTTCGACGATCGAACCGGCGTGCAGCCACACCCCGGCGGCCCGCGCGGCGGCCGACATCGCCTCGGCGGTCGGCCCGTCCAGTGGTTCGGCGCCGTCCGACCAGGCGTCGTAGGCGAAGCCGCCGAGCGGCCAGAGCTCAGGCAGTACCACCAGGTCCGCGCCCTCCTGGGCGCGTACCAACGCGGCTGCCCTGGCCCGCCGTTCGGCGGGTGGTTCGGCGTCCGAGACGTCGATTTGGATCAATGAAGCGCGCACACTACCACCGTCCATGGGACCAGTCCTACGATCGTCACCCGAAAGCGCTGCCCGGCTGTCACCCGGCAGCGTAACGTGCGGTTAGCGCCTCCGCCCGGAAGCCGGAACACCCGGGTTCCCACTTCTGGGCGGTGCAGTACGGAAGCTGACGGAGGGCCGGAGAATCCCGTGACGGACAACCAGACCGTGCAGGCTTGCATCGACGCGTGGACACAGTCCATCGAGGCGATATCCGAGTTGCTCGCCCCGCTGCCCACCGACGCCTGGAACCGGCCCACCGATTGCCCCGGCTGGTCGGTCCGCGACGTGGTCTCGCACATCATCGCGCTGGAGTCCGAGCTCCTCGGCGACCCCCGGCCGATCCACTCGCTGCCCCGCGACCTCCGGCACGTCACCAGCGAGTTCGCCCGCTACATGGAGCTCCCGGTCGACAAGCGGCGCTGCCACACCGCACCCGAGATGACCGGCGAGCTCGAGTACACGGTGATCCGCCGCCAGCGCGCCCTGCGCAACAGCAGGCACGAGCCGGACGACCTGGTCCGCTGGCCCGCCGGGCCGCTCTCCCGGGACGTCCCGTACACCCAGCTGCTCCGGCTGCGCACCTTCGACGTCTGGGTGCACGAGCAGGACCTCCGCCGCGCCCTCGGCGTCCCCGGCAACCTCGACTCCGCCGCCGCCCGGATCACCCGCGACCTGCTGCTGGCCGGACTCCCCAAGGTCCTGGCCAAGAACGTCGGCGCCCCGCCCGGCACCACGCTGGCCCTCGACGTCTCCGGCCCGCTCGAATTCCTCCGCACCGTCCGGGTCGGCGACGACGGCCGGGCCACCATCGACGAGACCGTCAGCCTCGCCCCCGACGTCCGCCTCACCCTCACCTGGGAGACCTACGTCCGCCTCGCCTGCGGCCGCGGCCGCCCGGGCCCGGTCGCCGTCGACGGCGACCAGGAACTCGGCGCCCGGGTCCTGGCGAACTTCACCGTCGCCCCCTGACGGAGCGTTACCCTCGCATACGGAGTGCGACCGTTCCGCGCGCGGGGTGGCGCACCACGTGCTCCCACCAGTTCGACTGGTACCGGTACGTCACCCGTACGGCCTCGTTGTTCCGGGCAGCCCATGCACCCGAACACGAAAGAGGGCCGTCATGCACGACAACACCGAACAGAACATGGAGCTGGTCCGCTCCAGTGGTTCGTCACCGCGGACGTCTGCAGGATCCTCGGGCTCGGGAACCCGACCAAGGCCGGAAGGGTAATCGACCCGGAGCACCGTCGAACCGTCCGGCTTACCCTGATTCGGATTCAGGGTAATCGCGAGTCCGCAGGTCAGAAGGCCTACGAAAGGGGCTACCCGATCGTCAACGTCGTCAGCGAGGCCGGGCTCTACAAGCTCATCCTCCGCTCCGACAAGGCGGCGGCCAAGCCGTTCCAGGAGTGGGTCACCGCCGAGCTGCTGCCGTCGGTCCGGCGCGGTGACACCGACGTGCCGAGGCAGCAGCAGCGGATGGCCGAGACCCTCAGTGAGGCGATCGGTCAGCAGGTACAGATCCTCGCCCAGCTCCACCAGGAGGACGGCAGCAGCCTCAGCGCCCGTTCGGACGGGACGGTGCACTGCCGGCACGGCGCGATGGAGCTCCGGGTGCCGAGCCGGCAGGAGGACAGCGGGCCGCCGTTCGGACCGTACTTCGAGTGCACGGCCGTGGAGCGGGTCGGCATCCGGGGCGGCCGGGCCGTCCCCGGCTGCGAGAAGGTCAAGCTGGTCGACCTGATCCGCCGGCTCGTGGCCCGTCCACCCGCGTCCGTCCCGGTGATCGGAGGCGGCACCGCCGGATTCCGGGCCACCGTGCACGGAGAGGTCAGGCCGTTCCGGTTCCGGACCGGAGTGGCCGAGTTCAACGAACTCCTGCGGGACAACGGCCTGTTGCCGTAGCGGTCCGACGAACCGTCAATGCCCTCGTTCCGACCGAGGGCATTGACGTCTCCGCCGGTCGGAAGCCCTAGACGAGTCGCCGCAGCCGCAGGATCATCCCCGTGCCGACCCCCAGTGGCACGAACAGCCAGCACAGCGCCCACCGGTACGCCTCCGCCGAGTGCACCCCGCCGGGCCCGGCCAGGGTGTCGAGCAGCAGGCCGACCCCGAGCAGGGTCACCACGGTGCCGATGAAGCCGCCCATGTTGGCGATGCCGGAGGCGGTGCCGAGGCGCTCGGGCGGGTTGTGGGCGCGGGCGTAGTCGAGGCCGACCAGGGAGGCGGGGCCGTTGGTGCCCATCACCACCAGCAGGACGAGCAGCAGCCAGAGCGGCGGCCGCGCCCCCGGCCAGGCCAGCACCACGGCCCAGCTCACGGCGGTGGCGGCGATGACCGTGAAGGTGATCGGCAGCCGGGCCCGGACGGACCGGGAGAGCAGGCGTCCGAGCAGCAGGGCGAAGACCATGTTCCCGCCGACCAGGACGGTGAGCAGCGCGCCCGCCTGACCCCGGGTCATGCCCTGGCCCTCGACCAGGTACGGCATCCCCCAGAGCAGGCCGAAGGCGGCCCCGGGGAACGCCGTGGTGAAGTGCACCCACATCCCGAGCCGGGTCCCGGGTTCGCGCCAGGAGTCGCGGATCTGGGCGCGTACCGCGAGCCGCCGCCCGGCCGCCGGGACCACGGCCACGCCCGCCGGGGCCTCCCGGAGCAGCAGCGCGACCAGGGCGAAGACGCCGATGCCGAGCAGGGCGACGAAGGCGAAGCTGGCCGTCCAGCCCTTGCTGTGCAGGGCCTGGGCGAGCACCACGGTGGTGACCAGGTTGCCGCCCATGCCGGCCAGGCCGGTGAGTTGGGCGATCAGCGGGTTCTTCGCGGCGGGGAACCAGCGGGCGGAGATCCGCAGCACGCTGATGAAGGTCATCGCGTCCCCGCAGCCGAGCACGGCCCGGGAGGCCAGCGCCGGGCCGAACGAGGTCGAGAAGGCGAAGGCGAGCTGACCGAGGCTCAGCAGCAGGATGCCGGTGAGCAGCACCCGGCGCGGCCCGAACCGGTCGACCAGCAGGCCGACGGGTATCTGCATCGCCGCGTAGACCAGCACCTGGAGGATCGAGAAGGTGGAGAGCGCCGAGGCACCGATCCCGAAGCGTTCGACCGCGTCGATCCCGGCCACGCCGAGGCTGGTGCGGTGGATCACCGCGAGGACGTAGACGCTGACGCCGATCGACCAGGCGAACCAGGCGGCCCGCCCGCCGGGCGGGGTGACCGGGAGGGCGGCCGGCCGGGTGGCCCGCTGACCGGGGACGGCGGCACGGGCGGGGCTGGCGGTCTCGGGGTCCACGGTCACGTCGACCAGACTATGCAGCCCGTCAACCCGCGTCGGCCCCCGCAGGCAACGATCCGAACACGAAGGAGCGGCTCAGCCCTTGAGCTCCCAGCGGACCGTCCGGGTCATCCGCCGGCTCCGGAAGTCCTCGTCCCTGACCCAGTCGGTGTCGTCCCGGACGGTCGCGGTGACCGCGACGGTCCGACCCGCCGGGACGTCCAACCCGGCGGTGTCCAGCCAGCTCCGGTCGGCGGCCGGGCGCTCCACCGGCGCGCCGTCCACCCGCCACTCCACCGCGAGCTGGCGCGCGCCGGCCAGCCGGAGCGGCCGCACCTCCAGCCGGGGCCGACCCGTCACCGGCCCGGCCGCCGGTACGGGCGGGTCGGCCGGGCCGACCCGCTGGTAGATCTGCTTGATGATGGCCTCGCGCGAGGGCAGGTTGTAGCTGCCGCCCAGGGTGCGCATCACCGAGTCGGCGGTCGGCCGGTAGACGCCGTTGGCGCTGCGGTACGCACCGACCACGCCGCCGCCGTCGGGCGACTCGGCGCCCAGCCAGCGCCACCACTTCAGCCGGCCCCGGCGCATCTCGTCACCGTCGGCGGTGGACAGGTTGGGGTAGTCGGCATCGGCCGGGGCGCTGTCGTACTCGTCGCCGAGGTCCCCCACGGTGTGCCCTATCTCGTGCTGGATGATCCGCCCGGCGTCCGGGCTGCCGCCCGCCAGGGTGGTCACCCCGGTGCCGCCCGCGCCGCCGTACTCCTTGGAGTTGGCCAGGGCGATCAGGTACTGCGGGCCCTCGCTCTCGCCGGCGTAGCGGGCGGTGGCGGTCTCGTCCGCGCAGAGCAGGCGGGCGGTGCCCTCGCACCAGAAGTGCATCCCGAGCGGGCTGCTCGGCCGGCGGCCGGACTGGTCGCCCTCGACGATGCCGGGCGCCGGGGAGACCACCTCGACCCGCCGTATGTTGAAGAAGCCCTGGTAGCTGCGGAACGGTTCGATCTCCATCAGCGACCGCCACGCCTGGTCGGCCTGCTGCCGGAACAGCTCCTGCTGCTCGGCCGTGTAGCCGTCGCCGAGCAGCACCAGGGTGATCCGGTCGGCCGGGGCGCCGGTGCGGCGTATGTCGACGGTCGGCGCGGCACCGGCGGTGCGCAGGTCCGCGTGCCGGACCACGTGCGGCGGGAGGGCCAGCTCGGGCGCGGGTGACGGGGCACCGATCACCTCGTACGGCGGCGGGGAGGCCACCTCCACCACCGCGGGGAGGACGGCCGCCGACAGCAGGACGACGGCGGCCAGACCACGGAGAAGACGACGGCCAGGATTGCCAGAAGGCATGCGGGTTCGTCCTCGCTGCTCCGGTCACCCGGCGGGGGCTCGGGTGGGGGGTCGCGAAGACGTACCCGCCGAGTACGCCCCCGCAGTCCCCCGGCGCGCCAAGTTCCCCGGACCGGTACAAGCGGTCGGCCGACCGGCCCAGCCCCGGTTGCGCGGGTCAGCCCCGGGCGGGCCGCCTCAGCTGTCCGACCAGGTGGGTCGCCACCCCGAACAGCAGGCCCCAGAAGGCCGAGCCGATGCCGTACAGGGTCATCCCCGAGGCGGTGGCCAGGAAGGTCACCACCGCGCCGTCCCGGCCGTGCTCGTCGGCGACCGCACCCGCCAGGCTGCCCTGGAATGAGGCCAGCAGGGCAGTGCCCGCGATCACCGCGATCAGGGCGGCGGGCAGGCCGGTGAACAGGCCGACCAGGACCCCGGCGAAGCTGCCGATCACGATGTACAGCACGCCGGTGGACATCCCCGCGATGTAGCGGCGGCGCGGGTCGGGGTGGCTCTCCGGGCTGGTGCAGATCGCCGCCGTGATCGCGGCCAGGTTCACCCCGGGCGAGCCGAACGGGGCCAGCAGCACCGAGAGGCCGCCGGTGGCACCGATCAGCAGCCGGTCGTCCGGCTCGTAGCCGGAGGCCCGCATCACGCCCAGCCCGGGGGCGTTCTGCGAGGCCAGCGCGACCACCGTGAGCGGCAGTGCCAGCCCGACCATCGCGGACCAGCTGAACTGCGGCACCGTCAGCTCCGGCCGGACCGGACCGCCGTGCCCGATGTGCAGCGGCAGCCCGACGGTGACGGCCGCCAGCAGCGCGCCGACCAGCAGCGCCACCGGCACGGCGTACCGGGGCACGAACCGCCGGGCCAGCAGGAAGGCGGCGAAGGTGCCGACCACCAGCACCGGGGCGCCCTTCACCGAGGTGAAGATGCCCGCGCCGAAGGAGAACAGGATGCCCGCCAGCATCGCGTTCACGATCCCGGCCGGCACCGCCCGGATCAGCCGGCCGAACAGACCGGTGACCCCGAACAGCGTGACCACCACACTGCTCACCAGGAACGCCCCGATCGACTCCCGGTACGGGTAGTCCCCCAGGCTGGTCACCAGCAGCGCCGCCCCCGGGGTCGACCAGGCCGCGATCACCGGGGTCCTGGTCCACCAGCTCAGCAGCAGACAGCTCAGCCCGCTGCCGATCGACACCGCCCAGATCCACGAGGCGGTCTGGTCCGCCGTCAGCTGCCCGGCCTTCGCCGCGGCCAGCACCACCACCAGCGGCCCCGAGAACGACACCCCCACACAGATCAGCCCGGCCAGCAGCGCCGGCCCCGACACGTCCCGTTTCAGCGCCGGCCGGTACTCGTCCGTACCCCGCGCTGCCGCTGTCATCCCCCGTAGTCCTGTCACCCGGGCAGTATCCCGGAGGGTCCGCGAACGGTCGCAAAAAATATTTTGAACTCACCTGCAACCTCCGAGCGGGATGGACGTCTTAACGGTTGAAGGCAGGGAGAGCAGGGCCGGGCAGGATCCGGCCGGAGCGGCACCCCTTCACCCACACACCGGCTGTTGCCACTCCTTGGGGGAGACCCGTCATGCGCGCGCCCGTTATCAACCGTTTCGCGAAGCTCGTCCCGCTCGCCGCCGTCGCCGCGCTGACCGCCGGACTCACCGTCATCCCCGCCTCCACCGCCTGGGCCTGCGGCGACGGCTCCTCCCCCGCCGCCCCTGCGGCGCCGGAGCCGCAGCACGCCACGGACCCGACCACCGTGTTCATCGACCCCAAGGCCACCACCCTCGTCGCGGGCGGTCCGAAGGTGGAGTTCGGGGTGCAGGTCGTCAACTCCACCGGCGCCCCGTACAAGGCGATCAGCCCCGGCATCGCGTTCTGGAACCCGGACTCCGGGAAGTCCTACGAGGCCGGGGAGCCCCACCCCGACCTGGCGAAGATCAACGTCCGGAAGAGCGACTTCACCCTTGAGGTGATGAAGGACGGCAAGTGGACGCCGCTCAAGCTCCGCCTCGGCTGCGACCCGTCGCTCTCCGCCGACACCTCGCTGCTCAACGCCCCGCTGGCGGACGGCCGTGGACAGCGCTACCTGTTCCGCATCGGCCTGGCCGCCACCTCGCCGAAGGAGCAGAGCGGCATCCAGCTGTACCTGTCGACCAACCGCAGCAACGGGCGCATGACCACCAGCTCCATGAAGATCACCCACCCCGCCGCCAAGCCCGCAGCACCGAAGGCCGCCCCGTCCACCGCCCCTGCCCCCGCCGCCGTCCCGGCCGTCGCTCCCGCCGTCGTTCCGGTCACCGCCGCGACCCCGAGCGCCACCCCGACCCCGACCGCGAGCGCCTCCGCCACCCCCGCTCAGCAGCCCGCCGCCACCGCCGAGTTGGCCGAGACCGGCAGCAGCACCCCGAACACCTTCCTGTTCGCCTCCGCCGCCGCCTCCGTCGTCCTCGGCGCCACCGTCCTCACCGTGATCCGCCGCCGCAACCGCACCCAGCACTGAACCGACCCGCCGTCCACCGTCCAGCATCGCCCCGGGGGAACCAACCACCATGCGTACGTCCCGCTCCGCCGCCACCGTGACCGCCGTCCTCGCGCTCACCGCCTGCATCAACTTCCTTGCCACCGACACCGCCTGGGCCGTCTGCGGCAACGGCCCGAAGGACCCGTCGGGCGGCAAGCCGCGCCCGGCGAAGCACCAGGGCGAGCTGCAGGTCACGGCGCTCAAGGCACTGCCGACCCAGATCACCGCCGGCGGCGCCGCGGTGGAGCTGCCGGTGCGGATCACCAACCGGACGGATGCGGCGTACGAGCAGGTGGAGCCCTCGCTCGGGCTGGGCCACTTCTACGACATGAGCGTCGATCTCCAGCTCCGCGACGTGAAGGTCAGCTGGAAGAAGGGCGACGGCAAGTGGCACGACCTGGCGCTGCAGCCGGGCTGCACCCGGGGCATCGTCAACAAGGACGGCGCGCTGCCGATGCTCGCGCTCGGCAAGGGGGAGTCGGCCGAGCTGACCTACCGGATCGCCGTGGTGGCCTCGGTGCCGAAGGCCCTCGACACCATCACCTACAGCGCCAACGCCACCGGTCCGGACCTCGTCTCGGGCACCGTCGGCGGCACCCTGAACGTACTCCGGCCGAAGCCCGCCACCACCGCCCCGGCCCCGCGGACGACCCCGCCCGCCACCCCGGCAGCAACCCCTGTGGCCGTCACCGCCGAGCAGTCCGAGCAGTCCGAGCCCGCTGCGGCCCCGTCCCAGGCACCTGCTCCCGCCGAGCTGGCCGAGACCGGCAGCACCACCCCGAACACCTTCCTGCTCGCCTCCGCCGCCGCCTTCATCGCCCTGGGCGCCACCGTCCTCACCGTGATCCGCCGCCGCACCCGCCGCTGAACCGACCGCCCACCACGCCGAACGGGCCCCGCTCCTGAGGGAGCGGGGCCCGTTCGCGTGCGGGTGGAGCGTCAGCTCCAGGTGATCAGGCGCTTCGGGCGCTCCAGGACGGCGGCCGTGTCGGCCAGCACCTTGGAGCCCAGCTCGCCGTCGACCAGGCGGTGGTCGAAGGACAGGGCCAGCGTAGTGACCTGACGGGGCACCACCTTGCCCTTGTGCACCCAGGGCAGCTCCCGGACCGCGCCGAAGGCCAGGATGGCGGCCTCGCCGGGGTTGAGGATCGGGGTGCCGGTGTCGACGCCGAAGACGCCGACGTTGGTGATGGTGACGGTGCCGCCGGACAGGTCCGCCGGGGAGGTCTTGCCCTGGCGGGCGGTGTCGGTCAACTCACCCAGTGCGAGTGCGAGTTGCGGCAGGGTCTTGGCGCCGGCGTCCTTGATGTTGGGCACCAGCAGACCGCGCGGGGTGGCGGCGGCGATACCGAGGTTGACCTGGCCCTTGAGCACGATCTCCTGGTTCGCCTCGTCCCAGGCGGCGTTGATCTCCGGGTGCCGCCGGACGGCGGTGAGCAGGGCCCGGGCCACCAGCAGCAGCGGGCTGACCCGGATGCCCTCGCCCAGTTCGCCGCTGAGCTTGAGCTCGCGCACCAGCTTCATCGTCCGGGTCACATCGACCTGGATGAACTCGGTGACGTGCGGCGCGGTGAACGCCGAGGCGACCATCGCCTGCGCGGTGGCCTTGCGGACGCCCTTGACCGGCACCCGGACGTCGCCCGTGCCGACCGGCACCGGGACGGCCGCCACGGCCGCCACGACGGCCTCGGCCACCGGCTCGGGAGCCGGAGCGAGCGCGGCGTGCACGTCGTCCCGGGTGATCACACCGTCCGGGCCGGTCGGGGTGACCGTCCGCAGGTCGATGCCCAGGTCCTTGGCCAGCTTGCGCACCGGCGGCTTGGCCAACGGCCGGTCCGCACCTGCGGGTTCGGCCTGCGCGGGCACCACCACCGGCACCACGACCGGCGCAGCGGCCACGGCGACCGGCGCAGCGACCGGAGCGGCCGGAGCAGCCGCAGCGGTCTTCCGGACCCGCCGCTGGGCGCCGCCCGTACGCGGCCCGTACCCGACCAGCACCTCGCGGCGCTCCGGCTCGGCAGCCGCCGGTGCCTCGGCCGCCACCGGGGCGGCGGCCGCAGGGGCGTCAGCGGGAGCGACGGCCCCCACCGCGACCGAGATGATCGCGGTGCCGACGTCGACCGTCGACCCGGCCGGGAAGAACAGCGTCTCGACGACCCCGTTGAACGGGATCGGCAGCTCGACCGCGGCCTTCGCGGTCTCCACCTCGCAGACCACCTGACCGTCCGTCACCACGTCGCCCGGCTTGACGTACCAGGTCAGGATCTCGGCCTCGGTCAGGCCCTCGCCGACGTCGGGCATCTTGAACTCGCGGAGCGAGCGCACCTCAGTGGTCATTTCGCCCCTCTTCTCAGAACGCCAGGGTGCGGTCGACAGCGTCGAGCACACGGTCCAGGTCGGGCAGGTAGGACTCCTCCACCCGCGACGGCGGGTACGGGGCGTGGTAGCCGCCGACCCGGAGCACGGGGGCCTCCAGGTGGTAGAAGCAGCGCTCGGTGATCCGGGCCGCGAGCTCCGCGCCCAGGCCCATGAAGACCGGCGCCTCGTGCACCACCACGGCCCGGCCGGTGCGCTTCACCGACTCCTCGACGGTGGCGAAGTCGATCGGCGAGATGGACCGCAGGTCGACCACCTCCAGCCGGCGGCCGTCCTCCTCGGCCGCCGCGGCGGCCTCCTGACAGACCTTCACCATCGGCCCGTACGCGAGCAGCGTCACGTCGGTGCCGGGGCGGACCACCCGCGCCGAGTGCAGCGGCAGGTCGGCGGCGTCGCCGACCTCGCCCTTGTCCCAGTAGCGGCGCTTGGGCTCCAGGAAGATCACCGGGTCGTCCGAGGCGATCGCCTGCCGGAGCATCCAGTGCGCGTCGTGCGCGTTGGAGGGGGTGACCACCCGCAGGCCTGCGGTGTGCGCGAAGTACGCCTCGTGCGACTCGCTGTGGTGCTCGACCGCGCCGATGCCGCCGGCGAACGGGATCCGGATGGTGACCGGCATCTTGACGTGCCCGAGTGCCCGGGCGTGCATCTTGGCCAGCTGGGAGACGATCTGGTCGAAGGCCGGGTAGACGAACCCGTCGAACTGGATCTCCACCACCGGGCGGTAGCCGCGCAGGGCGAGGCCGATCGCGGTGCCGACGATGCCGGACTCGGCGAGCGGGGTGTCGATCACCCGGTCCTCGCCGAAGTCCTTCTGCAGACCGTCGGTGATTCTGAAGACACCGCCGAGCTTCCCGATGTCCTCGCCCATCAGCAGGGTCTTGGAATCGTTCTCCAGCGACTTGCGCAGCGCCTCGTTGAGCGCCTTCGCGATGCTGAGCTGCCCGGCCATCAGTGGTTCTCCCCGCCCTCGAAGGAGGCGGCGTACGCCTCGTACTCGGCCCGCTCCTCGTCCACCAGAGCGTGCGGCTCCGCGTAGACGTGGTCGAAGATCAGCGTCGGGTCCGGGTCGGGCATGTTGCGCACGCCCTCGCGGACCCGCAGGCCGAGCTGCTCGCTCTCCGCCTCCAGCTCGGCGAAGAACGCCTCGTCGGCCAGGCCCTCCTGCTCCAGGTGCGCCTTCAGCCGGGAGATCGGGTCCTTGGCCTTCCAGGACTCGGTCTCCTCGGTGGCGCGGTAGCGGGTCGGGTCGTCGGAGGTGGTGTGCGCACCCATCCGGTAGGTGAACGCCTCGACCAGCACCGGGCCGTTGCCGTTGCGGGCGTGGTCGAGCGCCCAGCGGGTCACCGCGAGGCAGGCCAGCACGTCGTTGCCGTCCACCCGGACACCCGGGAAGCCGAAGCCGGAGGCGCGGCGGTAGAGCGGGATCCGGGTCTGGTTGGTGGTCGGCTCGGAGATCGCCCACTGGTTGTTCTGGCAGAAGAACACCACCGGCGCGTTGTAGACCGAGGCGAAGGTGAACGCCTCGCTCACGTCGCCCTGGCTGGACGCGCCGTCACCGAAGTACGCGATCACCGCGTCGTCGGCGCCGTCCTTGGTGATGCCCATCGCGTAACCGGTGGCGTGCAGGGTCTGTGCGCCGATCACGATGGTGTAGAGGTGGAAGTTCTTCTCGTTCGGGTCCCAGCCACCGTGGTTCACGCCGCGGAACATGCCGAGCAGGTTCAGCGGGTCCACGTCGCGGCACCAGGCCACGCCGTGCTCGCGATAGGTGGGGAAGGCGTAGTCGCCGGTGCGCATGGCGCGACCGGAACCGACCTGGGCCGCCTCCTGGCCGAGCAGCGAGGCCCACAGGCCGAGCTCGCCCTGACGCTGCAGGGACGTCGCCTCGGCGTCGAAGCGCCGCACCAGCACCAGGTCCCGGTAGAGCGAGCGGAGCTCGTCGGGCGTGGTGGTCAGCGGGAAGTCCGGGTGCTCGACCCGGGTGCCCTCCGGCGTGAGCAGCTGGACCAGCTCCGGCTGGGCGTCGGCGCCCGACGGGAGGGTGTCAGGGACGGCGGGGGCTGCCTTCTTGCGCGCCCTCGTCGTGCTTTTGACGGTCACGTTCACTCCTCGGTCTGTCCGGCCGCCCGGGGTCGCCGGTGACCGGTCCGGTCACCGCCTCGCAGGAGCGCGTGGGTATGCGCACCGACTGCTCAGCAGGTGGTGTTCCTTTTCCGACGGCGTCCCTCACGAGAACGTTACCCAGCGCAGCCCCTTGGCGCTTCTGCGCTAGGACGTCCTAGTTGTTCGGGTGGTGAGCGCCGCGGGTGTGGCGCGGCTCTCATTTCGTGGCCGTCAGGACACCTGCGCACGCTATCCGGGCAGCAGTCTCCGCGTAAGGGGGTAACCGGCATCAATTTCCGGACAGCGGTCGGCACGGGCGATAGGTCTTCTCTACATATTCATGGGAGCATTTGGCCGTGACTGGAAACGGACAAATCAGGGTATTCCTGCTCGATGATCATGAGGTCGTCCGCCGGGGCGTGCACGAGCTGCTCTCGATCGAGGACGACATCGAGGTGGTCGGCGAGGCCGGCACCGCCGCCGAGGCGCTCACCCGCATCCCCGCCGTCCACCCGGACGTCGCCGTGCTCGACGTCCGGCTGCCGGACGGCAACGGGGTCGAGGTCTGCCGCGAGGTGCGCTCCCAGCACCCCGACATCAAGTGCCTGATGCTGACCTCCTTCTCGGACGACGAGGCGCTCTTCGACGCCATCATGGCCGGGGCCTCCGGGTACGTACTGAAGGCGATCCGCGGCACCGACCTGATCTCGGCCGTCCGCGACGTGGCCGCGGGCAAGTCCCTGCTCGACCCGATCGCCACCAGCCGGGTGCTCGCGCGCCTGCGCGACGGGGGTGAGAAGGAGGACGAGCGACTCGCCCAGTTGACGAAGCAGGAGCGCCGCATCCTCGACCTGATCGGCGAGGGGATGACCAACCGCCAGATCGGCAACGAGCTGCACCTGGCCGAAAAGACCGTGAAGAACTACGTCTCCAGCCTGCTCGCCAAGATGGGAATGGAGCGCCGGACCCAGGCCGCCGCGTACGTCGCCCGGCACCAGGCGGACCAGCACCACTGAGAGCAGATCTCTGACACTCTGTCAAGTACCCCTGCCGGTGGGCACTACCCTCAGGGGACGTGAACCACGGCACCTCCATCGCATGCGCACCGGCCCGTCCGGACACCAGCGCACCCCCCATCGGCACCCTCAGCCCCCCGGTCCCGGACCGCGTCCTGGCCGGGGTGCTGCGCACCTACCGACTGGCCCGGTTCAGCGCCATACCGGTCGCCGAGGGCCTGCTCAACCGGGGCTACCGGGTGGAGACCGGGGCCGGACGGTTCTTCCTCAAGTGCTACGTCGACCAGGCCACCGCCACCCGCCCCGTGGTCCTCGCCCAGCACCGCGCCACCACCGCGTTGGCGGCGCTCGGCTTCCCGATCGCGCCCCCGGTCCCGACCCGGGACGGTCGCACCTTCACCAGCCGGGACGGCCGCCTGTTCGCCCTCTTCCCCTGGATCGAGGGCAGCCACCGGCACGGCACCGACCTCGACCCGCGCGAGACCCGTGAACTCGGCGCCCTGCTAGGCCGGTTGCACCTCGCACTCGGTCAGGTCTGCACCCCCGCCCGGCAGCCCGCGGGCCACCGCTCCGCCGACCCGGAGGAGACCGCCGCCCTGGTCCTCCGGCTCCGCGAACAGGCCGGGGCGGCCCTCCCCCGCAGCCGGTTCGACACCCTGGTCGAACGCCGCCTGACCGAACGCCTCGACCTGCTCGACACCCACCGCCACCGCCGCCCCGCCCCGCAGGCCGCCCCGCCCACCGGCTGGACCCACGGCGACTTCCACGGCCTCAACCTGCTCTACCGGCAGGGCCGGGTCTCCGCCGTCCTGGACTGGGACAAGCTCGGCTTCCGCCCCCAGGCCGAGGAGGCCGTCCGGGCCGCCACCCTGCTCTTCGACGACCGCAGGACCGGCGTCCTCGACCTCAACCGGGTCCGCCACTGGTCCCGCGCCTACCGCAGCACCGGCGCCGCCACCACCGCCGACCTGGCCGCTGCCACCCACCGGGTCTGGTGGGAGCGCCTGAACGACCTCTGGATGCTCCAGTGGCACTACCAGCGCAACGACCACCGGGCCGACCCGCTCTTCCCCGCCTCCGCAGGCCAACTCACCTGGTGGTGCCAGGAGTACGAACAGGTCCTCGACGCCCTGACCAACTGACCCCGCGTCAGCTGCGGTCCGGGACTCGGCCCGCAGCTGACGGTCGGCGCCGCCTGCCTACGAAACCGGAGCGTTGCCCTCTGCCGGACTGGGCGGGGCCGGGTTCGACGAGGCCGGCGTGGGTGTCGGCGTCGGGGTGGGGGTCGGGCTCGGCGTCGGCGTCGGAGTGGGCGACGGCGACGGGCTCGGCGTGGGGGTCGGGCTCGGGCTCGGCGTCGGCGTCGGGGTGGGCGACGGGGTCGGCGTCGGGGTCGGAGTGGGCGACGGCGTCCGGGAGTTGGTGCTCTTGGACGGCGTCGGCGTCGGCGAGTCCGACGGGGTCGGCGAGACCGGGGCCGAGCTGCTGACCGCAGGGGTCGTCGGCCCGCCGCCGCCGTTGTCCTTGTTCAGGGCCAGCCCGATGCCGACGCCTGCGGCGCCGAGCACCAGCAGCACCCCGGCCACCACCGGCCAGGGGTTGCGCCGGCGCCCCGACTTCCCGTCGTCCGACCCGTCGTCACCTCCGCCGGTCACGGCCGGGTACGGCGCGGACGGGGTCTGGAACGGCGAGCCCACCGGGTACGGCAGCACCGCCGTCGGGTCGCTGCCGGCCACCGCCCCGCCGATCGGCTCGGTGATCGCGGTACCCCCGCTGGGCACCCCTTCGTAGCCGGGGTAGCCACCGGTGTTCCCGGCCCCGGCCGCCGCCAGCCCGGCGGCCGCAGCTGCGGCGGCAGCCGCGCCCGCCGCGTAACCAGCCCCGGCGGCCCCGTGCATCTCCCGCAGCGCGTGCTGCAGATGGGCCCGGAACTCGTCCGCGCTCTGGAACCGGTCGTCGGGGTTCTTCGCCAGCGAGCGCAGCACCAGCGCGTCCAGCTCGGGCGGCACCCGGTCGTTGGCCTGCGAGGGCGGCACCGGCGCGTCCTGGACGTGCTGGTAGACCACCGAAAGGGGGGTTTCGCCGACGAACGGCGGGCGCAGCGCCAGCAGTTCGTAGAGCATGCAGCCGGCCGCGTACAGGTCGGAGCGGTGGTCGACGGCCTTGCCCAGCGCCTGTTCGGGCGAGAGGTACTGCGGGGTGCCCATCACCATGCCGGTCTGGGTCATCGTGCTGGCCGGCCCGGTGAGCGCACGGGCGATGCCGAAGTCCATCACCTTGACGGCGCCGCCGGTGGTGATGATGACGTTGGCGGGCTTGATGTCCCGGTGCACGATGCCGTGGCGGTGGCTGTAGGCGAGCGCCTCCAGCACGCCGGCGATGATGATCAGCGCCTGGTCGACCGGCGGCGCCTCCTCGTCCACCAGCAGCTCGCGGACGGTGCGGCCCTCGA
Source organism: Kitasatospora sp. NPDC002040 (assembly GCF_040296785.1). Taxonomy (NCBI): domain Bacteria; kingdom Bacillati; phylum Actinomycetota; class Actinomycetes; order Kitasatosporales; family Streptomycetaceae; genus Kitasatospora; species Kitasatospora sp. NPDC002040. Next base: position 9,364 of record NZ_JBEOXV010000028.1, on the reverse strand, counting down.
CCAGCTCCATCACGATGTACGGCGTGGACTCGCCGTCCTCGACCTCTTCACCGGTGTCGTAGACAGCGACGATCGAGTGATGGTTGAGCGACGCGACGGAGTGCGCCTCCCGGGTGAACCGGAGCCGGGCGGTCTCGTCCTGGGCCAGCTCGGTGCGGAGCAGCTTGACCGCGACGGTCCGGGCCAGCCGGACGTCCTGGGCCGCGAACACCTCGGCCATCCCGCCCCGGCCGAGCCGGTGGGTCAACCGGTAGCGGCCCTCGCCGACGGTGCCGAGCGGTGCGGCGGTGCCCCGGCCCGGTGTGGCGGACACGGAGGCGGACGCGGGCAGCACGGCCGTCTCCGCCGTCTCGGCGGGGATCGGCTCGGGGGTCGGCTCGGGGACGGCCTCCGGCACCTCGGGCGAATCGGGGTTCTCGTCCGCGCCGTCGCCCGGCTGCTGTGTCTGTGCCATCACTCCTCGCCCCGGGCCATCGCCCTGTCAGTTGCGTCCTTGGAACGCTACCGCTTCGGGCCGCCCGGCGTGCTGCGGCGGAGCCGGTGCGACGGTCAGATCGGCCGGTCCTGGAGGTACTGACTCGAAGCCGCCGGTGCCCCGGTGTCGTACAGGTCGTTCTGCGACGTCTGCTCCTGCTTGGCCGCCACGATCCCGACGATCACCACGGCCAGCACGATCACACCGATGATCACGCCGACCACCACCAGCGCGGTCGAGCAGCCGTTGCCCTTCGCCGCCTGCGGGGCGAACTGCGGCGCCTGGTAGGGCTGCTGGGGGTACGGCTGCTGATGGCCCATCGGGTACGGCTGCTGCTGCGGGAACGGGCCCGGCGTGTGCGGCCCCGGGTACGGCTGGGCGAAGACCGGCACCGGCGGTGGCGGCGTCTGCGGACCGTACGGCGGCGGGGTCGACGGCTGGTACGGCTGGTGCACCTGCGGGGCGGGCCCGCGCAGGTCGCCGGAGACCTGCGGGAAGCCGGTCAGCGAGGCCCCGGCCGACACCGAGCGCGGGCCCTCGCCGATCACCAGCGGGGTGGCCGCGCGCAGCGGCGCACCGCCGTCCGGCACCCCGGCCGCGATCCGCTCCAGCTCGGCCCGCATCGCCTCGGCGGTCGGGAAGCGGTGCGCCGGGTCCTTGCGCAGCGCCCGGGCCACCAGGGCGTCCACCCCGGGGCGCACCGCCGGGTTGACGCCGGAGGGGGACGGGGGCTCCTCCTGCACGTGCTTGTACGCGATCGAGAAGGGCGAGTCGCCGTCGAACGGCAGCTGCCCGGTGAGCAGCTCGAACAGCATGCAGCCGACCGAGTAGAGGTCCGAGCGGGCGTCCACGCTCTTGCCGAGCGCCTGCTCCGGCGAGAGGTACTGCGGGGTGCCGACCACCATGCCGGTCTGGGTCATCGAGGTCACCCCCGACTGCAGGGCGCGCGCGATGCCGAAGTCCATCACCTTGACCGTGCCCTTGGCACTGACCATCACGTTGCCCGGCTTGATGTCCCGGTGCACCAGGCCCTGGTCGTGCGAGGCCTCCAGCGCGGAGAGCACCGCACCGGTGATCCTGAGCGCCTGGTCGGCGGGCATCGCGCCGTGCTTGGCGATCGCCTCGTTCAGCACGTCGCGCAGCGCCTGGCCCTCGACGTACTCCATCACGATGTACGGCGTGGTCGCGCCGTCCGGGCCGACGTCCTCGCCGCTGTCGAAGACCGAGACGATGTTGGTGTGCTGGAGCCGGGCGACCGCCTGCGCCTCCCGGCGGAACCGCTCCCGGAAGGCCTGCTCCCGGCCCAGCTCGGTGTGCAGGGTCTTCACCGCGACCTTGCGGTCCAGCACGGTGTCGTGGGCCAGGTGGACGGAGGCCATCCCGCCCTGGCCGAGCAGGTGCCGCAGCACGTACCGGCCGCCTGCCAGCGAGTGGCCCTCGACCGTGCTGCCGTCCTCGCCGCTCATGTCCCCTGCTTCCCCCTCCGGCTGCGGAGGTGTCCCGGCTGCGCAGCCGTCCGGTTCCAGAAACCGGACCGACCCCGGCCGCCGGCCCGCAGGGGCCGACGACAGGGGTCAGGGTATCGGCTCGGCCGGGCACCACCGGGTCTCGGGTGGCGGCCGTGTCCGAGCTGGAACGAAGTCCGCGCAGCAGCTCTACAGGTACGGGCCGGAGCGGATGCCGCGTCCCTCGGCCGGCTCGTCGAAGTCCGCCTCGGCGCCGTGGCTGCCGGGCGGCAGCGCGCGCCGCATCTGCTCCAACTGGGCCCTGGCGGCCATCTGCTGGGCGAACAGCGCGGTCTGGATGCCGTGGAAGAGGCCCTCCAGCCAGCCGACCAGCTGGGCCTGGGCGATCCGCAGCTCGGCCTCGGTCGGGATGGTGTCGTCGGTGAACGGCAGCGAGAGCCGCTCCAGCTCCTCCACCAGCTCCGGCGCCAGGCCGAGCTCCAGCTCCTTGATCGAGCTGGCGTGGATGTCCTTCAGCCGGACCCGGCTGGCCTCGTCGAGGGGGGCCATCCGGACCTCTTCGAGCAGCTGCTTGATCATGCTGCCGATCCGCATGACCTTGGCGGGCTGCTCGACCATCTCGGTCACCGGGAGCTCGCGCGGCTCCACCGCCTCGCCCTCGCCGATCCGGCCGAAGCCGGGGACCGCCCCGACCGGCATCCCGTCCGGGCCCACGATCAGCACCTTCGGGGCGTCCTCCGACTGCGACCGTTCGTTCATCGGCTTAGTCATAGCTCCTTCATATGCTTCATGCGGGGAGAGGGTCAACTCACCCACCATCATGCCGCGTACGGTGCCGTCCGTGCCGGTGATCCGGACTGACCCGGCGTCAGCGGCGGCGCATCCGCAGACCGACCAGCCCCAGCCCGCAGCCGATCATCGCCAGCCCGGCACCGAGCGGCAGCTGGAGGGTGGAGGCGTCGGTCCAGCGCAGCGGGGCGGTGAACCCGGCGGCCACCTGCACGGCGGTGGCGGGCCGGACGGCCGGCTCGGCGGACGCCTCGGGTTCGGACGGCTCGGCCTGCTCCACCGGGGCGGCGGCCTCGGCGGGCCCGACCTTCGGCGCGATCCGCCCGACCGGCCGGGGCCGCTCGGGCAGCGGGGCCGCCTCCTCGGCGGCCGGGGCCTCGGGCGCGGCGGGGGCGGGCGGCTGGTGGGTCGGTGAGGCCTGCTGCTGCCGGGCGGGCGCGACCGGGGCCGGCTGGACGGGCGCGACGGTGACCACCGGCGCCGGGGTGGTCGGGGGCTTCGGTGCGGCGGTCGGGGCGGGAGTCGGGGCGGGGGTCGGCACCGCCGTGGGAGCGGGGGTCGGTGTGGGCTCCGCCGACGGCTCGGCGGACGGGCGGGCGCTCGGGGTGGGGGTGGCGGCCGGGGTCGGCGTCGGCGTGGGCTCGGACGACGGCTTCGGGGCCGGATCGGCGGGCTCGACGGGCTCGACGGGCCGGGGCTTCGCGGGGACGGTCCGGCCGGGGGTGGCCGGTGGGGTGACCGGGAGCTTCACCGTGGGCAGCGCGGGCAGCGTCGGCAGCTTGGGTATCAGCACCGGCGGCAGCACGGGCAGCACCACCTCCACCTGCGGGCGGCCGTCCGGCTCCCGCTCGTCGGCCCGTGCGGTCGGCCCGGAGAGCAGCAACGGCACCGCCACCCCGGCCAGGACCGCGGCGCGGAAGACCGCCGGAGCAGGACGTGCGGAGAACACGAACGGAAGTGCGGCCACGGAGGGAGGTCCTTCCGACGGCCGACCACGCTGCGGCGCGGACGGCGGCGGGACTGCTCCGCACCAGCCTCACACACTCCGACATTCAAGGCATTTCGGACTCACCGGCCGCTTCGGGGGCGCAGCGGCCGGAACCGCCGCGCCCCAGGGCTCAGGCCCGCAGGACCACCTTGCCGACCTGCTCGCCCGCCTCCACCACCCGGTGCGCCTCGGCCGCCTCCGCCAGCGGCAGCACCCGGTCCACCACCGGCCTGACCACGCCCGCTTCGACCAGCGGCCAGACGTGCTCGCGGACGGCCGCGACGATGGCGGCCTTCTCGCCCAGCGGACGGCTGCGCAGGGTGGTCGCGGTGATCGCGGCCCGCTTGCGGAGCAGGGTGGAGAGGTCGAGCTCGGCCTTGGTGCCGCCCTGCAGCCCGATGATCGCGAGCCGCCCGTTGACGGCCAGGGCGTCGACGTTCCGCTGCAGGTACTTGGCACCCATGATGTCCAGCACCACGTCCGCACCGGCACCGCCGGTGGCCTCGCGCACCACCTCGACGAAGTCCTGCTCGCGGTAGTTGACCAGGACGTCCGCGCCCAGCTCCGCGCACCGGGCCAGCTTCTCGGCGCTGCCCGCGGTGACCACCACCTTGGCGCCGACCGCCTTCGCCAGCTGGATCGCCAGGGTGCCGATCCCACTGGCGCCGCCGTGCAGCAGCACCGTCTCGGCCGGGCGCAGATGGGCCACCATGAACAGGTTCGACCAGACCGTGCAGGCCACCTCGGGCAGCGCGGCCGCCTCGGCCGACGTCAGGCCCTTCGGTACGGGCAGCAGCTGGCCGACCGGGACGGCGACCAGCTCGGCGTAGCCGCCGCCCACCAGCAGGGCGCAGACCTCGTCGCCGACCGCCCAGCCCGCCACCCCCGCGCCGAGGGCGACGATCCGCCCCGCGCACTCCAGGCCCGGGTACGGGGAGCTGCCGGGCGGCGGGTCGTAGAAGCCCTGCCGCTGCAGCAGGTCGGCCCGGTTCACGGCACTGGCCGAGACCGCGACCAGCACCTCGCCCGCGGCGGGCACCGGATCGGGCACCTCCGCCCACACCAGCGCTTCGGGACCACCGGGCTGAGGGATCGTCATCGCATGCATGCGTCCGACGGTACTGCCCCGGCCCGGTGGCGCGGATCAGGCCAGCGGGGCGGCCTGCTGAATGGTGATCACCCGGTCGGTCAGCTGCAGGACCGCCGCCTCGGGCTCGGTGTAGTTGAGCACCCGGCGGCCGCGCACCACCGCGACCACCAGGTCGGCGCAGTCGCGCGGGCTGTGCCCGGCCTCGGCCCTGGTGACCGGGCGCTCCACCACGTCCAGGCCGTTGCCGTAGGTGAGCAGGTCCTCCATCACCGCACCCGCGTGCGGGCTGAGCATCGACATGCCGAGCAGCCGGCCGGCCGAACTGGAGCTGGTCACCACCACGTCGGCGCCGCTCTGCCGGAGCAGCGGGGCGTTCTCGTCCTCGCGGACGGCGGCGACCACGGTGGCGTGCTTGTTGAGCTGGCGGGCCGTCAGGGTGACCAGCACGGCGGTGTCGTCGCGCTCCGGGGCGATCACCACCCGGCTGGCGGTGGGGAGTTCGGCCCGGATCAGGGTGTCGGTCCTGGTCGCGTCGCCGATCACGCCGACCAGCCCGTCCCGGGTGGCCTGGTCGATCACCTTGCGCTGCGGGTCGACGATGACGATCTCGTGCCTGTCGACGCCCTGGCCGAGCAGGGTGGCCACCGCGTGGCGGCCCTTGGTTCCGTAGCCGACGACGACGGTGTGCTCCCGCACGGTGGACCTCCAGCGGTTCAACCGCCACTGCTGGCGCGTTCGTTCGGTCAGCACCTCGAGGGTGGTACCGACCAGGATGATCAGGAAGACCACGCGCAGCGGCGTGATCACCAGGATGTTGATGAGCCGGGCGCCGTCGCTGACGGGGGTGATGTCGCCGTACCCGGTGGTGGAGAGCGTGACGGTGGCGTAGTAGGCGGCGTCCAGGAAGTCCACCGCGCCGTCGGAGTTGTCGTTGTACCCGCTGCGGTCCAGCCAGACGATCAGCGTGGTGGCGACCAGCACCAGCAGCGCCATCGCCAGCCGGGCGCCGACCTGGCGGAAGGCCGGGGCGACCCGCCGGGCGGGCAGCTGGATCGCCATGTCGGGGCCGCTGCCGTCGGCCGGGGCGCGGAGCGGGTGCAGCAGGGAGGGGCGGGCCTTCTTCGGCGCGTCGGTCACGGGGCCTCGGTGGGGTGGGTACGGGTCGGTGGGATGCGGGTGCCGATCACGGCGTCTCCAGTGTCTCCGCCCGGCCGCCCGCCGGTACACCGCCGGGCGGCACCACCGCGAACGCCTCCGCCAGCGCCAGGCCGCGCAGCATCGCCGGACCGTCGAAGGCCAGCGGCACCAGCCCCCGGCCGGTCCTGAGCACCGGGAGCAGCCGGGTGTCGTCCGGGTGGCCCGGCAGTGCGACGGCCACCGGCTCGGTCCGCAGGTCCGGGCCCGGCCGGCCGGCCAGGCGGTGCAGCAGCGGCAGGGCGAGGGTGACCGTCCCGGCCACGGCGGCCAGCGGGTTGCCCGGCAGGCCCACCAGGTGGCGCCCGTCCGGCAGTTCGGCCAGCAGCATCGGATGTCCGGGCCGGACCGCGACCCCGTCCACCAGCAGCCGGGCGCCGACCGCGACCAGCGCCTCGTGCAGGAAGTCCACCGGCCCGGCGGCCGTCCCGCCGGTGGTGACCACCACGTCGGCGGGCGAGTGCCGGATCGCGTCCCGGAGCAGCCCGAAGTCGTCGCCGACCCGGCGGCGGCCGACCAGCTCCGCCCCGGCGGCGGAGAGCCACGGCGGCAGCAGCGGGCCGAGCGCGTCCCGGACCAGGCCGGGGCCGGGCAGCCCGGCGTCCAGCAGTTCGTCACCGAGCAGCAGCAGTTCGACGGTCGGACGGCGGTGCACGGTCAGCCGGTCGTGCCCGCAGGCGGCCGCCAGGCCGAGCACGGCCGGGGTCACCACCGTCCCGGCCGGGAGCAGCGGCTCGCCCCGGCGGCACTCCTGGCCGCGCGGGCGGACGTCCTGACCCGGCGTCACCCCACCCGGTCCCGACAGCACCGCGCCGTCCGCCCGGCCGTGCTCCCGGCGGAGCACCCCGGTGGCGCCGGGCGGCAGTTGGGCCCCGGTGGCGATCTGTACCGCGGTGCCGTCGGCCAGCGGTGTGCACGGCTCCCCGGCCAGCAGCCGGCCGGTCAGCCGCCAGGGCCCCGGGCCCGCCACGGCCCAGCCGTCCATCGCCGAGGTGTCGAAGGCAGGCAGGTCGGTGAGCGCCGCCAGCGGCTCGGCCAGGCTCTGCCCGAGCGCCGCGCCGAGCGCGAGGCCGACGGCGGGCAGCGGCTGACGTGCCGCCAGCCGGGCGGCCCGGCGGGCCTGCGGCCAGGGGCAGTGCCGCAGGGTCGTCCCGGGGACGGTCTCCCGGGCCACCGTGGTCACCCCTGCTCCCCGGCCCAGCGTTCGGCGAGCGCCGCCGTCCGGGCCTGCGCCCGGGCCACCTCGGCCGGGCCGCCGCCCTGCTGGGCGGCCGCGTAGCCGACCAGGAACGCGGTCAGCGGTGCAGCCGGGCGGGCCACTCCGTGGGCCACCACCCGGGCGAGGTCCAGCAGCCCGGCCACGTCCACCTCCAGGTCGATGCCCAGTTCGGTGGCGACGTCGGCGATCCAGTCATCCAGCGTGCGCTCCATGGCCCCCATGCTGCCTGATCCGGCGCCGCAGGCAACGCTCCGGGCATGAGCATCGCGCGTCGTTTCGCTCACCCGGCAGCAGCCCGCCCCGTGAGCCGGCCCGCTCGGGGCCCTGGTGAGGTGCGGCCCCGCCGCGCAGCAGAGCCCGAGCCCCGGGCGAAGACCTCAGCGGTCGCGGAGGCGGGCGAGTTCGAGGTCCTCCCAGGTGTCGCAGTCGTACGAGACGCCGTCCGGGTCGGCGAGGCGGGTCAGCCGGAGCGGGGCGAGCAGGCGGCGCAGCGGGAGCCCGGCCGGTTCGCCGAGCTCGGCGAGGGCGGCGCGGAGGGCGGCGGTGCGGTAGGCGGCGGCGAGCGGCTGGTCCCGGCCGCCGGCATCGACCAGCAGGGCCCCGTCTTGCTCGCCGAGTGCGTCCAGCAGGCGCCCGACGGTCCGCCGGTCCAGGAACGGCAGGTCGGCCGCGAGCAGCAGGACCCAGTCGGCGGTGACGTGCCCGAGCCCGGCCGCGACCGCCGCCACCGGGCCGCCGCCGGGCGGGTCCTCCCTGGTCCACCGCAGGCCGCCGCGCTCGGTCTCCCGCTCCGGGCCGACCACCACGGTGGTACGGGCGTCCGCGCAGGCGGCCAGCACCCGGTCCACCAGGGTGCGGCCGCCGACCGGCAGGCCCGGCTTGTCCGCCCCGCCGAGCCGTCGGGCCGCACCGCCCGCCAGCACCAGGGCGTCATAGACCGTCATACGGCCAGTATCGCGCTCACGGGTCCTCGACGATCTCCGCGTCCACGATGCCGTTCTCGCCGTTGGAGAGGTCCTCGGGGGTGAGCACGTTGGCCTCCGCGCTGAGGTCGAGCAGCGCCGGGAGGGTCAGCCCGCCGTACCGCTCGTTGACCATCGCGACCAGGGACTCGGCGTCGTCGGGGTGGGCGGCCAGCGCGCGGTCGAAGTCCTGCAGGTACTCGCCGGTGAAGGCGAGCACCCGCATCGCGTCGTCGTCGGCCCCGGGCGCCCGGTGGCCGGCGATCACCCGCTCGGCGCCGAGGTCGGCCAGCCGGGCCAGGTTGTGCGACCACTGCTCGCGCTCGGCCGGGTCGGTGTCGGCCGTCCAGATGTGGGTGCCGTTGTAGACGAAGTCCCCGGCGATCACGGTCCGGCTGCCGGGCACGTGGACGACGGTGGAGCCGGCGCAGTCGCCCTGGCCGAGGCTGAGCACCCGGATCAGCTGCCGGTCGATCATCAGCGGCTGCGGCAGCAGCGGGGCCGGGATCATCGGGTGGTCGGGGATGTCGTCCCCGTACACCGGCTTCCACTGCGCCACCTTGGCGGCCACCGTGGCGAGGATGCCCTCCACCACCAGGGGGGCGGCCAGCAGCTGGGCCTTCGGGAAGAGCCGGAGCACCTCCTCGGCACCGAAGTAGTGGTCCGGGTGCTGGTGCGTGATCACGACGGCGAGCAGCTGCCGGTCCTTGCCCGCGATCCACTCGGCCAGCTCGCGGCCGGCCGCCCGGGTGAGCTGGGCGTCGACCAGGATCGCGGTGCGCTCGCCCATGATCAGGCTGGAGGTGGCGAAGAAGGCGGTCTCGGGGCCGGTGAAGACCTCGATCTGCAGCGGGGCCGGTGCCGGGCCCGGGTGCCCCGGACCGCCCGGTTCGGCTCCGGCGGTCCCCTCGGGCTGGGACGGCGTCACATCGGCTCCCTGGTCGGCACGGTGGGCCGGTGCGGACCGGCCCCAGGGCTCCAGCTTGGGAGGAAACCGCCGGGACCGCCGCGCAGGCGCGCCCAGGTGAGTGATCAAACACCGTCCCTGGGCGCGGCAGCCGCTGCGGCTACTTCTTGCCGGTGAGCTTGTCGAGGCGGGCGGTGATGCCCCAGACGGTGACGCGCCAGAGGGCTTCGATGACGATGTTGCGGCTCATCTTGGAGTTGCCGAGTTCGCGTTC
>NZ_JBEOXV010000027.1:0-66623 GCF_040296785.1 Kitasatospora sp. NPDC002040 | reverse complement strand
GGGGCGCCCGCCCCCGCATCCCCCCGCCCCCCCCACCGCCCGGGGCCGGGACCCCCCGAGGGGAGACCGGCCACGGTCGTTTCGGCTGCCGAGGACTACTTGCCCTTGGCGGCTTCCTTCAGCTTCGAACCGGCGCTGACCTTGGCGCTGAAGCCGGCCGGGATCTGGATCGGGTCGCCGGTCTGCGGGTTACGGGCCGTACGAGCGGCACGGTGGGTGCGCTCGAAGGTCAGGAAGCCGGGGATGGTGACCTTCTCGTCGCCCTTGGCGACGACCTCGCCGACAACCTCGGCGAAGGCGGCCAGAACAGCGTCGGCGTCCTTGCGGGTCACCTCGGCGCGCTCCGACAGAGCGGCCACCAGCTCACTGCGGTTCATGTGTACTCCTGTGGTCTGTTCGCGTTGCGGTGTGCGGGGACCCATCGGTCGTCCGTCCCTGGCCCCCACGTTCTGGAGGCGGGCCGGACGGCGCTGGTCCGCACACTGTGCTCATTCAGGCGAGGGTTGGTCAGGGTCCGGGCTTGCACCCCGAAGCGCCTCAAACCGCACTGCCTGGGTACGAATCCTGCCCCGACCGGCACTGAGAAAGCCAATCGGACCCCGGCGCGGTTGACCCGAACAGCGCCCGCCCGCCGGAGTTGTGACACTCCGTCGGCTCCGGCGGACCGGATCGGGCAACGGTCCGAAGGACACGCCGAGAGCCCAGGGGGACGTTCCGTACTTGTCGGACACGCCTGCCCCGTGCAGGGCTACCGTACGCCCTGGCACCGACAAGCCCAAACACGCCCCTTCCCCTTGTGTCGCAAGGGTTCGGGGCGTGTCCGGCTGGGTAGGGGCGCCGATCGGTCATTTGTCCGGGCAAGCGGACACTCCGGTGCGGCGCCCGGAGTGTCGTGCGACCTAGAGCCGAACGGCCGGGAAAGCCGTGGTGTCGAGCGTGCCGACGATCCCGGGGGTGGGCTTCGACGGGGCGGGCTCGGCGCCGCCACGGGCCGCCAGGGCGGCCTCCCGGACGGCCGCGGCCACGGTCTTGGCCACGTCGGGGTGGAAGACGCTCGGGATGATGTAGTTGGCGTTCAGCTGGTCGTCGGCGACCGTGGTGGCCAGCGCGCGGGCGGCGGCGATCATCATCTCGGTGTTGACGGTGTGGCTCTGCGCGTCCAGCAGGCCGCGGAAGACGCCCGGGAAGACCAGCACGTTGTTGATCTGGTTCGGGAAGTCACTGCGGCCGGTGGCCACCACGGCGGCGGTCTGCCGGGCCACCGCCGGGTCGACCTCCGGGTCCGGGTTGGCCAGCGCGAAGACGATCGAGTTGTCGGCCATGGTGGCCAGGTCGTCGCCGTCCAGCAGGTTCGGGGCCGAGACGCCGATGAAGACGTCGGCGCCCGCCACCGCCTCCTTGAGCGTGCCGGTCCGGCCCGAGCGGTTGGTGTGCTCGGCGATCCAGCGGAGCGAGTCGTTCAGGTCCTCCCGGCCGCTGTGCACCACGCCGTGGACGTCCGCCACGGTGGCGTGCTCCACGCCGGCGGCCAGCAGCAGCTTGAGGATCGCGGTACCGGCGGCGCCGGCGCCCGACATGACGATCCGGATCTGCGAGATCTCCTTGCCGACCACCCGCAGCGCGTTGGTCAGCGCGGCCAGCACCACGATCGCGGTGCCGTGCTGGTCGTCGTGGAAGACCGGGATGTCCAGCGCCTCGCGCAGCCGGGCCTCGATCTCGAAGCAGCGCGGCGCGGAGATGTCCTCCAGGTTGATGCCCGCGAAGCCGGGGGCGATCGCCTTCACGATCGCCACGATCTCGTCGGCGTCCTGGGTGTCCAGGCAGATCGGCCAGGCGTCGATGTTGGCGAACCGCTTGAACAGCGCGGCCTTGCCCTCCATCACCGGCAGCGCGGCCATCGGGCCGATGTTGCCCAGACCCAGCACGGCGGAGCCGTCGGTGACCACGGCGACGCTGTTGCGCTTGATGGTCAGGCGGCGGGCGTCCTCGGGGTTCTCGGCGATCGCCATGCAGACCCGGGCCACGCCGGGGGTGTAGATCATGCTGAGGTCGTCACGGTTGCGGATCGGCAGCTTGGACGACATCTCGATCTTGCCGCCGAGGTGCATCAGGAAGGTGCGGTCCGAGACCTTGCCGATCGCCACGCCGTCGATCGCGCGCAGCTTCTCGACGATCTCCTCGCCGTGCGCGACCGAGGAGGCCGCCACCGTGACGTCGATCCGGAGCGCCTCCAGGCCCGAGGCCGTGACGTCGAGACCGGTGACCGAGCCGCCGGAGGACTCGACTGCGGTGGTGATCGAGCTCACCGCGTTTCCGGTGGCCGGGACCTCCAGCCGCACCGTGATCGAGTTCGAGACACTGGGCACCGTCGCCATCGACGTCCTTCTTCCTGGATCAACACTTTGTTGAAAATCTCATGCCTTGGGCATGCTAGACCTCGATCGTCGCACCGACCAAGGGTCTGCCAGAAATAACGTTCATTGAGTGTCCGGACTCGACAACCTTTCTTGCCCTCTGCGGGCGATGCGTTACATTGGACAAGACACCGGCTCGATCCAAGCCCCCGGGCCCAACCTTCGTCGCTACGAGCGACCACTTGCCGCGAGGCGAGCATGGCGGGTCGGTGTCATTAACGTCGGAAGGCCCCTCACCAGCGGTGAGGGGCCTTCTCCGTGTCGGACCGTCAGCGCAGCAGCGCCGGCACCCCGGCCGCGTCCGGCAGGTCGTCCGGGCCCGAGAGCACGGTCAGCCGCTGGGTCGCCCGGGTCAGCGCCACGTACAGCACCCGCAGGCCGGCCTCCGACTCCCCCGCGATGCCGACCGGGTCGGCCACCACCGTGGCGTCGTACTCCAGGCCCTTGGCCTCCAGGCTGCCGAGCGCCACCGCCCGCTCGCCCAGGCCCTCGATCCACCCGGCCGCCTCGGCCCGGCGGTCCATCGGGACCACCACCGCGACGGTGCCGTCGACCTCCGCCAGCAGCCGGGTCAGCTCGGCCCGGGCCGCCGCCGCGAAGACGGCGGGATCGGCCGAGGCGGCCGCCGCGAAGCGCGGGGCCAGACCGGTCGAGCGGACCGCCGTCGGCGAGGGCGTACCGGGCGCGGCCAGCTCCAGCACCTTGGCCGCCACCTCGGCGATCTCGGACGGGTTGCGGTAGTTCACGGTCAGCGTGTGCCGGCGGCGCGGCTTGCCCGCCAGCACCTCGTCCAGCGCCGACTGCGCCTCCTGCGGGAACGGCCAGGAGGACTGCGCCGGGTCGCCGACGATGGTCCAGGTCGCCATCCGGGCCCGGCGGCCGACCATCCGCCACTGCATCGGCGTGAGGTCCTGCGCCTCGTCCACGATCACGTGCGCGTACTCGACCCGCTCGACCGGCACCCGGTCGCGCTGCCGGGCCGAGCGGTCCGCGTACGTGGTGACCTCGTCCAGGCCGGTCAGCAGGTCGACCGCGTCCACCTCGCGGACCTTCGGCCGGGCCGCCTCGCCCAGCAGCAGCTGGAGCTCGTCCACCATCGCCACGTCGTGCGCCGAGAGCGGGCCCTCGCCGCGGTCGGTCAGGTGCCGCCAGGAGTCGGCCAGCAGGCGCGCCTCGTCCGGCGTGACCGCCCGGCGGGCGATCCGGTTGGTGTGCCGGGTCTGCTTCAGCGTCGCCAGCACCCGACGGGGCGTCAGCGACGGCCACCAGGCGTCCAGGAAGTCCAGGAAGGACGCCTCGTCGGAGACGTAGTCGTCGAAGGACTCCTTCTCCTCCTGGCGCTGCTCCCGCGAGTAGTGGTCGGTCGGACGGGGCTGGTGCCTGATCGCCTCCTGCCAGAGCGCGTCCAGCAGCAGCCTGCGGGCGCGCGGGCGGAGCAGGTTGAGCGGGGTGCCGCCGCTGCCGATCACGTTGCCGCGCACCGACCGGAGCTTGTTGGCGTCCAGCCGCAGCGCCTCGCCCCGGGCGAACACCTTGAGGTCGGTCGGCGCCCCCAGCTCCAGCGCGGCCTTGGCCGCCCGGCGCAGCAGCGTCACCATCCGGGCCGAGCCCTTCACGTGCGCGGCCTGCGGGGTGTCGTACCGGCCCGCCTCGATGCCGTCGACCAGGCTGCCGACGGCCCGGATCGCGACCTGGCCCTCCTCGCCCAGCGAGGGCAGCACGCCCTCGGTGTACGAGACCAGCAGCGCGGTCGGACTGACCACCAGGATGCCGCCCGCGTACCGGCGGCGGTCCTGGTAGAGCAGGAACGCGGCCCGGTGCAGCGCGACCGCCGTCTTGCCGGTGCCGGGACCGCCCGTCACCAGGGTGGCGCCCGGCGCGGGGGCCCGGATCACCTCGTCCTGCTCGCGCTGGATCGAGGAGACGATGTCGCGCATCGAGTGGCTGCGGGCCCGGCCCAGCGACGCCATCAGCGCGCCGTCACCGACCACCGCCAGCTCCTGGCCGGCCAGCGTCGGCGTCAGGTCGGGGCGCAGCAGGTCGTCCTCGACCCCGAGCACCTTGCGGCCCTTCGACCGGATGACGCGGCGGCGGATCACCCGCCCCGGCTCCAGCGGCGTGGACCGGTAGAACGGCGCGGCGGCCGGCGCCCGCCAGTCGATCACCAGCGGGCCGAACTCGGCGTCCAGGACGCCGAGCCGGCCGATGTGCAGCGTCTCGGCGACGGCCGGGTCGGCCGGGTCGAGCGGGGTCTGCGACGGGATGCCGTGCTCCTCCGGAGCGTCGGCCTGCTGGAGGTCGATCCGGCCGAACAGGAAGTCCTCGAACTCGCTGTTCAGCCGGTTCAGGTGGGCCCCGGCGCGGAACACCTGGGCGTCCCGCTCGGCGAGCGCGCCGGGGGTACCGACCTGCACCCGCTTGGCGGCGTCCTCCAGGATGTACTCGGCCTCGGCGAGCTTCTCCTCCAGGCGGTGGTAGACCGTGTCGAGATGGCGCTGTTCGCCCGCGATCTCGCGGTCGCGGATGGTGTCTGAGTCAGGGCTGCTGTGCATGGCCTCGGGGGGTGCGGCGAAGGACCTCGGAAAAGAGACGGACGGATGATCCTACGCCTTCCGACACCTGGCCAGCCAGGACAGGGCTCGGGGAACTGCGGCGCCGGCCCCGGGGGCGGTCGAGGTACGTACCGGGCCGGGCACTTTCGCGGTGCTCAGGCCGCGCCGTACTTCTCGCCCGGATCGGCGACCGGGTCGAGCGCCAGCCGGTAGCCACGCTTGACCACGGTGGCCACCAGCCGGGGTGCGCCGAGCGCTGAGCGCAGCCGGGCCATCGCCGTCTCCACCGCGTGCTCGTCGTTGCCGCTGCCCGGCAGCGCCCGCAGCAGCTCGGCCCGCGGCACCACCCAGCCCGGCCGCTTGGCCAGTGCCCGCAGCAGCGCCATCCCGGCCGGCGGTACGGGCCGCAGCTCGCCGTCGACCAGCGCGGCCTGCCCGCGCAGCTCCAGCAGGTGGCCCGCCACCGAGAACCGCCGGGACCGGTCCGGCAGCTGGGCGGTGAGCATCTGCACCATCGCGCCGAGCCGCATCCGCTCCGGCCAGACGGTGGCGATGTCGAGCTCCTCCAGCGGGGCCGCCGTCACCGGGCCGACGCAGACCGGCAGCACGTCCCGGCGCAGGGCGTGCAGCAGCTCCGCGGTCAGGCCGCGCTGTTCGGCCCGGTCGAGCAGGCTGATCGCGGCGGGGGCGCTGGTGAAGGTGACCGCGTCCAGGGCGCCCGCGCAGCAGGCGTCCAGCAGCCGGTCCAGCGGGGCCAGGTCGACCGGCGGCAGCCAGCGGTAGACCGGGACCTCGACCACCTCGGCGCCGGCCGCCGTGAGCGAGTCGACGAAGTCCCGGAGCGGGGCACCGTGCAGTTGGACGGCGATCCGCCGTCCGTCCACGCCCTGGTCGAGCAGGCGCGCCAGCACCTCGACCGAGGACTCCGACTCGGGCGACCACTCCTCGCGCAGCCCGGCGGCCCGGATCGCGCCCTTGGCCTTGGGCCCGCGGGCGAGCACCACGGCCTTGCCCAGCCGTTCGATCAGCTCGTCGCCGAGGCCCCAGCCCTCGGCCGCCTCGATCCAGCCGCGGAATCCGATGCCGGTGGTGGCCACCGCGATGTCCGGCGGGTCGGCGACCAGGGCGCGGGTGGCGGCCAGCAGTTCGGCGTCGTCGGTGAGCGGCACGATCCGCAGCGCGGGTGCCCGCAGGACGGTGGCGCCCCGACGCTGGAGCAGGGCGGCGAGTTCGTCGGCCCGCCGGGCGGCGGTGATACCGATGGTGAACCCGGCCAGTGGCGGCACCGGGTCGGTGGGGACGGTGGGGCGACAGGTCGTCAGATCGTCCATGGCTCTCGGTCCTTCGGTGGTGCGTCCCAACGGCTGCGGCGGGCCGGGAGGGTGGGTGGGTGGAAATCCTCTCCCCCGGCGGTGTCGCGTCGGGGTCGGTCCGATTTCCGGCTTGTTTCGCAGGCCGGACCGGCCGTCCAAGGGCTGGACGGCCGGTCCCGGCGGGGTCAGACCCGGACCAGCGCGGGGCTCTGGGCGGCCTGGTCGGCGCTGCCGCGCGGGCGGCGCAGGTACACCGCCCAGGTGAGCGCGAAGCAGAGCGCGTACGCCGCCAGGAAGGAGACGAAGGCCGGGGTGCCGGTCTTCGCCACCAGGAAGGACTGCCGGAAGGCCAGGTTGATGAAGAGCCCGCCGAGCGCACCGACGGCGCCGATCACGCCGACCGCCGCACCGGACATCCGCCGCGACCAGGCGGCGGCCTGCTCGACGGTGTCGCCGAGCTGCGCGATCCGGTCCTGCGCCCGGGCCTCGAAGATCGCCGGGATCATCTTGTAGGTGGAGCCGTTGCCCAGCCCGGCGAAGACGAACAGGGCGATGAAGCCGGTCAGGAAGACCGGCAGCGACTTGATCGAGGAGGCGTAGGTGACCACGCCGGCCGCCACCGCCATCGCGGCGAAGTTCCACAGCGTGATCCGGGCGCCGCCGAAGCGGTCGGCCAGCCGGCCGCCGACCGGGCGGATCAGCGAGCCGAGCAGCGGGCCGATGAAGGTGAGCTGGGCGGCCTGCAGCGGGGTCCGGCCGAACTGGTTCTGCAGCACCAGGCCGAAGGCGAAGCTGAAGCCGATGAACGAGCCGAAGGTACCGATGTAGAGGACGGACATCAGCCAGGTGTGCCGCTGCCGCACGACCTCGGCCAGCGCACCGGTGTCGCCCCGCATCGGCGCCAGGTTGTCCATGAACAGCGCCGCGCAGGTCGCCGAGACCACGATCAGCGGCAGGTAGATGCCCAGCACCAGCCGGGGGTGGCCGGCCCCGGCCCAGGTGATCACGCCGAGCGCGACCAGCTGGATCACCGGCACCCCGATGTTGCCGCCGCCCGCGTTCAGACCGAGCGCCCAGCCCTTGCGGTGCTGCGGGAAGAAGGCGTTGATGTTGGTCATCGAGGAGGCGAAGTTGCCGCCGCCGAGCCCGGTCAGGGCCGCGACCAGCATGAAGGTGGTGTACGAGGTGCCGGGGTGCATCACGTACCAGGCCGCCAGGGTCGGCAGCAGCAGCAGGAGGGCCGAGACGACGGTCCAGTTCCGCCCGCCGAAACGGGCCACCGCCACCGTGTAGGGAATCCGGACGAATGCCCCCACCAGGGTGGGCACCGCGACCAGGAAGAACTTTCCGGCCGGGTCCACGCCGTACTTCGGGCCCATGAAGAGGACCATCACCGACCAGAGGCTCCAGATCGAGAAGCCGATGTGCTCGGAGAGGACCGAGAACAGCAGATTCCGGTTGGCCACCTTCCGGCCGGTCCGGGCCCAGAAGCCGGCGTCCTCCGGCTGCCACTCCTGGATCCAGCGACCGCCCGCTCTGCCCTGCGCTGCCGTGTCCGTACTCATCGCGCTCCCCTTGCCTGCCGGTGCCCTGTGTCAACTGACGGTAGGAGTCGGTGGTTTCGGCTTCGTTGTGGCCTGTGACGCCGGAGGAACCGTCCTCTCACCCGCGGCACGCTAGCGGTGTGAGGGGCGGCCGGGAAGCACGAAGGCCGCCCTCCGGTGTGGAGGGCGGCCTTCGATACACATGGGGTGGTGGAGATGCCGGGAATCGAACCCGGGTCCAGTGGAGTGGATTCAGGACTTCTCCGAGCGCAGTCCGCTGTGATTTTCTCGGCCCTGGCAGTCACGCGGACAAGCCGCCAACAGGCCCAGTCACTGTTTGATTTCCCCACCGACCCCCGTGACCGGGGCGGCAGGTTGAGTTCCCTAAATTATGCCAGGGTCCGGGTCGGGAACTCCCCGGTCTGACACCCGTTCACTTTCGCTTAGGCAGCGAGAGTGAACTGCTGGGCATCGCGCTTAGAGTTGGCGATTATTGTTTTGCGACAGATGGTTAACGAGATCATTGCCGCGTTCCTCGGCTCGCTTCTCCTGTTTCGACTTCCCCTGTCGAAACCGATCATCCCCATGTTTTGTTGAGAAACAGCGCTCCGGAGGGCGGACCCTCCGGTGTGTTGCTGGAGCCATAGTACGCGCAGGTACCGGCCCCGGCCAAGCAGATTAACCCTGCTGGCGGCGCTTGACCGCCGCGACCGCCCGGTCCGACTCGCGACGGTCCTGCTTCTCGCGCAGGGTCTGCCGCTTGTCGTAGAGCTTCTTGCCGACCGCGAGCGCCAGCTCCAGCTTCACCCGGCCGTCCTTGAAGTACAGCGAGAGCGGCACCAGGGTGTGCCCGGTCTCCTTGACCTTCGACTCGATCTTGTGGATCTCCATCCGGTGCAGCAGCAGCTTGCGCTTGCGCCGCGCCGAGTGGTTGGTCCAGGTCCCCTGGGCGTACTCGGGGATGAACACGTTGTCGATCCACGCCTCGTGCCCCTGGATGTAGGCGTAGCCGTCCACCAGGTTGGCCCGCCCCTCGCGGAGCGACTTGACCTCGGTGCCGGTCAGCACCAGACCGCATTCGTACGTGTCGAGGATGGTGTACTCGTGTCGCGCCTTCTTGTTCTGCGCGATCAGCTTCTTTCCTGTTTCCTTAGCCATAGCGCCGATCATTCTCGCATCCCGGACGACCGGTCGGCAGCCCCTTTACCGCCGGTGCGTCACGCCGCGGGCTCGAACGAGACCGTTACCGCCACCGGGCAGTGCGCCTCCCGGTCCCGCACCGACGGCGTGCTGCCGGTGACCACGGCCGGGCTCCGCCCCTCCGGGGCCGCCGCGCGGATCCGGAGGGCCCCCGCCCCGTGGTCTCCAGGGCGGAGCAGTCCACGTCCTTTGCCCCCGGCGTCGCCACGAACACGAACCGGTGCAGGGAGGGGGCTTATCCGCGGCCCAGGCCGGAGAGGACCGTGTCGGCCAGCCGGACGGTGTCGGCGGGCGTGCCGCCGGCCGGGCGGGGGACGTCCGGGGTGAGGCCGGTGCCGTCCGGGGAGCGGCCCGCCGGGGTGAAGTACCGGCCCACCGTCAGTTCGAGCACGGCGCCGTCGGCGAGGCGGCTGGGCTGCTGCACGGTGCCCTTGCCGAAGGTGCGGGAGCCGACCAGGACGGCCCGGCTGCGGTCCTGGAGGGCGCCGGCGAGCAGTTCGGCGGCGCTCATGGTGCCGCCGTCGACCAGCACCACCAAGGGGGTGGCGGTGTCCCCGCCGGGCGCGGCGGTGAGCTGGCGCCGCTCGCCGTGCTCCAGGTAGGAGCCGACCGGGCCGCCGTCCAGGAAGAGCCCGGCGGTGGCGGCGGCCTCGTCGACCAGGCCGCCGGAGTTGCCGCGCAGGTCGAGCAGGACGCCCCGGGCGCCCCTGGCGGCGGCGGCGACCTGTGCGGCCACCCCGGCGGTGAAGCCGTGCACGGCGATCCGGACCACACCGGGGCGCGGCTGGTCCACCGTCACGTCACGGGCCACCAGCTCGGCCCGGTGCAGGGTGAGTTCGCGCTCCTCGCCACCGGGCCCGCGCAGGGCCAGCGCGACGGTCGAACCGACCTCGCCGCGGAGCCCGGCCACCACCTCGGTGACCGGCAGCCGGTCGGCCGGAGTGCCGTCGACCCGCAACAGCCGGTCCCCCACGGCGATCCCGGCCCGTTCGGCCGGACCGGCCGGGGCCACCTGGGCCACCGTGGTGGCCCCGTCCGGCGCCCGGTCCACCGAGAGGCCGACCCCGCGGTACCGCCCCTTGGTGAGGTCGGTGTACTCCTCCGGGCTGTAGTACGCCGCCCAGCGGTCGTCCGCCCCGGCGAGCAACTGCTCGGCCTGCTGCCGGGACAGGTCCGCGCCGGCCAGCGCCCGCCCGCCCAGGGCATCCGACGAAGCAGCCGGACGGCCCTCCACCGGCGGCTCGCCCCAGGCACCCGTGGCGGCCCCGCCGAGCAGCACGGTGCCGAACACCAGCGAGAGCATCGCTCCCTGGCGTACCCCTCTGCGCAGCGTCACCGGCATGGCATCGGAGTCTAGGCGCCGCATCGGAGCGGGCGTCAGACCTTCAGGTACTTCCGCAGGGTGAAGAACGCCGCGATCGCGGCCATGCCCATACCGACCACGACCAGCAGCGGGATCACCGAGAGCACCGAGGAGAGCCCGATGAAGTGGATGAACTCCACCCGCTTGGCCAGGAATCCCTGCACGAAGAAGTGCCCGCCGACCAGCAGCCCGGAGGCCAGCGCGGCCCCCAGCAGCGCGGCGAACGCGGCCTCCGCGATGAACGGCATCTGGACGTAGAAGTTCGAAGCACCGACCAGGCGCATGATGCCGGTCTCACGCCGTCGGCTGAAGGCCGACACCCGGACGGTGTTGACGATCAGCAGCAGCGCGACGAAGAGCATCAACACCATGATCACGAACGCGGCCGTCTGCAGACCGTTCAGGAGCCCGAACAGGTTCTCCAAGATCTTCTTCTGGTCCTGGACGGACTTGACCCCTGGCAGGCCGGCGAAGGCGCTCTGCATCACGTCGTACTTGGTCGGGTCCACCAGCTTGACCCGCCAGGACTGCGGCATCGCCTCCGCGCCCACCGCGACGATCAGCGGGTTGTCCGGGTTGAGGTCCTTCCAGTGCTTGAAGGCCTCGGCCGAGCTCTCGAAGCTGAAGTTCTGCACCAGCGGCATCTTCTCCAGCTTCGCCTTCACGTCGGCGATCTGCTGGTCGGTGGCGGCACCGGCGGCGCACTGGGCGGACTTGGAGTCCGACTTGGTGCAGAAGTAGATGCTCACCTCCACCTTGTCGTACCAGTAGTCCTTCATCGAGTTGACCTGGTCACGGACCAGCAGGCTCGCCCCGGCCAGGGCGAGCGACAGCGCGACGCTGACCACGACCGCGATGGTCATGGTCAGGTTGCGGCGGAGACCGACGCCGATCTCCGACAGAACGAACTGGGCACGCATGGCTTTGTCTCACTCCAGGAGGTGTTGCGGTAGTGCGGACAGGCGGACGGGGCGTCAGGCTCAGTGCTGGTAGCCGTAGACGCCGCGGGCCTGGTCGCGGACCAGCAGCCCCTTGTCGAGCTCGATCACCCGCTTGCGCATCTGGTCCACGATGGCCTGGTCGTGCGTGGCCATCAGGACCGTGGTGCCGGTGCGGTTGATCCGGTCGAGCAGCTTCATGATGCCGACCGAGTTCTGCGGGTCGAGGTTTCCGGTCGGCTCGTCCGCGATCAGCAGCATCGGACGGTTCACGAACGCGCGGGCGATCGCCACCCGCTGCTGCTCACCGCCCGAGAGCTCGCCGGGCATCCGGTCCTCCTTGCCGCCGAGGCCGACCAGGTCGAGCACCTCGGGGACGACCTTGTTGATGGCGCTCTTCGGCTTGCCGATGACCTCCAGGGCGAACGCCACGTTCTGCGCCACGGTCTTGTTCGGCAGCAGGCGGAAGTCCTGGAAGACGGTGCCCAGCTGACGCCGCATGTGCGGCACCTTCCAGTTGGACAGCTTGCCGAGGTCCTTGCCCAGGACGTGCACCTCGCCGACGCTCGGCCGCTCCTCGCGCAGGCAGAGCCGCAGGAAGGTCGACTTGCCCGAGCCGGAGGAACCGACCAGGAAGACGAACTCGCCCTTCTCGATCTCCAGCGAGACGTTGTCCAGGGCAGGGCGGTTCTGCTTGGGATAGGTCTTGGAGACGTTGTCGAATCTGATCACGGCTGCATCACGGGGGCCATCCTAGGTGGAACGGCGACCTGTTCGGCCGAACTTCCGTGACCCGATCGTTACTTCGGGCCCGAAGGCTGGCCGGACGGCACCGTTCCTCGGTCGGTTCCACTCCCGCGACAGGCCGGAAGCGGACGGCGGAAGCAGCCGAGTGCCGCTTCTCCGGTCTCGGACCATACGCGAAGCACATCCGGGCCCGCAGGCCCAGCCCGCCGGTCCGCCTGAGAATTGGTGGTGAATGTTCTGCTTTGCCCGGATAAATGCGAGCCATGTCACAGACCTGCTTACGGTTGACCGGTCAGACCCCGCCACGCGCGGGCCGGATCGTCCGGAACCTGGCACAGTGGTAGCAGAGAGCGGCCGTATGGGGCAGCCGAAGGAACCGGAAGCCCACCCGGCGCGTTGCTGTAAGCAGCAAGGAGGAGATCGCATGACGTGCGACCATCTGGTGTGCGCCAACTGCAACGGCCGCGTGAGTGACGGCCGGTGCCCCGTCTGCCGCGCCAACCGGGCCCGGATGCAGGACCAGCAGGGCCCGTTCGCCGCACTGACACCCGCCACGCTGCTGGCGCTGCTGGTCGGCCTGCTGGCCGTGGCCCTGATCGCCCGGCAGGCCCTGGCCTGACCCACCGCGACAACGAGAAGGGCCCCGGGACGACGTCCCGGGGCCCTTCTCAGATGCCTGCCTACGCGGCGGCCTCACGCTGCTTGCGCCAGCGGATGCCCGCCTCGATGAAGCCGTCGATGTCCCCGTCCAGCACCGACTGCGGGTTGCCGACCTCGAACTCCGTCCGGAGGTCCTTGACCATCTGGTACGGGTGCAGGACGTACGAGCGCATCTGGTTGCCCCAGGAACTGCCGCCGTCCTTGAGCGCGTTCATCGCGGCCTTCTCCTCCTGCCGGCGCAGCTCGAGCAGCTTCGCCTGGAGGACGTTCATCGCCGAGGCCTTGTTCTGGATCTGCGAGCGCTCGTTCTGGCACGAGACCACGGTGCCGGTCGGCAGGTGGGTGATCCGGACCGCGGAGTCGGTGGTGTTGACGCCCTGGCCGCCGGGGCCGGAGGCGCGGTACACGTCGATCCGCAGCTCGCCCTCGTCGATGTCGACGTGGTCGGACTGCTCGACCACCGGGAGCACCTCGACGCCCGCGAACGAGGTCTGGCGACGGCCCTGGTTGTCGAACGGCGAGATCCGGACCAGGCGGTGGGTGCCCTGCTCGACCGAGAGCGTGCCGTACGCGTACGGCACCTTCACGGTGAAGGTCGCGGACTTGATGCCGGCCTCCTCCGCGTACGAGGTGTCGTAGACCTCGGTCGGGTAGCCGTGCCGCTCGGCCCAGCGCAGGTACATCCGCATCAGCTGCTCGGCGAAGTCGGCGGCGTCCACGCCACCGGCTTCGGCGCGGATGTTGACCAGGGCCTCGCGGGAGTCGTACTCGCCGGAGAGCAGGGTGCGGACCTCGAGCTCCTCGACCGCCTTCTGCACCGAGGTCAGCTCGGACAGCGCCTCGGCGAGGGTGTCCGCGTCGTTCTCGTCCTCGGCCAGCTCGAACATGATCGAGAGGTCGTCCACCCGGCCGCGGAGGGTCTGCACCCTGCGCAGCTCGCCCTGCAGGAAGGAGAGCCGGCTGGTGACCGCCTGGGCGTTGGCCAGGTCGTCCCACAGGTTGGGGGCGGCTGCCTCCTCCTCCAGGACGGCGATGTCGGCCCGGATCTTGTCCAGGTCGAGGACGGCCTCGATGGACCCCATGGTCGTTTCGAGGGACTTGATTTCTTCGGAAGGATCGACGGCTGCCACGCCACCAGCCTAATGGTTCGGGGCCGCCGACCGTGCATGGGTACCGGCGGCGGGCCCGGCCGGCCAGGCTGCGGCGGCCCCGGCCCTGCTCTCGGGACGGCCCGGGCGGTCGGCGGCGAAGGCCGAGTACGCAGCCGCGGCACCGGCCAGCAGCAGCACCACCGCGAGCAGCACCGCGTACAGCCGCCGGCGCCGGACCAGCGCCCGCCGTCCCTTCCGGTGCCCGCTCGCCGGGGCGGCCTCCCGGCGCTGGGCGTGCGACTCGGCCGCGTACGAGGCCAGCTCCTGGGCGGACGGGCGGCGCAGGCTGGTGTGGGTGTCCCGGGTGGAGTCCGGCGACGGGGTCGGGACCAGCGGGACGGCCGGGCCCCGGCGGCGGCGGTGCACGCCCGGGCCGGTGTCGGCCTCGGCGTAGACGGCCTCGCCCGGGGTGATCAGCTCCTCCGCCGGGGCCTTGCCCTGCGGCGGGACCGGCGAGGGCAGCCCGGCCAGGTACGGGAGCTGCTCGCGCAGCCGGTCGGCCAGCTCGGCGGCCCGCAGCCGGGAGGCCGGGGCCTTGGCCAGGCACTCGCCGATGATCCGGGACAGACCCTCGGGCAGCCCGGGGATCGGCGGGACGGTCTCGGTCACGTGCCGGCGCAGGACCGCGCCGGTGTGGCCGCCGCCGAACGGGGTGAAGCCGGTGAGCAGCTCGTACAGCACCGTGGCCAGCGCGTAGATGTCGACGGCGGCGCGCGGCTCCAGGCCCTCGATGATCTCGGGGGCCAGGTAGTCGGGGGTGCCAATGATCCGGGTCGCCCTGGTCCGGCGCGGGGCGTCGACCAGGCGGGCGATGCCGAAGTCGGTGAGCTTGGCCCGGGGGGCGCCGCCGG
Organism: Kitasatospora sp. NPDC002040; assembly: GCF_040296785.1. Taxonomy (NCBI): domain Bacteria; kingdom Bacillati; phylum Actinomycetota; class Actinomycetes; order Kitasatosporales; family Streptomycetaceae; genus Kitasatospora; species Kitasatospora sp. NPDC002040. The sequence goes on along the minus strand of NZ_JBEOXV010000027.1, from coordinate 51,890 downwards.
GACCGGGCTGGGCCCCCAGGTCGAGCAGCACGTTCTCCGGCTTGACGTCCCGGTGCACGATCCCGGCGGCGTGCGCCGCGGCCAGGCCGTCGGCCACGTCGGCGATCACCGAGACGGCGGCCATCGGGGTCAGCGCGCCGTCCCGCTCCAGCCGGGAGCGCAGGTCGGTGCCCTGCACCAGTTCCATCACCAGGGCCAGGTCGTCCCCGTCCACCACCATGTCGCGGACCCCGACCACCCGGGGGTGGTCCAGGCTGGTGAGTGCGGTGCGCTCCTGGATGAACCGCCCGACGAGTACCTGATCGGAGGCCAGATCCTCACGCAGCAGCTTGACTGCCACCGGCCCGTCCGGGCCCTCGCCGATCCAGACGGTCCCGGCGGACCCCCGGCCGATCACCTGGTGGACGGTGTAGCGGCTGCCGATCTTGCGTGCCAATGCTGCTGCTCCGTAGGCGGCGGGAGCGCGCTGTCGCGCCGCGCGCTCGGTAGGTCGGTCTTCAGCCCACCAACCTACGCGCCCGGGGGCCGTTCGGGGGACGCCGAAGGGCCCCGGAGCGCCACTGCACGCAGGAAAAATTCTGAATTATCGACAAAGAGTCTTTCCCGTCGGCGGCCTGGGCGCCCGGGCTACTGACCGCCCGTCAGGTTGCCGACCCAGTCGCTGGCCTGGCCGAACCAGTCCTGGACGTTCTGCCACCAGATCGGGAGGTCGGTGAAGTTCCAGAGCGCGACGGCGCCCACGGCCAGCACCACGATGATCATCAGGCAGCCCTTGAGGCAGCCCAGGCCCGGGATGTACATCCGGTTCCGGCTGCGGCGGCGGGGCTCCCTCGGCGGCTCCGGCTCGCGCTGCTGCGGGGCCGGGGGCTCCTGCCGGCGCGGGGGCGCGGGCTCGGGGCGCCGCGCCGGGGTCGGCGCGGGCGCCTGGGCCTGCTGGTACGGCTGCGGCGGGGGCGCCTGCCCGTAGCCCTGCTGCTGGTACCCCTGCTGGTACTCCGGGGGCTGCTGCCTGGCCTGGTACGGCGGCGGGGCCACCGGCGGGCGCTGGTTGTAGCCGCCGGGCGGCTGCGGGCGCTGCTGCCCGGGGTGCTGCTGCCCGGGCTGGGGCTGCCCCGGCTGGGGCCGGCCCTGCTGCGGGCGGTACGGCTGGTACGGCTGCGGCGGGGGTGCCTGCTGGTAGCCCTGCGGCGGGCGCGGGGGCTGCCCGGCCTGGTACGGCTGCGGGGCGACCTGCGGCTCGCCGAACTCGGCCGGGTCGAAGTACTGGGTCTGCTGGTTGCGGTCCCGGGCGGCCCGGAGCTGGGTCTGCCAGGGGTGCGGCTGCTCGGCCGCGGGCGGCGCCGGCGGGGCGGCCGGCGGCACCGGAGGCAGTACGGAGGTCCGGTCCGCGGCACCCTGAGGGGTCATCAACTGGGTGGCGGCGACCGCGTCGTACTGCCCCGAGGGCAGCACCTGGGTCGGGTCGGCACCGCCGAAGGCCGCGTCGGCGAACTGGGCCGACACCGGCACGCCCGGCTCGGTCGGCGCGGCGTACGCGGGGGTCGGCCGGGGGTCGGGGCGGAGCAGGTCGCCGACCGCGAAGGCGGCCTCGGCCTGGTCCGGCGAGGCGTGCACGCCGACGCCGGCCGCGACCACCCGCAGGGCCTGGGCCAGCGCCACCGCTCCGGGCCGCTCGGCCGGGTCCTTGCGCAGGCAGCGCTCGACCACCGTCCAGAGCGGCTCGGGCATGGTGCGCGGGCGCTCCGGGTCCTGCCGGAGGTGTGCCTGGAGGATCGCGATCGGGCTGTCGCCCTGGAACGGGGCCCGCCCGGTGACCAGCTCGTACAGCATGATCCCGGCGCCGTAGACGTCCACGGCGGAGGTCTGCGGGCGGCCGTCGGCGGACTCGGGGGCGACGTACGCCGGGGTGCCGACGAACTCGTGGGTGCGGGTGATGCCCGGGGAGTCGGCCAGCCGGGCGATGCCGAAGTCGGTGAGCATCGGGTGCATCTGCTCGGCGCCGTCCACGGTGTTGCTGGCGAGCAGCACGTTGGCGGGCTTGAGGTCGCGGTGGACGATCCCGTCCGCGTGGCTGACCGCCAGCGCGTCGGCGATCTGGGCCATCAGCAGGGCACCCGCGATCGGGCTGAACGGGCCGTTGCCGCGCAGGTAGCGGAACAGGTCGGGGCCGTCGACCAGGTCCATCACCAGGGCCAGCAGCTCGCCCTCGACCACCAGGTCGCGGACCCGGACGATGTTCGGGTGGGAGAGCCGGAGCAGGACGGAGCGCTCGCGCAGGAAGCGCATCACCACGTCCGGGTCGGCGGCCAGCTCCTCGCGCAGTATCTTGATCGCCACCGGGCGGCCGGGCTCGATCCCGGGCACCACGACGTCCTCGCGCACCCGGGCGCGCCAGACGGTTCCGGTGGCCCCGCGCCCGAGGGCCTCCTCAAGCAGATACTTGCTGCCGACTGGCCGCACCTACGACTCCTCGCGCCGCCGTGTTTTCGGCAACTCTAACGGTGCCCGTGCAGGTTTCCGAGGCATCCCGACCGCGTCTCCCGGGCATGCGTACGACCTGAGGAGGAGACGAGGTTGACCTGACGGTTCGTCGGCTCCACCATGGCGATCATCGCAAGATCGTCAAATCCGGTGCCGGGCGCGCGGTGTCGGTCCGGGGTGGCAGGATGACAGGCACCACTCTTGTGGCCCAACGGCATCACTGAAGGGGAGTGCGGGGGCGATGCAGATCCGGCTCACTGTCCTCCGACCGCGCAGCGGCCCGGCAGCCGCCGGAACGGCCACCGACGTCCTGGTCACGGCCCCGGTCGGTACGGCGCTCGGCGCAGTCGCGGGGGCGCTCGCAGGCGCCGTGGGCGTGCGCGGCCCACGCTCCGCGACCCATGTGCACCTGTACGCCGGTACCCGGCGGATCGACGAGCAGACCCTGCTCGGCCACCCCCCGCTGCTGGACGGCGCGGTGCTCTCGCTCAACGAGCCCGACCCGGAGGCGGGCGAGGACGGCCCGCCCGCCCCCGCCGAACTGCGGGTCACCGGCGGCCCCGACGCGGGCGGCGTGCACCGCCTGCACGGCGACCGGATCCACGTCGGCCGCTCCAGCGCCGCCGACGTCCCGCTCGACGACCCGGACGTCTCCCGGCTGCACCTCTCGCTCCACCTGGGCACCGACGGGCGGGTGACGGTCCGTGACCTCAACTCGACCAACGGCACCGTGCTGGACGGCCGGTTCCTGCGCGACGAGGCGGTCGAGCTGTCCGACGGCGGCCTGGTCCGGATCGGCGAGTCCACCCTCCAGGTGGTCCGGACCGAAATCGGGGAAATCTCAGGGTTGCCCGCCCGGACGGCCCCGGACGGCTCCGGCCACCTCAGGCTCACCGTCACCCCCTCGCCCCGGCAGGCCCAGGCCGTACCGCCCGAGCCGCCGGCCCCCGAGACGCCGGCCCCCGGCGGCCTGGCCCGCGCCCTGCTCTCCCGCCGGCGCGGCCGGACCGAGCCCACCGGCGCGAGCGCGTCCAGGCAGCACGCCGCCGTCCGGGCCCGGCAGGCCGCCGCCCAGCGCGAGCGCTGGCCCGACCTGGCCACCGTCCTGCTGACCGCCCTCGGCCCCGGCCCCAGGCTCTGGGAGCGCGGCCCCGCCCACCCCGACTCGCTCACCCTCCGGCTCGGCACCGCCGACCGGCCCGGCGGCCCCGGCACCGCCCCCGGCACGGTGCTGCCCGCCGTCCCGGTCACGGTCGACCTGCAGACCGCGGGCAGCCTCGGCCTGGCCGGGCCGCGCCCCCGGCTCGCCTCGCTGGCCCGCGCGGTGCTGGCCCAGCTCGCCGTACTGCACCCGCCGAGCGCGCTCAGCCTGGTGGTGGTCGGCGCCGAGCCGGAGCAGGCGGCCGACTGGGCCTGGTCGTTCTGGCTGCCGCAGCTCCGGCCGACGCACGGTCAGGCCTGCCGCCTGCTGGTCGGGTTCGGCCCCGAGCAGACCGAGGCCCGGCTCACCGAGCTGGCCGACGGGCCGAGCGACGGCCTGTCCGGCCCGCCCGCCACCGTGGTCCTGCTCGACGGCACCCCCACCACCCCCGAGGCCCGCAGCGCCCTCGCCGTCCTACTCGAACAGGGCCCCGCCCTCGGCGTCTTCCCGATCTGCCTGGCCGAGGACGCCACCGACCTGCCCGCCGGGCTCGGCGCCACCGCCGTGGTCACCGGCGAGGTCGCCACCCAGCTCACCCTCGACCGCCCGCTCGGCGGCGGCGGCCGCGAGCAGGTCGAGGAGATCGCCCTCGACGCGGTCTCCCCCGCCTGGGCCGAGCGGCTCGCCCGGGCCCTCGCCCCGCTCACCGAGGCCGCCCCGGTCGCCCGCGGCCCGCTGCCCGACCAGCTCCGGCTGCTCGACCTGCTCCGCCTCGACACCGTCACCCCCGCCAAGCTCTCCGCCCGCTGGGCCGCCCTGCCCACCGGCCCCGGCACCGCCACCGCACTGCTCGGCACCACCCGGGACGAGTCCTGCCTGATCGACCTCGCCGACCCCGACGAGCCGAACGGGCCGCACGTCCTGATCGGCGGCGCCCGGGGCACCGGCAAGACCGAGCTGCTGCGCACCCTGATCGCCTCGCTCGCCGTCTCCGAGCAACCCGAGCGGCTCCGGATCACCGTCGTCGAGGGCCGCGGCTCCGCCCCTGACGACCCGTCGAGTCTGCGCGGCTGCACCGAGCTCCCCCAGGTCACCGAGCACGTCGACGCCGGGGCCGACCCCCGCCGCGCGATGCTCGCCGCCGAGTCCCTGCTGGACGAACTGGCGCACCGCGAGGCGCTCTTCGGCGAGCTGGACTTCACCGGCTGGCACACCGCCCGCGCCCTCGGCACCCCCGTCCCGTCCCTGGTGACGGCCGGCGGCGGCGCCCCGCCCGCACCCGCCGCCCGGGTCGCCGCACCCCGCAAGGCCCCCGACGTGCTCACCGCCGTCCCGGCCCGGCTGGTCGTGGTGGTCGACGACTACGACGCCCTGCTCGCCCCCACCTCCCCGGCCGGCCGGCCGCTCGGCCGCGCCCTGGCCGCCGTCGCCGAGCGCGGCGGCCGGCTCGGCGTCCACCTGGTGGCCGCCACCGGCTCCCCCGAACAGACCGCCGGCACCGAGCTGGACGAGATCGCCCACCTGCGAATCGCCCTGCGGACGGCCGACTCCGCCGACTCGGACCAGCTGATCCACCTCGCCGACGCCGCCGCGCTGCCCGAGGACACCCCGGGCCGCGCCTACCTCCGGCGGCCCGACGGCGGAGTGACGGCCTTCCAGTCCGCCCGGGTCAGCGGCCGCATCCCCCGCACCGCCACCCTCCGCCCCACCGTCGTCGCCATCGACCCCGCCCAGCTCGGCACCCCGCCCACCCGCCGCCCCGTCCGCGAGCTGGGAAACGGCCCCACCGACCTCGCCCTCCTCGCCAGCGCCCTGCAACGGGCAGCCCAGGCCTAGGCACACGCTTCGGAAGACAGGGGCCCGGGGAACGGCGGCGCCGACCCCAGTAAAGGTCACACGTGCGTAAGTGGTCAGGCACTTTCGCCTTTGACCCGCACGCCAGACATCCTCGCCGTTCCCCGAGCCCCTGGTCGTACGGTTAGCGCTCCCCCACCCGGTCGACGAGGGCCTTGGTCAGCATGGCGCTCTGCCCGACCACCGCGCCCGAGCCGACCTCGACCGACCGCTCGCCCAGGAACTCGTAGCTGCCCCGGTCGAAGACCAGCTCCGTCCGGACGCCGTCGGCCGTCCGGGCCACGCCCCAGCCGTGCCGCCCGGAGGCGTCGACGGAGTCGTCCAGCAGCTCGACCCCGGGGATCCGCGCCGCCGCCCGGTACAGCGCGGCGGTGACCGCCGGCGGCGCGAGCTGGTCGGTCAGCAGGTCCCCGACCGTCTCGAACGCCCGCTGGTCGACCGGGAGCTGCTTGTCGCCCGACGGTGCGTCGTAGAGCCGCCCGAGCAGCACCTCGGGGTCGGTCGGCAGCCCCTCCAGGAACTGGTAGGTCGGGCTGTGCACCGAGGGCGTGGTGTTCGGCTCGGTCGGCCGGCTGCCGTCCGGGTTCGCCGGGTACGGGTCGCCCGGCTTGGTCTTCGTCGGGGCCTGCCAGCCCTCCTCCTTGACCAGGCCCGGCTTCGTGCCGTCCACCGCCTGCCAGGCCTCCCGCCGGTGCAGGGTGCCCGGCGTGGTCTCCCCGGTGGCGAGGTTCTCCGACCCGAAGGCGACCAGCGAGTCGACGTAGACGTACTTGCCGTCCGGCTGCGGCAGGCTCCGCGCCGCGGCCGCCGCGGCGGCCCGGTCCAGTACCTGACCCACCGTCACGGCCGCCGCCGGGGCGGCGCCCCCGCCGGTGTTCAGCAGGACGGTCAGCGCCAGCCCCCCGGCCAGCGCGGGCAGTGCCACCCATCCGTACCGGCGGACCGGACGCTTCCTCGCGGCGGTGTTCTCCGCGACGGTGTTCTCCCGGCTGATCTCGCTCATCAGATGTCCCCTCAACAGCTGGTGGCGGTCGGCGGGGAGCACCGGTTCGTGCTCACGGTTCATCAGTTCTTCCCCTGGTTCGACCGGACCGCTTCGACGCGGTCACTGACTACCTGTCCGGTGCCGCCGCCGGGTTCCACCAGTTCCGCCAGCGCCAGTTCGCGCAGCCTGGCCCGGGCCCGGGAGAGCCGCGACCGCACCGTCCCGACCGGTACGTCCAGCGCCGCCGCGGCCGAGGCGTAGTCGAGCCCGGCCAGCACGCAGAGCTGGAACACCTCCCGGTCCCGCCGCCGCAGCCGCTCCAGCGCCCGCCGGGCGGCGGCCAGCCGGGCGCTGTCGTCGAGCCGCCCGACCAGCTCGTCGGCGAAGTCGGGGACGACGTCCCGGGCCGGCAGCCGGGCCAGCGCGGCCCGGTGCCGCCGCCCGGCCCTGGCGGTGTTGCGCAGTACGTTGGTGGCGATCCCGAACAGCCAGGGCCGGACCGAGTCACCGTCCTCGTGCAGCGTGGCCCGCAGCCGCCAGGCCTCCAGGAAGGTCAGCGAGACGGCGTCCTCGGCGGCGGCCCAGTCGCCCAGGGTCCGTACCGCGTATCCGTACACAGCCTGTGCATGGTCATCGAAGAGCTCCCCGAACGCGCTCTGGTCGCCGGCGCGCAGCCGGGACCGCAGTGACAGTTCCACGCCCCTACCTGTCCGCTCGCGCCCCCGGGTTCCACCCGCGCAAAAGGCGAGGGCGGGACCGCCATGGTCCCGCCCTCACCTGCCTGCTGTCAGTCCGTCAGCGCGCGGCGCGCAGCAGCGTCCGGATCACCCGCATCGCGACCGACAGGCTGGACAGCTCGTACTTGTCCGAACCCCTTATGTCGTCGAGCGTGGTCTTGGCCCGGCTCAGCAGGGTGGAGTTGAGCTCCGCCCAGGCCGCGTACCGCTCCTCCGGCGAGGCGCCCTCGGGCCCGCAGGAGAGGATGTCGGCGGTGAGCGCCGCGTGGGCCGCGAAGAGGTCCTCGCGGATCGCCGCGCGAGCCATCGAGGACCAGCGGTCGGTGCGCGGCAGCTCGATGATCCGGTCCAGCAGGTGGGTGATCTGGAGCCGGTCGGCGAGGTCGTAGTACAGCTCGGCGACCTCGGTCACCTCGGCCCCGGAGCGGTCCGTGACCCCGACGATGTCGAGGGTCGGGAAGGCCGAGGAGAGCCCGGCGATCCGGCCGGCCAGCTCGTCGGGGACGCCCGCGCCGGTGAGCTCCTGCTGGATCGACTCGTACCAGGCCAGGTCCTCGCCGCGGAGCGGCTTGGGCAGGCTGTCCCAGACCTGGTTGACCCGGGCGCGGAAGAACGCGATGTTCTCGGCGATGTCCAGCGGCTGGCGCCGGTTGTTGAGCATCCACCGGGTGGCGCGCTCGACCAGGCGGCGGCTGTGCAGCCGCATCTTGGTCTGCACCCCGGCCGGGACGACGGTGTCGAGGGCCTCGATCTCGCCCCAGATCTGCTCCAGGCCGAAGACCGCGCGCGCCGCCGCGTGGGTGCGGGCGATCTCCTCCATGGTGGCGCCGGTCTCCTCGCGGAGCCGGAACGCGAAGGTGCAACCGCCGCGGTTGATCGTGTCGTTGACGATCAGGGTGGTGATGATCTCGCGGCGCAGCGGGTGGTTGTCGATCGCCTCGGCGAACTTCACCCGGAGTGCGGACGGGAAGTACTCGTGCAGCGCGCTGCGGAAGTACGGGTCGTCCGGCAGCTCGGTGGCGAGCAGCTCGTCGGCCAGGGTGATCTTGGTGTAGGCGAGCAGCACCGACAGCTCGGGCTGCGAGAACCCGCGCCCGGACTGCTGGCGCTCGCGGATCTGCCGGTCCGTCGGGAGGAACTCGATGCCGCGGTCGAGCTGGCCGTCGGCCTCCAGCCGGTTGATCACCCGGGCGTGTACGTCGACCATCGAGACCGCCTGGGCGACCGCGTTGGCCAGCACCACGTTCTGCGCGTAGTTGTTGCGCAGCACCAGGTGGCCGACCTCGTCGGTCATCTCGGCGAGCAGCTTGTTGCGCTGCTTGACCGTCATGTCGCCGTCGGCGACCACCTGGTTGAGCAGGATCTTGATGTTGACCTCGTGGTCCGAGGTGTCCACGCCGGCCGAGTTGTCGATGGCGTCGGTGTTGATCCAGCCGCCGGTGCCCTCGGGGCCGCCGGTCGCCGCGTACTCGATCCGGCCGAGCTGGGTGCAGCCGAGGTTGCCGCCCTCGCCGACCACCCGGGCGCGGACCTGGCCGCCGTTGACCCGGATCGCGTCGTTGGCCTTGTCGCCGACCTCGGCGTTGGTCTCGCCGGTGGCCTTGATGTAGGTGCCGATGCCGCCGTTCCAGAACAGGTCCACCGGGGACTGCAGGATCGCCTTCATCAGCTCGGCCGGGGTCAGCTTGGCCTCGGTCAGGCCGAGCCGCTCGCGCACCTGGGCGGAGAGCTGGATCGACTTGGCGCTGCGGGGGAAGACCCCGCCGCCGGCCGAGATCAGCGACTTGTCGTAGTCGTCCCAGGAGCTGCGCGGCACGTCGAAGAGCCGGCGGCGCTCGGCGTAGGAGACCGCCGCGTCCGGGTTCGGGTCGAGGAAGATGTGCCGGTGGTCGAAGGCGGCCACCAGCCGGATGTGCTCGCTGAGCAGCATCCCGTTGCCGAACACGTCACCGGACATGTCGCCGATGCCGACCACGGTGAAGTCCTCGGTCTGGGTGTCGACGCCCAGCTCGCGGAAGTTGCGCTTGACGGACTCCCAGGCGCCGCGCGCCGTGATGCCCATGCCCTTGTGGTCGTACCCGGCCGAGCCGCCGGAGGCGAACGCGTCGCCCAGCCAGAAGCCGTAGGACTCCGCCACGCCGTTGGCGATGTCGGAGAAGGTCGCGGTGCCCTTGTCGGCGGCGACCACCAGGTAGGTGTCGTCCTCGTCGTGCCGGACCACGTCGACCGGGTGGACGACGTCGCCGGCCTTCAGGTTGTCGGTGATGTCGAGCAGCGCCGAGATGAAGGTCTTGTACGAGGCGATGCCCTCGGCGAACCAGGCGTCCCGGTCCACCGACGGGTCCGGCAGCTGCTTGGCGACGAAGCCGCCCTTGGCGCCGACCGGCACGATCACGGTGTTCTTGACCATCTGGGCCTTGACCAGGCCGAGGATCTCGGTCCGGAAGTCCTCACGCCGGTCGGACCAGCGCAGACCGCCGCGGGCGACCTTGCCGAAGCGCAGGTGCACGCCCTCGACCCGGGGCGAGTAGACCCAGATCTCGAAGGCCGGGCGGGGCGCGGGCAGGTCCGGGATGGCCTTCGGGTCGAACTTCATCGACACGTAGGAGTGCCAGTCGCCGTCCTCGGCGTGCTGGAAGAAGTTGGTCCGCAGGGTGGCCCGGATCAGGTGCAGGAAGGAGCGCAGGATGCGGTCCTCGTCCAGCGAGACGACCTCGTCCAGGGCGCCGCCCAGCTCCTCCAGGATGCCCTCGGTCAGCTCGGCCGAGCCGAGCTGGTGGCCGGGGCTGAGCCGGGCCTCGAAGAGGTTGACCAGCAGCCGGGTGGAGTGGATGTTGTTGCGGAGCGCGTCCTCCATGTAGTCCTGGGAGAAGGTGCTCCCGGCCTGCCGGAGGTACTTGGCGTAGGCGCGCAGCACCACGGCCTGACGCCAGGTCAGCCCGGCGGTGAGGATCAGCTCGTTGAAGCCGTCGTTCTCCGCCTTGCCGGTCCAGGTGGCCGCGAAGGTGTCCTGGAAGCGCTCGCGGGCCTCCTCGGTGAGGGTGGTCGCCTCGCGCAGCTTGAGGCCGAAGTCGTAGACCCAGGCCTTGGAGCCGTCGTCCCGGGTGAGCGCGTACGGGCGCTCGTCGAGCACCTCGACACCCAGGCGCTGGAGCACCGGCAGGACCTCGGTGAGCGAGATCGGGCCGCCGACCCGGTAGATCTTGAAGCGGCGCTCGTCGTCGCCCGCGCCGACCGGCTGGTACAGGTTCAGGCGGAAGTCGCCCTCGCCGCTCAGCGACTCGATCTGCTTGAGGTCGGCGACGGCGGTGCGCGGCGGGAAGTCGGCGCGGTAGCCGTCCGGGAAGGCGTTGCCGTAGCGGCGGCCGAGCTCGGCGGCGCGCTCCTCGCCCAGCTCGATGTGCAGCTGGTCGTTGAAGCCGTCCATCCAGAACCGGGCGGCGTCGGCCAGCTTGGCCTCGATCCGCTCGACCTCGGCGTCGCTCAGGCTGGGCAACTCGCTGCCCTTGGCGACCCGGACCACGAAGTGCAGGCGGGTCAGCACCGACTCGGTGGACCAGACGCTGTACTCGATGTTGTCGCCGTTGAGCTCCTGCTTGAGCAGCTCCATCAGGCGGAGCCTGATCCGGGTGGTGTAGCGGTCGCGCGGCAGGTAGATCAGCGCGGAGAAGTAGCGCCCGTACTCGTCCTGGCGGAGGAACAGCCGCAGCCGGCGGCGCTCCTGGAGGTAGAGCACGCTGGTGGCGATGGAGAGCAGCTGCTCGGCCGGGGTCTGGAAGATCTCGTCCCGGGGGAAGGTCTCCAGGATCTGGAGCAGGTCGCGGCCGTCGTGGCTCTCGCCGGAGAAGCCCGAACCGGCCAGCACCTCCTGCACCTTGCGGCGCACCACCGGGATCCGGACGACCGACTCGGTGTACGCGGCGGAGGAGAACAGGCCGAGGAAGCGGCGCTCGCCGACCACGTTGCCCTGGGCGTCGAACTTCTTCACGCCGACGTAGTCCAGGTACGCGGGGCGGTGCACGGTGGACTTGCTGTTGGCCTTGGTGAGGACCAGCAGCTTCTTCTCGTGCGCCTTCGCCCGGACCGGGGCGGTCATCCGGCCGAAGGCCTCGGAGACCGGGTGGTGGTCGGTGTCGTGGCTGAGCGGGTCGGAGCGCAGGATGCCCAGGCCGGTGCCGGGGACGGCCCGCAGCACCTCCTCGCCCTGGTGCTCGGCCAGGTCGTACTCGCGGTAGCCGAGGAAGGTGAACTTGTCGTCGGCCAGCCAGCGCATCAGCTCCCAGGCCTCGCCGACCTCCTGCTCGGACAGGTGGGCCGGGGGCACCTCGGCGAGCTCGTCGGCCAGGCGCAGCGCGGAGTCGCGCATCTTGCCCCAGTCCTCGACCACCTCGCGGACGTCGCCCAGCACCCGGCGCAGACCGGTCTCGATCGCGCGCAGGTCGTCGCGGTCGGTCTCGCGGTCGATCTCGATGTGCATCCAGGACTCGACCGTGGCGTCGGCGGGCCACTCGGTGCCGGCCGCCTGGCTGCGCGAGCAGGCGTCCAGGTCGAGGATCTCCAGCAGCTTGCCGGTGATGTCACGGCGCACTGCGAGCTGGGGGTGGATCACCACGTGGATGCCGCGGTCCTGGCGGGTCAGCTCGTTGGTGACCGAGTCGACCAGGAAGGGCATGTCGTCGGTGACCACCTCGACCACGGTGTGGCCGCAGGACCACCCGTTCTCCTCGACGGTCGGGGTGTACACCCGGACCTCGGCGGTGCCCTGGGGCCGCTTGAGGCCCAGCCGGTACTGCGAGGCCGCCGCACCGTAGACGTCCACCGGGTCGCGGTCGACCAGGTCCTCGGGGGCGGTGTGGAGGTAGTAGTGGTGCAGGTACGCGGCCAGAGCGCCGTTGCTCAGACCCTCTCCTGGCGCCGCTCCCCCCACCTGGCTGTTCTCAGCGGCTGCTGCTGCCTTGGTCAGCAGTTCTGCCTTGGCTGCGTCCAGCTTGGTCTGCATGGCTCTTTGGCTCCTGTCGCGCGCCGTTGCGTGACTCGGTGACGGTTCGGGTCCATCGTCGCGCCTGCCCGCAATCCTCCCGTATCCACCGGAAGAAACCCGCTCATGGCACGCATGAAGCGACCTTCGTCCGGGTACTAGGGATGTTTGGCCTGCGACCGGAACCCGACGACGCCAGTCAGCCTAACCGGAGGAAACGAAGGTGTCAGGCGACATGGAGGCACAATCCCGGAGGAAGATCGGGCCGTCCTGGACAGGACGTCCAATCCGGGCTCAGCCCATGTGCGGATAGCGGTACTCCGTCGGCGGTACGAAGCTCTCCTTGATCGACCGGGCCGAGGTCCAGCGCAGCAGGTTCTGCGCCGCTCCCGCCTTGTCGTTGGTGCCCGAGGCCCGGCCGCCGCCGAACGGCTGCTGGCCGACCACCGCGCCGGTCGGCTTGTCGTTGATGGAGAAGTTGCCCGCCGCGAACCGCAGCCGCTCCATCGCCTGCACGATCGCGTACCGGTCGGTGGCGATCACCGCGCCGGTCAGTCCGTACGGCGCCCCGCCGTCGACCCGGTTCAGCACGTCGTCCCAGCGCGCGTCCTCGTAGACGTGCACGGCCAGCACCGGGCCGAAGTACTCCTGCTGGAAGATCTCGTTGCGGTGGTCCGAGCAGACCAGCACGGTCGGCCTGACGAACCATCCGATCGCGTCGTCGTACTGGCCGCCGGCCGCCAGCTCCACCGTCGGGTCCGCCACCGCGCGGTCGATCGCGGCGGTCACCCGGGCGTACGCCTTCGCGTCGATCAGCGCGCCCATGAAGTTGGACAGGTCGCTGACGTCCCCGACCGTGAGGGCGTCCACCTCGGCCAGGAAGTCGTCCTTGATCCGCTGCCAGAGGCTGCGCGGGAGGTAGGCCCGGGACAGCGCCGAGCACTTCTGGCCCTGGTACTCGAAGGCACCCCGGAGCAGCGCGGTGCGCAGGATGTCCGGGTCGGCCGAGCGGTGCGCGAGCAGGAAGTCCTTGCCGCCGGTCTCGCCGACGATCCTCGGGTAGGTCCGGTACGAGCCGATGTTGGTGCCGATGGTGCGCCAGAGCGACTGGAAGACGGCGGTCGAACCGGTGAAGTGCAGCCCGGCCAGCGCCGGGTCGGCCAGCGCGACCTGGGACAGCGCCTGGCCGTCGCCGGTGACCAGGTTGATCACCCCGGGCGGCAGTCCGGCCGCCTCCAGCAGCCGCATCAGGTGGTACGCCGCCAGGCTCTGGGCGGGCGCGGGCTTCCACACCACGGTGTTGCCCATCAGGGCCGGTGCGGTCGGCAGGTTGCCCGCGATGGCGGTGAAGTTGAACGGGGTGACCGCGTAGACGAACCCCTCCAGCGGGCGGTGGTCGGTCCGGTTCCACACCCCGGGCGAGGACCTCGGCTGCTCGGCCAGGATCTGCCGGGCGAAGTGCACGTTGAACCGCCAGAAGTCGACCAGCTCGCACGGCGCGTCGATCTCCGCCTGCTGGGCGGTCTTGGACTGGCCGAGCATGGTGGCCGCCGCCACCGTCTCCCGCCACGGTCCGGCCAGCAGGTCGGCGGCGCGCAGGAAGACCGCCGCCCGGTCGTCGAAGGAGAGCGCGCGCCAGTCGGCCGCCGCCGCGAGCGCCGCGTCGACCGCGAGCCGGGCGTCCTCCCGGGTCGCGTTGCCCAGCAGGCCGAGCTTCGCGCTGTGGTGGTGCGGCTGCACCACGTCGATCCGCTCGCCGGAGCCGAACCGCTGCTCACCGCCGATGGTCATCGGCAGCGGGATCTGCTCCGCCGCCAGTTCGTCCAGCCTGCGCTCCAGCCGGGCCCGCTCGGGGCTGCCCGGGGCGTAGTCGTGCCCGGGCTCGTTGACCGGCTCGGGGACCTGGGTGACTGCGTCGATCGGCATGTCGGGCTCACTCTCCTCGGCTCAGCCCCCAGCCTGACCACCCGTCAACCGAATCACCGCAGCTGACACGCGGTGGGCGGAGTGGCTCACGCCACGATCCGCCCGGCCAGCTCCACCGCCTCGGCCAGGCTGTCCACCACCGGGACGCCCAGCGGCTCCAGCTTCTCCCGGGTGTGCGACCCGCCGGTGTACAGCACCGCGCGGGCGCCGACGTTGAGCGCGGCCACCGCGTCGTCGGCCGCGTCCCCGATCAGCACCGTGTGCGCCGGGTCGGTGCCGAGCGCCACCAGGTGCCGCCGCAGGTACTCGGTCTTGCCGGTCCCGTACGACTCGCCGACCCGGCCGTCCACCCGGACGAAGTGCGGCTCGATCCCCCGGGCCCGCACCTGCGGGACCAGCCGGTGGTGCTCGTGCATCGACAGCAGCGACTGGCTGCGGCCGCCCGCCGACCAGCCGGTCAGCAGCTCGGCCGCGCCCTCGGTCAGGCCGCAGGCGTCACTGAGCTCCTGGTAGCGGTCCTGGAAGGCGGCGTCCAGCACCAGCCACTCGTCGGTGGTCGGCTCCCGGCCGAGCAGCAGCTCGTAGAACTTCGGTATCGGGAAGCAGTACAGCTCCCGGTACTGCTGCACGGTGATCGGCGCCACCCCGAGGGTCGCGAAGGCGGCATTGCTGGCCTCGACCACTGCTGCCATGTCGTGCAGCAGGGTGCCGTTCCAGTCCCAGACGATGTGAGTACGCACCCGGGAACGGTACCCGAGGGGCGGGCGGGCGAAAAGATTGCGCCATCAGAATTCGTTCCGTTTATCTTCTTAATTCGCGCGGGTGCGCTGAGCGGATGAAATATCCGGGACGCCCTGTCGATTCCGAGGCGTATCCGACTAACGCCAGTCATGAAAGTCGTAGAAATCGTTCCGGGGGCAGTCGAATGGAGCGATGTGAGGACCATGCCGCAGAGGCCGCCCGGCCACCGGAGACCGACTCCCCTCCGGTGGCGACCGCTCGCCGCGGTGACCGCCCTGGCGATGACCGCCTCGGTCGGGGTCGCGGTGTTCGGACCGGCCTCCCGGGCCGCGACGGGTGACGGGGCGGTGACCGTCCAGGTCGTCCGCGAGGTCAACGCGGACGGCACCTGGAACGGGGCCGCGCTGGAACCGGGCATGAGCGGCGTCACGGTGACCCTGACCGACGACGCCGGTGCGACCATCACCGGCACCACGGCCGCCGACGGCACGGTCACCCTGCGCCCGGCCGCCACCGCGCTGGCCGGCGGCAAGTACCGGGTCCAGGTGATCAACCCCAAACCCGGCATCCTGTACTCGGCGTTCGCGGCCCGCGACACCTTCACCGCCACGGCGAACCGGCTGAGCAGCACCGAGGAGTTCGTCGACCTCTCCGGCGGCAAGAACGTCTCGTACACCACGGCTTTCTGGAATCCGGCCGACTACTGCCAGAAGAACGCCCCGCTGGTCACCGCGTGCATCAGGAACGACGCCGAGGCGACCACGCTGCGGACCCTGGTGGAGTTCCCGTACAACGCGCGCGGTGTCGACAACCAGACCACCGACCTGGCCACCAAGGCGCAGACCGGCGCGGTGTACGGGATCGGCTACAGCAAGCAGAAGAAGTGGATCTTCAGCGGCGCACACGCCCACCGGAGCTCCCCGTACGGCCCGTCCGGGCAGGGCGCCGTCTACCTCACCGACCGGGCGACCGACGTCACCACCCTGTTCACCACCGTGCCCTCCGCCGGGACCACGGCGCACGCCTTCGCCACCAACACCGACGTCGGCTTCACCCCCGTGGTGGCCAAGGAGGCGCTGGGCGACGTCGAGGTCTCGGAGGACGGCAACGACCTCTACGTGGTCAACCTGGCGAACCGTCAGCTGTACCGCTACGACGCGACCGCGAAGACCGCGACCGCCGCGAAGGCCGTGTACCCGATCCCCGGCCCGACCACCGCCTGCCCGGCGACCGGTGACTGGCGCCCCTACGGCCTCGGCTTCCAGGACGGCGTGCTCTACGTCGGCGGCGTCTGCTCCGGCGAGTCGACCCAGCTGAAGTCCGACCTGCGGGCGATCGTGCGGACCTTCGACCCGGTGGCCGGCACCTTCGGTCCCGTGGTGATGGACCAGCGGCTGGACTACCCGCGCGACATCTCGTTCGAGTCGGCGATCTGCAAGGGCGCCTCCTGGTACCCGTGGAACGACCAGATCCCCGCCACCCAGGACGGCAAGGCCTGCCCCGCCGGGTACTACGCGAACCCCGAACCGATCCTCGCCGACATCATCGTGGACACCGACGGCTCGCTGATCCTCGGCTTCCGCGACCGCTTCACCGACCAGGTCGGCCACCTGCAGACCATCGCGGTCGGCAGCGGGCTCTACCAGCCGGCCTCGGGCGGCTCGCTGAGCCGGGCCTGCCTCGGCACGGGCACCACCTTCGTGATGGCCGAGAACGGCGGCTGCGGCGAGACCGGCCGCGGCAACGGCGCCTACTACAACCGGACGTACTGGGAGCACGGCAACGGCCTCTTCGCGGGCAACGCGCTCTCCAAGGTCGAGAGCACCATCGCCAGTTCGGCGGTCGACCCGACCGGGACCATCTTCAGCGGCGGCACCGCGTTCGCCAACCGCGACGGCTCCGAGAGCCCGCGCGACGCCACCCACGGGAACCGGCTGACCACCACCTTCGGCAAGGGCGGCTCGATGGCCGACCTGGAGGTGATGTGCGACGAGGCACCCCTGCAGATCGGCAACCGGGTCTGGTACGACGTCGACCGGAACGGCATCCAGGACCCGAGCGAGAAGCCCGTGGTGGGCGCCACCGTCCGGCTGTACAACGCGGCCGGCACGGTGGTGGGCACCATGAGGACCACCGCCCGCGGTGAGTACTACTTCGACGACTCCAACGTCACGGGCGGGCTGAAACCCCGCACGCAGTACACCATCAAGGTCGACAACGCGGCGGACTACCAGACGGGCGGCCCGCTGTTCCAGTGGATCGTCACCAAGAACGACGCCGGCAGCAACGACTTCATCGACAGCGACGGGAAGGTACCGCCCGGCGGCACCTACCCCGAGCACACGATCACCACCGGCGGACCCGGCCAGGACAACCACACCTACGACTTCGGCTACGTCCAGCCGGAGGGCCAGGTGTCGGTCCTCAAGCAGTCCAAGGAGAACGCCGCACCGCTGCCCGGCGCGGTCTTCCAGCTCTGGCGGGAGACCAACAGCACCCCCGGCCTCCAGACCACCGGCACCACCCCGGACACCAAGGTCGGCGCCCCCTGCACCACCCCGGCCACCGGGATCTGCACCGCCACCGTCCCGTTGGGGACGTACTACTGGCAGGAGACCCAGGCGCCCGACGGCTACCTGCTCCCCGCCACGGCCGTCTTCGGACCGCTGGTCCTGACCATGGCCAACTACACGCAGGGCGTCACGACCACCGCCGTCAACGAACTCGGCACCGGCGCGGTGAGCGTCCTCAAGCAGGACCAGAACGGCGCAGCGCTCCCCGGTGCCGTCTTCCAGCTCTGGCGGGAGACCAACGGCACGGCCGGGCTCCAGGCCGACGACACCAAGGTCGGCACCCCCTGCACCACCCCGGCCGACGGCAAGTGCAGCTCCACCGTCCCGCTGGGCACCTACTACTGGGAGGAGGCCCAGGCACCCACCGGCTACCTGCTCCCCTCCCCCGCCGTGTTCGGACCCCTCGTCCTCACGATGGCCAACCGCACCCAGGGCGTCAGCACCACCGCCGTCAACCAGTTGGCAACCGGCGCCGTCACCGTGGTGAAGCGTGACGAGGCGGGTGGTGCGCTCGCAGGCGCGGTGTTCCAGCTCTGGCGCGAGACCAACGGCACGGCCGGGCTCCAGCCCGACGGCACCACCCCGGACACCAAGGTCGGCACCACCTGCACCACCCCGGCCACCGGGATCTGCACGGCCACCGTCTCGCTGGGGACGTACTACTGGCAGGAGACCCAGGCACCCACCGGCTACCTGCTCCCCGCCACGCCCGTCTTCGGGCCTCTCGTGCTGACGATGGCGAACCGTACCCAGGGCGTCAGCGCCACCGCCGTCAACCAGCTCGCCACCGGCGCGGTCACCGTCCTCAAGCAGGACAGCACGGGCAACGCCCTGGCAGGGGCGGTGTTCCAGCTCTGGCGGGACACCAACGGCACGGCCGGGCTCCAGCCCGACGACACCAAGGTCGGTGCCACCTGCACCACCCCGGCCTCGGGCGTGTGCACGGCCACCGTCCCGCTCGGCACGTACTACTGGGAGGAGACCCAGGCACCCCCGGGCTTTCTGACGCCCAGTCCGGCGGTCTTCGGGCCGGCCGTACTGACGATGGCCAACCGGACCTTCGGCGTCAGCGTCACGGCGGTCAACCAGCAGATCACGGGCGCGGTCCGGGTCCTGAAGCAGGACCCTGCGGGCAACGCCCTGGCGGGAGCGGTGTTCCAGCTCTGGCGCGAGACCAACGGCACCCCCGACCTCCAACTGGACGGTGCCACCCCGGACACCAAGGTCGGCGCCACCTGCACGACGGCGGCGAACGGCTTCTGCTCCGTCACCGTCCCACTGGGGACGTACTACTGGCAGGAGACCCAGGCACCCACCGGCTACCTGCTCCCCTCCCCGGCCGTCTTCGGACCGCTGACCCTCACGGCCGCCAACAGCCTGCTGGGCACCAGCGTGACGGCGGTCAACGAACTCGCCACCGGCGCGGTCACCGTCCTCAAGCAGAACAGCGCTGCAACTCCCTTGGCGGGCGCGGTGTTCCAGCTCTGGCGGGAGACCAACGGCACGGCCGGTCTCCAGCCTGACGGTGCCACCCCGGACACCAAGGTCGGCACCCCCTGCACCACCCCCGCCTCGGGCGTGTGCACCGCCACCGTCCCGCTCGGCACCTACTACTGGCAGGAGACCCAAGCACCCCCGGACCACCTGACCCCCAGTCCGGCGGTCTTCGGACCCCTCGTGCTGACCATGGCCAACCGAACCCAGGGCGTCACCACCACCGCCGTCAACGAGCTCGCGATGGGCAGCGTCAGCGTGCTCAAGCAGGACCAGAACGGCGCAGCGCTGGCCGGGGCCGTCTTCCAGCTCTGGCGCGACACCAACGGCACCGCCGGCCTCCAGACCGACGGCGCCACCCCGGACACGGCAGTGGACGCGCTGTGCACCACCCCGGCGAACGGCACCTGCAGCCGGACAGTCCCGCCGGGCACCTACTACTGGCAGGAGACCCAGGCCCCGACCGGCTACCTCCTGCCCAGCCCCGCCGTCTTCGGACCGCTCGTCCTCACCACCGCCAACTACGCACAGGGCGTCACGACCACCGCCGTCAACGAACTCGCCACCGGCGCGGTCAGCGTGCTCAAGCAGGACCAGAACGGCGCAGCGCTCCCCGGAGCCGTCTTCCAGCTCTGGCGGGAGACCAACGGCACGGCCGGGCTCCAGGCGGATGACACCAAGGTCGGCACCACCTGCACCACTCCGGCGACCGGCCTCTGCTCGGCCACCGTGCCACTCGGGACGTACTACTGGGAGGAGACCCAGGCACCCACCGGGTACCTGCTCCCCTCCCCCGCCGTCTTCGGACCCCTCGTCCTGACGATGGCGAACCGCACCCAGGGCGTCAGCACCACCGCCGTCAATGAGTTGGCGACCGGTGCCGTCACCGTCCTCAAGCAGGACGCCACCGGCACCGCGCTGGCCGGAGCCGTCTTCCAGCTCTGGCACGAGACCAACGGCACGGCCGGCCTCCAGGCCGACGACACCAAGGTCGGCACCACCTGCACCACCCCGGCGACCGGCCTCTGCTCGGCCACCGTCCCGCTGGGGACGTACTACTGGGAGGAGACCCAGGCACCCACCGGGTACCTGCTGCCCAGCCCGGCCGTCTTCGGGCCGGTGGTCCTCACCATGGCCAACCGCACGCAAGGCGTCAGCGTCACCGCCGTCAACGAACTCGCCACCGGTGCGGTCACCGTGCTCAAGCAGGACAGCGCGGGCAAGGCCCTGGCGGGAGCGGTGTTCCAGCTCTGGCGGGAGACCAACGGCACGGCCGGCCTCCAGGCCGACGACACCAAGGTCGGCACCACCTGCACCACCCCCGCCACCGGGATCTGCACCAGCACCGTCCCGCTGGGGACGTACTACTGGGAGGAGACCCAGGCACCCACCGGCTACCTACTCCCCTCCCCGGCCGTCTTCGGACCCCTCGTCCTGACGATGGCGAACCGCACCCAGGGCGTCAGCACCACCGCCGTCAATGAGTTGGCGACCGGTGCCGTCACCGTCCTCAAGCAGGACCCCGCCGGCAACGCCCTGGCCGGAGCCGTCTTCCAGCTCTGGCAGGACACCAACGGCACCGCCGGACTCCAGCCCGACGACACCAAGATCGGCACGACCTGCACCACCCCTGCCACGGGCCTCTGCTCGGCCACCGCCCCGCTGGGGACGTACTACTGGGAGGAGACCCAGGCACCCACCGGGTACCTGCTGCCCAGCCCGGCCGTCTTCGGACCCCTGGTCCTGACGATGGCGAACCGCACCCAGGGCGTCAGCACCACCGCCGTCAACGAGCTCGCCACCGGCGCCGTCACCGTCCTCAAGCAGGACACCGGCGGCAACCCGCTGGCCGGAGCCGTCTTCCAGCTCTGGCACGAGACCAACAACACCCCGGGCCTCCAGATCGACGGGTCCGTTCCTGACACCAGGTCAGGCACCCCCTGCACCACCCCGGCCACCGGCCTCTGCTCGGCCACCGTGCCCCTCGGCACGTACTACTGGCAGGAGACCCAAGCCCCCGACGCCTACCTGCTGCCCAGCACGCCGGTCTTCGGACCCTTGGTGCTGACGATGGCGAACCGCACCCAGGGCGTCAGCGTCACCGCCGTCAACGAACTCGCCACCGGCGCGGTGACCCTGCTGAAGCAGGACGGTACGGGCAAGGCCCTGGCCGGAGCGGTGTTCCAGCTCTGGCGGGAGACCAACGGCACGGCCGGACTACAAGCCGACGACACCAAGGTCGGCACCACCTGCACCACCCCGGCCGACGGCAAGTGCAGCTCCACCGTCCCGCTGGGCACCTACTACTGGGAGGAGACCCAGGCACCCACCGGCTACCTGCTCCCCTCCCCCGCCGTGTTCGGACCCCTCGTCCTCACGATGGCCAACCGCACCCAGGGCGTCAGCACCACCGCCGTCAACCAGTTGGCGACCGGCGCCGTCAGCATCCTCAAGCAGGACCCTGCGGGCACCGCGCTGGCCGGAGCGGTGTTCCAGCTCTGGCAGGACACCAACGGCACCGCCGGAATCCAGGCCGACGACACCAAGATCGGCACTCCCTGCACCACCCCCGCCACCGGGATCTGCACCAGCACCGTCCCGCTCGGCACGTACTACTGGCAGGAGACCCAAGCCCCCGACGGCTACCTGCTCCCCGACCCGGCCGTCTTCGGACCGCTCGTCCTCACCATGGCCAACCGCACCCAGGGCGTCAGCACCACCGCCGTCAACGAGTTGGCGACCGGTGCGGTGAGCATCCTCAAGCAGGACTCCGCCGGCACCGCGCTGGCCGGAGCCGTCTTCCAGCTCTGGCGCGACACCAACAACACCCCGGGCCTCCAGGCCGACGACACCAAGATCGGCACCACCTGCACCACCCCGGCCACCGGCCTCTGCTCGGCCACCGTCCCGCTCGGCACCTACTTCTGGCAGGAGCTCCAGGCCCCGCCGGGCTACCTGCTCCCCGACCCGGTCGTCTTCGGACCGGTGGTCCTGACGATGGCCAACCGCATCCAGAGCGTCAGCGTCACCGCCGTCAACGAACTCGCCATGGGCAGTGTCAGCGTGCTCAAGCGGGACCAGAACGGGACGGCACTGCCCGGCGCGGTGTTCCAGCTCTGGCGCGACACCAACGGCACCGACGGTCTCCAGACCGACGGCGCCACCCCGGACACCATGGTCGGAACCCCCTGCACCACCCCGGCGGCCGGGCTGTGCAGCAACCACACCACCGTCGGCACCTACTACTGGCAGGAGACCCAGGCGCCGACCGGCTACCTGCTCCCCGACCCGGCCGTCTTCGGACCGCTCGTCCTCACCACCGCGAACTACGCGCAGGGGGTGAGCACCACCGCCGTCAACACGCAGGCGACGGGCGCGGTGAGCATCCTCAAGCAGGACGGCAGCGGCAACCCGCTTGCGGGCGCGGTGTTCCAGCTCTGGCGCGAGACCAACGGGACCACCGGCCTCCAGGCCGACGACACCAAGGTCGGCACCCCCTGCACCACGCCGGCCGACGGCAGGTGCAGCGCCACCGTCCCGGTCGGCACCTACTACTGGCAGGAGACCCAGGCCCCTGACGGCTACGCTCTGCCCGCCCCGGCGGTGTTCGGACCGCTCGTCCTGACCATGGCCAACTACGCCCAGGGCGTCAGCACCACCGCCGTCAACGAGTTGGCGACCGGCGCCGTCACCGTCCTCAAGCGGGACACCGGCGGCAACCCGCTGGCCGGAGCGGTCTTCCAGCTCTGGCGGGAGACCAACAACACCCCCGGCCTCCAGACCGACGGCGCGACCCCTGACACCGCGTCAGGCGCCGCCTGCACCACCCCGGCCACCGGGATCTGCACCGGCACCGTCCCGCTCGGCACCTACTACTGGCAGGAGACCCAGGCACCCACCGGGTACCTGCTCCCCGACCCGGCCGTGTTCGGACCGCTCGTCCTCACCACCGCCAACTACACCCAGGGCGTCAGCACCACCGCCGTCAACGAACTCGCCACCGGCGCGGTCTCCGTGCTGAAGCGGAACCCCACCGGCAGCTCGCTGGCCGGAGCCGTGTTCCAGCTCTGGCGGGAGTCCAACGGCACCGCCGGTCTCCAGACCGACGGCGCCACCCCGGACACCAAGGTCGGCACCCGCTGCGTCACCTCGCTCGCCGGGCTCTGCACCAGCACCGTCCCGCTCGGGACGTACTACTGGCAGGAGACCCAGGCGCCCCCCGGCCATCAGCTGCCCCCCGTCACCGTCTTCGGACCGCTGGACCTCACCATGGCCAACCGGACCCAGGGAGTCAGCACCACCGCCGTGAACGAGCCGCTGACCGACGTGCTCATCATCGAAGGCGAGGTCACCGTCCTCAAGCACGACCCGGCCGGGAAGCCACTGGCCGGCGCGGTGTTCCAGCTCTGGCAGGAGAGCAACCGGACCCCGGGGCTCCAGGCCGACGACACCAAGGTCGGCGCGCCCTGCACCACCCCGGCCACCGGCGTGTGCCGGGCGAACGTCCCGGTGGGCGCCTACTACTGGCAGGAGACCCAGGCCCCGGCCGGGTACGTGCTGCCCGATCCTGCGGTCGTCGGCCCGCTGGTCCTGACGGAACTCAACCTGACCCAGGGGGCGAGCGTCACCGTGGTCAACCGGCCGAAGACGGCGGACCTCCACCTGCTCAAGCGGAGCGAGCAGGACGGGCGGCCGCTCCAGGGTGCGATCTTCCGGCTCTGGCAGGAAACCAACGGCGTCGACGGGCTCCAGCGGGACGGCGCCTCCCCCGACCGGTCGGCCGCCGTCGCGTGCACGACCGACGCCCAGGGGCTCTGCCCCTTCCCGGCGCTGCCGCTCGGCGCGTACTACCTGGACGAGACCCGGGCACCCGACGGCTACGTCCTGCCGGCCCAGCCGGTGAGCGGTCCGTACCTGCTCGGTGAAGGGGACGTCGGCCGGACGGTCGAGGTGGTGCGGCTGAACGCACCGAAGCCGCCCACCCCCAGTCCCTCGCCCAGTCCGAGCCCCAGCCCGTCGCCGTCCACGCCGCCGAAGCCGCCGACCCCGCTGCCCTCGACCGGCCTGGCCGTGCTGGGCGGCCTCTCGCTCAGCCTGCTGGTGATCTGCTCGGGCGTACTGCTGCTGGCCTTCCGCGGCCGCCGCCGGAAGGCCGGTGACTGAGACCGGACCCGAGTGACCGTCAGGGGCCGGACCGCCGTGAGGGCGGTCCGGCCCCTGTCCGTCTCCTACGGCCCGCCGAACAGCGCGGAGCCCAGCGGGCGGCCGGGCAGCGCGCCCGGCAGGATGTGGAAGACAGCCGAACCCCGGTGCTCCAGATAGGCGTTCATCGCGTCCGCACCGGCCAGCCGCTCCTGGACCCGGACGAACAGCGCCGGGTCGCGCATGAACGCCAGGAACACCAGCCCCTGCTCCTCGGGCCCGTCCGCGTACGAGTAACCCCGGCGCAGCATCCGGGCGCCGCCGTCGAGCCGCGAGTGGGCCAGCCGGACGTGCGAGTCGGCCGGCAGCAGGTACCGGCCGTCGGCGGCCTTGGCGAACAGGTCCGGCTCCTCGTGCTCGGCGCTCCGGCCGAGCGCCGCGCCGCTGTCCAGCCGGCGGCCGACCACGGCCTCCCTGCGGTCGCCCGGCAGCCGGGCGAACTCCTCGGTCAGCATCCTGATCTGACGGACCACCAGGTAGGTGCCGTCCCGGTCGGGGCCGTCGGTGAGCCAGACCCAGCGTTCGCGCTCGCCCGGGTCGGGGTTGACGGTGCCGTCCTTGAAGCCGAACAGGTTGCGGGGCGTCTCCCCCCGCGCGACCGGCTGCTGGAAGCCGGACCGCCGCCAACGGACCGTCAGCAGACCCCGGACGGCCCGGTCGAACCCGGCGGCGGCGGTCACCACCGTCCAGACGTCGGGGGCGCAGAGCTGGACCACCAGGTCACCGCCGCAGCGGGCCGGATCGAGCCGGTCCCCGGGGAAGGCGGGCAGCTCGGCCAGACCCTCCGGCGTCCGCAGTCCGAGCCGCCCGGGCAGGGCGGGGCCGATCCCGACCGTGGCGGTGGCCCCGATGACCGGCGGCCCGCCCGGCCACCGGGCCAGCAGCTCCCGCAGCCGCCCGGCCCCCTCGGGCCCGGCCACCCCCGGGGCGAGGTCGTAGGCGGCGAGCAGCAGGCTGTCCGGCTGGGGAGTGGTCACCCCGGCCTGCCGTCCGGGCCGTTCCGGGTAGGGGCCGGCCGCATCCCCGACCGCATCCCCGGCCGGTTCCGCGACCGGTTCGGCGACCGGCCCGCACCCGGCGGCCGCCGCCAGCAGGACCGCGCCGGACAGCAGCCCGCGCCGGGACGGGCCGGGAGGGGCAGCGGGCACGAGGTCTCCGTCCGGCAGCTGGGCGCACGCGCCGGATTGGGCCATTCGATACCACGCCGTGCGCACGGTGAGTCGCGGATACGATACACAGGGCGACATGCCCAGCCATCACGCCCGCCCCCGCCACCGTCTCGCCGTCCTCCTGGTCGGGGCCGCCCTGCTGGCCGGCTGCTCGGGCCCGGCCGACCGGACGCCGCTCGCCCCGCCGGGCGCGCCCGGCGTGGTCCGGGTCCCGCAGGACGCCCCGTCGATCCAGCGCGGGGTCGACGCCGCCCGCCCGGGCGACGTGGTGCTGGTCTCCCCCGGCGTGTACCGGGAGAGCGTGCTGCTGGCCAAGCCGCGCGTGGTGCTGCGCGGGGCGGACCGCAACGCCGTGGTGGTGGACGGCGAGTTCCGCCGGGTCAACGGCATCACCGTGACGGGGGCGGAGTCGGCGGTGGAGAACCTGACGGTCCGCCACCACCTGGCCAACGGGCTGCTGTTCACCGGGGTGACGGACGAGCGGCTGCAGGGCCGGGGCGCGGGCGGCTCCGGGTACGACCCGCTCGACACCGAGCGGTTCCCGCCGCTGCAGGGATTCCGGGCCTCCTACGTGACGGCCTACAACAACGCGCTGTACGGCATCTACGCCTTCGACTCCAGGTCGGGGGTGATCGAGCACTCGTACGCCTCGGGGCAGGCCGACTCCGGCATCTACGTCGGCCAGTGCCGCCCCTGCGCGACCGTGGTGCGGGACAACCTGGTCGAGCACAACGCGGTGGGCATCGAGGTCACCAACGCCTCCGAGCAGCTCTGGTTCCTCGGCAACCGCGCCGTGCACAACCGGGTAGGGGTGACGGTGAACTCCAACGACTTCGAGGCGCTGGCGCCGCAGCACGGCGCGGTGATCGCCGGGAACACCGTCACCGACAACAACGACGACCGCAGCCCCGAGCAGGCGGACGGCGGGTTCGGCATCGGGATCGGGATCGGCGGGGGCAGCACCAACACCGTCACCCGCAACCTGGTCCGGGGCAACGCGGCCGCCGGGCTGCTGCTCCGCGACGTCCAGGGCTACCGGGCGGGCGGCAACACCGTCGACGGCAACCTGGTCCGGGGCAACGGGGCCGACCTGGTCGCCACGGCGGCCGACCCGGGCAACTGCGTCGGCGCCAACTCCGGTGCCCCGTCGGCATCCTGCACCCCGGGGCCGGTCGCGACCGAGCCCGCCCGGGCGGCGGTCCCGCCCGGGGTCTCGTTCCGGACCCTGCCCGCGCCGCCCGCGCAGCCGCAGCTGCCCGGCGGGGCGGACGCCCCGGTGCGTCCGGCGGTCGGGCTGCCCGGGGCGGTCGACCCCGACGCGTACCCGCTGCCGACCGGCTGAGGGGGCGTCAGCCCAGGGTCCACGGGGTGCCGGGAACCGGGTCGGCCGGTCCGCCGGGGAAGTCCACCGTGACCAGGCGCTCCAGCCCGGCCACCCGCATCGTCACCCGGCGCAGACCGCCCTCGCCGTCGACCCAGTACGTCAGCGGCGACTCGCCCCGGTCGGCGGCCGACCGGGGCCGGGGGCCCGAGAAGACGTCGTAGGACCGGGCGTCGATCCGCTCGCCGCGCAGCCACCGGGGGCCCTGCTCGGCGAGCACCTGGGCGTTGTCCGGCCGGTCGGCGGCCAGCCGCAGCACCAGGTTCAGCCCGACGTCGAACGGGTCCGAGCTGAAGGCCCGCGGCGACCAGGCGGCCCGCGGCATGGTCGCCGCGGCCGACAGCGCCGGCGGGCCGCCCGGCCCGGCGGCGGGGGCGACGCCGACACCCTCCCGGTCCCAGGCGAGCAGACCCGGGTCCGCGCCCGGGATCCGGTAGCTGCCGACGGCGTGATGGCTGCGGAAGTCGACCAGACCGTCCACCACACTGTCACCGTCCCGGCCCTGCACGGTGATCCGGACCCGGGCCGGGCTCTTCTCGTACGTGGTGAAACGGGCCAGTGCGAGCCGCCCCGCCTCGTCCAGGGTGATCGCCCTGGACGCCGGGTGCCCGGTCGGCCAGGCCCACCCGCCGATCCCGGCCAGCAGCGCGACCGCGACTGCGGCCACCACCGGCCACCGCCCTGTCATCCGACTCCGCCGATCGGCCATGGTCGCCCTCCCTCGCCTGGGGTCGGCCCATCATCGGCTCCCGGCCGCCACGGGCGGCCGACGCCGGACCCGCAGGCCGGGGAAGACCACCCGCACGGCGGACCGCCGGGTCCGGCGGCGGATGTGCAATGGGACCGCTCACAGCCTCGGCCCGGCCCGCGCAGGGAGCCCTCCCAATTCCGCCGCCCGCCATTGACCGGCACCCGGCCGGGCAGCAGGGTCGGCGTCAACGCCCGCCCCCTTCGTGCTGTGAGGTACCCCATGAGCCCGCTCGACCGTCGCGGCTTCGTCGCCGCCACCGGTGCCGCCGCCGCGGCCCTCGCCCTCAACCCGCTGAGCGCGGCGGCGACCGGGCGGTCCGACGGCCGGGACGGAGCCGACGGGGAGAGCGCGACCGGCACCGGCGCGCTGCCGTACGGCGACCGGACCGACTTCGCCGACGCCGAGCGGGGCTTCATCGGCGCGCTCACCCCCGGGGTGGTGAAGAACGCGGCCGGCCAGGTGGTCTGGGACAACGACGCGTACGCCTTCCTGAACGGCCCGGCACCTAAGACCGCCGACCCGAGCCTCTGGCGGCAGAGCCAACTGACGGCGAAGCAGGGCCTGTTCAAGGTCACCGAGCGGATCTACCAGGTCCGCGGCCTCGACCTGTCGAACATGACGATCGTCGAGGGCGACACCGGCATCGTCGTGATCGACCCGCTGATCTCGGCCGAGACCGCGGCCGCCGCCCTCGGCCTGTACCGGGCCCACCGGGGCGACCGGAAGGTCACCGGGCTGATCTACACCCACCCACACGTCGACCACTTCGGCGGCTGCCGGGGCGTACTGCCGAACGGCGCGGGGAGCGTCCCGATCCTGGCCCCCGAGGGCTTCATGGAGCACGCCGTCTCGGAGAACGTCTACGCCGGCACCGCGATGACCCGGCGGGCCTCGTACATGTACGGCGCGCAGCTGCCCAAGGGCGCCGCCGCGCAGATCGGCTGCGGCCTCGGGCAGAACGTCTCGGTCGGCACCATCGGCCTGATCCCGCCGACCGGGTACGTCTCGAAGACCGGTCAGACCGAGACCCTGGACGGCGTCCGGATCGAGTTCCAGCTCACGCCCGGCACCGAGGCGCACGCCGAGATGAACTTCCTCTTCCCCGACCTGCGGGCCGTCTGCATGGCCGAGAACGCCACCCACACCATGCACAACATCATCACCCTGCGCGGCGCCCAGGTCCGGGACGCCCGGCAGTGGGCGCTCTACCTGGGCGAGTCGGCCGAGCTGTTCCGGGGCAGGGTGGACGTGGCCTTCGCCTCGCACCACTGGCCGACCTGGGGCGGTGAGCAGATCACCACCCTGCTGGAGCACCAGCGCGACCTGTACGCCTACCTGCACGACCAGACGCTGCGGATGATCAACCAGGGCCTGACCGGCCACGAGATCGCCGAGCAGCTCCAACTGCCGCCCGCCCTGGACGCGGTGTGGGCCAACCGCGGCTACTACGGCTCGCTCAGCCACAACGTCAAGGGCATCTACCAGCGCTACCTGGGCTGGTTCGACGGCAACCCGGCGCACCTCTGGGAGCACCCGCCGGTGGAGGAGTCCAAGCGCTACGTCCGGGCCATGGGCGGCCAGCGGCTCGCCACCGCCACCGCGCTGCGCTTCGTCCACGACGGCGACCTGCGGTTCGCCGCCACCCTGCTCAACCACTGCGTCTTCGCCGACCCCGCCGACCGCCGGGCCAGGAACGAGCTGGCCAAGGTCTACGACAGCCTCGGCCGGGCCACCGAGAACGCGGTCTGGCGCAACTTCTACCTCACCGGCGCGATGGAGCTGCGCGAGGGCGTGAAGCCCGCCACCGCCTCCACCACCGGCGCCGACATGCTGATGGCGCTCACCGTCGAGCAGCTGATCGACTCGGTGGCGATCCGGGTGAACGGCCCCCGGGCCTGGGACCTCGCCCTGACCATGGACTGGAACCTGCCCGCCCTCGGCCGGGTCTGGCACCTCCGGCTCGCCAACGGCGTGCTGACCTACCGCAGCAGCACCGTCCCGGCCGCCGACGCCGGTGTGAGCCTGACCCTGACCAAGCCCCAACTGCTCGGCCTGCTGGCCGGCAAGGGCTTGGACGGCGTCACCGTCACCGGCGACGCCACCCTGCTGCCCAAGCTGCTGGCGGTGCTCGACAAGCCGGACCCGAACTTCGCCATCGTCACCCCCTGAGCCGACGGCCAGGGCATCAGGGCAACGGGGCGTCAGGCCAGCAGGGCGGGGATCTCCTGGGTCGCGAACCAGAGCAGCTCGTGGTCCTCGGCGCCGTCCACGGTGAACTGCGCGTCGTCGTCGCCCTTGTCCGCGGCCTCGATCACGGCGGCCGCGGCGGCGATGTCCGCCACCACGTCGGCGTCGGCCACGTCCGCGTGCACCGCGGCCGCCTTCGCCAGCGGCAGCGGGCCCTTGAGCACCACCCGGCCCAGCGACGCCTGGTCCTGGTACTCGTCCCCGACGAACGGCCCCACCCCGGAATCGGCCACCTCGACCGCCACCACCACCCGGCGGCGAGGGGCCGAGGGGTCGGCTGCGA
Source organism: Kitasatospora sp. NPDC002040 (assembly GCF_040296785.1). NCBI lineage: Bacteria > Bacillati > Actinomycetota > Actinomycetes > Kitasatosporales > Streptomycetaceae > Kitasatospora > Kitasatospora sp. NPDC002040. The sequence continues at coordinate 21,947 of NZ_JBEOXV010000027.1, read as the reverse complement.
GCAGCCGCAGCGCGGCCTGCGCAGCGCGGTTGAGGGCCGCGTACTCCAGCTCCTCCAGGTCGTCGCTGACGTACCACTCGCGCAGCGCAGGCGTCACCGCGTACGCCACCGACTGGTCCAGCGCTCCACCGGGGTACGCCGCCGCCAGTCCGGCCAGGGTCGTGGGCACGTACACGCGCATCGGGAGCACTCCGGTTCTTCGGCGGGGCAGGGAAAGCCAGACCCAACAATACGCACCTCCCGCACCCCGCCAGGGGCCCGGAGGGCTACCGCAGCGCCCGCGCCGTGGTGTGCAGCGCCGTCTCCAGCGTCTGGCCCCGGCGGGCCGGGTCCATCATGTTCGGCCCCATCGCCGCCAGGTCCTCCAGCGTCGGCGCCAGCAGCTGCACCCGCACCCCGCCTGCCCGCAACTCCCTTGCCTCCCGCATCAGTTGACGGGTCACCGCACGCCGGTACCGGCTCACCAGCTGCGCCAGCACCCCGCGCGGCCGGTCCCGCTGCCGCCACTCCCGGACCGCCGCGAGCGTCCCCCGCTCCACCACCCGCCCGTCCGGCCAGGACGGCCGCAGGGCCATCGGCGCGAGCACGTACACCTCGTCCAGGCCCCGGCCCGCCATCAGGTCGGCGTTGGTCGCCGACCAGCAGCCCCCGTCGACGTACCGGCTCCCGTTCACCTCCACCGGGGCGAACCAGCCGGGGATCGCGCAGGAGGCCATCACCGCCCGGTCGACCGGCACCTCCGGCGCACCGGGGTCGCCGAAGGCCACCCGCCGCCCGGTCCGGTAGTCCACCGCCGCCACCCGCAGGCCGGAGCCGGCCGGCCAGCCCCCGTCGCCCACCAGCCCCCGGACCAGCTCACCCACCGGTGCCACCGAGCCCCGCCCGGTCGGCACGGCGGCCGAGACCATGGTCAGGAACGGGTACTCGCGCGGGTGCCGGACGGCGTCCCGCAGCAGGCCGGGCGAACCGATCCCGGGGCGGGGACGCGGCGGCAGCGCGCCGCCCACCGCCGTGTCGTAGTCGAAGTCGACGCCCGCCAGCGGGCCGGTGGTGATCTCCAGGCCGCGCTGATGGTCCCTCAGCTCGGCCGCCCCGACCCCGGCCGTCAGCAGCGTCCCCAGGATCGAACCGGCCGAGGTGCCCAGCACGATCTCGGCCGAGCCCGGCCGCCAGCCGGTCGCCTCCTCCACCGCGCACAGCGCACCGATCGTCCAGGCCGCACCGAGCATCCCGCCGCCGCCGAGCACCAGGCCCCGCCGCACCTCGCCCACCTCGCCCACCTCCGCCCCCGATCCTCCCCCGCCCACCCGCCGGGCGGCCGACGCCGCTCCCGGGCGCCGTCGGGAACGTCCCCCTTCGAGCCCCGTCCCACCCCTCGGCCCGTCAACCGGACGCGCCACCCCGGGCCGTACGGATCCGCTGCCCGCAGTGCATCTCACCCGGATAGGTGACACCGCGGGCCGCCGCCGACACGCTCGGGCCCGTCGTTGTCCGCCCCCCGCCGCACCGGTACCAAGGACCTGACCGCACCCGACGAACGAAGGGCGCCCGCCTTGACCGCTCCCGCACCCCGCGTCCGCGCCCTGGTCCACCCGGTCCACCCGCACCCGCGCCGCCCGGACCGGGTGCCCCGCCGCCCGCACCCCGTCGGCGAACTGACGCCCCGCCACCCCCGGGCGGCCTGCTCCCCGGCCCGTACGGCGCAGAGCCAACTGGCGGCGCGGTTCGCCCACCGGCTGGTCGAGGTGCTCACCGGCCACCGCCCGGCCGGACAGCTCCAGCGGCACACCTCGCTGCCCGGCTACCAGCAGCTCACCGCCCTGGTCCGGTCCGGCCCGCTCCGCCCGCGCGGCCGGCTGACGGCGCACCGGCTGGGCCGGGTGTACGACTCCGCGCCCACCGCGCGGGCCCTGGAGGTCTGCGTCCGGGTCGAGTTCGGGCCCCGGCACCACATGGTGGCGTTCCGGCTGGAGCGGCACCGCAGGACCGAGCAGTGGCAGTGCACCGCCGTGGAGTCCCGCTGAGAACGCCGAAGGCGCGGAGCGATCAGCTCCGCGCCTCCGATCGAACGAACGGCCTTACTTGCGGCGACGGCCCTTCGCCGCCCGAGCGGCCTTGCGGCGCTCGGCCCGGGTCAGCCCGTCGCCGTCCTCGCCGCCCAGGGTGTCGTCGAAGTCGCCCTCGACCACGGTCTCGTCGCCGTCCACCGACGGGGCGGTGTAGTGCAGACGCTGCGGCTTCGGGGCCTCCAGGCCCTTGGCCTTGATCTCCGGACGGGCCGCGGCGGCGTCCTTCTCCAGCCGGGCCAGGGTCTCCTCGGCGTCCGCCAGCGGGACCTCCTCGACCTGCTGCTCGACCTGGACCTCCAGGTTGAACAGGTAGCCGACCGACTCCTCCTTGATGCCCTCCATCATGGCGCCGAACATGTCGAAGCCCTCGCGTTGGTACTCGACCAGCGGGTCGCGCTGGGCCATCGCCCGCAGGCCGATGCCCTCCTGGAGGTAGTCCATCTCGTAGAGGTGCTCGCGCCAGCGGCGGTCCAGCACCGAGAGGACGACCCGGCGCTCCAGCTCGCGCATGATCTCCGAGCCGAGCTGGTCCTCGCGGGCACCGTACTGCGCCTGGATGTCCTCCTGGAGCACCCGGGTGAGGAACTCCGCGGTCATCCCGGCCGGGCCGCCGGCCTCCTCCTCCAGCTCCTCCAGCTCAAGGGTGAGCGGGTAGAGCTGCTTCAGCGCGGTCCACAGCTTCTCGAGGTCCCAGTCGTCCTCGAAGCCCTCGCCGGTCGCGGCGCTGACGTACGCGGCGACGGTGTCGTCCATGAAGTGGCCGACCTGCTCCTGCAGGTCCTCGCCCTCCAGGACCCGCCGGCGCTCGCCGTAGATGACCTCGCGCTGACGGTTCAGCACCTCGTCGTACTTGAGCACGTTCTTGCGGATCTCGAAGTTCTGCTGCTCGACCTGGGTCTGCGCCGAGGCGATCGCCCGGGTGACCATCTTGGACTCGATCGGCACGTCCTCCGGCACGTTGGCCATCGCCAGCACGCGCTCGACCATGCCGGCCTTGAAGAGCCGCATCAGGTCGTCGCCGAGCGAGAGGTAGAACCGGGACTCGCCCGGGTCGCCCTGGCGGCCGGAGCGGCCGCGCAGCTGGTTGTCGATCCGGCGGGACTCGTGCCGCTCGGTGCCGAGCACGTAGAGGCCGCCCAGCGACTGGACCTCCTCCTGCTCCGCCTTGACCGCGCCCTTGGCCTTCTCCAGCGCGGCCGGGAAGGCGGCCTCGTACTCCTCGGGCGTGTCCAGCTCGGTCAGGCCGCGCTGGGCCAGCTCCGCCGCCGCGAGGTGGTCGGCGTTGCCGCCGAGCATGATGTCGGTGCCGCGGCCGGCCATGTTGGTGGCCACCGTGACGGCGCCCTTGCGGCCGGCCTGGGCGACGATCTGCGCCTCGCGCTCGTGGTGCTTGGCGTTCAGCACCTCGTGCGGGACACCGCGCTTGCGCAGCTCCTGGGAGAGGTACTCGGACTTCTCCACCGAGACGGTGCCGACCAGGATCGGCTGGCCCTTCTCGTGCTTCTCCACGATGTCCTCGACCACGGCGGCGAACTTGGCCGGCTCGGACTTGTAGATCAGGTCGGGCTGGTCGATCCGGAGCGGGGTCTTGTTGGTCGGGATCGGCACCACGCCGAGCTTGTAGATCTGGTGGAACTCGGCCGCCTCGGTGGTGGCCGTACCGGTCATGCCGCCGAGCTTGTCGTACAGCCGGAAGAAGTTCTGCAGGGTGACGGTGGCCAGGGTCTGGTTCTCGTTCTGGACCTCCACCCCCTCCTTGGCCTCGATCGCCTGGTGCATGCCCTCGTTGTAGCGGCGGCCCGCGAGCATGCGGCCGGTGTGCTCGTCAACGATCATGACCTCGCCGTTCATGACGACGTAGTCCTTGTCGTTCTTGTAGAGCTCCTTGGCCTTGATCGCGTTGTTCAGGAAGCCGACCAGCGGGGTGTTCACCGACTCGTAGAGGTTGTCGATGCCGAGGTAGTCCTCGACCCGGCCGACGCCCTCCTCCAGCACGCCGACGGTGCGCTTCTTCTCGTCGACCTCGTAGTCGCGGTCGCGCTTGAGGCGCTGGACCAGCTTGGCGAAGTCGGCGTACCACTTGGTCGCCTGGTCGGCCGGGCCGGAGATGATCAGCGGCGTACGGGCCTCGTCGATCAGGATCGAGTCGACCTCGTCGACCACCGCGAAGTTGTGGCCGCGCTGCACCAGCTCGTCCTGCGACCACGCCATGTTGTCGCGCAGGTAGTCGAAGCCGAACTCGTTGTTGGTGCCGTACGTGATGTCCATCGCGTACTGGCGCTTGCGCTCGGCGGGCGACATGTTGCCGAGGATCACGCCGACCTCGAGGCCGAGGAAGCGGTGCACCCGGCCCATCCACTCCGAGTCGCGCTCGGCGAGGTAGTCGTTGACCGTGATGAGGTGGACGCCCTTGCCCGTCAGCGCGTTCAGGTACGCGGGCAGCGTGCCGACCAGGGTCTTGCCCTCGCCGGTGCGCATCTCGGCGACGAAGCCGAGGTGCAGCGCGGCGCCGCCCATCAGCTGGACGTCGTAGTGGCGCTGGCCGAGGACGCGCTTGGCGGCCTCGCGGACCGTGGCGAAGGCCTCGGGGAGGATGTCGTCCAGGGTCTCACCGTCGGCGACGCGCTGCTTGTACTCGTCGGTCAGGGCGCGCAGCTCGTCGTCCGTGAGGTTGACGAAGTCCTCTTCGATGGAGTTGACCTGGGCGGCAATCCGCTGCAGCTTGCGAAGGGTCTTACCCTCGCCGGCGCGCAGGATCTTGTCGAAGACGGACACTTGGGCGGGCTCCTTGCCTGGATCGGCTCTGGACGACTGCACGGTGGGTCGACCCCACCGCACGGGCCATCGTATGCGAGGAGGCCAATGCGCCGGGAGGTGCGTCAGCACGGTAATACCGTGTCACCCGTGGGAGCACAACCACCGATAGCACTCCGGTCCGGACAAATCGGTCCACCGTCCCTGCCCCTCGCGCTCGTTGTTACGTACAGGACGAGTGGTTGGTTCCCGGCTCCCGGTTGTCGGACCGAGGTTCTACGCTGCCGGGCATGACCGCCCCGACCTCCTCCGCCCCGACCCCCGCCCCGGCCGTCGAGCTCTCCGCCGACGAGGCCCGCCGGATCGCGCTCCGCGCCCAGGGCCTGCTCGGCGCCCCGGACAGACGCGGCGGTGTGCGCGGCGTGCTCCGCCACCTCGGCGCGGTGCAGCTGGACACCATCTCGGTGCTGGCCCGCTCGCACGAGCTGATCCCGTACGCCCGGCTCGGCGCGGTCGGCCGCCCGGCGGTCGAGTCGGCCTACTGGGGCTCCGCCGGCACCTTCGAGTACTGGTCGCACGCGGCCTGCATCCTGCCGATCGAGGAGTGGCCGCTGTTCGCCTTCCGCCGCCGGGGGTTCCGCAACCGGGGCCACCTCTGGGGCGGCGAGGTCACCGAGGAGACCTACCTGCGGGTGCTCGACCAGCTGCGCGCGGAGGGCCCGCTGACCTCCACCGAGCTGGGCGGCGCGAAGCGGACCTCGGAGTGGTGGGACTGGTCCGACACCAAGATCGCGGTGGAACGGGCGCTCGCCTTCGGCGACGTGGTCTGCACCGAGCGGCGGAGCTGGAAGCGGGTCTACGCGCTGGCCGAACAGGCCATCCCCGCCGAGCTGTTCGAGCAGGACCTGACCGACCAGGAGTGCGTCCAGCGGCTGATCGCCCAGGCCGGTGCCGCGCTCGGGGTGGCCACCCGGGCCGACCTGATGGACTACCACCGGCTCAAGGCGAAGCACTTCGACGCGGCGCTGCCCGAGGCCGGCCTGGTCCCGGTCACGGTGGCCGGCTGGGGCGCACCGGCCTGGGCCGACCCGGCGGCGCTGGCGAGCACCCCGCGCGGGCGGCACCGGACGACCCTGCTCTCCCCGTTCGACTCGCTGGTCTGGGACCGCCCCCGGACGGAGCGGATCTTCGACATGGCCCACCGGCTGGAGGCGTACACCCCCAAGCACAAGCGGGTGCACGGCTACTTCGCGATGCCGCTGCTGGCCGGCGGCCGCCTGGTCGGCCGGGTGGACCCGGCTCGGGAGGGCCGCACCCTGGTGGCCCGTCAGGTCTCGCTGACCTCGCCCCGGCACGTCGGGGCACTGGCCGAGGCGCTCCGCGAGGCGGCCTCCTGGGTCGGCTGCACGGACGTCCGGGTGGAGGCGCTGCACGACGAGGCGCTGCGCCCGGCGGTGGAGAAGCTGCTGTCCTGACGGTTGGTCGGATCGGGTGATCTTCACCGGCCGGGCGTGTCATCGGTGATCACCCGCCGTTGCCCCGTGGTGTCCGCACCACGACCGTTTGGAGCAACGATGGGTCCGACCACCGCCCGATCACGGTTCAGCCGCCGTGCCCTGCTCGGCACGGCCGCCGCCACTGCCGCCGCCGGCGCCGCCGGGTTCGCCCCCCGTTCGGTGGCGGCGCCGCAGTCCCGGGCCGACGCGGCGGTCAGCCGCGACCTGGCCCGCAAGATGCTGATGGTCGCCGACGACGAGCGGACCGACCTGACGCTCGAGTACCTGCGGATCCTGATCGACGGTCAGCTCCCGCCCGGCCCCGCCACCACCGGCACCCGGCGCAAACGCGTCCTGGTGGTCGGGGCCGGCGTCGCGGGGCTGACCACGGCCACGCTGCTCAAGCAGGCCGGGCACGAGGTGGTGGTGATCGAGGCCAACGGCAGCCGGGTCGGCGGCCGGATCAAGACCTTCCGCGGCATGTTCGCCGACTCCCGGCTGTACGCCGAGGCCGGGGCCATGCGGCTGCCGGACTTCCACCCGCTGGTGCTCGCGCTGGCCGACAAGCTCGGCCTGCGGCGGCAGTTGTTCTACAACGCCGACATCACCCCGGGCACCCGGCCCGTCGGTGCGGTGCCCCCGGTGACGTACCGCTCGTTCACCGGCGAGACCTGGAGCAACGGCCCCGAGCGGGAGTTCCGCCCGCCGACCGCCAACTTCCGCACCTTCCTGGCGGTCAACGGCCTGCAGACCACCAAGGCCGCGTACAACCGTTCCCCCGCCGAAGTGAATCGTTCCTTCGGGGCCCGCTTCGACACCACCGCCGCCCAGGCCGTCGACCGGGCCTTCGCGAAGGTGACCCCGGCCGGCGACCTCGGGCAGCGGCTGGACGGCTGGACCGAGGTGTTCCAGAAGTACGGCTACCACTCCACCCGCCGCTTCCTGCACGAGGAGGCCGGCTGGGACCCGGCCTCGGTGCAGGCCGCGGGGACGCTGGAGAACCTGACCTCCCGGCTGCACTACTCACTGGTCCCGACCCTGATCGACCACGCCGTGATCAGCCCCACCAACCGGTACTGGGAGCTGGCGGGCGGCACCGACACGCTCACCGCCAAGCTCGCCGAGCCGCTGGCGGCCGAGCTGCGGATGGGCCGCCGGATGACCCGGCTGACCCAGCAGGCCGGCGGGGTCAGGATCGAGACGATGGCCGAGAGCGGCGACGAGGAGTCGCCCGACGGCGCGCCGATCGACCCGACCGAGGTCTTCGAGGGCGACTACGCCGTCGTCACCATCCCGTTCAGCGCGCTCCGGTTCTGCCGGATCGAGCCGCTGATGTCCTACCCGAAGCGCCGCGCGGTGACCGAGCTGCACTACGACTCGGCCACCAAGGTGCTGCTGGAGTTCAGGACCAGGTTCTGGGAGACCGGCCCGGGGGGCTTCACCGGCGGCGGCTGCGCCTCCGACAGCGCGAGCCGGTTCACCTACTTCCCCTCGCACGCGCCGGACGGCGCACCGGGCGGCGTGGTGCTGGCCTCGTACACCTGGGCGGACGACGCGATGCGCTGGGACTCGCTGACGCCCGGCGAGCGGTACGCCTTCGCGCTGAACGACCTGGAGCGGCTGTTCGGCCCGCGGGTCCGCCGCGAGTTCACCGGCGTCGGCGTCACCCAGTCCTGGGCCCGGGCCCGCTACGCGCTCGGCGAGGCGGTCATCCCCACCCCCGGCCAGCTGCACGAGCTCCACCCGGCCGCCCGGCTGCCCGAGGGCCGGGTGCACTTCGCCGGCGAGCACACCAGCCTGAAGCCCGCCTGGATCGAGGGCGCGCTGGAGTCGGCCGTCCGCACCTTCCTCGAGGTCAACGCCCGCTAGCCGGACTCCTGGAGGTCGGCCTCAGCCGATCTCCAGGATCTTCTCCCGCATCGCGTAGACCACGGCCTCCATCCGGGAGTGCAGCTGCAGCTTCTCCAGAATGTTCCGGACGTGGTTCTTCACCGTGTTCTCGCTGATGAAGAGCTCCTTGGCGATCTCCCGGTTGTTCATCCCGGTGGCGACCAGCTTGAGCACCTCCAGCTCACGGTCGGTCAACCGCGGCGCGGGCACCAACTCCCGGTCGTCCGACTTCCGTTGGATCATCGACTTGAACTCGGTGAGCAGCTTGGAGGCCATCGCCGGGCTGATCTGCGACTGCCCGTCGGCGACCGCGCGGATCGCGGTGGCGACCTCGTCGGTGGAGATCTCCTTGAGCAGGTAGCCGGTGGCCCCCGCCTTGATCGCCTCGTAGAGGTCGGCTTCCTCGTCGCTTATCGTCAGCATGATGATCTTGGTGCTGGGCACCACGTCCTTGATCGCGGTGCAGGCCTCGATCCCGCTCCGCCGGGGCATCCGGACGTCCATCAGGATGATGTCGGGCAGCAGGTCGGCCGCCTTCAGCACCGCCTCGGCACCGTCCCCCGCCTCGCCGATGACCCGGATGTCCTCCTCCTCGGCCAGCACGATCTCCAGGCCTCGGCGGAACAGGGCGTGGTCGTCGACCACCAGCACCCGGATCGGTTCGGCCCGGCGCGGCGGGTACTCAGCCGCCTCCCGGACCTGTTCGGCCTCGCGACCGAATCGCTCCCCCATCCGTGCCTCCCCGTCACCGGTCAGTGTCCGGCCATCATTCCACGAAGCGCCGCGTCCTGATCACCCTCCGCCGTCGGCCCGGCCCAGCTGGGTGACCCCCGGCGGCCTGGGCCGCCGGGGGTCACCCGTTCATCGACTGCTGTCGTGCTGTCCGACCAGCGCCCGGTCAGTCCTCGTCCGGGCCGCCGATCGCGCCACCGGCGCCGCCCACCTCGCCCACGGTCGAACCGTCCGTGGTCAGGTGGATCACGCCGTAGTGGTAGCCGTGCCGCCGGTAGACCACGCTCGGCAGGCCGCTGTCCTTCTCGACGAAGAGGTAGAAGTCGTGGCCGACCAGCTCCATCTCGAACAGCGCCTGGTCCAGCGCCATCGGCGCGGCGCCATGGGTCTTCTCGCGGACGACGAGGGGGCCGTCGCCCTCCACCTCCAGGGATCCCATCATGGTCTTCCGAACAGCGCCGTTGGTCCCGGCGCTCGGCTGCTCCTCCACCGGGAGCGCGGCGAGCGCGGCCGTCGCCTCGGCGACGCTGATCGGGGTACGGCCACTGCCGCCCTTGTGCACCCGGCGCCGGTCGGCGGACTTGCGCAGCTGCGCGTCCAGCTTGGCCGAAGCCAGGTCGAGCGCCGCGTAGGGGTCTGCGGCGGCGGCCTCGGCCCGGATCACCGGGCCACGGGTACGGAGGGTGATCTCGACCCGCTCGGAGCGGTCGGCCTGGCGCGGGTTGTGTTCCTTGGACACCTCGACGTCGAGGCTGATCACCTTGTCGTCGAACTTCTGGACCTTCTCCAGCTTCTCGGCCACGTGCTCGCGGAACCTCTTGGGCACCTCGGTCTTGCGGCCCTTGACGACGATGTCCACGCAGAACTCCGATCCCTTGTGCTGAAACGCCGATCCGGAGTGCTCACCGAACCGGACTGAGACCCAGCCGGACCAGCCTCTCTGCCACCGACCCCGCAGTTCGCCGGGAGCGGCGAGCGCGACTGGCCCTCACCTCACTTCCTCCCCACCAGGAACGCTTGAAACCCCTTGGAGCCTTATCGAACACCTCACACCGGGATTTCGCCTCCCCAGTCTTGTGCCGGTCGAACAACGTAGTGGCGCAGGGCTGGCGGTACAGCTGTTCTCCCCTGTTTACCCCCCTGCGGGTGAAACATCGGTAAACGTCTGGACAACACCCCCAGGGCGGACCACCGTTTGGCGCAGCCGCACCGAGGAGGCAGCGATGGCCGTCCACCTCCTGTTCGAACCGACCGGGCTGCTCGACCTGCTGCTGCCCGCCCGCTGCGCCGGTTGCGGCGCGGGCCGCAGCCAGCTCTGCCCCGGCTGCCGGGCCGCCCTGACCACCGCCCGGGCCGGGCCGGCCGGGCCGCAGCCGCCACCGGCCGGGCTGCCCCCGGTGCACTCCGCCGCCCCGTACGCCGACCCGGTCCGGCGGCTGCTGATCGCCCACAAGGAGCGCGGCGCGCTCCGGCTGGCCGGCCCGCTCGGGCAGGCGCTGGCCCGGGCCGTCGGGCCGGTGCTGGACGGGCGGCCGGTGCTGCTGGTGCCGATGCCCTCCACCCGGCGCTCGGTCCGGGCCCGGGGGCACGATCCGACCCTGCGGCTGGCCCGGGCCGCCGCCGGGGAGCTGCGCCGGGCCGGCCACCGGGTCCGGGCGGCGCCGGTGCTGCGGCACGGCCGCGCGGTGGCGGACCAGTCCGGGCTGACCGCCGCGCAGCGCCGGGCCAACCTGCACGGCGCGCTCGTCCTGCGGCCAGGCGCGGGGCGGCTGCTGACCGGCCGTCAGCCGGTGCTGGTGGACGACCTGGTGACCACCGGTGCCACGCTGGCCGAGGCGGCCCGGGTGCTCACCGCGCACGGGCACCCGCCCCGGGCCGCCGCCACCGTCGCGGCCGCGGTCCGCAGGCGGCCGGGGTGACCCGGGTGACCGGGGGTCAGCCGGGGTAGCTGAAGGACCACGCCTTCGGCTTGCCCTGGACCTCGCGCCACTGGTTGCCGACCAGCCGGTAGATCTGCTGCTGGCCCGAAGTCGCCAGCACCGAGGGCGCCTTGTCCAGCTGGGGGCCCCGGGCCTCGGTCGCGGAGACCGAGGTCATCGAGTCGCCGCCCTGCAGCACGAAGTCCGAGCTGACCGAGCCGTCGGTGCCGAAGTAGTGCAGCTGCTGGAGCTTGCCGTCCTCCTTGCCGAGCACCAGCAGCTGGTCGGTGTCGGCCCAGGAGACCGACACCACCTCGCTCAGCACCGTGCCCACCGGCCGCAGTTCGGACACCGTGGCGGTCGGCTCGGCCGGGGTGCCGCCGTGGCCGATCAGACCGATCATCAGGGTCTGCGGCCGGTTCGGCTCCGTCACCACGAGCGCGATCCTGGTCCCGTCCGAGGAGACCTTGAGCGAGCGCACGGTACGTCCGTGCAGGCCCGCGATACCGACCGGCACCACGGTCTGGCCGCGTACCACCAGCACCCTGGGTGCGGCCGGGTTCCGGTCCACCACCCAGAGCGAGCCGCGCCCGTCCCAGCTCGGCGAGGCCAAGCCCTGCTCGGGCTGGGCGGCCTGACTGATCGGTATCCAGGCACCGAGCTTCTCGGTGTCGGCGGCGATCCGGGTGACCGAGAGCGAGCGGCCGTCGGCGCTCACCAGGGCCGCCTCGGTGCCGTCCCGCCGGACCGCGAAGTCGGCGGGCCTGGGCGTGCGGGCCAGGCCGAGCGCGCCCGGTACCGGTGCGCCCTTGGCCTGGCCGGCCAGGTCGTCCGGGGCCTGCACCAGCTGCGCGTTCTCCAGCAGGTAGTACTGCTGCGTCCCGGCCCCGCCGCCGGCCAGCGCGCCGGGCGCGATCTGGGCGGTGCGGGTCGCGTCGGTCTGGCAGCCGCCCCGGTCGCCCACCAGGTCGAGCCGCTGGAGCTGCGACTTGCCCTGCAGGTCGGAGAGGGTGTGGAAGAGCTGGGCGGCCATCTGCTGGCAGAGCGGCTGGCGGCCGCCGAAGTCCGGCACGGTCACCTTCACGGTGGCGACGCCGTTCTCGCTCACGGTGACGCCGTCGCGGATCCTGGTGGAGTCGTCGAAGACCCGGTCGACCGCCTTGGCGAGCCAGCCGGACGGGCCCTCCACCAGCGCCTTGGCGGCGGAGGTGAACGGGTCTATTCGGCGCCGCAGGAAGACCGGGTCGGGCACCAGGACGGGGTTCTGCGGCCGGTCCGCCCACGGGTCCGCGGCGGACGGGTAGTACAGGTGCACGGCGCGGTAGCCGTTCTTGAACTTGGTCTGGTCGATGATCAGCCCGTCCGGGAGCTGGTCGATCCGCCACTGGCCCTTGTTCTTGCCCTCGGTCTCCTTCACGAAGGTGAACTGCTTCTCGAACGGCGCGCCGCTCACCGCCCGGTAGGTGCGCTTGGCGTCCAGCACGGCGACCTGCTCGCCCGTCACCCTGACCTCGGCCCGGCCCTCGTCCACCGAGCCGACCGTGCGCTGCGGGGTGCTGCGGAGCACCACCACGCCCTCCTCCGGCTTCCACCGCTTGACGGCCGCGGCGGTCAGGTAGTCGGAGGCGGTGGAGTACAGCGCCTCGTCCGCGTTGGCCGCGTCGAGGAAGCCGGCCAGCAGGCTGTCCGGCCCGTCGCCGACGTGCGGGCCCACCGGGAAGACCCGGACCTGGAGGTTCTCCGAGCCGCCGGCCAGCGGGAGCTCGACCCGCTCCGGCGGCCCGTCGGAGGGCATCGCGACGCACCCTGCGGTGAACAGCGAGACGACCACCGCGCCGAACGCGGCCTTGGCCCGTCGGTCAGTCCTGTCCGTCCTCGGCACGCCCGGCCCCCTCCGTCTCGCTCTGCTCGGCGTCGTCGCCGGACGCCGTCGGCGCGGTGGGCGGCCGGACCGCCGAGCGGTCCACCACCACGTGTGCGCCGGTCGCACCGTACCCCGCCGCGGCGGCCCTGACGTCCGAGGGGTCGGAGACCGGCGCGGTCGGCGCCTTGCCCAGCCCCGGGCCGATGCTCAGCACACCGCCGAGCCCGCTGCCGAAGCCGCCGGTGGGCGTCTCCGGGGTCTCCGGGACCTCGCCGCCGGGCTCCCCGGCCACGGTCAGTGCGGTCGCCCCGGCCGGACGGGCCCGCCGGTACGGCGCACCGGTGGAGCTCAGGCCGCGGTTGTGCCGGGAGTCCTCCGGCTCCAGCCGGAACGGGGCCCGGCTGATCTCGCCGCCCCGGGTCCGGGGCAGGGTGAGCCGGAAGTGCGAGCCGCCGCCGGGCTCGCCCCAGGCCTGCAGCCAGCCGCCGTGCAGATGGGCGTCCTCGACCGCGATCGAGAGCCCGAGGCCGGTGCCGCCGGTGGTCCTGACCCGGGACGGGTCGGCCCGCCAGAACCGGTGGAACACCCGGGACGCCTCGCCGGGCTTGAGCCCGATGCCGTAGTCCCGGACGCCGACCGCGACCGCGCCGCCGGCCGAACCGAGCCGGATCACCACGTCCCGGCCTTCGCCGTGCTCCAGTGCGTTGACCACCAGGTTCCGCAGGATGCGCTCGATCCGCCGGGAGTCCACCTCGGCGAGCACCGGCTCCTCGTTGCCGCGGATGATCACCGCACTGCCCTTGGCCTGGGCCAGCGGGTCGGCCGCCTCGACCACCCGGCCGACCACCTCGCGCAGGTCCACCGGCTCGGCGTCCAGGATCGCCGCGCCCGCGTCGAACCGGCTGATCTCCAGCAGGTCGGCGAGCAGCGACTCGAACCGGTCCAGCTGGCCCTGCAGCAGCTCCGCCGAACGGGCCGCCATCGGGTCCAGGTCGTCCCGGCTGTCGTAGATCAGGTCGGCCGCCATCCGCACCGTGGTCAGCGGGGTGCGCAGCTCGTGCGAGACGTCCGAGACGAACCGCCGCTGCACCCGGGAGAGCTCCTCCAGCTGCCGGATCTGCGCCTGCAGCGCGTTGGCCATCCGGTTGAACGATTCGCCCAGGCGGGCGATGTCGTCCGTCCCGGTGACCTTCATCCGCTCCTCCAGGTGCCCGGCGGCGAGCCGCTCGGAGATCCCGGCGGCCATCCGGACCGGGGTCACCACCTGTCGGACCACCAGCCAGGCGATCCCGCCCAGCAGCATCACCACGAACAGCCCGGCGGTCGCCAGGGTCCCGGTGACCAGGTCCAGGGTCTTGCTCTCCTGGCCGAACGAGAAGACGTAGTAGAGCTGGTAGTCGGTGTTGTCGGGGCCGGTGAAGTGCTTGCCGATGACCAGGCCCGGCTCGGTGTACGGCGCGCTGTCGCGCTTGATCTCGGCGGTCTGCTCGTGCGGGATCGACGGCTCGGCCGCCACCCGGGCGCGCAGCTCCGGCGAGATCGAGCTGGGCAGGATGTCACCGGAGTAGTACGCGCCGCGCAGGCCCGCGCTGGCCGCGCTCTGGACCTCGTTGGTCGTCGGCACCAGGGCGATCACCGAGTAGACCCCGGTGCCGCCGCTGGCCAGGTCGGAGACCTGCTTGATCAGCCAGGTGCTGCTCTCCTCGCGGGTCGGGTCGTTGTTCGCCCCGACCTTGGCCTGCAGGTTGATCGCTTCGTCGATCTTCTCCTGCTCGATCTCGAAGCCGCCCTTGGCCTGGCCCTGGGCCGAGTGCTTCTTGGCGTCCAGCAGCCCGGTCCGGACCTGGGCCACCACCACCACGCCGAGCACCAGCACCACGGCCAGCGACAGCAGCAGGGTCGCGGCCACCACCCGGACCTGGATCGAACGGCGGTAGAGCGCCAGCAGCCGGTGGACCGGCCGCCGGAACTGACGGGCCACCAGCGCGAGCAGTGCCACCGGACCACGGCGGGACCGGTGTCCCTCGGTGGTCGAGCTCAGCACGTCCCCGCGCACAGCGGACTCCCCGCCGGCGTTGGAGCCCGACGGGGAGTCGTCAGCCTGGTACGTCACGTCAGCTGGGCCCGGCCTTGTATCCGACGCCGCGGACCGTCACGACGATCTCGGGGCGCTCCGGGTCCTTCTCGATCTTCGAGCGGAGCCGCTGGACGTGCACGTTGACCAGCCGGGTGTCGGCGGCGTGCCGGTAGCCCCAGACCTGCTCCAGCAGCACCTCGCGGGTGAACACCTGCCAGGGCTTGCGGGCCAGCGCGACCAGCAGGTCGAACTCGAGCGGGGTCAGCGGGATGCCCCGCCCGTCCCGCTTCACCGAGTGGCCGGCCACGTCGATCACCAGATCGCCGATGGTCAGCTGCTCCGGAGTGGGCTCCTCGGCGCGGCGCAACCGGGCGCGAACCCGGGCCACCAGCTCCTTGGGCTTGAACGGCTTGACGACGTAGTCGTCGGCACCGGACTCCAGGCCCACCACGATGTCGACGGTGTCGGTCTTCGCCGTCAGCATCACGATGGGCACACCGGACTCCGACCTGATCTGCCGGCAGACGTCGATTCCGTCCCGCCCGGGCAACATCAGGTCGAGGAGGACCAGATCAGGCTTGGTCTCCCGGAACGCGGCTAGTGCCTTGTCCCCATCCGCGACGAAAAACGGCTCAAAACCCTCACCACGCAGCACGATGCCCAACATCTCGGCCAGTGCGGTGTCGTCATCGACGACAAGGACGCGTCCCTTCATGGGTCCATCCTCTCATTACCGGATTGTGACCTGCCGCACAGCCGTGCCATTCTGGCGCGCCTTGGCCCGCCAAGTCGGTCATTTCGTAGCAAAGTTCACTGCTCTTGTCCCGGCGGCCGAGCGTCCACGACCCACGCCCGGACAAACCTGCGAACGTACATCGCCACCATGGCACGATGGGCGCCACAGAGTACCGATTCCGCCAGGGAGCCGTGATGACCGACACTCCGGGCTGGGCCTCGCCCAGCTCGCCCGAGCCGCCCCGAGAGGACGCCGGCCCGTCGGCAGCAGCTCCCCCCGCCCCAGGTCCCAGCCCGTACGCCGGTGCCTACGGCCAGCCCGGGGCACCCGGCTGGGGACAGCCCGGTCCCGGCGGTCCCGGCTGGGGGCAGCCCGGTTGGGGCCCGCCGCCCAGCCCGAAGCCCGGCGTGATCCCGCTCCGGCCGCTCGGCGTCGGCGAGATCCTCGACGGCGCCTTCAGCACCGTCCGCAAGTACTGGCGCACCACCCTGGGCCTCAGCCTCGGCGTCGCCACGGTCGAACAGGGCCTGGTGGCCATCGCCCAGTCCTGGCTGTACGCGCAGCCCGGCTCGGTCGGCCCGGTCATCATGCTCGGCCTCGCCTACCTGGTCAGCCCGCTGCTCGGCATCGTGGCCACCGCGCTGCTCACCATGGTGGTCAGCAAGGCGATCCTCGGCGAGCCGGTCTCGATCGGCGCCGCCTGGTCTGCCGCCAAGCCGCAGCTGCTCAAGGTGATCGGGCTCACCCTGATCACCGGGCTGGTCCTGTTCGGGATCATGGCGCTGTCCGCGGTACCGCTGATCATCGCGGTCGCGACCGGCGCCTCCGGCGGTGTGATCGCGCTGCTGTTCCTGCCCCTGCTGGTCGGGATGGCGGCCATGGTCTGGATCGCGGTCCAGCTGAGCCTCGCCGCACCCGCCCTGATGCTGGAGAAGCAGGGCGTGTTCACCGCGCTGGCCCGCTCCCGGCGGCTGGTCAAGGACGCCTGGTGGCGCACCTTCCTGATCACCGTGCTGGTCCAGATCCTCGCCGGGGTCGCGGCCATGATCATGGTGGTCCCGTTCAGCATCATCGGCGCCCTGTTCGCGTTCAACAGCGACGCCCCCGCCCCCGACAGCTTCGGCTCCTTCGGCGCGGCCGGCCCGCCCGCCACCATCGTGATCGTCTCGATCGGCGCGATCCTGGCGTCCTGCCTCACCGTCCCGGTGCTGGCCGCCGTCAACGTGCTGCTCTACGTCGACCGCCGGATCCGCCGCGAGGGCCTCGACATCGAGCTCGCCCGCGCCGCCGGGCAAAACGTGCAGGCCCCCGTCCCGCCCCAGTACGGACCGCAGGGGACCTGAGCCGATGCCCAACTGGGGGGAGTGGGCCCCGTCGGCCGACGGGGCCCCGGTCACGGTCGAACGCGACCCGGCCCGGGACGCGGCCAGGACCGAGCTGCTGAACCCGGCGTACCACCACCACGATCCGAGCCTGCTGGAGCGCATCCGCGACTGGCTGCTGGAGCAGGTCGCCAAGGCACTCGGTACGGTCGGGATCCCCACCGGCGGAATGACCAGCACCGTCCTGTTCCTGGTGGTCGCCGCCGTGCTGGCCGCCGTGCTCTGGTGGCGCTTCGGCGCCCCCCGTCGTGCCGGCCGGACCGCCGCCCAGCTGTTCGACCGCACCGACGGCCCCACCACGGCCGCGGCCCACCGCGCCGCGGCCGCCGCCCACGCCGCGGCCGGCGCCTGGGACGACGCCGTCCGGGAACAGCTGCGCGCCCTGATCCGGGGCCTGGAGGAGCGGACCCTGCTCGACGTCCGCCCCGGCCGGACCGCCGACGAGGCCGCCGCCGAAGCCGGCCGGGTGCTGCCCGACCACGCCGAGGCGCTCCGCCGGGCCGCCCGCACCTTCGACGACGTGGTCTACGGCGAGCACGCCGCGGACCAGGCCGCGTACCTCTCGCTGCTCGACCTCGACCGCGCGGTCGGCACCGCCCGGCCGACCCTGACCGGAGCCGCCGGATGACCACCTCCACCCCGGTCGGCGTCTTCCCCGGCTGGCTGCACATCTGGCACCGCACCCGCTGGTTCCTGGTCGCGGCCGTCGTCCTGCTGATCGGCGCGCTGCTGATCTCCGGCCTCGACAACCACCGCGAGTACCCCCCGCTCGACCCGCGCGACAGCGACCCGCACGGCACCAGGGCAGCCGTCCACCTGCTGGAGCAACGCGGTCTGACGGCCCGTACGGTCGCCACCGACGCCGAGCTCACCGCCGCACTGGCCGAACCCGGCAGCACCGTGGTGATCCCCTTCAACGTCCCGCTGAGCACCCGTCAGCTCGACCTGCTCGGCGCACAGCGCCGGGGCAGCGACAGCCGCCTGGTCCTGATCGGCCCCGACCCGGCCGCGCTGGCCGCGCTCGCCCCCGGCGTCTCCTCCGCCACCGAGCCCGGCGAGCCCACCCCCGGGTACGCCAACCCGCGCGCCACCGACCCCGGCTGCACCCTCCCCGAGGCCACCCGGGCCGGCCGGGCGGAGCTCGGCGGCCTGCTCTACCGGCCCGGTCCCGGCGACGTCGGCTGCTACCCCGTCAGCGGCCGCCCCAGCCTGGTCCGGCACACCGACACCGGCTCGCGCGAGACCGTGGTGCTGGGCAACGGCGAGGTCCTCAGCAACGACCGGCTGGACGAGCAGGGCAACGCCGCCCTCGCCCTCGGCCTGCTCGGCTCCCGCCGCCACCTGGTCTGGTACCTCCCGGACTACAGCAACGCCGCGACCCTCGAAGCGCCCAAGAGCCTGACCGACTTCATCCCGACCGGCTGGAACTGGGCCGCCGTCCAACTCGGCATCGCCGCCCTGCTCGCCGCCCTCTGGCGGGCCCGCCGGCTCGGCCCGGTGGTCACCGAGGAACTCCCCGTCGTGGTCCGCGCCGCTGAGACCACCGAGGGCCGCGCCCGGCTCTACCACCGGGCCAAGGCACGCGGCCGCGCCGCCGACGCGCTCCGCCGGGCCGCCCGGCACCGGATCGCCCCCACCCTCGGCATCCCGCTGAGCACCGGCGAACCGGACCCGACCGCCCTCTGCGACGCCGTCGCCGCACGCGTGGACCGGCCCACCGCCGACCTCCAGGCGCTGCTGTACGGCACCGCCCCCACCGACGACGCCGCACTGCTGCGGCTGACCGACCAACTCGATGCCCTGGAAAGGCAGGTACGACAGCCGTGACCGAGCAGGCCACCACTCCCCTCACCAAGGCCGACCCGGCCCCGGCCCCGGTCGACGCCGTCGCCACCACCGTGGACACCCTCCCGGCCTCCGACGCCCGCGCCGCGCTGACCGCGCTCCGGGCCGAGATCGCCAAGGCCGTGGTCGGCCAGGACGCCGCCGTCACCGGACTGGTGGTCGCCCTGCTCTGCGGCGGCCACGTGCTGCTCGAAGGCGTCCCCGGCGTTGCCAAGACCCTGCTGGTCCGCACCCTCTCCACCGCGCTCAGCCTGGAGACCAAGCGGATCCAGTTCACCCCCGACCTGATGCCCGGCGACGTCACCGGCTCGCTCGTCTACGACGCCAGGACCGCTGAGTTCTCGTTCCAGCCCGGCCCGGTCTTCACCAACCTGCTGCTCGCCGACGAGATCAACCGCACCCCGCCGAAGACCCAGGCCTCGCTGCTGGAGGCGATGGAGGAGCGCCAGGTCACCGTCGACGGCACGCCGCGGATGCTGCCCGAGCCGTTCCTGGTCGCCGCCACCCAGAACCCGGTCGAGTACGAGGGCACCTACCCCCTCCCCGAGGCCCAACTCGACCGCTTCCTGGTCAAGTTGATCCTCCCGCTGCCGACCCGCGAGCAGGAGTTCCAGGTGCTCGCCCGGCACGCCTCCGGCTTCGACCCGCGCGACCTGGCCGCCGCCGGCGTCCGCCCGGTGGCCGGCCCGGCCGACCTGGCCGCCGCCCGCGCCGAGATCGCCGAACTCACCGTCTCCCCCGAGGTGCTGGCCTACATCGTCGACCTCTGCCGGGCCACCCGGCAGTCGCCCTCGCTCTCCATCGGCGTCTCCCCCCGCGGTGCCACCGCCCTGCTCAACACCTCCCGCGCCTGGGCCTGGCTGGCCGGCCGCGACTACGTCAGCCCCGACGACGTCAAGGCCCTCGCCCTGCCCACCCTGCGGCACCGGGTCCAGCTCCGCGCCGAGGCCGAGATGGAGGGCGTCACCGCCGACTCGGTCATCCAGGCTGTCCTGGCCCAGACCCCGGCCCCGCGCTGACCCCTCGTCACCCTAGGAGCGTCACCTATGGCCCTGACCGGCCGAACCGCCCTCATCGCCGCCCTCGGCGCGCTGGTCGTGGGCTTCCTGCTGCCCTCCTGGGCCGGGATCGGCGCGGTCATGGGCCCGCTCCTGCTCGCCGTACTGACCGACCTCGCGCTCGCCGCCCCGGTCCGGACCCTCCGGTTCGACCGGAGCGGCGACACCACCGTCCGCCTCGGTGACCCCGCCCTGGTCAAACTGTCCGTCACCAACCCGTCCACGCGCGCGCTTCGAGCCCGGGTCCGGGACGCCTGGGCGCCCTCCGCCTGGGCCCCCGGCACCGCCGTCGCCGGCTCCCGGCACCGCCTCGCCGTCCCGGCCGGCGAACGCCGCCGGATCAGCACGGCACTCGCCCCCACCCGGCGCGGCGACCACCACGCCCACCGCGTCACCGTCCGCTCGCTCGGCCCGCTCGGCCTGGCCGCACGGCAGGGTTCGCACCAAGTCCCCTGGACGGTACGGGCGTTGCCGCCGTTCGCCAGCCGCAAGCACCTGCCGTCCCGACTGGCCAGGCTGCGCGAGCTCGACGGCCGCACCTCACTGCTCAGCCGGGGCCAGGGCACCGAGTTCGACTCCCTGCGCGAGTACCTGCCCGGCGACGACGTCCGCTCCATCGACTGGCGCGCCAGCGCCCGCCGCAACACCGTCGCCGTCCGCACCTGGCGCCCCGAACGCGACCGCCACGTCCTGATCGTGCTCGACACCGGCCGCACCTCGGCCGGCCGGGTCGGCGACGCCCCCCGGCTCGACGCCGCCCTCGACGCCGCGCTGCTGCTGGCCGCCCTCGCCACCAAGGCAGGCGACCGGGTGGACCTGCTCGCCCACGACCTGCACACCCGCCGCAGCGTCCTCGGCCGCTCCGCCGCCGACGTCCTGCCCAGCTTCACCAACGCGATGGCCACCCTGGAACCCGCCCTGGTCCAGACCGACCT
Source organism: Kitasatospora sp. NPDC002040 (assembly GCF_040296785.1). Classification (NCBI taxonomy): domain Bacteria; kingdom Bacillati; phylum Actinomycetota; class Actinomycetes; order Kitasatosporales; family Streptomycetaceae; genus Kitasatospora; species Kitasatospora sp. NPDC002040. The sequence goes on along the minus strand of NZ_JBEOXV010000027.1, from coordinate 1,190 downwards.
GCGCGCCCTCACCTCCGCCACCCTCCGGCTGGCCCCGCACCGCTCCCTGATCGTGCTGCTCACCGGCCTCGACGCCGGCCCGATCGAAGAGGGCCTGCTCCCCCAGCTCCCCCTGCTCACCAAGCGCCACGAAGTCGTCCTCGCCTCGGTCGCCGACCCCCGCCTGGACGAACTCGCCACCACCCGCGGCACCGTCCAGGACATCTACGCGGCCGCCGCCGCCGAACAGACCCGCGCCGACCGCACCCGCACGGCCGGCCTCCTCACCCGCCGCGGCGTCACCGTCCTGGACGCCCCACCGGCCGCCCTCCCCCCGGCCCTCGCCGACACCTACCTCGCCCTCAAGGCCGCCGGCCGCCTCTGAGCGGCCCTACCTGAGGCGTACGACCGCGGTACTTCCGGCGTATCCCCTGACCGGCTCCCCGATGATCGAATGAACTCGATCATCGAACGCTCCGGGGGAACACGATATGAAGCGCAGGAAATTCGTCCTGCTCGGCGCACTCGGCCTGTCACCGCTGGCCCTGCTCGTCCGGCCCAGCGGCGAGAAGCCCGCCAAGTCCGCAACCAATCCGGTCATCGAGGCACCCGAGGTCTTCACCGACCTGGAGCCGGTACGCCGCTCTCTGGCCCGGCTCGGCCCGGTGATCTCCACCCACTGGACCGAGACCTCGTCCCGGCGGCCCAACGACCGCTTCCCCATCGGCCCCGCCGACTTCCTCTACGACATCCGCGCCCAACTCCCCCCGGGCCAGGTCACCGCCCTCCTCGGCGCCCGTCCCACCACCCCGGCCCAGCTCCCCCCGGTCCAGCACTACCCCGCGCCGTACGACCAGCGCGCCCCCGACACCATCCCCGCACCGCTGCTCCCCCATCTCCCGCCGGCCGCCGCCTGGCTCGCCTGCCCGTCACTCGACGGCCTGCTCTCGGCCAGCCGCGGCACCATCCTCTTCGACCGCGCCTCCGACACCGTCTACGTCCAGGCGGCCAACCTGGGTGACCCCACCAAGCCCCAGGTCATGGTCGACGTCCACGGCACGAGCAGCACCACCACACCCGTCCCGCTCCCGCCGCTGCCCTGAACGAAAAGGGTCTGGAAATGCGAAAAGGCCCCCCGGCATAAGCCGGGAGGCCTTCTCTGAATGATTGTTCGGCGGCGTCCTACTCTCCCACAGGGTCCCCCCTGCAGT
>NZ_JBEOXV010000026.1:0-67389 GCF_040296785.1 Kitasatospora sp. NPDC002040 | reverse complement strand
GACTTTTGGCACGCTGTTGAGTTCTCAAGGAACGGACACTTCCTTCGAGCCGCTTATCAGGCGGACCCTCCGGGCGCTTCGTTCTTTCGTGTTTCAAGCTTATCATATTCGCCGTTCGGCGCTTTCCGATTCGCTTTTGCCTTTCGGCCTTGTGCCTTTCGGCGCTCCCGAACTCTATCAGAGTTTCTCGGGCTGCTTTCCCTTCTCGAATTCAATTCGAGCGGTACCGGCACGCGCTTGGGGCAACCCGGAGAACATTACGCACCGGGTTGCCCCAAGTCAAATCAGGCTCAGACCTCGACGACGACCGGGAGGATCATCGGCCGGCGGCGGTAGTTGTCCGCCACCCACTTGCCGATGGTGCGGCGGACCAGCTGCTGGATCTGCCGGACCTCCAGCACGCCGTCGCTGGCCGAGCGGTCCAGGGCCTCCTGGAGCTTGGCCACCACGGGACCGAACGAGTTGTCCTCGATGCCGGAGCCGCGGGCCTGGATGGTCGGGCCGCTCACGATCTTGCCGTTGGCCGAGTCGACCACCACGAAGACCGAGATGAAGCCCTCCTCGCCGAGGATCCGGCGGTCCTTCAGGGTCGGCTCGGTGATGTCGCCCACGGACGAGCCGTCGACGTACACGTAGCCGGCCTGGACCTTGCCGACGATCTTGGCGACGCCGTTCTCCAGGTCGACCACCACGCCGTCCTCGGCGATGACCGTACGGTTCTTCGGCACGCCGGTCTTGATGCCGAGGTCGGCGCAGGCCCGCAGGTGGCGCCACTCGCCGTGCACCGGCATCAGGTTCTTCGGCTTGCAGATGTTGAAGAAGTACAGCAGCTCGCCGGCCGAGGCGTGGCCCGAGACGTGCACCTTGGCGTTGCCCTTGTGGACGACGTTGGCGCCCCAGCGGGTCAGGCCGTTGATGACGCGGTAGATCGCGGTCTCGTTGCCGGGGATCAGCGAGGAGGCCATGATCACGGTGTCGCCCTCGACGATCCGGATCTGGTGGTCGCGGTTGGCCATCCGGGACAGCGCGGCCATCGGCTCGCCCTGGGAGCCGGTGCAGACCAGGACCACGTCCTTGTCCGGCAGGTCGTCCAGGGTCTTCACGTCGACGATCATGTTGCCCGGCACCTTGAGGTAGCCGAGGTCACGGGCGATGCCCATGTTGCGGACCATCGAGCGGCCGACGAAGGCGACCTTGCGCTTGTGCTCGTGCGCGGCGTCCAGCACCTGCTGGATGCGGTGCACGTGGCTGGCGAAGGAGGCCACGATGATGCGCTTGTCCGCGTTGGCGAAGACGGTGCGCAGCGCGGCGGAGATGTCCCGCTCGTGCGGGATGAAGCCGGGGACCTCGGCGTTGGTGGAGTCCACCAGCAGCAGGTCCATGCCCTCCTCGGCCAGCTTGGCGAAGGCGGGGAGGTCGGTCAGCCGGCCGTCCAGCGGCAGCTGGTCCATCTTGAAGTCACCGGTGGCGACGACCATGCCGGCCGGGGTGCGGACGGCGACCGCGAGGGCGTCCGGGATGGAGTGGTTGACCGCGATGAACTCGCAGTCGAAGGGGCCGATGCGCTCGCGCTCGCCCTCCTTGACCTCCAGCACGTACGGGCGGATCCGGTGCTCGGCGAGCTTGGCCTCGATCAGCGCGAGGGTGAGCTTGGAGCCGATCAGCGGGATGTCCGGGTTCTCCCGGAGCAGGTACGGGACGGCCCCGATGTGGTCCTCGTGACCGTGGGTCAGGACGATGCCGTCGATCTTGTCGAGCCGGTCCCGGATGGACGAGAAGTCCGGCAGGATCAGGTCGATGCCCGGCTGCTCGTCCTCGGGGAAGAGGACGCCGCAGTCGATGATGAGCAGCCGGCCGGCGTGCTCGAGGACGGTCATGTTGCGACCGATCTCGCCCAGGCCGCCCAGCGGGGTGATGCGGATGGCGCCCGGCTTGAGAGCGGGGGGTGCGCCGAGCTCGGGATGCGGGTGACTCAAAAGACTCTCCTTACGACGCACGCCATATGCCAAGGGGTTCGCGCCCTGAAGACATATGGCGTGCGTGCCTCGATGGTTTCCTACTTGCCAGGTCCTGGTGCTTCGCGCCGTCGTTCCGGTTCAGCGGCAGACCTCGGGAGGTCCGGCGAGCCGGGGCGCGCACGTCTTGTCTGTTACAGGTGTACCCCGCCGGCGGCGAGATCCTCCCTCAGTTGTGCGATCTCCTCCGGCGTGGCGGAGACCAGCGGCAGCCGGAGCGGCCCGGCCGGGTGTCCCTGCAGGGCCAGCGCGGCCTTGGCGAGGATCACGCCCTGGGTCCGGAACATACCGCTGAACACCGGCAGCAGACCCTGGTGGATCGCGGTGGCCTTGGCCACGTCGCCCGCCTGGTACGCGTCGATCAGGGTCCGCAGCTCGGCGGCGACCACGTGGCCGACCACGCTGACCACGCCGGTCGCGCCGACCGAGAGCAGCGGCAGGTTGAGGATGTCGTCGCCGGAGTACCAGGCCAGGCCGCTGCGGGCGATCGCCCAGGAGGCCGCGCCGAGGTCGCCCTTGGCGTCCTTGTTGGCGACGATCCGCGGGTGCTCGCCGAGCCGGACCAGCGTCTCGGTGGCGAGTGCGACACCGCTGCGGCCGGGGATGTCGTAGAGCATCACGGGCAGCTCGGTGGCGTCCGCGACGGTGACGCTGTGCCGGTACAGGCCCTCCTGCGGGGGCTTGTTGTAGTACGGCGTGACCACCAGCAGGCCGTGGGCCCCGGCGGCCTCGGCCTGCCGGGCCAGCTCGACGCTGTGGTGGGTGTCGTTGGTGCCGACCCCCGCGACGACGTGTGCGCGGTCGCCCACCGCCTCCACCACGGCGCGGACCAGCTGCGCCTTCTCGGCGTCGCTGGTGGTCGGGGACTCGCCGGTGGTGCCGTTCAGCACCAGTCCGTCGTTGCCGGAGTCCACGAGGTGGGTGGCGAGGCGCTGCGCGCCGTCGAGATCGAGCCCGCCGTCGGCGGTGAACGGGGTGACCATGGCGGTCAGGACCCGGCCGAAGGGCGTCTGGGGGGTGGAGGTCGGAGCCATGCGTCCAAAACTACTCGTAGGCGGCCGGGGGGTACCCAGGCCGGTCCAGGGTTCGGACAGGTGGTGGGGCCGGGGCCGGTCGAAAGATGGGATTCCGGTGCTGCGTGCTCGGGGGTTCAAGCAGCACCGGAATCCGTGACCTGAGCCTAGGGAGCGCCCCGGAGGGCCGCAATCCAGACATGCCAGGCAAGCCACTCATATGCCGGTAAGCCCAGGTCAGGGGGCTACGCGGCCGTGCTTCTCGAAGGCCGCACGGGTGAGCGGCATGAGCTTGGCCCACTCCGCCTCCATGCCCTCGGCGACCATCTCGATCTCGCGCTGCGGGAAGGACGGCACGGTGGCGTTCTCCTTCTTGGTCCGCAGCGAGAGGAAGTGCATCAGCGAGCGCGCGTTGCAGGTCGCGTACATCGAGGAGAACAGGCCGACCGGCAGCACGGCCCGGGCCACCTCGCGGGCGACACCGGCGTCCAGCATCTCCTGGTACGCGGTGTAGGAAGCCCGGTAGGACGACTCCATCGCCTCGGCGGTGATCCTCGCCTGCTCCGGGGTGCCGTCGACGAACTCGTACCGACCGGGGCGGCCCTCCTGGACCAGCTTGCGGTCCGCGCCGGGCACGTAGAAGACCGGCTCCAGGTTGCGGTAGCGGCCGGACTCCTCGTTGTAGGACCAGCCGCTGCGGTGCCGGTGGAACTCGCGGAAGACGAAGATCGGCGCGCTGATGAAGAAGGTCATCGAGTTGTGCTCGAAGGGGGTGCCGTGCCGGTCCCGCATCAGGAAGTTGATCAGACCGGCTGACTTCTCCGGGTCCTGGGCCAGGGCCTCGAGCGACTGCTCGCCGGCGGTGGAGACCCGAGCGGACCAGACCACGTCCGAGTCAGCGGCCGCGCTGCGCACCAACTGCACGGTGACGTCGTCGCGGAACTTCACTTCGCTGCTCACTTCGTACTCCCAATCTGAACTGTGCTTCCGTGCAGCTTGATGGCGTGCTGCATGGTCTTTCGGGCCCGCGGGGTGTCACCGGCGTCGGCGTACGCCACGGCGAGGCGGAAGAACACCCGCCAGTCCCCCGGGCTCTGCTCGGCCTCGGCCTTGCGCCGGGCGAACACCTCGTCGGCCGAGGCGCGGTCGATCCGGCCGGCGTCGGTGCGGCGCAGCTCGTCCACCGGCAGGCCGCCCTCGGCCTCCAGCTCGCGGGCCAGCCGCTCACTGGCCCGGCCGAACCGCACGGTCTGCCGCAGGAACCAGACGCCGATGCCCGGCACGACGAACGCGCACAGCCCGAGGCCGATCCCCAACGGCTTCCCGGTGGCGACGAGTTGGACCCCCTCGCCGATGCAGACCAGCGAGACCAGCAGCAGTGCGGCGGAGAGGACGAAGAACCCGGTGCGGGAGGTCATCTCAGAGGTCCATGAAGTGCTCGAGGCCGAAGGTCAGCCCCGGGACCTCGACCACCTTGCGCACGCCGAGCAGGATGCCCGGCATGAAGCAGCTGTGGTGCAGCGAGTCGTGCCGGATGGTCAGGGTCTCGCCGCTGTCGCCGAGCAGCACCTCCTGGTGCGCCAGCAGGCCGCGCAGCCGGACCGAGTGCACCGGCACACCGTCCACGTCGGCGCCCCGGGCGCCGGGCAGGCCGTGCGTGGTCGGGTCGTCCTGCCGGGGCAGGCCGGCCGCGTCGCGGGCGGCGGCGATCAGCTGCGCGGTGCGGGTGGCGGTGCCGCTGGGGGCGTCCGCCTTGTGGTTGTGGTGCAGTTCGACGACCTCGACGGTCTCGAAGTACTTCGCGGCCTGCTGGGCGAACTTCATCGAGAGCACCGCGCCGATGGAGAAGTTCGGCGCGATCAGCACCCCGACCTCCGGGGCGTCGGCGAGCCAGCCGCGCAGGGTGGCCAGCCGCTCCTCGGTCCAGCCGGTGGTGCCGGTGACCACGTGGATGCCGTTGCGGACGCAGTACTCCAGGTTGGCCATCACCGAGTCGGGGTGGGTGAGTTCGACCGCGACCCGGGTGCCCTTCAGCTCCTCCAGCGAGGAGTTCCGGTTCAGGGCGGCGGTCAGCTCCAGGTCGGCGGCGGCCGAGACGGCCTTGACCGCCTCGGAGCCGATCCGGCCGGTGGCGCCGATCACGGCGACGGGCAACGACATCTCAGTAGTCCTCTCAGGCCAACAGGTCCGCGAGCGCGTCGGCCCGCTTCTTGGCGATCGGGCCGATCAGCGCGAGCGACGGCTTGTGCGCACCGAGCACATCACGGGCCACCGCGTGCACGTCGGCCAGGGTGACCGAGGCGATCTTCTCCAGCATCTCGGTCACCGACAGGTGGTGCCCGTAGCTGAGTTCGGCCTTGCCGATCCGGTTCATCAGCGAGCCGGTGTCCTCCATGCCGAGCACGGTGGAGCCGGAGATCTGCCCGATCGCCCGGGTCAGCTCCTCCTCGGTGATGCCGTCGGCGACCACCTTGGCGAGCTCCTCGCGGCAGATCTGCAGCACCTGCTCGACCCGCTTGGGCTGGCAGCCGGCGTAGATGCCGAACAGGCCGCTGTCGGCGTAGGAGGAGGAGTACGAGTAGACCGAGTAGGCCAGCCCGCGCTTCTCCCTGACCTCCTGGAACAGCCGGGAGCTCATCCCGCCGCCGAGGGCGGCGTTCAGCACCCCGAGCGCCCAGCGGCGTTCGTCGTGCCGCGGCACGCCGGGGACGCCGAGCACCAGGTGGGCCTGCTCGGTGGAGCGGTTGAGCACCTCGACCCGGCCCGCCGTACGGACCGCGCGGACGCCGCGCCTGACCTCGGCGGGGTGGCCCTTCGACTTCTCCAGCACCGGCGCGAAGGCCTTCTGCACCATCCGGACCACGCGGGCGTGGTCCAGGTTGCCGGCCGCCGCGACGACCAACTGCTCGGGCTTGTACCGGCGGTGGAAGAAGCCGGCGATCTGGTCCCGGGTCAGGCCGGTGACGGTCTCCTGGGTGCCCAGGATCGGCCGGCCGAGCGGGGTGTCGCCGTAGAGCACCTTGGCGAACAGGTCGTGCACCACGTCGCCCGGGTCGTCCTCGGCCATCGCCATCTCCTCGAGGATGACGCCGCGTTCGGCCTCGACGTCCTCGGGGCGGATCAGCGAGCCGGTGAGCATGTCGCAGACCACGTCGATGGCCAGCGGCAGGTCGGTGTCGAGCACCCGCGCGTAGTAGCAGGTGTTCTCCTTCGCGGTGAAGGCGTTCATCTCACCGCCGACCGCGTCCAGCGCGGCCGAGATCTCCAGCGCGCTGCGCCGGGCGGTGCCCTTGAAGAGCAGGTGCTCCAGGTAGTGCGTGGCGCCGTTCAGCGCCGGTGTCTCGTCCCGGGAGCCGACGCCGACCCAGATGCCGAAGGTCGCGGAGCGGACCGTCGGGAGGGTCTCGGTGACGACCCGCAGACCGCCGGGCAGGACGGTGCGGCGTACCGTACCGGCCCCGTCGACGCCCTTGAGCAGGGTCCGGGTGGAGCCGGGGCGCTGCTGCGCCGCGGAGGCCTGAGCCACTGGCCTTCCTTCCGAAAAATTGCGAACAACAGGGTGCGGCCCGCGCACTCCGAGGAGTGCGCGGGCCGCGATGAGCTAACGGTGCGTCACTCGGAGGCGGCGTCTTCCGCGCCGTCCTCGCCCTCGACGACCGGGATCAGCGAGAGCTTGCCGCGCGGGTCGATCTCGGCGATCTCGACCTGGACCTTGGCGCCGACGGCCAGCACGTCCTCGACGTTCTCCACGCGCTTGCCACCGGCGAGCTTGCGGATCTGCGAGATGTGCAGCAGGCCGTCCTTGCCCGGCATCAACGAAACGAACGCGCCGAACGTCGTGGTCTTCACCACGGTGCCCAGGTAGCGCTCGCCGACCTCCGGCATGGTCGGGTTGGCGATCTGGTTGATCGTCGTACGGGCAGCCTCCGCCGAGGGACCGTCGACCGCACCGATGTAGATGGTGCCGTCGTCCTCGATGGTGATGTCCGCGCCGGTGTCCTCCTGGATCTGGTTGATCATCTTGCCCTTCGGGCCGATGACCTCACCGATCTTGTCCACCGGGATCTTGATGGTGATGATGCGCGGGGCGTTCGGCGACATCTCGTCCGGAGTGTCGATCGCCTCGTTCATCACGTCCAGGATGTGCAGACGCGCGTCCTTGGCCTGCTTCAGCGCGGCGGCCAGCACCGAGGCCGGGATGCCGTTCAGCTTGGTGTCGAGCTGCAGCGCGGTGATGAAGTTGCGGGTACCGGCGACCTTGAAGTCCATGTCACCGAACGCGTCCTCGGCACCGAGGATGTCGGTCAGCGTGACGTAGTGCGTCTCGCCGTCGATCTCCTGCGAGATCAGGCCCATCGCGATACCGGCGACGGCGGCCTTGAGCGGCACACCGGCGTTCAGCAGCGACATGGTCGAGGCGCAGACCGAGCCCATCGAGGTGGAGCCGTTGGAGCTCAGCGCCTCGGAGACCTGGCGGATCGCGTAGGGGAACTCCTCGCGGGTCGGCAGCACGGGCAGGATCGCCCGCTCGGCCAGCGCGCCGTGGCCGATCTCGCGGCGCTTCGGCGAACCGACGCGGCCGGTCTCGCCGACCGAGTACGGCGGGAAGTTGTAGTTGTGCATGTAGCGGCGACGCGTCTCCGGGGAGAGCGTGTCGAGCTGCTGCTCCATCCGGAGCATGTTCAGCGTGGTGACACCCAGGATCTGGGTCTCGCCGCGCTCGAACAGGGCCGAACCGTGCACGCGCGGGATCGCCTCGACCTCGGCGGCCAGCGTACGGATGTCCGTGACGCCGCGGCCGTCGATGCGCACCTTGTCGGTGATGACGCGCTCGCGGACGATCTTCTTGGTCAGCGCGTTGTACGCGGCGCTGATCTCCTTCTCGCGGCCCTCGAACTTCGGGAGCAGCTTGTCGGCGGCGACGCCCTTGATCCGGTCGATCTCGTTGTTGCGCTCGACCTTGCCCGGGATGGTGAGGGCCTTCGCCAGGTCGCTCTTGACGGCGTCCGAGAGGGCGGCCAGCACGTCGTCCTGGTAGTCCAGGAAGACCGGGAACTCGCCGGTCGGCTTGGCAGCCTGGGCGGCCAGCTTCGACTGGGCGGCGCAGAGCACCTTGATGAACGGCTTGGCGGCCTCGAGACCGGCGGCGACGATCTCCTCGGTCGGGGCCTCGGCGCCGTCGGCGACCAGCTTGATGGTCTTCGCGGTGGCCTCGGCCTCGACCATCATGATCGCGACGTCACCGTCGGGCAGCGCGCGGCCGGCCACGACCATGTCGAAGACGGCGTCCTCGAGCTCGGTGTGGGTCGGGAAGGCCACCCACTGACCCTTGATCAGCGCGACGCGGACGCCGCCGATCGGGCCGGAGAACGGCAGACCGGCCAGCTGGGTGGACGCCGAGGCGGCGTTGATGGCCACCACGTCGTACAGGTGGTCGGGGTTGAGCGCCATGATCGTGCAGACGACCTGGATCTCGTTGCGCAGGCCCTTGACGAAGGACGGGCGCAGCGGGCGGTCGATCAGGCGGCAGGTGAGGATCGCGTCCTCGGAGGGCCGGCCCTCACGACGGAAGAACGAGCCGGGGATGCGGCCTGCGGCGTACATCCGCTCCTCGACGTCGACCGTCAGCGGGAAGAAGTCGAAGTGCTCCTTCGGCTGCTTGGAGGCGCTGGTGGCCGACAGCACCATGGTGTCGTCGTCCAGGTAGGCCACGGCCGAGCCGGCGGCCTGACGGGCCAGCCGGCCGGTCTCGAAACGGATGGTACGGGTGCCGAAGCTGCCGTTGTCGATGACGGCCTCGGCGTAGAACACGTTCTCTTCCACCTGGAAGATCTCCTCTTTCGTACGGTTCCCGAGGAGCGTCCCTGCGCTTGCCTTCCGGCGCCCTGGGCAGATGTCGGGCCGGTCTTCGATCGAAGCCTCCGGGCTGTCCCCCGTGTGGGGATCCCGGCGGCCACTACCGAGGACCGGCGCCTCTCGGCGGCCTGGTCGGCGGTCGCGTCTGGACGCTCCTCCGGATGCGGGCGGCTTCCGTTTGAAGCCTTCGGCCCGCTCGGTGATGTCTGTTGCTGTCCTGGTCCGGCCGACTCGTCGTCGGCGTCAGGACCGGACATGCCCCTCACCTTACAAATTCACACCCTACAGAGCCCGCTTTTACCACGCTCGTGGTGCGGCGGGCCGTTCGGGCCGTACAGCGATCAACGCAGACGGCGAGGGGCGGCTCCCCTGTGACGGGGAGCCGCCCCTGCACGGCGGTCTTAGCGGGCGCCACCGGCGGCACCGCGGCGGATGCCGAGGCGCTCGACGAGCGCACGGAAGCGCTCGATGTCCTTGGCGGCCAGGTACTTCAGCAGGCGGCGGCGCTGGCCGACCAGGATCAGCAGGCCACGACGCGAGTGGTGGTCGTGCTTGTGCAGCTTGAGGTGCTCGGTCAGGTCCGAGATCCGGCGGGAGAGCATGGCGACCTGGACCTCGGGGGAGCCGGTGTCGCCCTCCTTCTGGCCGAACTCGGCGATGATCTGCTTCTTGACGTCAGCGGCGAGAGCCACGGCATCTCCTTCATGTTTCCGAGTGACCCTGGTAGACGGCACAGGGATCTGACTGAACTCGGACTGCCCAAGAGTACCAGCGCCCGCCGCCACCCCCTTCCGCGGGGTGACGACGGGCGCCGGTCGGAGCTTTGGGGTCAGCTGGTGGCGCCGCGGACCAGGCCGTAGACGTCGAGCACGGCGAGGGCGAGCGGGACCAGCGCGATCAGCATCAGGCTGTCGACCATGTCCAGGATGCGGCCCCAGAACGGCGAGACGCCGACCCGGGGGACGACCAGCGCGATGCCGGTCAGGATGGCCGCGCCGGCCGCGATCGAGGCGGACAGCCAGACCGTGCGCAGGTCCACCGAGGTGGAGCTGGTGGCGGTCAGGATGAACTGCGGGGTGTGCAGCGAGAGGCCGATCACCAGCAGCGCCAGGCCGGCCAGGCCGGCGATGGTGAGCGCGAAGACCTGGCCGGTGTAGCGGAACAGCCGGGCCCGCAGCATGGTGGTGACGCCGACCGCGAGGGCGAGCAGCTCGGCCCACATCCGGTCGCTGAAGCCGAGCACGGCGCAGGCGCCGACCAGCACCGCCGCGCAGCCGCCGACCAGGCCGACCAGCACCTCGTGGCCGCGGCGGGCCTGGTGGGCGATCCGCTCGTACTGGACCGTCTCCGAGCGGTCGCTCTCCTCGGCGAAGTTGCTGCCGCGGCTGCGGGTCTGGCCGGGGGCGCTGAAGCCGACCGGCAGGCGGGCGAAGCGGGCCGAGAGGGCGGGCAGGAACCCGATCGCGGCGATCGCGGCGACGGCGGTGACCGCGGCGATGTCGGTGGCCGAGGTGTCCGGGAGCAGCACGGCGGCGAACGAGGCCAGGGTGCCGGCCGCGGACAGGAAGGAGGAGGCCACGAAGAGCGAGTCCTTCTCCGGCAGCATGCCGACCAGCAGGACCGAGACCACCAGCATGGCGACGCAGCCGACCAGCAGCTGGATCCGGCCGGGGCCGTCCCCGACGGTGGCCACCGCCATGATCCCGGAGCCGGCGATCAGGGTGTGCGGCAGGGCGCCGAGGCCGAGCGCGAGCGCGGCGTCGTGGTCCTCGTACACCCGGGCCCGGACGCTGGCGAAGGTGACCAGCACGACCGCGATGACGCCGGACAGGATGCCGGGCAGGCCGTGCATGTCGTGCCGCAGGTCGGCGAACCAGAGCGCGAAGGCCAGCAGGCCGAGCAGGACGCCGGCGCCGATCAGGCCGAACGAGCGCATCAGGTCCGGGCCCCAGAAGCGGCGGTCGGCGGCGACCGCGCTGGCGATCGCGTCGGCCACGTCGTCGTAGACCGCGGGCGGCAGCGACTCGGCGAACGGACGCAGGCTCAGCAGGTCGCCGTCCCGGATCTGCTGGGCGGCCAGCGGCAGGCCGCTGTCCAGCACGGTGCCGTCCCGGCGGACCAGGTGGAAGCCGGTCGGTGCGCCGTCCACCTGGGTCTGGCCGGAGAGCCGCAGCACCTCGGGGTAGATGTCCGCGAGCGGCACATCCTCCGGCAGTGCGACGTCGATCCGGCTGTCCGGTGCCACGACGGTGACCCGGCAGAATCCGGTCGTAGCGTTTGAGCTCACCGGCACTTCCCCCTGTTGCTGTGTCCATTGGTCAGCTTGACGCCCCTGGCGGACCCGAACGCTGCCCGTCGTCTTCAATGAGGGCGGTCCGGCCAAGAGTTGGCGCGGCGACACCCTACCGCCAGATGGGGTACGGAGCGCTACCGGGTCCCGGACGGGCCGTCAAGCCGTGACCTGCACCTGATCGCGCTCCGTGTGCGTGCGGTGAAGGTGATATGGCGTCAACGGCCATCACCCCGCCCGCGCTTGACCGGTTTGACCCCTTCTTACCGATCTTCCGTCCACTCGAACGGTAACGGTCGGGATGCGTACGCCCCCGTGCTCGAACCGAACAGGGGTGACCAGTAGGATCGGCCCCTGCGCGAGGCGTACGGGGGCGAGACGCGCGACCCGTGAGTGCCTGCGATCGGCGGAGCGGGGGCGGCGTCATCACACGGGGCGCCCTCATCCCGTACGTATCCCAGTTGCGTGAGGGTTGATGCCAGTGAGTGTGATTACGGTCAAGCGTCCGGCCCGGGCGTATCCGCCCCCGGTGCCGGACGAGCCGGTGGAGCTGGTGCCTCCGCCCGAGCTGCCGAGGGCTGGTGGCGAGGACTGGATGATGTCCATGCTGCCGCTGCTCGGCATGGGTGGTTCGGCGGCCTTCTTCTTCTCTCCCGGTGCCCAGGGCCCGATGAAGATGATGGGTGTCCTGATGGTCGCCTCCACCGCCGGCATGGCGGTGGCCCAGATCATCAAGGCCCGCAAGGGCGGCAGCGCGGGGACCGCGGACGAGCGCCGCGACTACCTCAAGTACCTGCAGCAGATGCGCCGTCAGGTCCGCCGCACGGCGGACCGGCAGCGCGGTGCGCAGCTCTTCCTGCACCCGGAGCCGGACCAGCTCTGGTCGATCGTCACCGAGGGCCGCCGGCTCTGGGAGCGGCGGCCGACCGACCCGGACTTCGCGCAGATCAGGCTGGGACGCGGTCCACAGCAGCTGAACACCCCGCTGAAGGCGCCGGAGACAGCGCCGCTGGACGAGCTGGAGCCGCTCTCGGCGGCCGCCATGAAGGACTTCCTGACCGCCCACGGCACCCTGCACGACCTGCCGTTGGCGATCTCGCTGCGCGCCTTCTACCACATCACGGTCTGCGGCGACCCGGACACCGTCTACGGCAACGTCCGGGCGATGCTGGCCCAGTTGACCACCCTGCACTCCCCCGACGACCTGGTGGTCGGCGTGGCCGCGGCACCGGGTGCGATCGACGAGTGGGAGTGGGCCAAGTGGCTGCCGCACACCCAGCACCGCAAGGAGAGCGACGGGGCCGGCTCGCGCCGGCTGATCGCCGCCGGTCTCGGTGAGCTGGAGGTGCTGCTCGCGGACGAGCTGGCCGGGCGCAAGGGCTTCGCCCGGGACGCCGTGGCCTCGCCGGACCAGCCGCACCTGGTGATCGTGATGGACGGCGCCGCGGTGCCGCACGACTCGGTGCTGGCCGGTGCCGAGGGCGTCGAGGGCGTCACCATCATCGAGGTCGTCCCGGGTGACCTGGACGAGCCCAGCGGGCACCTGGTGATCACGCTGAGCAAGGAGGAGCTGCTGCTGGAGTCCGCCTCCGGTGCCTCCTACTCCGGCAAGCCGGACTCGCTGTCCTCCTGGCAGTCCGAGGCGCTGGCCCGCCAGCTGGCCCCGTTCCGGGTGTCGGCCGGCGGCGACGACGGCGACCCCTCGCTGGTCTCGATGGACTTCACCGAGATGATGGACACCGGCGACCCGGGTGCCTTCGACCCGGCCCGGCACTGGCGTCCGCGCCCGATGCGGGAGAAGCTCCGGGTGCCGCTCGGGGTGGGCACCAACGGCGAGTACGTCTGGCTGGACATCAAGGAAGCCTCGCTGGAGGGCATGGGCCCGCACGGCATGTGCGTCGGCGCGACCGGTTCCGGCAAGTCCGAGGTGCTCCGCACCCTGGTGCTGGCGCTGGCTGTGACGCACTCCTCCGAGGTGCTCAACTTCGTCCTCGCGGACTTCAAGGGTGGTGCCACCTTCGCCGGTATGTCGGAGATGCCGCACACCGCCGCCGTCATCACCAACCTCGAGGGTGAGCTCACCCTGGTCGACCGCATGCGCGACTCGATCGAGGGCGAGATGAACCGCCGGCAGGAGCTGCTGCGCACGGCGGGCAACTACGCGAACATCAACGAGTACGAGCGGGCCCGCGCCGCCGGTGCCGCGCTCGACCCGCTGCCCTCGCTGGTCATGATCATCGATGAGTTCTCCGAACTCCTCAGCGCCAAGCCGGACTTCATCGACCTGTTCATCCAGATCGGCCGGATCGGCCGTTCGCTGGGTATGCACATGCTGCTCGCCTCCCAGCGACTGGAGGAGGGCAAGCTGCGCGGTCTGGACACCTTCCTGTCCTACCGGCTCGGCCTGCGCACCTTCTCGGCCGCCGAGTCGCGGGCCGCGATCGGCGTCCCGGACGCGTACCACCTGCCGCCCGTCCCCGGTGTCGGCTACCTCAAGTTCGGCTCCGACGTGATGGAGCGGTTCCGGGCGGCGTACGTCTCCGGTGCCTACCGTCCGCCGGGCGCGGTCCGGGTCACCGGTGGCCGCGCGGCGACCGCCCTGCCGGTGCTGTTCACCGCGGCCGAGGTCGCGGTGATCGAGCCGGTGGTGGAGGAGGTGTTCGAGGAGGTCGAGGAGATCGACGACTCCCTGCTGGACACCATGCTGGACGTCTTCGTGCAGCGGATGCTCGGCCAGGGCCCGCCGGCCCACCAGGTCTGGCTGCCCCCACTGGAGGCGGCTCCGACCGTCGACCAGCTGGTGCCGCCGCTCCAGGTGACGCCCGAACGCGGCCTCACCTCACCGGAGTTCGGCGCGCTCGGCCGGCTGGTGGTGCCGGTCGGCATCGTCGACAAGCCGCGCGACCAGCGCCGCGACGTGCTCTACCAGGACTACTCCGGCGCGGCCGGTCACGGTCTGATCGTCGGTGGTCCGCGCTCCGGCAAGTCCACGATGATCCGCACCATGGTCGCGGGCTTCTCGGTCACCCACACCCCGATCGAGACGCAGTTCTACCTGCTCGACTTCGGCGGTGGCGGTTTCCAGGGCCTGCAGGGCCTGCCGCACGTCGGCGGGGTGGCCGGACGACTGGACGTGGAGAAGGTCCGACGGACCATCAGCGAGGTGCACGGCGTGCTCAACCGCCGTGAGGAGCTGTTCCGGGCGACCGGGATCGACACCATCGCCACGTTCCGGACCAAGCGGGCCAACGGCCAGCTCCCGGACGAGCAGTTCGGCGACGTCTTCCTGATCATCGACGGCTGGCTCACCTTCAAGCAGGAGTTCGAGTCCCTCGAACCGGTCATCGCCGACATCGCCCAGCGCGGTCTCGGCTACGGCGTGCACGTCATCCTGACCGCCGCCCGCTACGCCGAGGTCCGCCCGGCGCTGAAGGACCTGCTGCAGAACCGCACCGAGCTGCGACTCGGTGACTCGATGGAGTCCGAGATCGACCGCAAGGTCGCGCAGAACGTCCCGGCCGGGCAGCCGGGCCGCGGTCTGACCGCGGACAAGCTGCACTTCCTCTCCGGTCTGCCCCGGCTCGACGGCGTCTCGGAGATCGAGGACATGGTCGACGGTGTCGCCGACCTGGTCGGGCAGGTCTCCGCGGCCTGGACCGGACCGCGCGCGCCGCAGGTCCGGATGCTGCCCCAGGTGCTCGACGGCAACTCGCTGCCCAAGGGCTTCGAGCGGCCCGAGCTGGGCGTCGCGTTCGCCGTCGACGAGGTCGAACTCGCGCCGGTGTTCCTCAACTTCGAGACCGACCCGCTGTTCGTGGTGTTCGGTGAGAGCGAGTCCGGCAAGTCCTCGGTGCTGCGGATGCTGATCAAGCAGATCACCGAGCGGTACACCCCGGACCAGGCCGGCATCGTGGTCGGCGACTTCCGCCGCGCCCTGCTCGGCGTCGTCCCGCCGGAGTACCTGGTCGAGTACGCGGCCGCCGCGCCCGCCATGACGGCGGTCGTGGAGATGCTGCGCGGCGCCTGCGGGCGCCGCCTGCCCGGTCCGGACGTCACGCCGGAGCAGCTGCGCAGCCGCAGCTGGTACACCGGCAAGGACATGTTCGTGATCGTGGACGACTACGAGCTGGTCGCCACCTCCTCGGGCAACCCGCTCGCGCCGCTGGCCGAGTTCCTGCCGTTCGCCCGCGACATCGGTCTGCGCATCATCATCGCGCGCAACTCCGGTGGTGCGGGACGCTCGCTGTTCGAGCCGATCATGCAGCGGATGAAGGACCTCGGCGGCCAGGGCCTGATCATGTCCGGCGACAAGGGCGAGGGCGCCCTGCTCGGCACGGTCAAGCCGCAGCCGCTGCCCGCGGGCCGCGGTCAGCTGGTGACCCGCCGTCAGGCGGCCGGCCAGACCGTCCAGACGGGCTGGCTCCCGGCGCCGTAACGGGCCGCACGCAGCAAGGGCCGTGGCCCCTCCTCCGGGAGGGGCCACGGCCCTTTGCGTGGCCCCCGCCCCGCGAATGCCGGAGGCCCGCGCAGCGGGGCTGCGCGGGCCTCAACGGGTGTCGTGCGACGGACTGCTAGTCCTGGCGGCGCCTGCTGCGGTCGCGCATGACGATCGAGCCGCCGGCCAGTCCGCCGACCAGCAGACCGCCCACGCCGAGCGCATAGGTGGCGGTCCGGGCGTCACGGTCCGCCTGGGTCTCGGCCAGGCCGAGCGGCTGGGCCTGCAGCCGGGTGGTGGCGAGGACCTTGGCCTCGTCCTCCTTCGGCTCCTCGGCCGGCGGCGCGTCGCTGCTCAGGGCCTTCACCGGGTCGACCACACCCCAGCCGACGAAGCGGTTGTTCTTGCGCTCGACCCGCTGCGCGGTCTGCAGCAGCCGGACCCGGATCTGCTTCGCCGTCCAGCCCGGGTACTTCTGCTTGAGCAGCGTCGCCACTCCGGCCACGTACGGCGTGGAGAAGCTGGTGCCGTTGTCCACGCAGTGGCCGCCGCCGGGCACCGTGGAGAGCATGTCGACGCCGGGCGCCGCGATGTCCACGAAGTCGCCGTACTGGGAGAACGAGGCCCGCTCGTTGTTGCGGTCCGAGGCGCCGACCGCGAGCACCTCGTCGAAGGCGGCGGGCCAGGTGTCACCCTCCCGGCCGTCGTTGCCGGCCGAGGCGACGATCACGATGCCCCTCCGGTCGGCCTCGATGATCGCGTCGTGCAGCTTGTCCTTGTCCTTGAAGTTGCCCAACTCGTCGGTGGCCCGGACGTCCTGCGAGATGTTGATGACGTCGACGTCCGCGGCGGTCGCCGCCTTGATCGCGTCGGTCAGGGTGCCCACGTCGCCGTTGCCCTTGGCGTCGTTCTGGCGGTACGCCAGGATGCTCGCCTCCGGGGCGAGACCGCTGAAGCCGGTCTCCTTGACCCGCCGGGCGGCGATGATCCCGGCCACCTTGGTGCCGTGGCCGACGTCATCGGTCTTGCCGGTGCCCGGGATCACCGCGTTGTTGTTGCTCTTGTCCCGCAGCGAGCTGCCGGCGTCCGTGACCTTGCCGGACAGCTGCGGGTTGGCGTCGTCCACCCCGGTGTCGATCACCGCCACCTTCATGCCGGTGCCGAGCCACTTGCCGTCCTGCCAGAGCTGGTCGAGCATCACGCGCTGGAGCGACCAGGGCTTGCTCTCCACGACCTTGGACGGGAAGGTGCACTCCGCCGACGCCGCGATACCGAGCGGCGACCAGCGCGCGGATCCGCCCGAGCCCGAGTCGGCCTGCGCGGGCCCGGCCGCCAGTGTGCCGACCACCCCCAGGACCACGGAAACGGCGGCGACCCTGCGGTACGTACCGAACGACACCTGACTTCCCCTCATGCTCCCACCCTGTGCCGTGCCCCCGTGGAACGGCCTTGCCCGGGCGGTCGGTCGACCGACCGCCCGGTGGTACGCGCCTGGGGCGGGCGCCCGTTCGGACGCCCGCCCCATCAGTTCCTACCATCCTTCGCCGTGCGGGACGGCGGTCGGATCAGCTCCAGACGCCAGCGTTCTTCTGCTCGGTGGCCTGGTAGCTCTGCGCCGCGTTGTCCAGCGACTGCGAGATCTGGGTGAGCGCCTGCTGCAGGTCGGACGCGCTGGCGTCCCACTGCGCCTGGCGGGCCTGGTAGCCCTCACGGGCCGAGCCCTGCCAGCTGTTGGCGATCCGGGCCACGCCGGCCTTCAGGTCGTCCAGCTGGCTCTGGATGCGCTGGGCACCCTGCTTCACCTCAGAGCTTGCGTTCTGGATGGTGGAAAAATTAACGAGAATCGAGTCGCCCATGGTGTCCCCTTTTCCGATGGAGTCGAATCGGTCCTAGGCCGGACCGTGCTTACTGCCTGACGAGCCAGAGGCTCAGAACGCCGCCCGCTGCTCTTCTTCGGTCTGGGCGTACTGCTTCGTCGTGGCCTCGATGGCCTGCTTGATCTCGTCGAGGACCTGGTTCAGCTTGGTGGCGTCCTCGTTGAACCGGGTCTGCAGCTGCTGGTACGCAGCGGCAGCCTGGCCCTGCCAGCCCTGCTTGATCTCGTCGACGAGGGTGTTGAGCCTCTGGATCTCGCCCTGGACAGATGCGTTCACGTCACCGATACGGTTCGCGAAAGCAATCATTTCCTCAGCGGTCGTCGTGAACTGACCAGCCATGATCCACCGTCCCCCATGAGACAGACAACTCGACCGACTGTCCTGGCACGGACGGTCCGTCGAACACCACGGTGTGGTGCTGCAAAGCACTGTAGCCGCCGACCGCAAGTCCCCCAACACCGGGAGCCAGGTAGTTACCAAGCCATGACACCGGGGCGCGGTCGCCGAACTGAGGCAGCGTCAGGCGATCTGCGCCTGGCGTGCGGAATCGGTGGTCAGCACCGGTCCGGCCGGCACCAGCATGGCCCACTGGAGCGGAACCGGCCGGGGGGCGACCTTGTCGTAGCCGAGGCGGGCGGCGTTCTCGTTCACCTGCGGTTGGCCCGCCTGCTCGGCCGGCTGCGGCTCCGGCGAAGGCGTCGCACTGGCCCCCGCACCCGCGCCGGCACCCGCCTTGCCGCCGTCGCTGTTGCTCGGCACCGGGTAGCGCAGACCGGTCTCGGTGATCAGGAAGTTGGAGCCGGAGCTGTCGGTGGCGCTCGCCGCGTCCATGGCCCGGAACAGCAGGCCCTGGCCGGGCGAGACCCGGGCGCTGGCCGAGCCCGCGGTGACCGTCGCCGGGTAGGCGGTGTCGGCCCAGACCGAGCGCTTGACCTTGGTGCCTTCCATTCCTTCGAAAGTGCTGCAGAGCACCTTGCGGTCCTTGAAGTTGACCGCGCGCTCGGCCGGCTTCTCGTCCGGAATGCCCTCGGGGTCCTTCATGTCCTTCTCGTTGATCGAGTTCTTCAACGCGGCGTAGTCGCTGGCGGACATCTCCGCGAACTTCTGGGTGCCGTTGTCGTACAGCTTGCTGAGCTTGGGGTCGCGCAGCGCCAGCGCGGCCTGGAACGGCGAGATCGCGTAGAGCTGGTCCAGGCCCACCACGAAGTAGCTCTTGTCGAAGAACAGCAGTCGGCCGACCCGCTTCTCGGCCGGCTGGGAGATCTTCAGCCTGGAGTCGACCTTCTTGTTCTGGTCGAAGTTGGGCACCCGGTCGAACTCGATCGACCGGCCCGTCTCCAGGGTGCTGAGCCACTCCTTGGTGACCAGCTGCGGGGTCTTCACCGCGTCGCTGCCGAACAGCGCCGCCGCGATCACGTCCTTCTCGTCGTCGGGGGAGGACGGGCTGCCAATCGCGTGCAGCTTGCCGGTGTTGTCGACCAGGTAGCGGCTCGGGGTCTTGTCCTTCTCCGGCGGGGCCTGCACGTACATCGACTCACCGGGCTGGAGCATCAGACCCGGCTTGGCCAGCTTGTCCGCGTCGGCGCCCGCCGCCACGAAGACCACCTGGCTCGGCGGCTTGGTGCCGTCCTTGTCCGGGTTGTTGCAGACCGACCACTTCTTCTCGGCGGCCGCGACATCGGGCCTGGGCAGCTTGTCCGGGGCGTACGGGATGCCGATGGTGGCACCGTGGTTGGGGTAGGCGTCCAGCACCTTGTCGGCCACGATGACCACCTTGGCGCCGGCCTTCACCACCAGCCGGGCCGAGGACATGTTGAGGACCTGGTGCAGGACCTTGCCCTTCTCGCCCGGCAGGATCACGTACCGGGTGGTCGACTCCTTGCCCTGGATGATGCTGTCGCCACTGTCCCAACCCTTGGGCGCACTGGGCTTGATGACACCCCACATGGCGAAGCCCGCCACGATCACCACGGCGATCACGACACTCGGCAGCACCGCCCGTACCGGGCGGGGTGCGTCCTCGTCGTTGCCACCGCCGGAGGGCAGCAGGAAGGCACCCACCGTGCGCTTGCGCGCCGAGGTGTATGCGTTCAGCTCGTCGCGGCGTGATGCCATGCTCGTCGTCTCCCCTGTTCGACAACTGTGTGTACGTCAGCCCGACCGGCTCGTACGCGAGTCCGGGCGTGAAGGCCGTGCGTGAGTCTGCCACCCGCCGGGTGCAAGTCGCAGTCCACCCTCTACGATGCGGCAGCAGACGGTGAGTACGGTACGGGTACGGTTTGCCGACCGGTCAACCGGGCCGTGATATCTGATCAGAGAGGGCCACTCGGGGGATGCCAAGCCAGACCGCTCCAGGGCGACGCAGCACATCGCATGGCAGGGGGAGTCGCCGGGCGCAGCCCGGGCCGGCCCGCCCGACCGCACCGGTGCCGGTCAAGGTGCACCCACGGCCCGGCCTGCTCGGCACCCGCCTCCGGCTCCAGCAGATCGTGCTGCTGGAGGTCGCGGCGGCGCTGGTGGCGGTCGGCTGGACGATCAACAAGGCGATGGCCGGGGCGTTCGCCGTACCGGCCGTGCTGCTGGTGGTGCTGGCCCTGCTGCCGCTGAACGGCCGGACCCTGTCCGAGGGCCTCCAGGTCCGCTCGGCGCTGAACGCCCGCCGCCGGCAGGCCCAGTTGAACGTGCCGCCGCCCGGGACCGACCCGGCGCTGGCGCCCGCGCTCGAACTCGAGCCCGCGCTGCGCACGTACACCCACGCCACCGAGGCCGACCTCGGCGGCGGCCGCCCGGTCCGCCGGGAGACCGGCATGGTCGGTGACGGCACCTTCCTCACCTCGATCCTGCTGGTGCAGGCCAAGGACCAGCCGCTGCGTCCGAACCGCACCGCGCTGCCGCTGCCGCTGGACGTGATCTGCTCGGCCCTCCAGGTGGACGACATCGCCCTGGAATCGGTCCAGTTGGTGCAGCACACCCAGCCCGCGCCGGCCCCGCACCTGCCGGACCAGTCGCTGGCCGCCCGTGCCTACCACCAGCTCCCGGACGGCCTGGCCACTCCCGGTCTGCGGCTCACCTGGGTCGCGCTCAAGCTCAGCCCCGAGCTGACCAGCAGCGCGGTCGAGGCCCGCGGCGGCGGCGAGGAGGGCGCCCGCAAGGCGCTCCAGCGCGTCACCGACCAGCTGGCCGGTCGCCTGAACAGCGCCGGGTTCACCGCGACCGTGCTGGACGAGCGCGAGCTGATCGCGGCGCTGGCCATCTCGATCTGCGCCAACCCGATGGCGGTGGCGGGTCGTCAGGGCACCGGCGGGGGCGGCGGCAACGGCCGCCGGACCCAGGAGAGCCGGAAGTTCTGGCGGATCGACGACCGCTGGCACGCCACCTACTGGATCGCCAAGTGGCCCCAGCTCAGCCGCCCCGGCGGCGCCCCGGGCCGGATCGCCGCACCCGACCTGGTCAACCTGGTCACCAGCACGCCCGCGCTGGCCAGCACCTTCAGCCTGACCGCGAGCCGCGGCACCGGTACGTCGGTGGCGATCAGCGGACACGTCCGGATCACCGGCCGGAGCGAGAGCGAGGTCGCCCAGGTCGGGCGCCTGGTGGAGTCGCGCGGGCAGAGCGCCGGCATCGGCCTGACCCGGCTCGACCTGGAGCAGGCGCCCGGCCTGCTCGCCACGCTGCCCCTGGGAGGGACTTCCTGATGGCCTATCAGACCTACCCCAACCAGGCGCCGGTCGAGTCCGACCACCGCACCTCCAGGCTGTTCCCCGGCTTCGGCCTGCGCGGCCCGCGCCGGGAGCGCCACGTGCTCTCCCCCGAGGACCTCGGCGCGCTGGCCTTCCCGGTCGGCGACGACGGCGTGGTGATCGGCGTCGACCCGCAGCAGCAGCCCGCCGTGCTCGGCCTGTTCCGGCCCACCTCGTACGAGCTGGCGCTGGTCGGCGGCCTCTGGACGGCCCAGCTGATCGCGCTCAGGGCGGCCGCCACCGGCGCCCGGATCGCGGTCGAGACCGGCCGTCCGCAGGCCTGGGCGCCGATGGCCCAGGCGGCCGGCGGCGGTCAGCCGTGCGTGACGATCCACCAGGCCGGCCGACTCGGCGCCCAGGGCGCCTCGGTCGCCTCGCCGGTCCTGGTGGTCCGCGACCTCGGCGCCCGGCCGCCGCGCAGCCGGCTCTCCGCCTCGCCCTGGCAGACCACGCTCACCCTGCTGCCCTACCTCGGTCCGAACGCGGCCCGGGTGCTCAACGCGGCCGACCTGGTCGGCATCCAGCGGGTCTCCCCGCAGGAGGCCGAGCTGCTGGCCCGGCTGCTCTCGCTCGGCGACCAGGAGGTCGCGGCGCTGCCCACGCTCGGGGACAACATCACCCTGTGGGCGACCCGGATGCGGCGGCAGTTCGTGATGACCAACCCGGGCGAGGCCGAGGGCCAGGTGCTCGGCGGCCCGCGCCGGATGGACTGACCTGTACGACCCCAAGAGGTCCGCACTCGGGGTGATCCGGTGTGCGGGCCTCTCCTTTCGTCCACGATGGTGTGAGTTCCGGCACCGCCTGTGAGCGGTTGGGATTCACGTCCTAGTCTTGTGCCTACGGCACCGCGAAGAGCGGCGGCGAACACGAGGGAGCCCAAGTGAGCAGCGATCGGGACGGCGTCTACGTCGGCGACAACGCGGCGGAGGACGACGACGACTGGTCGGACGTTCCTGACTACTCCCCACCGTCCTGGTACACCCAGAGCGATGCGTCCGCTGCGCCCGCGCCCGCCCCGGCTCCCGCACCTGCTCCGGTGCCTGCGCCTGCACCGGTTCCGGTCCCGCCGGTCGCCCAGGCCGCGCCGGTCCCCCCGGCGCCGGTGCCCGCGCCCGTGCCCGAGATGACCGAGACCGCGGTCCTTCCGCCGGTCGCCCCCGGGCCCGAACCCGCCCCCGCACCGGTCGAGTTGCAGTCCGCCCCGGCGCCCGCGCCCGCTCCCGCTCCGGTGCCCGCGCCTGCTCCCGCGCCCGCCCCGCCGGTGGCCGAGGCTCCCCCGGCACCCGCACCGCAGCCGCAGCCGTACCCGCAGCAGGCCCCGCCGCCCCAGCCGTACCCCCAGCAGCAGCCGCCGCAGCAGCCGTACCCCCAGCAGGCCCCGCCGCCGCCGGTCGACCCGCGCCAGGGCGGCTGGCCGCAGCCACCCCAGCAGCCGTACCCGCAGCAGCAGATGCCGCCCCAGCACCAGCCGCAGCCGCAGCCGTACCCGCAGCAGGCCATGCCGCAGGCCCCCGTCGCGTTCCAGGGGCAGGGCGGCCAGCAGCCGATGGCGCACGGTGCGGCACTCGGCTACACCGCCGCGGTCGAGCTGTCCTCGGACCGGCTGCTGCGCGGCCAGCCGAAGCAGCAGCGCGAGTCCCGGTTCAAGTTCGGCGGCAAGCAGGCGGAGGCCGACCGGGCCCGCCGGCTGGAGGTGATCCGCACCCCGGTGCTGAGCTGCTACCGGATCGCGGTGATCAGCCTCAAGGGCGGCGTCGGCAAGACCACGACCACCACCTCGCTCGGCGCCACGCTGGCCACCGAGCGCCAGGACAAGGTGATCGCGATCGACGCCAACCCGGACGCCGGCACCCTCGGCCGCCGGGTGAAGCGCCAGACCGGCGCGACCATCCGCGACCTGGTGACGGCCATCCCGCACCTGCGCAGCTACATGGACGTCCGTCAGTTCACCTCGCAGGACCTGCACTCGGGCCTGGAGATCCTGGCCAACGACGTCGACCCGGCCGTCTCGACCACCTTCAACGACTCGGACTACCGCTCGGTGATCCAGGTGCTCGGGCAGCACTACCCGATCATCCTGACCGACTCCGGCACCGGTCTGCTCTACAGCGCGATGCGCGGGGTGCTCGACCTGGCCGACCAGCTGATCGTGGTCTCCACCCCCAGCGTGGACGGCGCCAGTTCGGCCTCCACCACGCTGGACTGGCTCTCCGCGCACGGCTACGCCGACCTGGTGCAGCGCTCCATCACGGTGGTCTCCGGGGTCCGCGAGACCAGCAAGATGATCAGGGTCGAGGACATCGTCGCGCACTTCCAGACCCGCTGCCGCGGCGTCGTGGTGGTCCCGTTCGACGAGAGCCTGGCGGCCGGCGCCGAGGTCAACCTGGCGATGATGCGGCCCAAGGTCAGGGACGCCTACTTCGAACTCGCCACCCTGGTCGGCGAGGACATCGTGCGCGCCCAGCACGCGGCCGGCGGCTGGGGCCAGCCCCAGCAGGGCGGTTACCCCGGCCAGCCGCCGCAGCAGGGCTACCCCGGGTACCCGCAGCAGGGCGGCTACCCGCCCCAGCAGCCCGGCTACCCCCAGCAGGGCGGTTACCCGGGCCAGCCCGCGCCCGGCGCACCGTGGGCACCGCAGCCCGGCTACGGCCAGCAGCCGCCGCCCCCGCCCGGCGCCCAGCCGCTCCCGCAGGAGTGGTCCCAGCAGGGTCAGCAGCAACAGCAGCAGCCGCCCGGCTACGGCTACCCCCCGCCGCCGCAGCAGCCCGAGGGCCAGCAGCCGCCGCCCCCGCCGGGGTACGGCTACCCGCCGCCGCAACAGCAGCAGTAGGAACACGGAAGGGGCGCGGTTCTCCGCGCCCCTTCCGCATTCCGGCCCGGTCAGGCGGGTGACGACCCGTCGGTCAGCTCCCTGGCCCGCTTCACGTCGTCGGCCATCCGGTCCAGCAGCGCGTCGATCGAGTCGAACTTCTCCATCCCGCGCAGGTACGCCAGGAAGTCGACCGCCACGTGCAGGCCGTACAGGTCGAGGCCGACCCGGTCGATGGCGTACGCCTCGACCGTCCGCTCGGTGCCGTCGAAGGTCGGGTTGGTGCCGACCGAGATCGCCGCGGGCATCCGCTCACCGGCCGCCGTCAGCCAGCCCGCGTACACCCCGTCGGCCGGGATCGCGCTGTGCGGAACGGTGTCCACGTTGGCGGTCGGGAAGCCCAACTCCCGTCCGCGCTGGGCACCCTGGACCACGATGCCCTCGACCCGGTGCGGCCGGCCGAGCACCTCGGCGGCCCCGGTCAGATCACCCTCGGCGACCAGCCGGCGGATCAGCGTGGACGAGAACGGCTCCCCGTCACCGGCCTGTCCGCGCACCTGGAGGTCGAGCACCTCCACCTCGAAGTCGGCCGACCGGCCCAGCTCCGCGAGCAACTCGACGTTCCCGGCGGCCCGGTGGCCGAAGCGGAAGTTCGGGCCCTCGATCACCAGCCGGGCGCGCAGCGCCTCCACCAGCACCTGCTGGACGAAGAACTCCGGCGACTCCTTCGAGAACTCCATCGTGAACGGCAGCACCAGCACCGCGTCCACCCCGAGCGCCTCGATCAGCTCGGCCCGGCGCGGCTGCGGTGCCAGCAGCGGCGGGTGGCTGCCCGGGCGGACCACCTCGCTCGGGTGCGGGTCGAAGGTGACCACGACGGCCTTGGCCTCCAGCTCACGGGCGCGCTTCACCGCCCGACTGATGATCAGTTGGTGGCCGCGGTGCACACCGTCGAACGATCCGATGGTGACGACGCTGCGCCCCCAGTCCCCGGGGATCTCCTCCAGGCCAAGCCAGCGCTGCACCCTGACCGCTCCTCGTTCCGAACCGGCGTGCGTTCCCCGCACGCTCTCGCTTCCTACCGAACCCCTATAGCGTGCCATGCGCCCGAAGCTGTGTCGGCACCAGCGTCACCCAACCCGGCCCGCCGGACGGACCACCGCGCCCCGCTCGGCCTCCGCGGCCGCGTACTGCGGATCGCGGCCGCCCGCCACCAGCAGCCGCATCCGGGCCAGCAGCGGGCCCCCGTGCGGTCCCGGCTCGGTGCTCGGCCACTCCGCCAACAGCCGGGCGAAACCGGCCGAACGACCGGCCCCGCGGACCAGCGCGGCATCCACCTCGGACCGCCCCGCCTCGGCGATCAACCGGATCAACTTCCGTGTCTCCGAGGCCTGTTGATCCCGACAGCGGTCGGCCAACAGCTCCACCACCGGCACCAGCACCACCGGGTCCCGCTCCACCGCGAGCAGCGTCTCCAGCAGCCGGGGCGGCCGGGCCGGATCGGTCAGCAGCACCGCCAGCAGCCGGCGCAGGGCCGACGGCCGGGCGGCCGCCTCGGCCAGCACCACTCCGGGCTCCGCCCCGCCGTCCAGCAACGCCGCCAGGTACTCGGCCACCTGGCCGGACCGCTCCGGTTGCCGGTGCAGCAGCTCGGCCGCCAGCTCCAGACCCGGCCCGAGCAGCGCCGGAGCACCGGCCAGCACCCGGAGCGCCGCCGCGACCGCCCCGCCCGGCGCGGTCAGACGGCTCCGGAAGGCGGCCAGCACCGGCTCCGGATCGGTGGCCAGCGCCGGGGCCAGCGCCTCGGCGGTGAGGAAGGGATCGTCCCCGGCATAGGCGGCCAACGCCGCCCCCAGGTGTTCCGACCTGGTCGCCGGGTCGGAGACCAGCAGCGCCAGCGCCGCGCCGTGCAGGGCCGGCTCCTGCTCCCGGGCGAGCAGGGTCCTGGCCGCGTACCGCAGCAGGTCGGCGCCCGTCCCGGTGGCGTACGGGGCCGCCCGCAGCGCATGCACGGCCGCCGCCACGTGCCACTCCGGGCCCGGGTGGTGGCTCCACCGGTCCACCGCCCGGCAGAGCGCGGAGGGCTCCGCCACGGCCAGCTCGGCCAGCAGCGCGTCCGCTCTCGGATGGGCCGCGATCGCCAGTGACTCCGTCAGGTCGTCGACCGCGAGACCGCGGTGCGCCCACAGCAGGTCGTGCGCGAGGTCGGTGACGGCACCGGCCCGGGTCTCGCCGAACCACCGGCAGAGCAGCGGCAGCACCGTGCGCGGATCGTCCGTCAGCAACTCGGCCACCGCCGCCCCGACTTCCTGACCGGCCGTCACCAGCAGCCGCAGCAGCTCCAGCCGGTCGGCCGGCGGAAGCGGCAGGCCGACCCAGAACTCGGCCCCCAGCCCACCTCCGCCGCGCTCCGCGATCCGCTCCAACAGTGGGCGGTGCAGCGCCGGTTCCGGGCTGGCCGCCAGGCCGTCCAGCAGCAGCCGCCTGGCCCACCAGTCCTCCTCGGGCCCGGCTGCCGTCTCCACCCCGCGCCACAGCCGCCACAGCCACGGGTCCACCCCGGCCGCCCCGTGCCGCTCCCCGACCCCGCGCAGCGCCCACAGCACCACCCCGACCCGGTGCCGGGGCACGCCCCCGGCGGGCAGCGCGGCCCCCTCCGCCGGGGCCGCCTCCGCCCCCTCCAGCAGCAGCCGCAGCGCGGCGTCCAGGTCCAGCTGGCCGCCCTGCAGCCAGTCGGCGAGGTCCTCGTGGGCGAACCGGTAGCCGGGCCCGGCCGGGACGAACAGCCGCTCGGCCAGCACCGCCCCGGCCCAGCCGCCCTCGGCGGGGAACAGCTCGGCGAAGGCACCCGGGTCGAGGGCGCCGTGGCCGGTGCCCAGCATCCGGTGGGCCGCCTCCCGGACCCGGTCGCCGACGGCCGTGGCGAGCCGCTGGAGCTGCTCCCGGTCCTCCGCCCGCAGCGGGGCCGCCGCGGTGCCCCGGCGGTGCGCCCCGGCCCGTCTGGGCCCGGCCCCGGCCAGCAGCCGCCGGGCGGCCCGGCCGCAGCCCAGCTCCAGGTACGCCGCGTACAGCGGGCCGCGCTCCAGCGCCTCGCCCACCTCCCCGGCCAGCCGCACCGACAGCGGGTGCTCCCCCGGCCCGGGCGCGCCGTACCGCCGCGCCACCCGCTCCCCCGCCTCGGCGGGCAGCGGACCCAGCCCGTGCACCGCCGCGCCCGGCAGCCCGGCCCAGCTCTCCGGCCGACAGGCCGTCAGCAGCCGTGCCCCGCCCTGCTCCAGCCACTGCGCGGACGCCGCCAGCCACTCCCCCGGCACCGCGAACGGTGCCTCCTCCGGCGCGTCCAGCACCACCAGCAGCGGGCGTCCGGCCTCCGCGCAGAGCCGCAGCAGCGCGTCCCCGGCCGGGCCCGCCACCCCCAGCAGCTCTGCCGCTCCCGCCAGCCGGCGTTCGACCGCAGCCGCCACGGTGGCGTCCGCCGCGGTCAGATCGGCGCCGCGAAGCCAGACCGTGGGCAGCGGCTGCGGCCCGCCCGCGCGGCGGACCGCGAGGGCCGCCAGCTCGGTGCTCCGCCCGCTGCCCGCCGCCCCGACCAGCACACTGACGGTCGCCTGCGGCTCCTCCCCGGTCAGCCCGTCCGACCGGTCCACCCGGTCGGCGGCCAGATCGGCGATCCGGCCCGGCCCCGCACTCGCCGAGCCCAGCTGCACCGAACAGAGCGCCAGTACGCCCCCGAGGTTCAGCGCCCGGCCGTACGCGGGCACCGCCACCGCGTTCCGGCTCCGCAGCCCCGCCAGCTCCGGCCCGGCCAGCGGCAGCGCCCTCGGCCCGTCCGGACCGGCCGCCAGCACGCCCAGCACCGCCCCGGTCTCGGCGTCCAGCACGGGCGCACCCGGGGTCACCGGGCCGCGCAGGTGGGGCAGGTCCAGCAGCAGCGCCCCGTCCTCGGCAAATCCACGGACGCCGCCCTGGAGCTGGATCAACTCCCAGACTCCGGCCGCCAGTTGGGAGACCGAGACCAGCCCGCTGCCCAAGCCGTCGGCGATCGCCGACGGGCCGATCGGGACGCCGCCGACCGACTCCGTCCGCAGCACCGCCAGGCCGGCACCGGGCAGGACGTCCACGCAGTCCGTGCCGAGCACCCTGGTCTGCCCGCCCGGCAGGTGCAGCACCAGGTGCTCCGCCCCCGCCACCGCCTGATGGGCCGTCAGCACCGACCCCTGCCGGTCCGCCACGAACCCCAGCCCTCGGACCAACCCGTCCGGCCCACAGATCCGCAGCAGCCCCTCGGCCATCCCGCGCCCGCCCCTCAGCAGCCCGCCACCGCCCGGAGCCTGCCCGGACAGCCGCGTACGCCACCCCATCCGGACCCGGACTCACCTCTTCGGGTGAATCCGGCGCACGGTCCGGAAGACAGGGGCTCGGGGAACTGCGACGCCGACCTCAGGAGCGTTCAACGTACGTACCTGGCCGGGCACTCTGCCTTTCGACCAAAGGTCAGCCGACGAAGACCGCGACGGGCTTGGCGTGCCCCGCCTTCTCCTCGATCAGGGCCAGGAAGCGCCCCTCCGGGTCGAAGACCGCGATCGGCCCGTCCACGCCCAGCCCGGGCGCCGCCAGCTTCATGCCGTGCGCCAGCAGCCGCGCCTGCTCCGCGTCCACGTCCCAGCGGGGGAACGCCGCAGCCGCCGCCTCGGCGATCGGCAGCACCTCCAGCTTCTCCTCCAACTGCTCCAGCGTCCGCGCCGATTCGAGCCCGTACGGCCCGACCCTGGTCCGCCGGAGCGCGGTCAGGTGGCCGCCGACACCGAGCCCGGCGCCCAGGTCCCGGGCCAGCGCCCGGATGTACGTCCCGGAGGAGCACTCCACCGTGACGTCCAGGTCGATCACCGGGGTGCCGTCCTCGGCCACCGCCGACCGCTGCTCGTGCACCACGAAGGAGTGGATCGTGGTCGGCCGGGCCGCGAGCTCGAACTCCTCGCCCTCCCGGACCCGGGCGTACGACCGCTTCCCGTCGATCTTGATCGCACTGACCTTCGACGGCACCTGCATGATCTCGCCGGTCAGCCCGGCGATCCCGGCGTCGATGGCGGCCCGCTCGATGCCCGAGGCGTCCGCCGAGGAGGTGACGTCACCCTCGCGGTCGTCGGTCACGGTGTCCTGCCCGAGCCGGATGGTGGCCTCGTAGGTCTTGGCGGTGAGCATCAGGTGCCCGAGCAGCCGGGTGGCCCGCTCGACCCCGATCACCAGCACGCCGGTCGCCATCGGGTCCAGCGTGCCCGCGTGCCCGACCTTCCGCGTCCCGGCCAGCCAGCGCAGCTTGGCCACCACCCCGTGCGAGGTCAGGCCCTCCGGCTTGTCGACAATGACCAGGCCGTCGGGGCCGGTTCCCTTACGCTTCATCAGCTCTTTTTCTGTACGGAGAAAGTCAGGACGTCGGCAGCGCGGCCCGGAACCGGGCGATCGTCGCGTCCACGTCCTCGCGCGCGGAGAAGCCCGCCGCGAACCGGTGCCCGCCGCCGCCGAGCTCGGCACAGACGGCGGCCACGTCGACGGCGCCCTTGGCCCGGCAGGAGCCGCGCAGGGTGCCGTCCGGGTCCTGCTTGAGCACCAGCGCCACCTCGGCCTCGGCCGGGCGGCGCAGCACGTCGATCAGGCCCTCGATCTCTTCGACCGTGACGCCGAACAGCGCCAGGTCCTGGTACGGCACCCAGCTCCACACCAGGCCGCGCCCGCCGGCCGCCTGGGGCTCGTAGACGGCCCGGTCCAGCGCACCGGCCAGCACCTTGAGGAAGCCGAAGGAGGAGGTGTCCCAGAGCTGGCGGGAGATCAGGTCGTGCCGGATACCAGTGGCCAGCAGCCGCCCGGCCAGCTCATGGGTGGCGGGGGTGGTGGCCGCGTACTTGAACGACCCGGTGTCGGTGGCCACGCCGGTGTAGAGGCAGGCCGCCAGGTCCTGGTCGAGCGGCACGCCGAGCCGCCGGAGCAGCTCGTCCACCAGCACGGCGGTGGCCGGGGCGGACGGGTCGATCAGACGGTGGGTGCCGAAGCCGGGGTTGGAGGCGTGGTGGTCGATCACCACCAGCGCGGGGGCCGCGAACGCCTTGGCGTGCAGCAGCCCGAGCCGGCTCTCGGCCGCCACGTCGAAGCAGAGCACCAGCTCCGGCACCTCCGGCACCGCGGCGGCCGGCACGATCAGCTCCTGACCGGGCAGGAAGCTCAGCGACTCCGGGATCACCTGCGGGTCGTCGCCGAACGAGACCCGGACCTCGCGCCCGAGCGAGCGCAGCGCCAGACCGGCCGCCAGGGCCGAGCCGAGCGCGTCGCCGTCCGGCTTGATGTGGCAGATCAGGTCGACCGACCGGGCCTGCCCGACCAGCTCGACCACCCGCTGCCACTCCGCCGCCAGGGCTGACGCCCCGGAGGCGGGCGACGACTCGCTGCGAGGCCCCGGAAGCACCGCGAGGGCACCATCCACCGTGTCGGTGGACGATGCCCCCTGGCCGGGGTCGACCGGCTCGGCGGTCATGGTTACTCGTCCTCGTCGTCGCGCTCGGCGGCCGGCACCCGGTAGGGGTCGGCGTCCCCGGCGAAGGTGGCACCGGCGGCGGCGGTACGGACCGCCGCGTCGGAGACCCGCGCCTTGTCGAGCAGCTCGTCGATGTTCTTCGCGTTGTCCGGCAGTGCGTCCGCGATGAAGGTCAGCGACGGGGTGAAGCGCACCCCGGTCTGCTTGCCGACCTCGGAGCGGAGCACGCCCTTGGCGCTCTCCAGTGCGGCCGCGCTGGCCTCGCGCTCGGCCTCGTCACCGTAGACGGTGTAGAAGACGGTGGCCTCGCGCAGGTCACCGGTCACCCGGGTGTCGGTGATGGTCACGTAGCCCAGCCGCGGGTCCTTGATCCGGCGTTGCAGGGTCTCGGCCACCACCACCTGAATGCGGTCGGCGAGCTTGCGCGCCCTTGCGGTGTCGGTCACGTTGCCTCCTCGTGCAGTGAGCGCGGTACCCGGGTCACGGACGCACCGGGTGCGGCCCTGGCCCCAAAGTACCTGCCCGCGCCCAGCCTTGTGGGCGCTCTCGGTCCTCGTCGGTGTGACGGTGCTGACGTCGCACCACCGCGCACACCCTCAGTCATCGTCGTCGTTGTGAAGGCGCCTCCTGGCGGAGAGCAGCATCACCTCGGGGCGGCCGACGACGAGCCGCTCACAGCTGTCCAGGATCTCGGTGACGTACCCGGCGTCGCCGGACACCACCGCCAGGCCGATCTCGGCCCTCCGGTGCAGATCCTGGTTCCCGACTTCTGCGGCGCACACGCTGTACTTGCGCGCCAGTTCGGCCACGATGGGCCGCACGATCGAACGCTTCTCCTTGAGCGAGTGGACGTCGCCGAGCAGGAGGTCGAACGTGAGTGTTCCTACGAACATGTGTGACAGGTCAAGCCGACCTGAAGGCCTCGGGGAATCGCCCGAACGGGCGTCACCGAGGCTAACAGCGAGACCGGGGCCGGTCGACGGGATTTGCATCCCGTCGACCGGCCCCGGCAGCCACTGCTAGGACCGCGGCTTCTCGCGCATCTCGTAGGTCTCGATGATGTCCTCGACCTTGATGTCGTTGAACGACCCCAGGGTCACACCGGCCTCGAAGCCCTCGCGCACCTCGGTCGCGTCGTCCTTGAAACGACGCAGACCCTCGATGGTGAGGTTCTCGGTGATGAGCTTGCCGTCGCGGATGAGACGGGCCTTGGCGTTGCGGCGCAGCAGACCCTCGCGGACGATGACACCCGCGATGTTGCCGAACTTGGAGGAACGGAACACCTCGCGGATCTCCGCGGAGCCGAGGCGCACCTCCTCGTACTCGGGCTTGAGCAGGCCCTTGAGCGCGTTCTCGATCTCCTCGATGGCCTGGTAGATGACCGAGTAGTACCGGACATCCACGCCTTCCTTCTCGGCAGCCGTACGGGCGCGGCCTTCGGCGCGCACGTTGAAGCCGATGATGATGGCGTCCGAGCCCATCGCGAGGTCGACGTCCGACTCGGTGATCGCACCGACGCCGCGGTGCAGCACCCGGAGCTCCACCTCCTCGCCCACGTCGAGCTTGACGAGGGCGTCCTCGAGGGCTTCGACGGAACCGGAGACGTCACCCTTGATGATGAGGTTGAGCTGCTCGATCGAGCCCGCTGCGATGGCCTTGTCCAGGTCCTCGAGCGAGATCCGGACCCGACGCTGCGCGAACGCGGCGTTGCGGTCACGGGCCGAGCGCTTCTCGGCGATCTGACGGGCGGTGCGGTCCTCGTCGACGACGATGAAGCTGTCGCCGGCGCGGGGCACCGAGGTCAGACCGAGCAGCAGCACCGGACGGGACGGGCCCGCCTCGGCGAGGCTGTTGCCGTTCTCGTCCAGCATCGCGCGGACGCGGCCGTAGGCGTCGCCGACCACGATCGAGTCACCGACGCGGAGGGTACCGCGCTGCACGAGCACGGTCGCCATGGCGCCGCGGCCCTTGTCGAGGTGGGCTTCGATCGCAATACCCTGCGCGTCCTGCTCCGGGTTGGCCCGCAGGTCGAGCGAGGCGTCCGCGGTCAGGACCACGGCCTCCAGCAGCGAGTCGATGTTCAGACCCTGGCGCGCGGAGATGTCGACGAACATGGTGTCGCCGCCGTACTCCTCGGCCACCAGACCGAACTCGGTCAGCTGACCGCGGACCTTGGTCGGGTCGGCGCCCTCGACGTCGATCTTGTTGACCGCGACCACGATCGGCACACCGGCGGCCTTGGCGTGGTTAAGCGCCTCGACCGTCTGCGGCATGACACCGTCGTTGGCCGCGACCACCAGGATCGCGATGTCGGTGGACTTGGCACCACGGGCACGCATGGCGGAGAACGCCTCGTGACCCGGGGTGTCGAGGAAGGTGATCGGACGCTCTTCGCCGTTCACCACGGTGGCGACCTGGTAGGCACCGATGTGCTGGGTGATGCCACCGGCCTCGCCGGCCACCACGTTGGACTTGCGGATCGCGTCCAGCAGGCGGGTCTTACCGTGGTCGACGTGACCCATGACGGTGACGACCGGCGGGCGCGGGGCCAGCATGTCCTCGTCGCCCTCGTTGACACCGAAGTCGATGTCGAACGACTCGAGCAGCTCGCGGTCCTCGTCGTCGCGGCTGACGATCTCGAGCTGGAAGCCCATCTCGTCGGCCAGCAGCTGGAGCGTGTCGTCCGAGACCGACTGGGTCGCGGTGACCATCTCACCGAGGTTGAACATCACCGAGACGAGCGCGGCCGGGTTGGCGTTGATCTTCTCGGCGAAGTCCGTCAGGGACGAGCCCCGCGACAGGCGAACGGTGGAACCGTTGCCACGCGGCAGCATGACGCCGCCGACCGACGGGGCCTGCATGGCCTCGTACTCCTGGCGCTTCGCCCGCTTCGACTTGCGGCCACGCGCCGGGCGACCGCCCGGACCGCGACCGAAGGCGCCCTGCGTGCCACCACGGGCACCCGGGCCACCGGGACGACCACCGAAACCACCGGGACGCGGGCCGAAGCCGCCGCCGCCACCGGGGGCACCGCCACCGGGACGGGGGCCGCCGAAGCCGCCACCGGCCGGACGCGAGCCCGGACCGGCCGCACGGCCGGCGAAGCCGGGACGAGCGCCACCGGCGCCACCGGCACCCGGAGCACCCGGACGGCCACCGGGGCCACCCGGACCACGGCCACCGGGGCCACCGGGACGCGCGGCACCCGGAGCGGGACGCTGCGGCATCATGCCGGGGTTCGGACGCGGCATACCGGACGGGCTGGGCCCACCCGGACGCGGACCGGCCGGACGGGGCATCCCGTCGGGACGCGGCGCACCGGCACCACCCGGACGCGGAGCGCCACCGGGACCGGCGGCGGGACGCGGACGGTCGCCACCGGGACGCGGAGCGCCACGGTCGGCACCCGGCGCACCAGCGGGACGCGGACGGTCGCCACCGGGACGCGGAGCGCCACGGTCGGCACCCGGCGCACCGGCCGGACGCGGACGGTCGCCGCCCGGACGGGCCGGACGCTCGCCGGCGGGGGCGCCGGCACCCGGACGCGCGGCACCGGGAGCAGCCGGACGGCGCTCGCCGGGGCGGCCCATGCCGGTCGCGGAACCAGAGGTGAAGGGGTTGTTGCCCGGACGGGGACCGGCCGGACGCGGGCCCGGACGGGCCGACGGGTTGGCCGCCGCCGGACGGGCAGCCGGAGCAGCGGCGGCCGGACGGGCCGGCGCCTCCGCAGCGGCGTCACCGGCGGGAGCCGGCGAGGAGAACTCGGCCGCCGGAGCAGCCGGGGCCGCAGCGGCCGGGGCGGGACGCGCGGCGGCCGGGCGCGGGCCCGGGGCAGCGGCGGCCGGCTTCGGCGCGGCGGGGGCGGCCGGGGCGGCGGGAGCCGCGGCGGCCGGGGTCGGACGGGGACCGGGGGTCGCGGCGGGCCGCGGTCCCGGAGTGGGGGCACCCGGCTTGGGTGCGGCCGCACCGGCGGGAGCACCACCGGCGGGCTGGGGCGCCGCGGGCTTCCGCGGGCCAGGCTTGGCGGCGCCGCCGGTGGGCGGCACTCCCAAAGCGTCAGTCAACTTGCGCACGACCGGCGCCTCGATCGTCGAGGACGCCGAACGGACGAACTCACCGAGCTCGGTGAGCTTGGCCATGACGGCCTTGCTCTCCAAGCCAAGTTCCTTGGCGAGTTCATATACCCGGACCTTAGCCACTGTGCTCCTGTCTACGTGTCCGGGGTATTCGTCCGCCGGACTATCGCTACTTCATGGGCGTACTCATCGCGTACTCATCGAGTGCTCATCGCAATCTCGACCTACTTCCAACTCGCGAGGTACCTGACGTGTGCGCGCCGCACGAGGCTCTGCCAGCTCTGTGCGGTGCTTGTTGCGATGGTTCTTCAGCCTGCCGGGGTGTCACCGGCCCGCTGCTCGACGAACTCGGACAGGTCCGCGGTGTCGAGCATCCCCTGGAGCCGGAAGGCCCTGGGAAAAGCCCGGCGGCGGACCGCGAGGTCGAGGCAGGTCGGGTCGGGGTGCAGATGTGCGCCCCGGCCCGGCAGTGCGCCGCGGGGATCGGGGACACAGACGCCCTCGATCGCCACGACACGCAACAGCTGGTGCTTGGCCGCTCGCTTGCGGCAGCCCACGCAGGTGCGTTCCGGGCATGCTCGGACATGCGTCCGGCCAGACAACCTCAAGTCTACCCCTCCGGAGGGACCTGGCGCCGCCCCGCCGATTGCGGGCAGGACAGCGACAACGTGACTAGGCGTCGCGGGATTCCCCGCGCTCGCTCCCGGCAGGGGCCTCGGTGTCCGGCCGGATGTCGATCCGCCAGCCGGTCAGACGGGCGGCGAGGCGGGCGTTCTGGCCCTCCTTGCCGATCGCCAGCGACAGCTGGTAGTCCGGCACGATCACCCGGGCGGAGCGCGCGTAGAGGTCCACAATCTCCACGCTCGTCACCCGTGCGGGGGACAGCGCGGCCGCGACCATGTCCGCCGGGTCCTCCGACCAGTCGACGATGTCGATCTTCTCGCCGTGCAGCTCGGCCATCACGTTGCGCACCCGGGCGCCCATCGGGCCGATGCAGGCGCCCTTGGCGTTCAGGCCCTGACGGCGCGACCAGACGGCGATCTTGGTGCGGTGGCCGGCCTCGCGGGCGATCGCGGCGATCTCGACGCTGCCGTCGGCGATCTCCGGGACCTCCAGCGCGAACAGCTTCTTCACCAGGCTGGGGTGGGTGCGCGAGAGCGTCACGGACGGGCCGCGGACGCCCCGGCGGACGGCCACCACGTAGCACTTCAGCCGGGTGCCGTGCTTGTAGTCCTCGCCCGGCACCTGCTCCTGCGGCGGGAGGATGGCCTCCAGCTTGCCGATGTCGACCAGGATGTTCTTGGGGTCGTTGCCCTGCTGGACGACACCGGTGACGATGTCGCCCTCCTTGCCCGCGTACTCGCCGAAGGTCTGGTCGTCCGCGGCGTCCCGGAGGCGCTGCAGGATGACCTGCTTGGCGGTCGAGGCGGCGATCCGGCCGAAGCCGCTCGGGGTGTCGTCGAACTCCTTCGGCTCGACGCCCTCGTCCAGCTCGTCCGCGTCCTCGAGCGCCCAGACCGTCACGTGCCCGGACTTGCGGTTCAGCTCGACCCGCGCCTTGCGGCGGGAGCCCTCGGTGCGGTGGTACGCGATGAGGAGGGCCGATTCGATCGATCCGACCAGCAGTTCGAACGGGATGTTCTTCTCGGTAACCAGCCCACGCAGGGCGCTCATGTCGATGTCCACGGCTACGCCTCCTCTTCCCTCTTCACGTTCACGTTCACGTTCATGTGTGGTGCGGTGCTCACTCGTCGTCTTCGTCGGTGCTGTCGTCGTCGAGGTCCTCGACCTCCGACTCGTCGAGCAGCCCCTCGTCTTCCTTGCGGTTGAACTCGACCTGGACCCGGGCGCGGGCGACCTCGGTGAACTCCAGGCGGCGCTCCTTGGGCTTGCCGCGGCCCTTCACCGGCTGCACCTCGACCAGGGCGCCGTTCTCGTCGCTCTCCAGCACCCGGGCGGTGATCTCGCCACCGTCCACCAGGTGGATCCGGGCCAGGCGGCCCTCGGCCCGGCGCCAGTGGCGGGGCTCGTTCAGCGGACGCTCGGCCCCGGGGGAGCCGACCTCCAGCACGTACGGGGCGGTGCCCATGACGTCCTCGGCGGCGTCCAGGCTCTCGCTGACCACCCGGCTGAACTCGGCGATCGCGTCCATGTCCACGCCGCCGTCGGCGTCCACGTCGATCTGCACCTGACGGCGGTTGCCCGCCTGGGTCACCTTGACCTCTTCGAGGTCGAGACCGGCCTCGGCGGCCAGCGGCTCGAGCAACGCACGCAACCGGTCGGTGGGGGTGGTGCTCATCCGGGTGACTCCTCGGCCGCGTCTGCTGTTGTCGGTAGGTGCTGTCTGAAGCCGCAAGCCTATCGGGTCGGACCCCAAACCACCGATTCCGCTCGGCGCACGGAGCCCCCGTACGCACCGCCTGCGAGCAAGGTCACAACGGGCCGGATGGCGATTCTGTAATGATGCACGGCAGCGGGGGCTGCGCGGGCTCCCCCATGACCTCTCCGGGAGCACCTCCATGCTGGTCCTCACTCGGCGGAGCCTGCTGGCTCTGGGCGCGCTGGGCGGCGCCCAGCTGGTGCTCTGCGGCTGCACCGACGACGGCGGCAGCCCGGACCAGGAGCGGAAGAAGGCGGACGCCGACCTGCCGCTGCGCACCCGCGCGGTCGCCGCCACGGACCAGTTGCTGGCCGGGTACGACGCCGTCCTGGCCGGGCCGGGGGCGGCCCAGGCCGACCGGCTCCGGGCGCTGCGGGCGGAGGTCACCGAGCACCGGGCCGCGCTGGCCACCGGACTGCCCGCCGCCTCGGCCACCGCCTCGGCGTCCGCCACTGCTGCGGGAGCCCCGGTCACCACGGCGGCCCAGCTCGCAGCGGCCGAACGGACCACCGCAGGTGCCCGGTTGGCGGACCTGAGTGCCGCCTCGCCCGAGCTGGCGAAGCTGCTGGCCGTCGTCTCCGCAGCCGGCGCCCTGCACGCGGCGGCGCTCGGCGACACCGCCCCGGTCACCGCCCCCGCAGCCGCCGTGCCCACGCCCACGGCCTCCACGCCTGCGGCCTCCGGGTCTGCAGCCTCCACCCCCGCAGCCTCCGGGTCCACAGCCTCCGGGTCCGCTCCCGCCAAGACGCCGCTGCCGGCCGCCGAGGCCACCGCCCTGCAGACCGCGCTCGCCGCCGAGCACGCCGCCGTCTACGGCTACGGCGTGGTCGGGGCCCGCCAGCCGGTCGGGCCGCAGCGCACCGACGCGCAGACCTCGTACCTGGCCCACCAGGCCGCGCGGGACGCCTGGCAGCGGCTGCTGAACTCCGGCGGCGCCACCCCCACCGCCGCCGCCCCCGGCTACCAGCTGCCCTTCCCGGTGGCCGACGCCGCCGGTGCCAAGCAGCTCGCCGCGCACATCGAGGTCCAGCTCACCGGGGTGTACGCCGCGCTGGTGGCCGCCACCTCCGGCGAGCTGCGGCAGCGGGCGGCGGCCGCGCTGCGGGAGGCCGCGCTGGCAGCCAGGCACTGGGGGGCCGACCAGACCGCCCTGCCCGGCCTGCCCGCCGCCGGGGGCGCCACGCCGAGCCCGTCCGCGAGCGCCTGACCAGCGGTTTCCCCTCGATGGCCGACAATGGGCGGGCAGCACCCCGACCGGACGACGGGGCGGTACCAACCGAGAGGCCAGCATGTCGGCAACAGGTCAGCAGATCACCGTCCCCGAACGCCTCGCAGCCGCTGTCCGGGCCCGGGCGGACCAGGCCGAGCTGGCCTGGCTGGCCGCCCTGCCAGGAACCGTCGCCGACCGGCTCGCCCACTGGGACCTGACCCCGGAGCGGGTGGTGCAGCCCGGCGGCCGGCACGGCCTGGTCTGCACCGTGCTCCGGGCCGACGGCACCAAGGCGGCGCTCAAGACCGTGCTGCCCACCCCGGCCACCGCCCAGGAGCACGCCGCCCTGGCGCACTGGGCCGGCCGCGGCGCCGTCCTGCTGCTGGCCGCCGAACCGGCGGCCGGGGCACTGCTGCTGGAGCGCCTGTACGGGGACATCCCGCTGCGCTCGCTGGCCGAGGGCAAGGCGATGCTGGAGGCCACCAGCCTGCTCCAGCGGCTCTGGCTGCCGCCCGCCGCCGACCACCTGTTCGACACCGTCCCCGACCGGGTCGCCGAGCTCTCCGCCGGCCTGCGCCGCAACCGCGAACTCTCCACCGACGCCCGCCCGTTGGCGGACGAGGCGCTGGAGCTCTCGGCCGCCCTGGCGGCCTCCGAGCCCGAACGGCTGCTGCTGCACGGCGACTTCCACCACGGCAACGTCCTGGCCGCCGACCGCTCACCCTGGCTGGCCGTCTCCCCGCAGCCGCTGGTCGGCGAACGCGCCTACGACCTGGCCTGGTTGGCCCAGGAGCGGCTGGACACCCTGGTCGGCTCCCCCGGCCCGCGCGGCGCCGCCCGCCGCCGGCTGCACCAACTCGCCGACGCGGTCGAGGTGGACCACGACCGGCTGCGCGGCTGGACCCTGTTCCGCACCGTCGAGGCCGGCCTGCGCCACCTCGCCGAGGGCTCCACCGGCACCGCCGAGCTCTACCTGGAATTCGCCGACTGGCTCTGAAGCAACGGGAGCCGGGCCCCCATCACCGCGTACGGACGGAACGTGTTCGGGAACCGCACCATCCGGGCCAGGTCGCGGTAGCCCAGGGCCCGGTACAGCCGCCGGGCGGGCGTGTCGGCGTCGATCGCGGACAGGATGCTGCGCGGCAGCCCGGACCGCTCGCACAGCGTCCGGATCAGCGCGCTGCCCACGCCCCGGCCCTGGAAGTCGGGCAGCACGTGCAGCTCGGTCACGGCGAACACCTCGTCCAGCCAGTCCCCGTACCCGTGCGCCTCCAGGTGCGGCTCGATCACCGTGCTCCACCAGTGCTCGCGCCGGTTCGGCATCCCGTACCCGAAGCCCACCAACTGCTTGCCGCTGAACGCCCCGAAGGCCAGCACACCGGGCTGCTCCGCGTGCCGGCCGACGATCTGCAGCCGGACGGCCACCTCCTCGTCGCTCAGCCCGAACGCGACCGCCTGCACCTCCAGGGCATCGGCCGCCCATGCCGCCAGGTCCACGGCCTCGATCGTCACCTCGGTGAGCTGCTCCATGCCCCGGACGTTACTACTCCGGTGGGCGGCAGTCGGTCAGAACAGCACGCTCATGAAGGCCCCGACCTCGCGGAAACCGACCCGGCTGTACGCGGCCCGGGCCCGGATGTTGTAGTCGTTCACGTAGAGCGAGACGACCGGGGCGACCTCGCGCAGCGCGAACTGGAGCACGGCCGCCATACCGGTCTCGGAGCGGCCCTGGCCGCGGTACTCCGGGGCGACCCAGACGCCCTGGATCTGGCAGGCGCCCGCGGTGACGGCGCCGATCTCGGCCTTGAAGACGACCGAGCCGTCCGGGCCGAAGTGCGCGAAGGACCGGCCGCCCGCGACCAGCTCGGCGACCCGGGCCTGGTAGAGCAGCCCGCCGTCACCGGCCAGCGGGGAGATGCCGACCTCCTCGGTGAACATCGCGACGCAGGCGGGCATCAGGGCCTCGACCTCGTTCCGCAGCACCCGGCGCACCAGCGGGTCCGGCACGATCCCGACGGCGGGCGCGGAGGTGGCCATCAGCGGCTGGTGGGCGCGGACCTCGCGGGCCGGGCCCCAGCTGCGTTCGAGCGAGGCCCAGAGCGCGGCGGTCGCTTCGGCCGGACCGACGATCGAGGAGCAGCGGCGGCCCTGCCTGCGGGCCCGCTCGGCGAAGGCGCGGACGGCCTCGGGGCCGGCGTTCACCAGCACCAGGTTGGCCCCGGCGTAGCAGAGCGAGGCGAGCCGGCCGTCCTCGTCGAACCAGCCCCACATCTCGCCGCCGAGCCGCCAGGGGTCGAGCCCGACCGCCTCGACCCGGGTGGCGACGAAGGCATTGGCGACCGGGTCCCGGTGCAGGATCTCCAGGGTCTCGTCGAGGTCCTGGGGGTCGAGTACCCGCGTGGTCGCCAGGGCCCGGGCCACCTGGAAGGGGCCGGGGAGCATCACACCTCGATCGAGCACAGGCACCTCACACTAGGAACGCTTGTCGCACCCTACTCCGCCCCACCGGAGCAGGACTGCGGGCCGTCCGCCCACGGACGGCCCGCAGCGACTGCTGAGCTATTCGGCGGCGGTGACCACCGGTGCGCCGGACGCGACGCCGTCGGCCTGCATCTGCTCGGCCAGCTTGAGGGCCTCCTCGATCAGGGTCTCGACGATCTTCGACTCGGGGACGGTCTTGATGACCTCGCCCTTGACGAAGATCTGGCCCTTGCCGTTGCCCGAGGCGACACCGAGGTCGGCCTCGCGGGCCTCGCCCGGGCCGTTCACGACGCAGCCCATGACCGCGACCCGGAGCGGCACCTCCATGCCCTCCAGGCCGGCGGTGACCTCCTCGGCGAGCTTGTAGACGTCCACCTGGGCGCGGCCGCAGGACGGGCAGGAGACGATCTCCAGGCCGCGCTGACGGAGGTTCAGCGACTCCAGGATCTGGTTGCCGACCTTGACCTCCTCGGCGGGCGGCGCGGAGAGCGAGACCCGGATGGTGTCCCCGATGCCCTCGGACAGCAGCGCGCCGAAGGCGACCGCCGACTTGATGGTGCCCTGGAAGGACGGACCGGCCTCGGTGACGCCGAGGTGCAGCGGGTAGTCGCAGGCGGCCGCGAGCTGGCGGTAGGCGTTGATCATTACGACCGGGTCGTTGTGCTTGACCGAGATCTTGATGTCGCGGAAGTCGTGCTCCTCGAACAGCGAGCACTCCCAGAGCGCGGACTCGACCAGCGCCTCCGGGGTGGCCCGGCCGTACTTCTCCAGCAGGCGCTTGTCCAGCGAACCGGCGTTGACGCCGATCCGGATCGGCACGCCCGCGGCCTTGGCCGCCTTGGCGATCTCGCCCACCTTGTCGTCGAACTGCTTGATGTTGCCCGGGTTCACCCGGACCGCCGCGCAGCCGGCGTCGATCGCCGCGAAGACGTACTTGGGCTGGAAGTGG
The DNA here is from genome assembly GCF_040296785.1 of Kitasatospora sp. NPDC002040. NCBI lineage: Bacteria > Bacillati > Actinomycetota > Actinomycetes > Kitasatosporales > Streptomycetaceae > Kitasatospora > Kitasatospora sp. NPDC002040. Next base: position 25,732 of record NZ_JBEOXV010000026.1, on the reverse strand, counting down.
ATGTCCGCGATCACCGGGATGTTCGCCTTCTTGGCGATGATCGGCAGCGCGTCGGCGTCGTCCTGGGTCGGCACCGCGACGCGGACGATCTGGCAGCCCGAGGCGGTGAGCTCGGCGATCTGCTGCAGGGTGGCGTTGATGTCGGCGGTGACGGTGGTGGTCATCGACTGGACGGACACCGGTGCGTCGCCGCCGACCGGGACGTTGCCGACCATGATCTGCCGGGAGACGCGGCGGGTGGCCAGCGGCTTGAGCGGCAGGGCAGGAATTCCGAGCGAGATCGCGGTCATGTGCGCAGGGTTCCCCAAATCGAGGTGGTGAGATCCGACCGGGCGCGCCGGTCGACGGGCGCCCGGCGTCCAACGGTACGGCACCGGGGTGGGGCCGGGCACACGTACCTGACCGAATCGGGGTCAGTTCAGGCGGATGGGGTTGACAAGGTCGGCCACCCCCACCAGCACGGTGAAGCAGATGAAGACCGCCGCCACCACGTACGCCGCCGGCATCAGCCTGGCCACGTCGAACGGGCCCGGATCGGGGCGGCGGAACAGCCTGGCGGCCTGGCGGCGCAGCGACTCCCAGAGCGCCCCGGCGATGTGGCCGCCGTCCAGCGGGAGCAGCGGGAGCATGTTGAAGAGGAACAGCGACAGGTTGATCATGGCCAGCACCTGGACCAGGAAGGTCAGCTGCTGGGTCAGCGGCAGGTCCATCGCGAAGACCTCGCCGCCGAGCCGGGCCGCGCCGATCATGCCCATCGGGGAGTCCGCCGGACGCGGGTCGTCGGCGACGATGGCGTGCCAGAGGCCGGGGATCTTGCCGGGCAGCGCGACCAGCGCGGTGAGGCTGTGCTCGGCCATGCCGGCCATCTGGTCGATGCTCCCGCCGAAGCCGAGGTGCTCCACGCCCCGGGCCGGTTCGAAGCCGAGGAAGCCCGCGGTGATGGTCTCGCCCTTGACCGGGTACCCGTCCTTGTCGACCTTGGCGAGGGTGTTGCTGGTCAGCGTCGCGGTCAGGGTGAGCTGCTGCCCGCCCCGCTCCACCACGATCGGCACCGTCTTCCCCGGCGCCTTGCGGATGTCGGCCTGCAGCTGCGGGTAGTCCTTGATCGGGTCGCCGTCGAAGGAGACGAAGCGGTCGCCGGCCCGCAGCCCCGCGGCCGCGGCCGGGGTGGGCGCGGCGTCGACCGGGCACTTGTCGGTCGGCTGGCCGACCGCCACCACGCACTTGCTGACGGCGCTCACGGTGGGCACCGCGACCTGGATGCCGATGAACATGAACAGCACCAGGTAGAGCACGAAGGACAGGATCAGGTTCATGAACGGGCCGGCGAACATCACGATGACGCGCTTCCACGGCTTCCGGGTGTAGAACATCCGGTCCTCGTCGCCGGGCCTGATCTCCTCGTACGACGCCTCCCGGGCGTCCTCGATCATCGAGCGCACGGGCGAGCTGGAGCGCTGGGTGACCCGCCCGTCCGCCCCCGGCGGGAACATCCCGATCATCCGGATGTACCCGCCCAGCGGGATGGCCTTCAGGCCGTACTCGGTCTCGCCCTTCTTCCGGGACCAGACCGTCCGGCCGAAGCCGACCATGTACTGCGGGACCCGGATGCCGAACAGCTTGGCCGTGGAGAGGTGGCCGAGCTCGTGCCAGGCGATCGAGAACAACAGGCCCAGTACGAAAAGCAGGATGCCGACTACCCACATCACCGTTGCCACTGCTGATCCTCCGTCATGCCGCTCCTACGCCCGTACGCCGTGCCGCTGCTGCCGGTCCTGCTAGCCGGCGGCCAGCTCGCGGGCCCGGGCGCGGGCCCAGGTCTCCGCGTGGAGGACGTCCTCCACCGTCAGGGAAGTTCCCGTCGAGTGTTCGGACACCACCTTCGCCACAGTGTCCACGATCCCCGTGAAAGGCAGCCGGCCGGTCAGGAACGCCTCGACGCACTCCTCGTTGGCCGCGTTGAAGACGGCCGGGGCGGTCCCGCCGAGCGTACCCACCTCGCGGGCCAGGTCGACGGCGGGGAAGGCCTCGTTGTCGAGCGGGAAGAACTCCCAGGTCGCGGCCTTGGTCCAGTCGCAGCCGGGGGCGGCGTCCGGCACCCGGTCCGGCCAGCCGAGGCCGAGCGCGATCGGCATCCGCATGTCCGGCGGGCTGGCCTGGGCCAGCGTCGAGCCGTCGGTGAACTCCACCATCGAGTGCACGACGGACTGCGGATGGACCACCACCTCGATCCGCTCGAACGGCACGTCGTACAGCAGGTGGGCCTCGATCACCTCCAGGCCCTTGTTCACCAGGGTGGCGGAGTTGATGGTGACGACCGGGCCCATCGCCCAGGTCGGGTGGGCCAGCGCCTCGTCCGGGGTGACCCCGGCCAGCTGCGCCCGGGTGCGGTTGCGGAACGGGCCGCCGCTGGCGGTGACCACCAGCTTGCGCACCTCCGCCGGGGTGCCGCCCGCGAGCGCCTGGAACAGCGCGGCGTGCTCGGAGTCGACCGGCACGATCTGGCCGGGCCGCGCGACCGCCTTGACCAGCGGGCCGCCGACGATCAGCGACTCCTTGTTGGCCAGCACCAGCACCCGCCCGGCGCGCAGCGCGGCCAGGGTGGGGTGCAGGCCGATCGAGCCGGTGATGCCGTTGAGCACCGAGTGGCACTCCAGCGCGGCCAGCTCGGTGGCGGCGTCCGGGCCCGACAGGACCTCCGGCAGCGGCCGGCCCGCCGCCCCGGCCGCGAGCGCCTCGCGCAGCGCCGGTACGGCCGCGGGGTCGGCCACCGCGACGGTGTGGACGCCCAGCCGGAGCGCCTGCTCGGCGAGCAGGGCGACCCGGCCGCCGGCGGCGGACAAGGCCACCACCCGGAACCGGTCGGGGTTGCGCAGCACCACGTCGATGGCCTGGGTACCGATCGACCCGGTGGAGCCGAGGATCACCAGCTCCCGGGGGCCGGAGGGGTCCTTCACCACGGGGGTGAAGCGCGACTGCGGGTGGGCGAGCGAGTTCATGCGCCCCATTGTGTCCTGAGCGAATGCGCTCCGGGCGCGGGTGCCCCTACATCCAGGCCCAGATCTTCCCGGCCGCCTTCCCGCTCTGCTCGGTCTCCCATTCGAAGACGCCGACCAGGCCCCGCAGTTCCGCGAACTTCGGCGAGTCCGAGGTGAAGACCAGCGAGCCCCGCCAACTGATCGAGCCGTCGTCGTTGAAGCGGCCCAGGCCGAAGCCCTCCCACGTCAGCGAGTCGCCGGTGGCGCTCATCGTGATCCCCTGGCCGCGGCCCTGGAGGGTGCCGTCGGCCCGCATCCGGGCCCGGTAGGTGCCGGTGTCGCGGACGTCCACGCCGAGCATCTGCCCGGTCGCCCGGAACGAACTCTCCATCGAGGGCCCCAGGCCGTGCTCGCCCGGAACGACCCGCTGCACCGTGATCTCGCCCTGCAATTCGCTGAGAAGGTCACCGAGCATGACCGCGCTCCCTTCCGTGAACCCCTGTCTTCCGGACTACGCCGGTGCCCGGCAGGTGTCAAGACACGCCGATGCCCCGCCACCGCAGGGCGGTGACGGGGCATCAGAGCGTGACTAGAGGTCGAGGCCGGTGAGGACCAGGACCTTCTCGTAGGTGAAGTCGCCCATCGCGTACTTGACGCCCTCCCGGCCGACGCCGGAGTCCTTCACGCCGCCGTACGGCATCTGGTCGGCCCGGTACGACGGGGCGTCGCCGATCACCACGCCGCCGACCTCCAGCACCTGGTGCGCCTTGAACGCGGCCTGCAGGTCGTGGGTGAAGACACCGGCCTGGAGGCCGAAGAGGGAGTCGTTGACCGCGGCGAACGCCGCGTCGGTGGAGTCCACCTTGTGCAGCGACAGCACCGGGCCGAACACCTCGGCGGTGGCCAGGATGGCGTCCCCGGGGAGCTCGGCGAGCACGGTCGGCGCGTAGGTCGCACCCTCGCGGGTGCCGCCGACCAGGACCTTGGCGCCCTTGGCGACGGCGTCGTCGACCCAGGACTCGACCCGCTTGGCGGCGTTCTCGTCCACCAGCGGGCCGACGTCGGTGGCGTCCGCGCTCGGGTCGCCGGTCACCTGGGCTTTCACCTTGGCGACCACCTTCTCCACCAGCGCGTCGTAGACCGTCGCGTCGGCGATCACCCGCTGCACCGAGATGCAGGACTGGCCGCCCTGGTAGTTGGCGAACATCGCGATCCGGGTCGCGGCCCAGTCGAGGTCGGCCTCGGAGGACCAGTCGGCCAGCACCACCGCGGCGGCGTTGCCGCCGAGCTCCAGGGTGACGTGCTTGCGCGGCACCGAGTCCATGATCTGGTAGCCGACCTTGTCCGAACCGGTGAACGAGATCACCGGCAGGCGCGGGTCCTGCACCAGCGCGGGCATCTTCTCGTTCGGCACCGGGAGCACGCTCCAGGAGCCGGCCGGCAGCTCGGTCTCGGCCAGGATCTCGCCGAGCACCAGCGCGGAGAGCGGGGTGGCCGGGGCCGGCTTGAGGATGATCGGGGCGCCGACCGCGATCGCCGGGGCGACCTTGTGCGCGACCAGGTTGAGCGGGAAGTTGAACGGGGCGATGCCCAGCACCACGCCGCGCGGGAAGCGGCGGACCACCGCGAAGCGGCCGACGCCGCCCGGGTCGGTGTCCAGGCGCATGGTCTCGCCGTTGGTGCGGCGCGCCTCCTCGGCGGCCCAGCGGAACACCGAGGCGGCCCGGCCGACCTCGCCGCGGGCCCACTTGATCGGCTTGCCGTTCTCGGCGGTGATCAGGCGGGCGATCTCCTCCGTCCGCTCCGTCAGCCGACGGGCGACGTGGTCGAGCGCGGTGGCCCGGACGTGGGCGGGGGTCGCGGCGAGGGCCGGGGCCACGGCGACGGCGGCGTCCAGCGCCTCCTCCACCTGGGCGTCGGTCGGCACGCTGACCCGGCCGACCAGGCTGCCGTCGTACGAGTGGCGGACCTCGAACTCCGCGTCGCCGGTCGCCCGGCGGCCGGCCAGCCAGAACTCATGGGTGGTGGTCACGGTCGTACCGGCCCTCTCTGTCGTGGGGTGTCCTACGACCCCACGGTAGGGGCGTTGCCCGCGCAGACGGATTGGACACGACGGAGTGGTACCCCCGCGCGTTGCTCCAGCGTGTCCGGTCGGACCGTCAGTTCTCGCCCGAGCGCAGCGCGAGCCACAGCTCCATCCGGACGTCGGTGTCGTCCAGCGACCGCCCGAGCAGTTCCTCCACCCGCCGCATCCGGTACCGCAGCGTGTGCCGGTGCACCCCGAGATCGGCGGCGGCCGCGTCCCACTGCCCGTGCCGGGAGAGCCAGGCCCGCAGCGAGGCGACCAGGTCACCGCGCGCCGTCCGGTCGTGGTCGCGCAGCGGCCGGAGCAGGCCCTCGGCGAAGGCGGTGACCGCCTCCTCGCCGAGCAGCGGCAGCAGCGACCCCGCGCCGACCTCCTCGTGGTCCACCGACCGCCGACCGCCCCGCAGGGCGACCGCCAGCGCCCGCTCCGCCTGGGCGAACGCCGTCCCGGCCTCCTCCACCGAGGCGGCCGCCGAGATGCCGAGGGCCAGGCCCTCGTGCTCCTCGACCGCGCCCAGGCAGGCCCGGTGCGCGGCGCCGTTGTCGGGGGCCAGCACCACCAGCCGGGGACCGTTCGGCCCGTCCTCGCGCGAGATCAGCAGCTTCTCGCCGACCCGGGCACCGGCCTGCTCGGCCCGGTCGCCGAGCTCGCCCAGCGCCTCCGGGTCGGCGGTCGGCCCGGCCCCGCCGACCAGGACCCGGACGGTGCCCTCCGGCAGCCCGCCGAACAGCCCGGCCGCGACCTGACGGGCCGTCACGATCTCGCCCGCGAGCACCATGCCCAGCAGCGCCGCGCCCATCCGCTCCTCGGCCTGCCGCAGCTCGCGCGAGCGCTCCAGGGTGAGGGTGAGCAGCGCGACCGCGGCGTTCAGCACGTACCGCTCGGTCGGGGTGATCCGGTCCTCGGTGCCGACCGCCAGGAAGCCGCGCGGGCGGCGGTCCGCGCCGAGCGACTGGACCACCACGTAGTCCTCGTCGGCGGTGTCGATGCCGGGGGCCCGGCCCTGGAGAGCGGCGGAGGACGGCGCCGGGCGGCGGCGCAGCCGGTCCACCTCGGCGGCCAGGCGGCCCGCGCGGCGGGCGGCCCAGTCGGGGGCGACCGCGGAGAGCGCGCCGGAGCCGTCGTAGAGCGCGGCCCAGCCGCCGAGCCGGGCGGCCAGCTTGCGGACCACCGCGGTGGTGCCGTCCTTGCCGAGCGCGGCCCGGGTCAGCTCCTCCTGGGCCTCGAAGCTGGTGGTCACCGCCTCGTACTGCTCGGCGGCCAGCGCGGCCGAGACGGTCTTGCTGATCGCGATGAAGGGGGTCGCCTCGGGCACCCGGATCAGCGGCAGCCCGCGCTGGGCGGCGGCGTCCACCAGGGCCTGCGGCACCTCGGTGTGCGAGAGCCCGACGCCGAGGCCGAGCCCGACCACGCCCGCGTCGGCCAGCCGGTGCACGTACGCCTGCAGCTTGGCGGCGGCCTTGCCCAGCTTGATCCCGGTGGTGAGCAGCAGCTCCCCGCCCTCCAGGAAGGGCGTCGGGTCGTCCAGCTCGCTGGTGTGCACCCAGCGGACGGGCCGTTCCAGCTGGTCCGCTCCGGCCAGCACGGTCAGGTGGAGCGAGCTGCTGCGGACTACGGAGGCAAGTGTGGGGGGCATGGCACCTTCGGGTGTTCGACCAGGCCGCGCCGTTGCGGCCGGGCGAGTTGGGCTTCTGTCCCCATTATGTACGCTCCGGCCAACCCGGCAGACCGAATCATCCGCTCCGTAGTCAGCCGACTCCGCCGGCTCCGCCCGCCGGTCAGCCGCGCAGATCCACCAGCACCGGCGGGACCTGCTCGCCCGTCACCGTGGTCAGCGAGATCACCGCGTGTCCGGTCGGCAGCGCGTGCGCCAGGTCGGACGGGGACCAGCGGTGCCGCTCGACGTCCCGGACGGTGACGCTCTCGGTCTGCGGGGTGGTGCCGGAGAGCGCCTTGCGGGCCAGCCGCCCGGCCCGGCGCAGCGGGCCGCCGGAGGTGTCCGGTGCGTGGGTGACGGCGGTCTCCCGGATCAGGTGGGTGCCCCAGGCCTCGGAGAACAGCCGGCCGTCCCAGGGGGCGATGCCGGGGAAGGCCATCCGGCAGCCGACCGCGCCGAACAGTGCGGTGCGCAGGTTCTCCGGCAGGTCGACCAGGGTGCGCAGCAGCAGGACCGCACCGGCGTTCGCCCCGCGCATCCGCTGCAGCCCGCGCACCGCGTGCGCGTCGAGCGCCGCCGAGGCGTCGTCCACCACCAGACCGGCGAACAGCGCACGCTCCCGGCGCGCGACGGCGGCCTGCACGAACTGCCCGGTGACCAGCCGGGAGAGCATCCGGGCCGCCTCCGGGTGGCTCAGCTCCGGCAGCTTGACCCGGACCCGGAGCGGGTGGTCCAGCGCCCGCATCGCGAAGGCGGGCTTGCCGGGGGCGTCGCCGGGGAAGCAGCCGGCGAAGGCCGGGCGGTCGAGCAGGGCCAGCCGGTCGGCGAGCAGCGCGCCCGGGTCGTCGGCCCGGCCGTGCTGGCGCTCGCGGTGCTGCAGGTCGGACTGGTGCACCGTCAGCTCACCTGCCCCGTCCAGCGCCTGACGCAGCGCCGCCCAGCTGCCGGGCTCGCCGCCGAGCAGCTCGCGCAGCTCCCGCACCCCGGGGTAGCGGCCGTACGCGGCGTGGAACGGGCCGACGGTCTGCTGGAGCGCGGCCCGGGCACTCTCCGCGCGCAGCGAGAGCTCGTCCGGGAGCAGGGCGTCGGCCAGCCGGGCGGCCGCCTCGTCCACCTCGGCGGCGGCGCCGTACAGGTCGAGGCCGTACGGCGAGGCCGGGTCGCCGGGGGCGATCACCACGTCGTACCAGTCGTCCGGGCCGAGGTCGGCCTCGGCCGCGCCGATCACCACGGCGCAGGCGGTGCCCGCAAGGGCCTGGAGGCAGAGCGCCTCGGCGAGCGGGCGGGCCAGCCCCGCGGTCTTGCCGGTGCCGGCCGGGCCGACCGCGAGCAGCGAGGTGCCGAGCAGGGCGGGGTCGAGGGCGAAGCCGGTGGCCCGGTGGCCGGGCGGGTTCTTCAGCACGTCCTGGGCGGTGCCGAGTCTGACCTGACGGGTCAGCAGGTCGTGCCGGTGGCTGCGGCCCGGCAGGTCGCGGGCCTCGGACGGGTGGGCGCAGGCGGCGGCGCCCCGGACGGTGACCTGTTCGGTGAAGGCGGCGAGCAGCGCCGGGTCGCCGAGCACGGTCTCCCAGGCGCGCTGGATCCGGACGTAGTCGACGTCGGTGACCGGCTGCCGGTCCAGCAGTTGGGCGGCCAGCGGTGCGCCGCCGTGCCGCAGCCGCTCCCAGGGGTCGGTCGGCCCGGTCGGCTCGGCGACGCCCTCGGCGGGCTCCTCCTGGGTGACGGTGCGGGCCAGCAGCGGGGCGATCCAGCGGCGCCAGACCTCGGGCCAGCGGCCCATCCGGCCGAACAGCTTGATCACGCCGACCACCACCGCGATGTTCACCACCAGCAGTGCGATCACCGCGGTGGTCGGGGTGAGGCCGTCGAGCAGCCCGGCCAGCCGGGCCAGCCAGAAGGTCAGCCGCACGCCGTACAGGTAGGCGAACCAGGCCACCACCAGGTTGAGCGCGGCCCGCAGCAGCAGCGGCGCGGCCGGGACGGCGGCCGCCTCGCGGTCGGCGATCGAGCTCTGACGGTGGTTCAGCCGGTAGACGCCCGGATCGAGTTCGGGGCGCGGCTCCCCGGCCCAGGCGGTGAGGTCGAAGGGCATCACCCGCTGCGGCGGGACGCCCGCCGCCGCCTTCCCCAGTTCGACCGCGCGCTGCCCGTACGTACCGTCCAGTCCCATCGCGGCCCGCTCCCCGCTCATGTGCCCGCCCCGCCAATGACTACCCGGGCCGCCGCCGGGCGACCCGTCCGGGCTCAATGTAGTGGAGCGGAGGCGGCCGGTAGCCGAACTCGGGCGGCTGGCCGCGCAGGACAAGTCGGACGGCTGACTGCTACCGAGTGGCGCATGCCTGTGCGAGTTTGGCCGCCGTAGCCTGCGAGGACCGCGCCTTGAGATTTGGAGAACACACCATGAGCGCTGCAACGCCGCTCCCGCAGGAGCGCCGCCTGGTCACCGCGATCCCCGGCCCGAAGTCGCAGGAGCTGCAGGCCCGCAAGCTCGGCGCGGTGGCAGCCGGTGTCGGCACCACCCTCCCGGTGTACGTCGCGCGCGCCGGCGGCGGCGTGCTGGAGGACGTGGACGGCAACTCGCTGATCGACTTCGGCTCCGGCATCGCCGTGACCAACGTCGGCAACAGCGCCGCCGCCGTGGTCGCCAAGGCCACCGCGCAGCTGGAGGCGTTCACCCACACCTGCTTCATGGTGACCCCGTACGAGGGCTACGTGGCCGTGGCCGAGCAGCTCAACGAGCTGACCCCGGGCGACCACGAGAAGCGCACCGCGCTGTTCAACTCGGGCGCCGAGGCGGTGGAGAACGCGGTGAAGATCGCCCGCGTGTACACCAAGCGCACCGCCGTCGTGGTCTTCGACCACGGCTACCACGGCCGCACCAACCTCACCATGGGCCTGACGGCGAAGAACATGCCGTACAAGCAGGGCTTCGGCCCGTTCGCGCCGGAGATCTACCGCGTCCCGGTCGCGTACCCCTACCGCTGGCTGACCGGTGCCGAGAACTGCGCCGCCGAGGCCGCCGCGCAGGCGATCGACATCATCAACAAGCAGATCGGCGCCGACAACGTCGCGGCGATCATCATCGAGCCGATCCAGGGCGAGGGCGGCTTCATCGAGCCGGCCAAGGGCTTCCTGCCGGCCATCGTCGAGTACGCGAAGGCGAACGGCATCGTCTTCGTCGCGGACGAGATCCAGACCGGCTTCTGCCGCACCGGCCAGTGGTTCGCCTGTGACGACGAGGGCATCGTCCCGGACCTGATCACCACCGCCAAGGGCATCGCCGGCGGTCTGCCGCTGGCCGCGGTGACCGGCCGCGCCGAGATCATGGACGCCGCACACGGCGGTGGCCTGGGCGGCACCTACGGCGGCAACCCGGTGGCCTGCGCCGCCGCGCTGGGCGCGATCGAGACCATGAAGTCCGAGGACCTGAACGGCAAGGCCAAGCGGATCGAGGAGGTCATGAAGGCCCGCCTGACCGCCATGGCCGAGAAGTTCGACGTGATCGGCGAGATCCGCGGCCGCGGCGCGATGATCGCGGTCGAGCTGGTCAAGCCGGGCACCAAGGACCCGAACCCGGAGTTCACCGCCGCGGTCGCCAAGGCCTGCCACGCCGAGGGCCTGGTGGTGCTGACCGCCGGCACCTACGGCAACGTGCTGCGCTTCCTGCCGCCGCTGGTGATGCCGGAGCACCTGCTCGTCGAGGGCCTGGACATCATCGAGGGCGCGTTCGCCGCGGTCTGATCCGGCTCCGGACGGAGGGGCCCGGTCCGCGCGGACCGGGCCCCTCCGCTTGCGCCCGGCGAACGCCGCCGCTGCCTGCACGTGCACTGGTGAAGGTGCTGTGCGAAACGCTCCGACCCGTCCTACGGGGTGCCGCTCTGACGTACTGTCATGACAGATGGACAGCGAGCCACACTCCACTCCGACAGCCTCCGCCGTTCCCTTGGGAGCGGCGGCAGCCGAGGACCGATCGACCGACCGTCCGGCCCACACCCCCCGGGGCGCACGGAACGGCGATCACCCCAGCCGCCCTGGAGCTCTCCCCCCCGCTCCGGGGCGGCTCTCGCATGCCCGGACACTGCTGCAGCCGTGGCTGCCACTGGCCCTGCTGGCCGTCCTGGCCGTGATCTCCTGGCAGGTCGCCGTCGACGGCCCGCTGCTGGAGTTCGACGTCGCCACCCGGAACGCGGTCCGGTCCGTCCGCACGGCTCTGGGCAGCATCCTGCTCAACCACCTCGGCGCCGGGTTCTCCGATCTCGGCGGCCCCGTCCCGGCGATGCCGGCCCTGCTGCTGTCGGCCGCACTGGCGGGCTGGCTGGAACTCCGGGCCGGGCTGCGGCGCTGGTGGTACCCGCTGCCGGTGGCGGTGCTGGCCGGAGTGCTGGTGCCGCTGCTGATCGTGCCTGCCAAGACCTGGTTCGCCCGGCCGGGCCCGTTCGGCGTCCCGCTCTCCCCCGAGCAGCTCGGCTGGTACCCCTCCGGGCACACCGCCACCTCGGCGATCGCGTACGGGACGGCGGCGCTGCTGCTCGGCCGGACCCTGGACCGGACCGCCCGGCAGTGGCTGTACGGGCTGACGGCGCTGGGCTGCCTGGGGGTCGGGGCCGGGCTGGTGTGGAGCGACTACCACTGGCTGCTGGACGTACTGGCCAGCTGGTGCCTGGCCGGGCTGGTGCTCCAGGGCCTGTGGCTGCTGACGGCCCGGCTCACCGGCCACCGGGCCCGGCTCACTCGCCGGTAGCGGGGTCCTCCTGGTTGCGGTGCACGAGACCGGCCTCGCCGTTTTCGCGCCGCCACTCCACCACCAGCTCGTCCCGGGCGCCGAAGCGGACCAGGTGCCGGCCGACCACGTCCTCCAGCTGGGGCAGGTTCTCCTGCTCGCCCTCGACCACGAGCAGCAGCGCACCCTCCTCGGCGGTCAGGGTGGCGGTGCCGGCGCCGAAGACCAGCTCGCCCCGGCCGGACTCCTCGGACCAGTCGGCCTTGATCTTCCGGCTCATGTGGGCGGCCAGCTGCTTGCCGTAGCGGGCCGGACGGTCGGTGGCGACGCGCGCCTGGGAACGGGACATCTCTTGCCTCTGTCTGCTCGGGTCCTGCTCGACTTCACGAATTTATGTGAGCCTATCTCATGGTGAGTCAAGCTCAAGGTATTTTCGGGATGGCATCCCTCCCGGCTCCGGAACCGCTCCCGATACGCTGGGGCCACCTACTGACCGGGAGTCCGCCCATGTCCACGCCGTCCGCACCGTCTGCGCCGTCCGCGTCCTCCGCGCCGCCCGCCGACACCGCTGCGGAGCTCGCCGACGCGCTGACCCGGGCGATGAAGCGGATCCGCCGGCAGACCATGGCGCGACTGGAGCCGTACGGCATCACCCCGGGCCAGGCCCGCGCCCTGCGGACGCTGGCGCACGCCCCCGGCTGCGAGGGCCGGGAGACCATGCGGCTGAGCGAGCTGGCCGAGCGCCTGCACATCGCCCCGCGCTCGGCCACCACCGTGGTCGACGCGCTGGAGGAGGCCGGACTGGTCGAGCGGGTGCCCGACCCGGCGGACCGACGGGCCGTCAGGGTGGTGCTCACGGAGGCCGGGAACGGCGCACTGGAACGCTTCGCCCTGGTCCGCCAGGAGGTCGCGCAGGAGTACTTCGGGCCGGTCAGCCAGCCGGACCAGGCCGCACTGCTGCAGGCACTGCGGACCGCCGAGCTCGCCTTCGAGCAGAACCGGGCAGGCGGTCCGGGTTCAGCGCGGTGAGGCCGATCCCCACCACCACCAGCACCGTCGCCACCGCTGCCAGCGGACCGAAGCGCTCGCCGAGCAGCAGCCAGGACGAGGACATCCCGAACACCGGCACCAGCAGCGAGTAGGGCGCCACCGCCGACGCGTCGTAGCGGCCGAGCAGGTGGGTCCAGGCCATGAAGCCGAACAGCGTGGAGCCCAGGCCGACGTACAGCACCGCGCCGATCCCGCCGAGGGTGAGCCCGCTGAAGGCCCGCCCGATCTCGGCCGGACCCTCGAACAGCAGCGACAGCCCCAGCAGCGGCAGCACCGGGACGGCGCTCATCCAGACCATCCAGCGCAGCGCGTCCGGCGGTGCCGCCTTGCGGGTCAGCACATTGGACAGCCCCCAGAACACGGCCGCCAGCACCACGATCGCGAACGCGCCGACCGGGCCGTCCAGCCCCCGGTCCACGGCGGCCAGGACGATCCCGCCGAAGGCGATCGCCAGCCCGGCGATCCGCTGCGCGGGCGGCCGCTCGCGCAGCATCACGGCGGCGAACACCGCCGTGAAGACGGCCTGGCTCTGCAGCACCAGCGAGGACAGGCCGGCCGGCATCCCGGCGTGCATCCCGAAGAACAGCAGCCCGAACTTCACCACCCCCAGGGTCACCCCGACCGCGACCACCCAGCGCCAGCCGACCTTCGGGCGGCCGACGAAGAACACCGCCGGGACCGCCACCACGGCGAACCGCAGCGCGCCGAACAGGAACGGCGGGAAGTGCTCCAGGCCGACGTGGATCACCACGAAGTTGACCCCCCAGACGGCGGCGACCAGCACGGCGAGGGCGATGTGACGAGGGGTCATCTGCATGGGTCGAGCATGACCCGGGGCAACCGTGTAGCACCAGCGATGAATTCTTCACCGGACGCTTTAGCATTGCTGCATGATGGATCTGGGCAGGCTCCGCGCACTGCACGCGGTCGCGGTACACGGTTCGGTGGGCGGGGCGGCGGCCTCGCTCGGCTTCACGCCCTCGGCGGTCTCCCAGCAGATCGCCAAACTGGAGCGGGAGACCCGCACCGTCCTGCTGGAGCGTCAGGGCCGGGGCGTGGTGCTGACCGACGCCGCGCTCGAACTGGCCGCCACCGCACGGCAGGTGCTCGCCCTGGTCGAACAGGCCGAGGTGACGCTGGAGGAGCAGCGCGGCCAGGCCGTCGGCCGGCTGGTGCTGGCCGCCTTCGCCACCGGCGCGCGCGGCATCGTGCCCGGGGCGCTCGCCGAACTGCGCGAGCGCTGCCCGGAACTGGACGTCCGGCTGCTGGAGGTCGACCCGTACCTGGCCACCGAGCTGGTGGCCCGGGGCGAGGTCGACCTGGCGCTGGTCCAGGACTGGCCGACCGTCCCGCTGCCGATCCAGGACGGGCTGTCCCGCCTCGACCTCGGCATCGACCCGGTCGACCTGCTGGTACCGGCCGGGCACCCGCTGGCCGAGCTGACCGTGGTGCCGGTCGGGCGGCTGCTCGGACAGCGCTGGATCAGCGTGCCGCCCGGCAACATCTGCCACGACTGGCTGGTCCGCACGCTGCGGGAGGCCGGCGAGGAACCGGACGTGATCTACCAGGTGGGCGAGTTCGAGACCCAGATCGCCCTGATCGACGCCGGGCTCGGGGTCGGCCTGGTGCCCCGGCTCGGCCGGGCCGCGCTGCCCCCGGGCGTGGTCGCCCGACCGGTGGTGCCGGAGCCCGCGCGGCGGGTGTTCGTGCTCTGGCGGACCAGGACCAGCCGGCGGCCCGCCGTCGCGGCCGCGCTGGACGCCCTGCGGCGGCAGTGGAGCTGAGCGGGGGCGGACCTCTTCGGCCGGGTCGCTTCGGCTGGGCCGCTCCGGCGGGTGTCGCCGTTGTCGGGTGTCGCCGTCGTCAGTCGGCGAACCCGAGCACCAACCACATGAACCCGACCCCGAGCAGGGTGCAGAGCAGGGTCGACCGGGACGGGTGCGGGCTGTGCGCCTCCGGCAGGATGTCGGACGTCGCCAGGTAGAGCAGGAACCCGGCGAAGAAGCCGAGGTACAGCCCGAGCAGGTGCTCCGGGATGCTGAACAGCAGCGTGATCCCTGCACCCGTCACCGGCGCCAGCGCGTCCGCGCCGAGCAGGGCCAGCGCGCGACGGCGGTCGTTCCCGTACATCCGGGTGATGGTGTACGTGTTGAAGCCGTCCGCGAAGTCGTGCGCGACCACCGCGATGGCCACCACCGTGCCGACCGTACTGCCCGCCTGGAAGGCGGCGCCGATCGCGAACCCGTCCATCAGGCTGTGTCCCACCAGCGCGCCGGCGGCGGTCAGGCCGACACCCTGCTTGTCGCCCGGTCCGTCCCGGTGGCCGTGGGCGTGGGCGTGCGAGTGGGCGGCGTACTCGCCCTCGTGGCTCCGGTGGATCGCCACCGAGCGCTCGACGATGTGGATCGTCAGGAACCCGGCCGCGAACATCAGCAGCGCCTGCGGCACCCCGTGCAGCTCCTGGGGCGCGGCGTTGATCGCCTCGGGCAGCAGGTCGAACGCGACCACGCCGAGCATCAGACCGGCTGCGAAACCGAGCACCAGGTGCCGACGGTCGCCGGTCCGCTGGGCGACGAAGCCGCCGAGCAGCGTCATCAGAAAGGCACCGGCGGAGACGAGCACCGCGGTCATCGAAGGCCTCCCGCACCTCGCGTCCGGCGCATCCGGCGCGTTCTGCGCGCCCGGCGCGTGGGGCCGGGCGGCCGCGCGGTCCGCTGCCCACGGGCGCAGACGCCCGGCCCGGGCCGCAGATCGCGCCACGGCCCTGACGGCAAGCCTGCTGGCCGACCGGCCCGGCTGCCCGCCGGACGGGCCGTCAGGGTGACGGCGGGTCAGACCGGGGCAGTCGGGTTCAGGCTGGGCCGGACCGAGCCGGCCCCGACTGGTTGCCGCCTCGTCGCCGACGGGCAGCGGCCCCCGGCAGCTGGCAGGCTGGGGCGATGGGCCACCGATTCCTTCACCCAGTGAGCAGCCGGCGGAGCTCCCGCGCCCACGGCACGCCGGAACCGGCGCTGGCCGAACTGCTCGCCGAGTGCGGACTGCTGCGCGAGCTGGCCGAGTCCACCGGGGTGCGCCTGGACGACACCGAACGTTCGCTGGCCGCGCTGGACCAGCTGCTACCCCGCTGGCGCGACGACCCGCAGGTCTCCGAATGGCTCGGCAACGACGCCGGTCTCTACCTGGGCACCGTGCTGCGCCGCACCGTCCCCGGCACCGGGTGGCGGCTCGACCGGCACGACCGCCCGCTGATCGTGCTGCCCGGCGGCCGGGACCTCGACGTCACCGCGCTCGGCCACTCCTGGGCCGACCAGGGGTCACCGCCGCTGGCGACGGCCTACCTCACGGCCACCGACGGCTGACCTCCCCCGGGTCGGTGCGCGCTGCTCCGTGACTCCTGGCTCCGTGACTACTGACTCAGCGATCCCTGGCTCAGCGACCCGCGCCGAGCCGGAGGCCGAGATGGGTGACCGTCAGCTCGCGAACACCGTCGCCGTCGACCAGGTGGATCTGCTCCAGCTCGCCGGCCAGGTCGAGTGCCCGCTCGGAGAACCGGCCCGTGGTCAGTCGCAGCCCCCGGTCCGCGCCCTCCTCCCGGACCGCCTCGGCGAGCGTCCGCAGCTCCGCCTCCTCCACCTGCGTTCCCGCCTCGCTCGGGCCGCCCGGCCGGGAGGCCCAGACCACCCACCGCCCGGGCAGCGCACTGCCCGGCTCCCCCGCTCCGGTCGCCACCAGCCCGGACGGCCCGCGCAGCCGGACGCTCCACTCCGTCAGCCCGCCCCTGGTCAGCAGCTCCCGCACCAGGTACGCGAACTCGTTCGCCGACAGGTCGCTCGCGGACGGCACGGTGCGCCCGGCCTCCGCGCTCGGCTCGACCGGCACCAGACCGTACGGGGCCGGCGTCACCACTGCTCCCAGCTCGCGCAGCCGCAGCAGGGCCTCGTCCTGCTCGGCGTCGGTGTAGATGCCCTCACCGATGCCCTCACCGTGCTCGGCCGCTCCCCCGGGGCCGGGCTCGGGCGGCAACAGCCGGGTGCGGGCCAGCGCGTCCCGGTCGGCGTCCACGCTGAGCAGGCAGAGCGGGGACGCTGACGTGGTGTCACCGCTGCGGAGCCAGCCGTTGAGCACCACGCCGGTCAGTATCTGGTCGGTGTCCACCGCGTCCGCCGCCTGCAAGGCGCGCAGGGCGAGCCGGGCCGCCAGCCGCAGGTAGTCGGAGGCCCGGTCGGCGACGGGCCGGGGCACCGGCTCCACCTCGCCGTCGGCGCCCAGCCGGTACCCGGCCAGCGAGGGCACCACGTCCAGCGCGGGCAGGTCGAGGTCGAGCACGGCGGTGCGGGTCAGTGGGCGGAAGACGGCGCGGCAGGGAGCGGGCAGGTCCTGGGTCGCGCCCTCGGCGGCGGCCAGCGCGCGCTCCAGCAGCGACTCGACCGAGGCGGGCTCGGCCAGCCGGTACGCCCGGCGGCACTCCTCCAGGCTGTCGTTGTACTCCCGGACGGCCCGGGCCCGGGCCTGCTCCGCCTCCTCGTGGGCACGGCGCTCCGCCGCCACACCGCTGTCGGCCGAGGCGGCGGCGCGCTTGGTCCGCCACTCGCGCAGGGCGCGCTGGTGGCTCAGTCGGGCCTGGGCCAGCCCGCGCTGGTACCCGGAGTCGAGCAGCAGTCGGCCGGTGCCCTCGGGCTCGGCGGGGGCGTAGTCCGACCAGCGCGGCTCGGGACCGTCCTCGGCCGCCCCGGCGGTGGGATCGGCACCGGCACCCGCCGCCGGGTAGGGGCGGGGCTCGTAACTGAGCAGCTGGCTCTCGAAGTCCATCGCGGAGACCGGCAGCGCGGCCCGGCGCAGCAGGTCGGCGAGCTGCTCGTGCTCGGCCAGCACCGCCTGTGTCCGCTGGTGGGTCAGGGCCGCCGCCCGGCCGTGGGCGGCGACCTCCTCCTCGCCGGCGGTGCGGGTGGCGGCGGCGGTCGCGCCGCCGCCACCCGGGGAGGCGAGTGCCTCCTCACCACCGAGGTCACGGAAGAGCGAGGCCAGGAAGCCGGGTTGGAGGGTGGTGGCAGGACCGTCCGACTGACCCTCGGGTGCGTTCTGCATCGGTGGTCATTTCCCCCATGCTCGTCCGGATGCTGCTCCGAGCATTCTCCACCGTCAGGCCCGCGCCGGTGGCCAAGAACCGGGACCCCGCCGTCAGTTGGTCCTGGTGTTGGTCAGGTGCAGGCCGATGTACCCGACGTAGATCCGGCCGCTGCCGGAGCAGTCGTCCAGGTAGTGCAGCCGCGGTGCCGTCCGCCCGCCGCCGATCCGCAGGTGCGCACCCATGAACGCGCGCCGGGAGGAGTCCACGCACTCCGGCACCGGGAGCATCCGCTCGCGCTTCCACTTGGTGTGGCTCTCCACCGTCCGGGATTCGCCCCGCACCGCCTTGCGCGGCGGGAACCGGTGGCAGCCGGCCGGGGTGTGCTCGCACCACTGCTTGAAGTCACCACCCGCCTCACCGAGCACCGCGGCCGCCGCGTACTCCTGAAGTGCCGTCAATCCCTCCCAGGTCAGCCGGGCCCAGCCGGTGCCGTCGCACTGGCCGTCCAGGGCGAGGGCCTCCTTCTGGTCGCCGGTGAACTCCAGCAGGGGGAACTCGGCGAACCGGCCGACCAGTTCACCGAAGCTGCCCGGGCTCCCGTCCCAGGGGCGGACGGTGCAGAGCCGCCCGGGCAGGGCCGACCCGGGCGGACGGCGCAGGCCGGTGCGCTGCTCGTCGCCGGCCAGCAGCAGGAAGCGCTCACGGCGCCGGGACCGGTGCAGCGAGTGCCGGACCCGCTGCAACTCGTCCGCCCTGGCCTGCCGCTCGGCGGCGTCCGTGTCCTGCTCGGGCCGGCGCTCGGTGGCCGGGCCCTCGGGGCTCCGGATCTCCGCCGGGGCGCGGTAGACCGGGACGGCGGCCAGCAGCGCGGGCAGCGGCAGATCGGTGGCCAGCCTGCGGGGCTCGCGGGCGAGCAGCGCTGCGGCCCGGCGGACGTCCTCCTCGATCCGGTGCCGGGGCAGCACCGGGTGCCGGCCCCCGTCGGCCCGGCTGGCCGGGTCGACCTCGGGCAGGTAGGTGCGTACGGCCCCGCCGTAGACCTTGTGGTACTCCAGCGCGACGTTGAACAGCGGCAGCGCCTCCTGGTCCAGCAGGTGCAGCGCAGCCAGGCCGGTCAGCTGCCGGGTGAGTGGCAGCAGGGTGTCGGTCAGCCAGCTGCCGGGCGCGGTGGCCGGCGGCAGACTGGCCACCAGCACGGGCAACCGGCGCTCCGGATCGCAGAGTTCGTCGATCAGCGCCTCGACCTCGGCGGGGCGCACCAGCCGGGGCGCCGCGCCGATCTGGGCCGGACCGTCGGTCGCGTCGAGCAGCGGGAGCAGGGTGCGGGCCAACTCGGGGACGGGCACCCGCCCGCCGGCCCGGACGGCCGGACCGGCCGCCAGGTACTCGGCCTCCAGCCGGACCTCGGTGGGGCCGTCCGGCGAGGCGGAGGCGAGGGTCAGAGTCAGCTGGTCGGTGCCGTGCGGAGCGGGGGTACGCAGTCTGCGGCGGAGATATCCGGCGCCGGCGTCCGGGACGGCGGGCAGGTCACCGAAGTCGCGGTCCAGCAGGACCCGTTCGCCGAGGCGAAGGCGCTCGGCGGGGAGGGTCAGGGTGTCCGGCGGGGGCTCGTCGTGGCCCTCCCGCTTGAGCCAGGCGGCCAGCAGCTGATCCGCCAGGGCAGCCACCTCGGCCCGGGGCCGCGGCGTGGAGACCGTCATCCGATAGGGCAGCGGCTGGCCGAACCGGTCTGCGGCACCGGCCGGTTGGCCGGCGGCGGCAGGGGCTGGGCGCTGGGGCGGGGTTCGATCCGGTACGGTGCGCTGCGACGAGCTGTGCTGCGGAGTCATGCGAGGTACCTCCCGTGGTGCGGTGGTTGGGGTCTGACGTCCTCCATCTACGGGGTGGTCGGTCGGCTCCGCGCCGCCCGATACCGGTGCGGGTCCTTGCTCCAGGAAACGCCGATGCCCGGAGTGGAAGTTCCAACTCCGGGCATGGTTAATTCGTTCGAGTGTCATTCGGTTTTCGCTCAGCTCTGCTGGACAGGAGCTCCGACCGTCTCCGGCAGGGCGTCAGCCCGGGCCCACCGGCACCTCGGCGTAGTCCCGGCCGAACGCCTCGGCGACCGCCGATCCGCCGGTGGCCTCGGCCAGCCAGGCGTGAAACCCCGTCAGCTCCGGCTCGGGCACGCCGACTTCGATCCGCACCCCCGCCGCCAGGTAGGAAAGCTCCCGCACCGCGTACCCGGCCGCCCGCAGATCGTTCTCCAGCCGCCCGGCCCTGGTGTGGTCGACCGCCACGGTGAGCAGTGCCACCGGCCGCCGCTCCAGCAGGCCGACCGCGTCCACCGCCTCGGAGACCGCGCTCCCGTACGCCCGCACCAGACCGCCCGCACCCAGCTTGATCCCGCCGAAGTACCGGGTCACCACCGCCACGGTGTCGGTCAGCCCGCGCCGGCGCAGCACCTCCAGCATCGGCACCCCGGCCGTACCGCCCGGCTCGCCGTCGTCGCTGGAGCGCTCGCGCGGCTGCTCGCCGCCGACCACGAACGCGGTGCAGTTGTGCCGAGCGTCCCAGTACTGCTTGCGGATCCCCGCGATGAAGGCCTGCGCCTGCTCCTCGTCGGTGACCCGGGCCAGGTGGCAGATGAAGCGGGACTTCTTGATCTCCAGCTCGTGCACGCCGGAACCCCGAACGGTCAGGTAGGGCTTCGGGTTCGGGCTCGGGTCCGGCATGGGGCGGGGGTTCTCCAGACACACGAAGAAGCTGGTGGGGACCGGTCGGTCCCCACCAGCTTAACGAGCGTTCCCGGCCGTCCCGCCGGTCGGTGAGCCGCCGGTCAGCGTCCGGCGAGGGCGTCGAGCTGCGTGCGGTCCAGGCCGGTCAGCCCGGTGACCTCGGCGAGGTCGACGGCACCGCAGTCCAGGCCGCGCAGCACGTAGCCGCTGAGCGCACGGGCGGTGGCGGGCTCGTCCATCACGTCGCCGCCGGCCTTGGCGACGTACGCCGCCAGCCGCGCCGAGGCGGCCTTGAGGCCCTCGCGGTAGAAGGCGTACACCGCGACGTAGCGGGTCGGCAGGTGGGCCGGGTGCATGTCCCAGCCCTGGTAGTACGCGCGGGCCAGCGAGCGCCGGACCAGGTCGTGGTGCAGCTTCCAGGCCGCGTGCACCTGCTCGGTCGGGCCGGTCGGGATGACGTTGGTCGAACCGTCGGAGAGCCGGACGCCCGTACCGGCGGCGGCCACCTGCATGACCGCCTTGGCGTGGTCGGCGACCGGGTGGTCCATGCTCTGGTAGGCGGCGCTGACGCCGCAGGACGCGCTGTAGTCGAAGGTGCCGTAGTGCAGACCGGTGGCCCGGCCCTCGGCCGCCTCGATCATCCGGGCCACGGTGGCGCGGCCGTCGGCGCCGAGGATCGCCTGGGTGGTCTCGATCTGGATCTCGAAGCCGATCCGCCCGGCAGGCAGCCCGGCCCGCTGCTCGAAGTCCTCCAGCAGCCGGACCAGCGCGGTGACCTGCTCGGCGTAGGTCACCTTCGGCAGCGTGAGCACCAGGCCCTCGGGCAGCCCGCCCTCGGCCAGCAGCGTGGACAGGAACAGCTCCAGCGTGCGGATGCCGCGGTCGCGGACCGCCGCCTCCATGCACTTGATCCGGATCCCGATGTACGGCGGGGCGCTGCCGTCGGCCACGGCGGCCGCGATCAGGCGGGCGGAGCGGACCGCCGCCTCGTCCTCCTCCGCGTCGGGGCGCGGGCCGTAGCCGTCCTCGAAGTCGATCCGCAGGTCCTCGACCGGCTCGCGCTCCAGCTTCGCGCGGACCCGGGCGTGCACGTCGGCCAGCAGCTCGTCGTCCGCGACACCGAGTGCCTGGGCCAACTGGGCCGGGGTGGCGGCGTGCGCGTCGAAGGCGGCCAGCGCCTGGGCGCCCCAGCTGCGGACGGTGTCGGCGTCGAAGGCGTCGGCCGGCACGTAGACGGTGTGCACCGGCTGGCGGCTGCCGTCGTCGCCGGGGTAGCGCCGGGTCAGCTCGGCGTCGACCGGAACGAGCAGCGCCTCCACGGCGGCCCGGGCGGTCTCGGAGAACGAGGCGCCGCCCCCGGACTTGCTACCGTCCTGCTTGGCCTGCGACATGCCGAATCCTCCACGCCTTCAACAGATTGTTGATGTGAAGGTAGTGGCGGCGCACTCGGGCCGTCAATGGCCGATCCTCCGGCGAACCTCAGTCCCGACCGGCTGCGATGTAACGTTCCTCCAGGTGGGACCAGAGACGCTCGACGTCCTTGGGGCTCACCGAACCGTCCGGACGACTGCCCACGACGTCGTACTCCCGGGTGAGGAACTCCGCCAGACGCTGCGGGTCGGGCTGGTGCTCGAACCGGTCCATGTACGTGGTCAACGCCTCGTACGCCAGCTCCGGATCCAGCGGCTCGACCGCCGTACGACGCTCCGTCGGAACAGCCTCCTCGGCCTCCACCACGTCGTCGAAGGTCAGCGGCTCCACCACGGACGGCTCCGCCTGCGGCACGATCTGCTCCAACCGCACCGGGCGCGGGCGGGGCGCCTGCACCTGCTGCGGCTCCTCGGCCTGTGCCTGTGACTGCGTCTGTGTCTGCGCCCGGAACTGACGCGGCGTCGGCTGCTCGGCGGGTTCCTCCGCCGGGCGGGTCGGACGCGGCGCCTTGAACCACGGCGAAGGCTGGCCGGGCACCCGGGCCGTGTGCACCGGCTCGGTCGGCTGGGCGTGCGAGCGGACCGCGCGCGCCGTCCACACATTCAGCTCGGACTGGGTCGGCGCCGGGGTCTCCACCGCCGCAGCCGGATCCTGCGCGTCACGCAGCCGAACGGCCGCCAGCTTGGCCAGCGTCGGCCCGGCCAACGCGGCCGCCACCGCCACCTGCGGCTTCTCCTCCACCGCTTCCACCGGCGGCACGGCAGCGCGGACCTGAGCCTGCACCACCGGCTCGACCTGCACCTGTGCCGGTGCCTGTGCCGGCTCCAACCGGGCCAGCGGGACACCCTCCAGCGGACCGTCGATCCGGTCCAGGATGCTCGGGTCCAGCGGCACACCGTACTTGGCGAGCTTCAACGGCAGCAGCGCCTGGAACGGTGCGGACCGCCGCCAGCCGCGCCCGTACCTGAACCGCAGCTGCGCCCGGTACACCAGCCGGTTCTGCTCCAGCCGGACGGTCTCGTCGTACGAGCGCAGCTCCCAGAGCTTCATCCGCCGCCAGAGCCGGAAGGTCGGCACCGGTGAGAGCAGCCAACGCATCAGCCGGACCGACTCCATGTGCCGGTCCGCGGTGATCGCCGCGATCCGGCCGACCGCGTGCCGGGAGGCCTCGACCACCACGACGAAGAGCACCGGAATGACCGCGTGCATCGCCATCCCGAGCGCATCGCCCCAGGAGGCCGCCGCGTTGAACGCGATGGTGGCGGCCGTCAGCAGCCAGGCCGTCTGCCGCAGCAGCGGGAACGGGATACGCAGCCAGGTCAGCACCAGGTCCAGCGAGAGCAGCACCACGATGCCCGCGTCCACACCGATCGGGAAGGCGTACGAGAAGGACCCGAAGCCCTTCTCCATCGCCAGCTCGCGCACCGCGTTGTAGGACCCGGCGAAGCCGATCCCCGAAATCAGGCAGGCCCCGGCGGCGACCACACCGAGCAGGATCCGGTGGGCGCGGGTGAGAGTTGGACGTGCCATGAGAAGATCCACCCCTGGGGCTGGGAGTCGGCGGCTGCCGTACGCGACCGTTGCTGCCGGATCGACCCTTGCCCAGGAGCGGGATGACCGCACCAGCGACCGTCACGGCCCACCGGATACTACTCGTACGGGCGTTCCACCCGCCGCATCGCCCCTGGGCTACTAAAGCTCCGTCGGAGTGCCGTTGAGGTGTGCCAACACTGCCTGCACCCGCCGGTTGGCGTCCTCTGCGGGGGCGAGCTCCAACTTCGTGAAGATATTGGCAATGTGTTTGGCCACCGCACCATCACTGACGACCAGTTTGCTCGCAATCGCCGAGTTGGAGCACCCCTCCGCCATCAGCCCGAGCACCTCCCGCTCCCGCGGCGACAGGGCCTGCAGGCGCTGCGAACGCGACTGGCTCGCCAGCAACTTGGCAATCACGTCCGGGTCCATCGCCGTGCCGCCGGCCGCCACCCGGCGGACCGCGTCGATGAACTGGTCCGCGTTGAACACCCGGTCCTTGAGCAGGTAGCCGACCCCGCCCGTCCCGTCCGCCAGCAACTCCCGTGCGTAGAGCTGCTGCACATGCTGCGACACCACCAGCACCGGCAACCCGGGAATCTCCCGGCGGGCCGCCAACGCCGCCTGGAGTCCCTCGTCCGTCAGCGTCGGCGGCAGCCGGACGTCCACCACCGCCACGTCCGGCCGATGCTCCAGCAGTGCTGCCAACAACTCGGGCCCGGTCTCCACTGCCGCCGCGATGGTGAACCCGTGTGCCTCCAGAAGTCGGATCAGCCCTTCTCGAAGGAGGTAGAGGTCCTCGGCGAGGACAACGCGCACGGCAGCTCCATGGTGATGGTGGTCGGGCCGCTCTGCGGACTGCTGAGCGAGAGGACACCGTCGAAGGTACCCAACCTCCGCTCTATCCCGCGCAGTCCACTCCCCCGCTCCGGCGCCGCTCCGCCCCTCCCGTCGTCCGTCACGGTCACCCGGAGCCGCCCGGCGCGGTACAGGATGTCCACCCAGACGTGCCGGGCGCCCGAGTGCTTCGCGGCATTGGCCAGCAGCTCACAGACCGAGAAGTAGACCGCCGCCTCCACCGGGGCCTCCGGACGTGCGGGCAGACTGACCGTCACCTCCGTCTCCTGCGCACTGTCCAGTGCCAGGGCGCGGACGGCATCACCGAGGCCCCGCTCCGCCAGCACCGGCGGGTGAATGCCCCGGACCAGGTCCCGGAGCTCCTGCAGCGCCTTCGCCGAGGACTGCCGTGCGTCCGCGAGCAGTTGGCGCGCCGCCCCGGGATCGCTGTCCAACAGGTGCTCGATGGTGCCGAGCGTCATGCCGATCGCCACCAGCCTGGCCTGCGCCCCGTCGTGCAGATCCCGCTCGATCCGCCGCAACTCGGCCGCCTGGTCGCCGACCGCGTCCGCTCTGGTCACCGTCAGCTCGGCGACCCGACGGGTCAGTTGGATGTTCGACGCCCGACCCTGCGGGTCCAGAATCCGGCGTGCCAGGTCGGCATGCACGGTGAGCGCGTACGGCAGCAGGGCAACGGCCGCCAGCACCATGGCCGCACTGAGCAGGAACGAGATGAAGAGCGACCCGGCCCCAGGGCCGATCTCCCCGTACGTCCGGGAGTCGGCCGGTGCGGAGAGCCCGAAGATCACACCACCCATCAGCAGCCCCACCACGGGACCGATCAGCACCAGCACCGCCACCGGGTTGACCAGCAGCCAGACCATCTCCGCTCGCGTGGTCTGGTCCCGCAGCGACCAGTGCAGCACCTGCGCGAGGCGGGCGACGCTCCGACTCCGGTGGTATGAGTAGCCCGTCCACCAGTACCCGCGCGAGTCCATCTCCAGGGGCGGCCGGTCGGTGTACGACACCGCCATCCGCACCTGACACCACCGCTCGACCTGCGACCGGGTCCACCCCGCACTGAGCCGCACCGCCGGCGCCGCCATGACCAGCGCGGTCAGCACCCCCACCCCCACCGTGATCAGTGCCGCCAGATCGCTGGACCCGAGCAACGCGATCGTCCCGGCACCGACGAAGACCGCCCCGAAGAACGGCACCAGCACACCCGGCACGGAACTGACCAGCACAGCACCCGCCCAACCGAGGGAGCTGAACCCCGTCCTGAACAGCGACCTGATCGACTCGGGTCGCTGCGTCATGCTCTTCGGGGGGCTGGCGGTTGTCACCGTGGGCTCCTGTGGGGACTGGGACTGCTGGCTCGACTGACGGTAATCAGTGTTGCCCGGAGGGCCCGGCTCTCGCACTGGTCATCTCTCCCTACTTCGGGGTGGACCTAACACCACCCCTGGTCGGCCGGCTCCGGCCGGCCCGTCCTGGCCCGTTCTGGTCCGGAAATGCGAAAAGGCCCCCCGGCATAAGCCGGGAGGCCTTCTCTGAATTATTGTTCGGCGGCGTCCTACTCTCCCACAGGGTCCCCCCTGCAGTACCATCGGCGCTATGAGGCTTAGCTTCCGGGTTCGGAATGTAACCGGGCG
>NZ_JBEOXV010000025.1:0-69853 GCF_040296785.1 Kitasatospora sp. NPDC002040 | reverse complement strand
CACCGAGCTGCCACCACGCGAGGTCGTGCCGCTCGCGGTCGAGCCGCACCAGGTGATGGGCGAGGCGCCCGGCGGTTGCCGGGCGGGGTCCGTGCGTTGCGGCGGAAGGTTGACGAACTGCCAAGATCACTGGTCCACTTGGGGGGTGCACGCCTCACGGATCCTGGTCACCCGCAGCCACATCGACTTCGGTCGCGTGTGGTCGGCGGCGTGTCGGCGCGGCTGAGTTCCCCGCCGCCCCGACCCCCTTCACCAGGAAAGCCAAGGCCCTGCCATGCCTTCGTCGCCTTCGTCATCCGTGCCCCGTCCGTTCCACCTCTCCTCCGGTCTGGACGGCCCCGGGCCGCTGACCGCCCAGCACTTCACCGCGCTCGCGCTGCTCGCCGAGCGCGGCGGCCTGGACTTCGTCACCCTGGACGACTCCTTCAGCCCCGGCCTGGACGCGCTCGCCGTCTTCGCCCGGATCGCCCCGGCCACCAGCAGGATCGGCCTGGTGCCGACCGTCACCACCACCCACACCGAGCCGTTCCACACCTCGATCGCGGTCAACACCCTGGACTGGGTGAGCGGGGGCCGGGCCGGCTGGCTGGTCGACGTCTCCGCCACCGCGGCCGAGGCCGCCGCGGTCGGCCGGCGCCCGCCGCTCCCGTCCGGGGAGCTGTGGCGGGAGGCCGCCGATGCAGTCGAGGTCGCGGCCCGGCTCTGGGACAGCTGGGAGGACGACGCCGAGATCCGGGACCGGGCCACCGGCCGGTTCATCGACCGGGACAAGCTGCACTACGTCGACTTCGCCGGGCCGTACTTCTCGGTGAAGGGCCCGTCGATCACCCCGAGACCGCCGCAGGGCCGCCCGGTGGTGGTGGTCCGGCTGGACACCGAGGAGCGGGGCGCCCGGCTGGAGCTGGCCGTCCGGCTGGCCGACGTGGTGCTGCTGGACGCGGCCTCGCCGGCGGCTGCGGCGAGCACCCGGGCCGGCCTGCGCGAGCTGGTCGCCGAACAGGGCCGGGATCCTGGGCAGTTCCGGGTGCTGGCCCGGGTCGGGCCCGGGGTCCGCCCGGCCGACTGGCTCGGCGCGGTGGACGGCCTGCACCTGGTGCCCCGCCAACTCCCGGACGACCTGATCGAGTTCGTCTCGGCCACGGCAGGACTCGGGACCGGCCGCGACGGCACACTGCGGCAGCGGCTCGGCCTGACCCGACCGGTCAACCACTACGCGGCGGGAGCGGCCCGATGACGACCCGGCAGATCCACCTCGCGGCGCACTTCCCCGGCGTCAACAACACCACCGTCTGGGCCGATCCGGCCTCCCGGAGCCAGATCGAGTTCAGCTCGTTCCGGCACCTGGCCCAGGTCGCCGAGCGCGGCCGGTTCGACTTCTTCTTCCTCGCCGAAGGCCTGCGGCTGCGCGAGGTGAAGGGCCGGATCCACGACCTGGACGTGGTCGGGCGGCCGGAGGCGATCACGGTGCTGAACGCACTGGCCGCCGTCACCACCCACCTCGGGCTGGCCGCCACGGCCAGCGCCACCTTCAACGAACCGTACGAACTCGCCCGGCGGCTGGCCTCGTTGGACCACCTCTCCGGCGGCCGGGCGGCCTGGAACGTGGTCACCTCGAACGACGCCTTCACCGGCGAGAACTTCCGCCGGGGCGGCTACCTGGACCACGCCGACCGGTACCACCGGGCCGCCGAGTTCGTCGGGCTGGCCCGCGAGCTCTGGGAGTCGGACGGCGCGGTGGTCCGGCACCACGGACCGCACTTCCGGGTCGAGGCGGCCGGTCCGCTGCCGCCGTCGCCGCAGGGGCGGCCGGTGCTGATCCAGGCCGGGGACTCGGACGACGGGCGGGAGTTCGCCGCCGAGCACGCCGACGTGGTGTTCAGCCGGCACGGCTCCCTGGAGGCCGGGCGGGCCTTCCACGCCGACGTGAAGCGGCGGCTGGCCAAGTACGGCCGCCGGCCGGAAGAGCTGAAGATCATGCCGGGGGTGACCTTCGCCCTCGGCTCCACCGAGGCGGAGGCCGCCCGCCGGTCGGACGCGATCCGCCGGGCCCAGGTCGGGCCGCGGACCGCGCTGGCCTTCCTGGAACAGGTCTGGGGCGTCGACCTCTCGGACCACGACCCGGACGGGCCGCTACCGGCCGGCGACCCGGTGGTCGACTCGAAGCTGGTGCAGGGGCGGACCAGGATCGGCGACCCGCTGGAGCTCGCCGCCCGCTACCGGAAGCTGGCGGCCGAGAAGGGCCTCAGCTCGCACGAGCTGGTGATCGAGCTGAGCGCCCGTCACTCCTTCGTCGGCACACCGGAGTCGGTGGCCGACCGGATGGCGGAGTACGTCGCGACCGATGCCGCCGACGGCTTCATCCTGGTGCCGCACCTGACCCCGGGCGGCCTGGACGACTTCG
Organism: Kitasatospora sp. NPDC002040; assembly: GCF_040296785.1. Lineage (NCBI taxonomy): Bacteria > Bacillati > Actinomycetota > Actinomycetes > Kitasatosporales > Streptomycetaceae > Kitasatospora > Kitasatospora sp. NPDC002040. Next base: position 67,452 of record NZ_JBEOXV010000025.1, on the reverse strand, counting down.
TCGACCAGGTGGTGCCGATCCTCCAGCGGCGCGGTCTGCACCGCACCGAGTACACCGGCAGCACCCTGCGCGAGCACCTGCGGGACTAGGGCCTCTCGTTCGGATCACGTCGGATCAGCGGGCGTCGTTGGGGTGCGTGCCTCGGCGGCGCCGAGGAGGGGGCCCCTCCCGGCCGGAGGCTGGGGGAGAGTCCATGCGGAGCATCGGCGACCGACGAGAAGCCGGCGAGGTGCGTGCCCCGGCGGTGCCCGCCCGACGTGATCCGAACGAGAGGCCCTAGAGCTCGTAGACGGCGCCCGGTCGGGCCAGCTCGACCGGGCCGCCGAACACGGCGGCGGCGTCGCGGCGGTTGACCTCGGGGTCGGTCCACGGCGGGATGTGGGTCAGGACCAGGCGCCCGACCCCGGCCGCGGCCGCGTGCTCACCGGCCTCGCGGCCGTTCAGGTGCACGGCGGCGAAGGTCTCCTTGCCGTGGGTGTAGGCCGCCTCGCAGAGGAACAGGTCGGTGCCCCGGGCGAGTTCGACCAGCTCCTCGGACTCGCCGGTGTCCCCGGAGTACACCAGGCTCCGGCCGCCGTGCTCGATCCGGAAGGCAAAGGTCTCCACCGGGTGGTTGACCCGGACGGTGGTCACCGTCAGCGGGCCGAGCGCGAAGGTGCCCTCGCCGAGGGTGCGGAAGTCGAACACCTCGGTCATCCCCGGCTGCGCCGGCATGTCGTACGCCCGGGCCAGCCGGTCGGCCGTGCCCGCGGGGCCGTAGACCGGCACCGGGTCGGGGCAGCCTTCGAGGCGGTAGTTCCTGGCCACCCAGTAGGCGCAGAGGTCGATGCAGTGGTCCGCATGCAGGTGGCTGAGCAGGATCGCGTCGATGTCGTAGAGACCGCAGTGGTTCTGCAGCGCGCCGAGCGCGCCGTTGCCGAGATCGAGCACGGCCCGGTAGCCGTCGGCCTCGACCAGGTAGCTGGAGCAGGGCGACTCGGCGGACGGGAAGCTTCCCGAGCACCCCACCACGGTCAGTTTCATGCCGAGCCCCTCCACCCCGATGGGTCATGGTCCGTGCCCGCGGGGCTACCTGGTGGTAGCGGCTGGCTGCCAGATGAGAGTAAGGCTGGGAGGGCACTTTGCCCCCGTCTCCGTGCCGTGCTGTGGCTGATGTCACCAGAACGGGGCCGCACCGGGACGGGGGCGGGGCGGACTACCGATTCCCGGGACGGTTCCGGGCCCAGGCGCGGATGGTGCCCGCGAACCAGCGCGGATGGCCGCTGCCGTCGATCATGTCCGGGTCGGGCAGCAGGCCGTGCCGGCGGTAGTTGCGGACGGTGTCGGGCTGGACGTTGATGTGCCGGGCGATCTCGGTGTACGACCACAACTCATCGCTGCGTGAAGACATCTGGGCCACCTTCAGAGAGGGTTCCGAGGCTGCTCTCGGGGAGTCGCGATCAGCTTTTCCGGCCCAACGAGAATCTTTAGCCCAGAACGGACTCCGTGGTCGTTCCGTGACAAATCAGGAGCACCAAACGGATAAATGCTCAACTGTCACAGCGCTCCGGGCCCCTGGTTGTACGGTCTGCGGATGGAGAAATGGCTGATAGCAGCGCTGGTCGTGGTGGTCCTGCTCGCGGTGCTGGTCGCCGTCCGGCGCCGGCGGCCGACCGCTCCCGGCGGCCCGGCCGCCCGCGAGGTCTGGTGGGCCGAGGTGCCGTTCGAGGACGGCCCCGGGGCGAAGGACAGGCCGTGCCTGGTGCTGCGGGTGCACGGCCGGACCGCCACCGTCGCGAAGATCACCAGCAAGCGGCACGCCGACCGCCCGGGCGTGCTCGCCCTCCCGCCGGGCGCGGTCGGCGACCGGCAGGGCCGGGCCAGCTGGCTGGAGACGGACGAGCTGCGCAAGGTGCCGCTGCGCGCGTTCCGCCGCCGGGTCGGCCCGCTGGACGAGCAGACCTGGGCGAAGGCGCAGCGGGCCCTCCGCTGACACCGGCACGGCGCGGCCCCCGTCGAACCGGGGACCGCGCCGTGCCGTGCTGTGCCTGCGCGTGTGCAGCGCGGGCGTGACGTGCCGTCAGGCCCAGAGCTGGCCCTGCAGCGCCTCCACCGCGGCCTCGGTGGACTCGGCGGTGTAGATGCCGGTGGAGAGGTACTTCCAGCCGCCGTCGGCGACCACGAAGACCACGTCCGCCCGCTCCCCCGCCTGCGCGGCCTTGCGGCCGACGCCGATCGCGGCGTGCAGGATGGCGCCGCTCGACACGCCCGCGAAGATGCCCTCCTGCTGGAGCAGCTCGCGGGTGCGGCGGACGGCGTCGGCCGAGCCGACCGAGAACCGGGTGGTGAGCACCTCGGCGTCGTACAGCTCGGGCACGAAGCCCTCGTCCAGGTTGCGCAGCCCGTACACCAGGTCGTCGTAGCGCGGCTCGGCCGCGACGATCTGGACGCCCGGGACCTTCTCCCGCAGGTAGCGGCCGACGCCCATCAGGGTGCCGGTGGTGCCGAGGCCCGCCACGAAGTGGGTGATGCCGGGGAGGTCGGCCAGGATCTCCGGGCCGGTGCCGGCGTAGTGCGCGCCCGCGTTGTCCGGGTTGCCGTACTGGTAGAGCATCACCCAGTCCGGGTGCTCGGCGGAGATCTCCTTGGCGATCCGGACGGCGGTGTTGGAGCCGCCGGCGGCCGGCGAGGGGATGATCTCCGCGCCCCACATCCGGAGCAGCTCGCGCCGCTCCTCGCTGGTGTTCTCCGGCATCACGCAGACCATCCGGTAGCCCTTGAGCTTGGCCGCCATGGCGAGCGAGATGCCGGTGTTGCCGCTCGTCGGCTCCAGGATGGTGCAGCCGGGGGTGAGCAGCCCCGCCGCCTCGGCCCGCTCGATCATGTGCAGCGCCGGCCGGTCCTTGATCGAACCGGTCGGGTTGCGGTCCTCCAGCTTGGCCCAGAGGGTCACCAGCCCGTCCCCGTTGCCGGGTACGGCGGCGGAGATCCGGGGCAGGCGGACCAGCGGAGTGTTGCCGACGGCTTCGAGCGGGCTGTCGTACTTCATCGGGCGGAGCCTCCGGCAGTCGGGGAGCAGGGCGGGCGGGTGCGGCTGGGTCAGCCGCCGGCCACGGCGGGCAGGATGGTGACGCTGTCGCCGTCGGTCAGACCGGTCTCGATGCCCTCCAGGAAGCGGACGTCCTCGTCGTTCAGGTAGACGTTGACGAAGCGGCGCAGCTCGCCGCCGTCCAGCAGCCGGGCGGCGATGCCCGGGTGCCGGGCGTCCAGGTCGGCGAAGAGCTCGCCGAGGTTGGCGCCGGCGCCCTCGACGGCCTTCTGGCCGTCGGTGTACGTGCGGAGGATGGTCGGGATGCGGACCTCGATGGCCATGGCTGCGCTCCTGATCGGAAGAGTTCGGTGGGCCGCGGGCGCGGCAGGGGAGGGTCGCCCCGGGGGCCGGGGAAAAAGCGGTTGGTGCCGAGGTCAGCAGGCGTCGGCAGGGCCGGGACAGATCGCACTGGCGAGCCGGCACAGGTCGACGTGCAGGCGCGCCACGAGGCGGATGCCCGGGGCCTGGTTGCTCACATCGACGGAACGCATGGGCTCATCGTATAGATTCCCGCCCCCGCTCCGACATCTCCGTCTCGACATCCGGATGTTTCCGTATCTACAGGTGAGATGTGGTGCTCGGGACAGCCGAAGGCCCGCCGTACCGGCCCGGTCGGGCGGTGCGGCGGGCCCGTGGTCGTCAGGCCGCGTACGCCTCGACGATCTCGACGTCTTCCTCCGTGATCACGCCGTCCACGATCCGGTACGAGCGGAACTGGAACGGGTCCTCGGGGCCGGTGCCTTCGGCGGTGGAGACCAGGACGTAGTGCGCCCCGGGCTCGGAGGCGTAGCTGACGTCGGTCCGGGAGGGGTACGCCTCGGTGGCCGTGTGCGAGTGGTAGACGATCGCGGGCTCCTCGTCCCGGTCGTCCATCTCGCGGTAGAGCTTGAGCAGGTCACCGGAGTCGAACTCGTAGAAGGTGGGCGAGCGCGCCGCGTTGAGCATCGGGATGAACCGCTCGGGGCGGCCCGTCCCGGCCGGGCCCGCGACCACGCCGCAGGCCTCGTCCGGGTGGTCGGCACGGGCGTGGGCGACGATCGCGTCGTGCAGCTCTCGGGTGATGGTCAGCATCCGGTCAGGATAGCCAGCCGCCCGCACCGGCCCGGCCGCCCGTCTCAGTCGTCGGACCCGGCGTGGACGTGGTCGTGCCCGTGGGCGTGCACGGCCTCGGGGCGGCGGCGCTTCAGCACCTGGTAGCCGATCACCAGCAGCACGGCCCAGACCGGGAACACGTACAGCGACATCCGGCTGTCCTCGTCGAGCGCGATCAGCACGACCACCAGCACCAGGAAGGCGAGTGCCGCCCAGCTGGCCGCCGCGCCGCCCGGAGCCCTGAAGGACGGCGCCGGCAGGTGGCCCGCCTTCCAGGCGGTCCGGTAGCGGATCTGGCAGAGCAGGATGATCGCCCAGGTCCACAGGCCGCAGACGGTGGCGACCGAGGTGATGTACTCGAACGCCCGGCCCGGCTCGAGGTAGTTGAGCACCACGCCGAGGCCCATCAGCAGGCAGGAGACGGTGATCGCGGCGGCCGGGGTCTTCCGGGCGTTGAGCGAGGTGAGCTGCCCGGGGGCCTGGCCGCGCAGCGCCAGGTCGCGCAGCATCCGGCCGGTGGAGTACATCCCGGAGTTGCAGGAGGAGAGCGCGGCGGTGAGCACCACGAAGTTCACGATCCCGGCGCCCGCCGGGATGCCCATCTTCTCGAAGGCCTCCACGAACGGGCTGACCCCGGGGGCGAACTCCCGCCACGGCACCACGGCCAGGATGACCACCAGGGCGCCGATGTAGAACAGCGCGATCCGCCAGGGCAGGGTGTTGATCGCGCGCGGCAGGGTCTTCTGCGGGTTCTCGCTCTCGCCCGCCGTGACGCCGACCAGCTCGACCCCGAGGTAGGCGAACATCACGATCTGCAGCGTCATCACGGTGGAGCCGATGCCCTTGGGGAACAGCCCGCCGTCCGACCAGAGGTTGCTCAGCGACGCGGTGTCACCGGCGTCGCTGAAGCCCAGGGTGAGCACCCCGATGCCGATCAGGATCATCCCGATGATCGCGGTCACCTTGATCATCGAGAACCAGAACTCGATCTCGCCGAACAGCTTCACCGAGATCAGGTTGGCGCCGTAGAGCAGCACCAGGAAGGCGAGCGCGGAGAGCCACTGCGGGATGCCCGGCGCCCAGTACTTCACGTAGACGGCGGCGGCGGTGGTCTCGGCCATGCCGGTGACCACCCAGAACAGCCAGTACGTCCAGCCGGTCACGTAGCCCGCGAACGGGCCCAGGAACTCCCGGGCGTACTCGGCGAAGCTGCCGGAGACCGGACGGTACGTCAGCAGCTCGCCGAGCGCCCGCATGATCACGAAGATCACCACGCCGGCGACCGCGTAGCTGAGGATCAGGCTCGGGCCGGCCTTGGAGATGGCGGTGCCCGCGCCGAGGAAGAGTCCGGTGCCGATCGCCCCGCCGATGGCGATCATCTGGATCTGACGGCTGCCCAGACCGCGGACGTAGCCCTCCTCGTCCGGCACCGGGTCGGTCACCTCGTCGAACTGCTGCTGGGCCATCGGCCACCGTCCTTGACTCGTGGGGAGTGGCAGTCGTACCACGGGCCGACCGGATACCGGTGCGTATCTGAGCGATATTTGAGCATGCGATGTCAGCTTTGCGGGAGGTATGCCGGAAATGCCGGAGCCCCCGTCCCAGGGAGTGGGACAGGGGCTCCGGGGTGGGCCGGGGTCTAGCCGGCCATCGCCTCCAGCAGTGACTCCTGCAGCGCGCCGAGCCACAGGTACGCCATCGCCAGCGGCTTGGCCGGGTCGTCGTCGGGCAGGGCGAAGAAGTCGTCGTCCTCGGTGACCTCCAGCCGGGTGCCGAGGATCAGCCGCAGGTCGTTGGTGGCACCCAGCCAGCGCGGGCACTCCTGCGCCGACAGCAGCAGCGGCTCGTCCGCGCCGAGCCCGCCCAGGGTCCGGATCACCGCCAGCGCGTCGTCCCGCTTGCGGGTGCGCAGATCGGTCTCGGTGTAGCGGCGGAACTCGGCCGAGGCCTCGACCGCCTCCTGGTCGACCGGCTTCTCCGGGTCGCCGTAGGCGTCCGGGAAGAGCCGGGCCAGCGCCGGATCGGCGGGCGGCCTGCTCGGCCCCTCGGCGAACAGCGCGGCCAACGGGTCGTCACTCTCCGCCGGGCCGGGGCCGATCATCTCCAGCACCTGCATGAACAGCGACCGCAGCAGGGCGGCGTCGCCCTCGGCCAGCGCGGCCCGCGCACCGCCGTCGCCCGTGCTCTCGAACAGCCGAACCATGAGTAGTCGTCAACCCGTCGTCGTGGTGGGGTGGTTGGTCAGTCGTGCTGGAGGGTGGCCCAGAGGCCGTAGCCGTGCATGGCCTGCACGTCCCGCTCCATCTCCTCGCGGGAGCCGCTGGAGACCACGGTGCGGCCCTTCTGGTGCACCTCCATCATCAGCTGCCTGGCCTTCTCCTTCGGGAAGCCGAAGTAGGCCTGGAAGACGTACTGGACGTAACTCATCAGATTGACCGGGTCATTGTGGACGATCGTGACCCAGGGGGTGTCGGGCTCCACCGCTGGAATGCCTTCGACCTCCGGGCGCTCGATCTCCACGGGCGCGACACTCACGGCTGCACTCCTCGTCGGGACACGGTTTACCGCCTCTCATGCTTCCATCCGGGGGACGCACGAGCGAATCCGGGTCAACGGAGCGAGAGAAATCGTCAAACTGACGCTAAGTGGTAGTAGCATCATCCCCATGGATGCCGACACCGCGCGCCGCTCCACGGCGCTGCTCACCGACCGCTACGAGCTCACCATGCTGCAGGCCGCCCTGCGCAGCGGCGCCGCCCACCGGCGCTCGGTCTTCGAGGTGTTCACCCGCCGCCTCCCCAACGGCCGCCGCTACGGCGTGCTGGCCGGGGTCGGCCGGGTGCTGGACGCGGTCGAGGACTTCCGCTTCAGCACGCCGCAACTGGACTGGCTGGCCGACCAGGGCGTGGTGGACGAGACCACCCTGCGCTTCCTGGCCGACTACCGCTTCTCCGGCGACATCCACGGCTACCCCGAGGGCGAGGTCTACTTCCCCGGCTCCCCCGTGATGACCGTGGAGGGCAGCTTCGCGGAGGCGGTGATCCTGGAGACGCTGATCCTGTCGATCCTCAACCACGACTCGGCGATCGCCGCCGCCGCCTCCCGGATGACCAGCGCGGCGGGCGGGCGGCCGTGCATCGAGATGGGCGCCCGCCGGGCGCACGAGCAGGCCGCCGTCGCGGCCGCCCGGGCCGCGTACGTGGCCGGCTTCAGCGCCACCTCCGACCTGGAGGCCGGGTTCACCTACGGCATCCCGACCACCGGGACGGCCGCGCACGCCTTCACTCTGCTGCACGACAGCGAGCGGGACGCCTTCACCGCCCAGATCGACTCGATGGGCCGGGGCACCACGCTGCTGGTCGACACCTACGACCTGAACGAGGCGGTGCGCACCGCCGTCGAGGTGGCCGGGCCCAAGCTCGGCGCGGTCCGGATCGACTCCGGCGACCTCACTCTGCTGGCCCACCGGGTCCGCCGCCAGCTGGACGAGCTGGGCGCCTCCGACACCCGGATCATCGTCACCTCCGACCTGGACGAGTACGCCATCGCCGCACTCGCCGCCGCCCCGGTGGACGGCTACGGCGTCGGCACCAGCCTGGTCACCGGCAGCGGGCACCCGACCTGCGCGATGGTCTACAAGCTGGTCGCCCGGGCGAGCGGCCCCGAGGGCCCGCTGGTCTCGGTGGCCAAGCGCTCGGCCGGCGCCAAGTCCAGCGTGGGCGGCCGCAAGTGGGCCGCCCGGCAGCCCGACGCCGACGGCGTCGCGGAGGCCGAGGTGGTCGGCACCGGGCCGGTGCCCGCCGAGCTGGAGCCGCACCTGCTGCACGTACCGCTGATCCGGGCCGGCCAGATGGTCGGCCGCGAGCCGCTGGCCGCCGCGCAGGAGCGGCACCTGCGGGTGCGCGCCTCGCTGCCGCTGTCGGCCACCCAGCTCTCCAAGGGCGAGCCGGTGCTGCCGACCGAACTGCGGCTGGCACCGTGACGGCGGGCCCGTGACATCGGGCCCGTAAGGCCGCTCTCCCCTTTCGCCTACGCGCGTCACTGCCTACAGTGGCCAGCGTCGAGGTCCATCACACCGCCCGGGCGGCGGAGAAGGAAGCAATCCCATGCATCGGGCACTGATCGTCGTCGACGTGCAGAACGACTTCTGCGAGGGCGGCAGCCTGGCCGTCGCCGGCGGTGCCGAGGTGGCCGCCGCGATCACCGACCTGATCGCCGAGTCGGCTCCCGGGTACGCGCACATCTGCGCCACCAGGGACCACCACATCGACCCGGGGCCGCACTTCTCCGCCGAGCCGGACTACGTGGACTCCTGGCCGGTGCACTGCCTGGCCGGGACGGAAGGGGTGGGTTTCCACCCCAACTTCTCCCCCTCGGTGATCTCGGGCGCGGTCGAGGCGGTCTTCGACAAGGGTGCGCACTCGGCCGCCTACAGCGGCTTCGAGGGCTTCGACGAGAACGGGGCGACGCTGGCCGACTGGCTGCGGGCACGGGACGTCACCGAGGTGGACGTGGTGGGGATCGCCACCGACCACTGCATCCGGGCCACCGCGCTGGACGCCCGGCGGGAGGGATTCACCACCCGGGTCCTGCTCGACCTCACCGCAGGGGTCGCGGCCCCCACCACCGAGGCGGCACTGGCCGAACTGCGGTCGGCCGGAGTGGAGTTGACCGGTACGCCGATCGTCCGCCGCTGACGGTACGGCTTACCCTGCGGCTCACTCGTGACAGGTCGCCAGCAGCTCGACCACGTCCGTGCCGCCCGCCAGGAACGCCTCCCGCAACTCGCCGCCGACCACGTCCGGTTCGGCGGCGAGCCGCTCCCCCGACACGTACACCACCCGGACCCCGAGGTACTCCATCCGGTGCTGGCCGCCCCGGACCCAGGCCGCCTCGCCCTCGCTGACGCAGCGCAGCTCGGAGTCCACCTCCACCGCGACCGCGGCGGCCGGCCAGTACAGGTCCGGCACGGCCACGAAGGTGCCGCCGCGCATCCGCAGCTCGGGCCCGGCCAGCGGCACCGGCAGCAGCCACTCGTCCACCAGCTCACCGATCCGGCCGAGCACCGACTCCCGCCCGGCCGCCAGCAGTTCGTCCGCCGCGGCCCGCACCCGCTCCTCGCCGAGCAGGTCGGCCTCGCGCAGCTCGGCCATCAACTCCCGCAGTGTGCAGCCGGGTTCGGACTTCGCCAGCGCCTCCCTGAGCACCGCCCTGAGCTGGGAGGCTGGCACCTCGCCGGTGTCGAAGGCACTGGTGTCGGTCCACTCCCTGATCGTGTCAGCCACCGCCCGGGCCACCGGGGCACAGGCCAACCCGTGCACCGAGCGGGCCACCAACTCCCGCTCCGTACGCCGGATCCGGACCTCCCCCGCGTCCTTCAGCCGGCGCTGGCGGGGCACCAGCACCTCCACCCCGGTCACCGCGGGCAGCCGGGGCGCGGAGGCGAAGCCGTACAGCGCGAGCGCCGCCGCGCCGGTGATCACCGCTCCGTCCCGGCGGCCCTCCTCGCGCCCGTTCTGCGCCGCGTACAGCAGCGCGGCCCACATCCGCTGCTCGGGCGTCGGCTCGCCGCCCTGGAGCAGGTAGACCCTGGGCAGCAGCCGCTGCCACGGGCCGCCCTGGCGACAGTGGCCGCTGACCACCCTGGTCGGCACGCCGCGGGCACGGAGCTGGCTGGCGGTGATCACGTTCTGCTGGCGGCGGGCCAGCTCCTCGAGGGAGGGCGACTGCGACGGAATCTGGTAGCTGCTCATGCCGACAACCCTCCCCATCCGGCCCCGCTCCGCACCCACGACCTGACGCACCGTTACCCAACCGTCGCGAAACCGGGACTGGCCCGCACTAAAGTCCCCATACCCTCACCCATTCGGACCAATAGGTGTTCAGCCGAATGCCGGTATGGATCGAACTTGGCCTGTACCATCCGATTTTCCGCACGGCCCTTGTGCGGACATCTCGACCACTCGAACACCCCTGCCACCTGCGGCGCCTGACCGAGAGTGACGAGCGCCATACAGTTTCCCGCCGCCCGGGGGTCACGACCGACCCCCGGGATTGCCTAACATCGCTTCATGCCACGTGACGAATCCGCCGCCCTGCGCGCTGCCCAGCTGCGCCTCGGTCGCCTGCCCGGCTACGTCCGCCAGCCGGACCTGGCCCGGCGCAGCGGCGACGACGGCCACATGTACAAGAAGGGATGGGAGGTCCGCTTCACCGCGCGGACCGAGGAGGAGATAGCCGAGATCCGCGATCTGGTGATCGCGGCGGGCTTCGCCCCGGCCCGGCCCTTCTTCAAGGGCAACCAGCTCATCCAGCCGGTCTACGGCATCGCCGCCGTGCACGCCTACCTCGAGGCCAAGGAGGCCGCGGAGGCCGCCGGCATCCCGGAGCAGCCGAACCGGCGTGCCGCCGCACCCTCCGCCGCCGCAGCCGCCGCCACGGCGGCCACCGCGGCGGCGCAGCGCGCCCGCCGCAAACCCGAGGAACCCAACCGCACCTGCTGACCCCGGCCACCAGGGGCTCGGGGCGGTGTCGACGGGGAACTCGGCCGATGGGCGGCTCCGCCGCCGGGGCGAGGGCGCCCGGCGCCGGGGTCACCGTGCAGAAGTCCCTTCCCCTGCAAGCACGTTGAATGCTCCTGGCCCGACCTGCCCGAGCGCTCTCAGACGTGCGGGTCGAGGTGGACGGTGGCGGCGCGGAGGCGGGGGACCGCCCGGATCAGGGCGTGCTCCGCGGCCTCGGCGACCCGGTGGCCGGCCGCGACCGTGAGGGTGCCGTCCACCAGGACGTCGGCCTCGGCCCGGAGCGAGTGCCCGATCCACCGCAGCCGCACCGCTCCCACCCCGCGTACGCCCTGGACCGCCCGCAGCTCCCGCTCGGCCGCGTCCAGCAGCGCCGGGTCGACGCCGTCCATCAGCCGCCGGCCGACCTCGCGGGCGGAGCTGCGCAGCACCAGCAGGATCGCCCCGGTGATCACCAGCCCGACCACCGGGTCGGCGAGCCGCCAGCCGAGTGCGCTGCCGCCGGCGCCGATCAGCACGGCCAGCGAGGTCAGGCCGTCCGTCCGGGCGTGCATCCCGTCGGCGACCAGCGCGGCGGAGCCGATCCGCCGCCCGGTGGCGATCCGGTAGCGGGCGACCCACTCGTTGCCCAGGCAGCCGACCAGTGCGGCACCGGCCACCGCCCAGAGGTGGCCCACCGGCTGAGGGTGCATCAGCCGCTGGACGGCCGTCACCGCCGCGAACACCGCCGAGACGGCGACCACCGCGACCACCGCCATCCCGGCCAGGTCCTCGGCCCGTCCGTAGCCGTACGGGTAGCGGCGGTTGGCGGCCCGGCGGCCGAGCAGGAAGGCCAGGCCGAGCGGGATCGCGGTCAGCGCGTCGGCGAGATTGTGCACCGTGTCGCCGAGCAGCGCGACCGAGCCGGAGAGCGCCACCACGACGGCCTGCACGCCCGCCGTGAGCGCCAGTACCACCAGCGAGATCCAGAGCGTCCGCAGGCCTTCGGCGGAGGTCTCCAGCGGGCTGTCGACCCGGTCGGCGGCGTCGTGCGAGTGCGGTCGCAGCAGGTGGGCGAGCCGGTGCGCCCACCTGCTCGTGGGCTGGTGCGCCGACCGGCTCGCGGAACGGTCCGCCGTCCGGTGGCGCCCTTCCGGGTGATCGTGCGCATGCGGGTGGGAGTGGTCGTGCCGGTGTCCATGGGGATGTCCGTGCGGCTCCATGGAGGTACGGTGGCACACCAACTCCCTTGCAGCCACTGCCGTTCTACCCGTTCTGACCAGGTGCGCAGCGCTCGCAACTGACAGGTCGTCACACAACGGCTCAATCGCACCCCTCCCGAGTATCTGATGGGACTTGTCACTCAAAGCAGCCGCCCGAGGCCCTAGAGTGAACACTGGCCACCTGCCACCCCCGACCGGACGAGAGGCTGATGTGACCAATCGTCATGACCCGGCCTCCTCAGTGGAGTTCATCGCTTTCCGGGAGCTGCACCACCCTCGGTACCTGAGTTACGCCCGGGTCTGGTTCCGGGAGGCGGCGCAGGCCGCGGCCGTGGTCGAGGACGCCTTCGCGGCGATGGCGGCGGCCTGGCCGGAGATCCTCGGCAGCCCCAACCCGACGGCAGCCGCCTGGCGGATCCTGCGGGCCACCGTGACCGGGCGGTTCGACCCGGCTCGGGTCCCGGTGCAGCGGGTGACCGCGGCCGACGAGGATCTCGCCATCCTGCACTACGTGGTGGGCCTGGCCACCCCGGAGATCGCCGACGTGGTCGGCACCGACACCGCCAACGTGGCCAGCCAGCTCCGGCACGCGCTGCGCGAGGCGGCGGACTGGTGAGCGCCGTCCGGTGCCGGCCTCTCCGTGATCGGCGTCCGGTGATCACTGTCACCCCGGTGGAGCCTTCACCGGGAGGCCCGGTGGGCGAAGGATGAGAGGCGCCGCTCCCTGACGGGCGGCCGTCCGACCGTTCCGACCGAGGAGTCCGCCGGTGCCGCTCGCCCACGCCGCTGCCATGATCGACCGCCAGGCCACCGCCTGCGGTGAACTCGGGTCCCCGCTCTACGAGTTCCTGCTCCGCCGGGCGGCGCTGGACGTGGCGGAGGGCGGCCCGTGCGCGGCGGCCGTCGCCGGGCACGAGGACGCACCCGGGCCGGACGCGATCGCGCTGCGGCTGCTCGGCGGCGTGCACGCGCTGGTGCTGACCGGGCGGGCACCGGAGCTGGCGGCCTACTACCCCAGCGCCGGCGGGAAGTTCTCCCGGCCCGTCCCGGAGGCCGCCTGGACGGCCTTCCGCGCCACCGTCGCCGACCACCTGGACTGGGTCAGGGGCTGGCTCACCCGACCCCCGCAGACCAACGAGACCGGCCGGGCCAACCTGCTGATCGCCGGCCTGCTGCACACCCTCGCGGACGCCCCGCAGCCGGTCCGGCTGTTCGAGCTCGGAGCCAGCGCCGGGCTCAACCTGCTCGCCGACCGGTTCCGCTGCGAGTGGTCCGGCGGCGGCCTGGGCCCGGCCGACTCCCCCGTCCGGCTGACCGACGCCTGGCAGGGCCCGCCGCCGTTCCCGGTCGACCGGCCGCTGCCCGCAGTGGAGTTCACCGAACGGCGCGGCTGCGACCTGGCCCCGATCGACCCGCGCTCCGCCGAGGGCGCGCTCGCCCTGCGTGCGTACGTGTGGGCCGACCGCCCCGAGCGGGCCGCCCGGCTGGACGGCGCGCTGGCGCTGGCCGCCGTGCACCCGGCCGAGGTGGAGAAGATCGGCGCGGCAGAGTTCCTCCGCCAGGTCCACCCGGCCGAGGGGACGCTCACCGTGGTCTGGCACTCGATCATGCGCCAGTACGTCCCGGCCGCCGAATGGGCCCAGGTGGAGGCCGAGTTGGAGCGACTGGCGGCGGCCGCCACTCCCACCGCCCGGTTCGCCCACATCGCCTTCGAGCCCAGCCGGGCGCCCGGCTCGGAGCAGCGCCGGTTCGTCCTCACCGTCCGGTCCGGCCCCGGTCCCGAGCAGGTGCTCGCCGAGGCCGTACCGCACGGCCTGCCCGCGTGGGCGCTGTAGGACCTCCGGGTCCGGGTCCGGGTCCGGGTCCAGATCAGGGCCGGGCGGCGGTCAGTCAGTCAGGCGATCAGGCTCTCGAAGTCCGCGACCAGCTCGGCCGGCGAGGGCATCGCCTGGATCTCCGCCCGGACGGCGGCGGCCGACTTCCGCACCGCCTCGTCGTCCAGGAGGCGGTCGAGCAGTGCGGCGTCCACCGCGTCCGTGCTCGAACGCAGGGCGATCCCGTTGGCCTCGGCGGCTGCGGCGTTCGCGAAGTGGTCCGCCCCCTGAGGGAGGATCAGCTGCGGCACGCCCAGCGCGGCGGCGGTCATCATGGTGCCGGAACCGCCGTGGTGCACCACCGCGTCGCAGGCCTCCAACAGCTCGTTGAGCGGCACCCAGGGCAGCGCCCGGACGTTGGCGGGCAGCTCGCCGAGCGGGGCCAGGTCGCTGTCCCCCAACGCGAGCAGGACCTCGGCGTCGACGCGGCCGGCCTGCTCGATCAGGCCGGAGAGGGCACCGATGCCCTCCCACTCGGCGAAGACCGTCCCCAGCGTCACGGCGATCCGCCGCCGCGGTCCGCGGCGGAACAGCTCCGCCGGCACGGTGCCGCCCCCGTTGAACGGGACGTAGCGGACGCGCCAGCCCCCGCCGTCCCCGCCGAGCGAGACCGGGAGGACGTCCACGACCGTGGGCTCCGCCGGGCCGTCGATCCCGTGCGCGGCGTACTCACCCGCCAGGATCCGGGCCATCCGGGCGGCCACCCCGCCGGAGGTGACACCGAAGTTGTGCACCACCGCAGGTATGCCGAGCACGGCGGCGACCAGCGGCGCGGCCGACTGGAAGGGGGCGTGCACGATCACGTCCGCCCGCCAGCCGCGCGCGACCTCCAGCAGACCGGAGATGGTCACCCGGCCGTGCTCGGCGAAGCCCTGGGCGGCCAGCTCCATCGTCTCGTCCTCCGACCGCTCCCCGGAGGTGAACCGGACCCCCGCGAGGACCCGCCCGAAGGCCTCGCTGACGTTGGTCCCGTCGCCGACGTCAACGGCGGGCAGACCCGTGTTGCGCAGCTTCTCCACCGGGGTCTGCCCGGCGAACAGCACATCGTGGCCCGCTGCCCGCAGGGCCTGCGCGGTCGGGACGAGCGGGAAGATGTGGCCGACCGAGCCGGGGGCCGTGAACAGGACGCGCACAGTGGTTCTCCTCGCATGGTGGGGCGGTACTCGGCAATCCGGTGGAGTGTTCTCCCCGGCTTGTGCCCGGGGTCAACTCGGTTGCAACCGCTGGCCTTTATTACATGCCGGTGGATCACAACGCTCCATTGGATGTTCCGCCAAGCAATCGCCGACCGCCGACCGAAGAGATGTGACGACTTGTCAGCCGAACCTTCGGTGGATCCGCCGGCCCGTCACCCGGTGACGTCGTGCAGGTGGTGCACCGGGTCGTGGATCAGGTACCGGGCGAACGACTCCACCGTGAACCGGGCGCCGTCGCTGCGGTTCCCGGTGCGCTGCCACTGCGCACCGCCCACCGACTCGAAGCCCTGGGCCAACCGGTCGGCGGCGGAGGCCAGTTCGGCGGCCACCAGGGTCGGATCCTGCTCGTTGTAGCGCTCGGCGACGGCCGTCTCGTCCTGGTTCCAGTTCGGGAACAGCGGCGCCTCCTGGTCCAGCATCAGCCGCAGCCGGACGTGGAAGATCCGGAAGACGTCCCGGACGTGGCAGGCGTACTCGAGGTCCGACCACACCGCGGGCGCGGGCCGACGGCGCAGCTCGTCCGCCGACCGCTCGGTCAACAGGGCCGCCCAGGCGGCGGCGTTGGCGCGGACCAGACCGGCGACGTCCTCGCGTACGACTGACGGCGTGTCGAAGCCGCAGTCGGGGCAGGGGCGGTCCAGGACCCAGGTCCAGTCCTTGGTGTCAGGAGTGATCATGGCACCAAGGATGCGGTCCCGGCCCGGCGTCCGGCCAGCGGCACGAGGGCCAGCCGTCGCCGAGATCCCGCCAGTCCGGCTTCTCCCCGGCTCAGGCTTCTTCGTGCAGCGGCAGGTACATCACCAGCAGGTCGACGTAGCCGAGTTCCGGATGCAGGAAGCCCTCCGGCACGGCGGCCAGCACCGTGAAGCCGAACGACTTCCAAAGCGCCACCGCCCGGGAGTTGGTCGACGCCACCGCGTTGTACTGGATCGCCCGGTAGCCGTCCGCCCGGGCCTGCTCGATCACGTGCGCACAGAGCGCCCGGCCGACCCCCCGGCCCGCGTACGCGTCGTCCACCATGAACCCGGCGTTGGCGACGTGCGAACCCGGGCCCATCTGGTTGGGGTGCGTCTCCGCACTGCCGAGCACCGTGCCGTCCTCCGCCACCGCGACCACCGTCCGCCCCGGCAGGCACTTCATCCACATCTCCCGGGCGGCCTCCTCGGCGATGTCCCGGGGCCAGGTGAAGGTGTCGCCGGCCGCGACGATCCGGTGCAGGAAGGGCCAGATGGCGGGCCAGTCGGCCGCGGTCGCCTCACGAATGATCATCCCGGCAGTCTGCCTTGCGCCGGTCCTCCCGGCCAGGGGATTTCCCCCGCCCGTGGCGCCCACCGGCCGGCAGGCGTCATCGGCCCGGCGTCACCCGCCCGGCGTCATCGGCCCGGCGTCATCCGCTCAGCGGCTTCGCGAACCAGACCTCCGCGTACGGGTCGTCCCCGTACGGATCGACCGGCCGGTACCCGAGGCGGCGGTACAGCGCGATCGCCTCGACCAGGTCCTTGCGGGTGTTCAGCCGCATCGTCCCCACCCCGCGCTCCCGCGCCAGCTCCTCCGCCGCCCCCACCAGCAGGGCCCCCGCCCCACCCCGCCGGGCCGCCTTCCGGACGTACACCCGGGTCAACTCCGCCTCCCCCGCCCCGAGACCCGCTCCCCGCCAGTGCAACCCCACACAACCGACCGGCCCCGCCGCGTCCCGCGCCACGAGCAACACCCCCTGCGGCTCCCGCAGATCCGCTCCGTCACCCAGCTCCTGGGTGACCTCCTGCGACGTCGCCGGCCGGCCGTAGTACCGGCTGACCAGCTCGTCCAGGTACTCGTACAGAACCGTCGCCGCATCCGGGTGGTCCACTGCGGTCGGGGTGACGGTCCAGTTCAGGGGCACTGTGCTCATGCCCCCATTCTCCGGGCGGCGGCAACGCAGTTTCCGTAGCCGCCGAACGGCCGCCGCCCGAGCCACCGCCTACTTGACCGTGCAACTCGAGTCGACCGAGGTCCCCGGCAGCCCGACGATCGACTGCGCCCACCCCAGCAGATCCGCACACACCTTCGCCTCCTCGGCATTGGCCGGCGGGTGCCCCTCGGTCGCACCGGCCGTCGCCGGAGCGGCAAGGCTCAGCGCCAGCACAAGCGCGGGCAGGACGGACTTCAGACAGCGGCTGCGGATACGCATAACAGGACGGCCCTTCGGGTGCGATGGCTTACTGACGGGCCATCAGTACCCGAAGGCCCGCTCCCCTGCCGGGGATTGTGCACCGTTCGTGGGCGTGTCAGCGGTACGGGTTGCCGCCGGTGTTACCGCCGCCACCACCGGCGCCGGGCTGGGGCGGGTACTGCTGCGGCGGGTAGGGCTGCTGGGGCGGATAGGGCTGCTGTTGCTGCTGGTACGGCTGCTGCGGAGGCTGCGCCCCGCCGTACGGCGCCTGCGGCGGGTACTGCTGCTGCGGCCCGCCACCACCACCACCGCCGCCGTACGGAGGCTGGCCGCCGCCACCCTTGTTCCGCCGGACCAGCACGATCACGCCGCCCACCACGACCACGGCCAACAGCCCGACGATCGCCCAGACATAGACCGGGATCCCACTGTCACTGTCGCTCTTGGGCGCCGCGGCCTGATTCCCCCCGGCCGCACTCCCACCCGCCGGCGTGGACGCCTGCGGCGCAGCGGACGACGCGTCCGGCTGACGCTGCGACTCCGGCCGCGACAGCAGCGGATTCTCCTTCGGACCGTTGTCGACGGCGGGGTTGGCGGCCAGCGCCTTCTGCGCCGAGGCGATCCCGTAGCCGTAGCTGTTGTTCGGCACCGTCTGCCCAGCGGGCACCACGGCTGACTTGATCAGCCGGTTGATGACCTGCCCGGCCGAGAGACTCGGGTACTTCGACCGCACCAGCGCCGCAATCGCGGACACGTAGGCAGTGGAGTCGGAAGTCCCATTGGCCTTGCGGTATTCCGCCGCAGTCTTGTAGCCCGCCGAGTAGATTTCAACCCCGGGTGCCACCAACGTGATCTCGGGCCCACTGTTCGACTTTTCCCAGACCTTACCGTCCCGGTCGACGGCACCAACAGCGACAACACCGGGGATGGCAGCCGGATATCCTACCGGAGTGTCGTGATTCCCGAGGTTGCCAACGCCTCCAACCAGGACAACGTCCTTGTCGATGGCATATTTGATGGCGTCTCGAGTGGCTTTTCCGGATCCTGAAATGAAGGACATGTTAATGACCTTGGCATTGTGATCCACGGCGAAGCGAATTGCATCAGGAACCTCGTTGTCCTGAGCACTCACGACGTCGGTGCCTCCGCCCAGGTTGATTCTGATCGGCAGAATC
Source organism: Kitasatospora sp. NPDC002040 (assembly GCF_040296785.1). NCBI lineage: Bacteria > Bacillati > Actinomycetota > Actinomycetes > Kitasatosporales > Streptomycetaceae > Kitasatospora > Kitasatospora sp. NPDC002040. Next base: position 49,170 of record NZ_JBEOXV010000025.1, on the reverse strand, counting down.
TTTGCCTTTGGCGCAAGGCCGATGACGCCATCCTGGTTTCCAGCTCCATGCCCGTGCGCGGCGATCAGACTCGCCATGGCCGTGCCGTGGCCATCCTTGTCGACGCGGCCGTCGCTCTTCTCTCCGGTGAAGTCAGCTCCCGGCAACACCTGCCCGACAAGGTCCTGGTGGTCAGCCATGACTCCGCCGTCAATGACCGCGACAATCACGTTCTCGCCCTGACTCACCGGCCAGACCTTGTCTGCGGCGCCGAACTTGCTGATGGGCCACTGGCCTTCGCGGATATTGTCAGCGGCGGCCGAGCCGGCGACAGTCCCCCACAGCAAGGACCCCAGAACGAGTACAGCTGCTCCCCGAACCTGCCGACTGGACATCAAGTCTCGCTACTCCGCTCACTGGAATCCTTGCGCTGCCTTTTCAGGTGGGCGGCGCCGTCGAAGTCCGCACCGCCCACCTGGATCAGCAAACTCTCACTCCACTACATTCGGGTTGGTCGGTGCCCCGGTTGCCCAGGTCTCCTCGTCCTCGACGAGGTAGTCCGGACGCCGCTTGTCCTTCTTGTCCTTCTTGCCGGCCTGGGCAGCACTAGGCATGCCCCCGCCCTGCCCCGCTCCGCCCGGCGCACCCTGACCGCGGCCACGACCGAGCCCTGATCCGCCCTCGGTGAAGGCGCCTCGACCCGCGCCGCCGGAGCCAACCGCACCAGCTGTTCCGCCGGCGCGACGAGCTGCACTCGAACCCGTGCCGCCACCGGCTCCGCCGCCGGCGACTCCCGCGCCACTTCCAGTGCCGCCCGCCCCAGGCATCCCCGAAGCGCCGAAGGCACTTCCGGCGCGACTGCCCATGCCCGAACCGGTACCTCCGCCACGGGAGTTGAACCCGCTCGCGTCACGAGAACCGGCGAATCCGCCTGCAACGGTGGCCTTCGGGCTTCCGCCCGCTGCACCGCCACCGGCCAGACCGCCACCGCCAAGGCCGCTACCGCCAAGGCCGTTCCCGGTTCCCGTCCCCGCTCCAGGACCGCCATGTGTTCCCGGACCCGAAGAACCGCCCGTTCCCGGCTTCGGGCTGACCGCCACACCATCGAGTCCCGTTCCAGGCCCGTAGGGCGCCGGCGACGCAGGCTTGGGAGCGGGGTTGGCAGTGCCACCCTTGATCCCGGAATCCGTGGGACCGCTGGGCTGAACCTTCTTCGGCGCCTGCGCACCGACACCGCTGCCCGGAGCGGTGGTGGAACGGGACTTGGTCGACGTACTGCCCGAACCCGTCGATCCCACGAGGCCCACACCGCCACCCATGACCAGTGCGCTGAGCACCGCCGGCCCTGCGGAGTCCGGGGCGACGACCTCCGACGGGTCAGTGATCCTGTTCGGCGGCGGCTTGAGGTAGTCAGTGGTCGCACGGTAGCGACTGGCCAACAGGTTCATGACCGCTACTGCTTGGGCCTTCTTCTCATCCGTGACAGCGGTCTTGGTGTCCTCGTCCTCGCTGCCGGTGGCGGCGGCCGCAGTGTCACCGATGGCGTCCGCAGCCTTGGACCAGAAGCTCGGCTCCTCCGGCATCGTGCGCTTGGCTTCGTCAATGGCGGCCGACATCAGTTCGAGAGCGACGGCGGCATCGTTGGCGTAGGACGCAGTGTTGCTGATACCAGCGGCCAGCGTGGTCATCTTGGTGTGGAACGCTTCGCTGGTGGCGCCTTCCCACGTGGTCGTCGCATCCGACGATGCGGTCGTGAGAGAAGTGCGGATCTGCTTCAGGGTGTCAGTGGCCCGGCGCCAGGGATCTGCTGCGGACATGATGCCGCCCGAGTCCATACTGCCGACCATGCGGCGGAGATCGGCGTGGCTGTAACCGTTGAAGTCGGTCTGGCTGCTCATGGGCGGGTTCCTCCTGTCCGCTGCGGAATCATGGGCACTGGGGCGCTCACCACGTCGACTGCGGTTCGCCGCTGCCGGCCGGGGCTGCGCCTGTCGGCGGCTTGGGGCTCGACTGCGGAACGCCCGGGCGCGGGACTGTCGACGAGTACGTGGCCGGGGTGACCGCTGCCGGGCCGCCGACCGACCAACCGTCAGAGTTGACCTTCAGACCACGAGCGGTCTCGGTCTCCTGCTCCTCGTAGTTGCTCGCGGTGAGGTCAGCCTTGCGCTGGGTCTCGTTGATCGCGTCCTGAAGCAGGTTCATGACGTCCCGAAGGTTGTCCCGCATGACCTCGTACTTGTCGAACAGCGCCTGCGCTTCGGGGAAGGTCCCAAAAGCGGTTCGACTGACTCCGCTCTGCCCGTGCGTGCGACTGCCGTCCGCGCGTGACTGGAACTCGTCCAACAGTCCGCGCACCTGCGCGGCGAACGCTCGCAGGTTGTCGACCTCGACGCGGTAGCCGGTGCCGCCACCGTTCCCCGTGCTCACGACTGTCCTCCCCCATGGAGCCAGTACTGGACTGGTATGCCCTGATATCAACTGTTCCGGTACGACCCGGTCTTGAGGACACGGGCCTACAACCCTCATGTCTAACACATGCGGCCGTCGGCCTGAACGCCGACGTGAGGCACCGTCGGCGATTGGTACCGAATCACCACACAGCGGCCGCCAGCGCTCGTCGGCAGAGCGCGTCGGCCCGCCGGGTGGTCTCGGGCTGGCGGTAACCGGCCGTCAGTCGCAGGGTGGTGTCGACCGATTCGGGCAGGCCGATGCGGTGGCCGACCGAGACGAAGACCGGCTTGGTGCCGGCGCGGGTGCGGAGGGCGGCGCCGACCTGTTCGCCGGTGTCGGGGTCGAGCAGGGCGGAGGTGGCGCCGCGTTCGGGGCCGGGCTGGTCGAACGTGAAGGTGAAGGGGGTCTTGGCGGCGCCGAGGGTGGGCAGGCCGGTGAGGACGCCGAGGTGGCTGGCCAGGCCGAGGCGGCGGGGGTGGGCGAGGCCGTAGCCGTCGCAGACCACCAGGTCGGGGGTGTGCCGCAGCGCCGTCAAGGCGTCCAGGACGGTCGGGAGTTCGCGGAAGGCGAGCAGGCCGGGGACGTACGGGAAGCTGATCCGGCCGGTCGCGGTCGCCTCCTCGACCACGTCCAGGGTGGAGAGCGAGAGCAGGACGGCGGCGGCGACCACCACGTCGCGGTCGTCGTCGTAGGCGACGTCGACGCCGGCCACCAGCGCGTCCGGGGCCGGCCCGGGACCGGACGGTTCGACCAGCGGGCGCAGGCGTTGCTGCACCGCGACGGCTTCGCCCTCCGTGGTGGGCCAGTCGGCAGGAACGGGCACAGGCTTCCCCCAGGTCACTCCGGCAGTTCGCTGCCACCGTACCCAGTGCATCCGCGGGCCCCGCGCCCACCCGCCCGTGAGCCCGTGCGCCCCCGCTGCCGGACGGAGGCGTACTTGTCCGGACGGAGCGGTGGGTACACCTTGGTAAGGCAAGGCTTCCCCCGGCAGCGCAAGGCTCGTGCGAAGGACGGTTCCGTCATGTCGCGTCCCACCATCGCCCAACTCAGCACCGGCACCCTGACCGTGGTCGCCGCGGCTGCGGTGCTGCTCGCCGTCTCCGGGTCGCGGGGGGTGTTCCAGATCGCGGTCCTGGTGGCCTTCGCCGTGGCGCTGGGCACGCTGGCGACCGCGCTGCTGGTGAGCGTCGCCGCACAGCGGCGGGCAGCCGCTCCGCAGCGGCAGCAGGCCGCCCGGACGGCGGCACCGGAGTACGCCGCGCAACGCTAGCCGCTGCTCACGCGGCACACGGCACACGGCACATGGACAGGGCCCGTGGGCGGACGTACCGCCCGCGGGCCCTGAGACGCGGTCAGACGGTGGAGACGACCACGGTCTTGGCGGCCTTGTCGTGGATGCACTGGCGGTAGGGCTTGTCGAAGACGCCGAACAGGCCGTTCACCGGCCACCACAGCCCGCCGCAGCAGATCACCGCGGGGAGGACGAAGGTCGCTGCCCTGGTCCAGGCCGCCGAGCCGGTCGGTGCGCTGCCATCGACCAGCATCGCGACCCGGACCTTCATCAGCTTCTTGCCGAAGGTCTGGCCGTCCCGGCTGAGCATGATGCCCTCGTAGATGAAGTAGAGGCCGTAGCCCAGCCAGGCCGCACCGACCCAGCCGCCCTGGTCGCCGAGGTTGGCGAACGGGAGCACGACCACCACGGCGACCGCCTGGATCAGCAGGAAGTCGATCAGGCGGGCCAGGATCCTGGCGCCCCAACCGCCGAGCGGCGGCATCCCGGGGACCGGACCGGCGCCCGCCTGGTACGGCGCACCGTAGGCGGGCGGGGGCGGCGGGGCGCCGTACGGGCTCCCGTCGTAGCCGCCGGGGGCGCCGTAGGGGCCGCCGGGGGGCGGGGTTCCGTAGGGGTCGGCCGCAGGCGGGGGCGGTGGCGGGGCGCCGTACGGATCGGACGGCACACCCTGCGGCGCACCCGGCTGCGGGGGCCGCTTGTCGAAGGAGGGCTTGTCGCCCCCCTCCGACGTGGGGTCTGACGAGGGGTCATGGGTGCTCATGACCTGAGTAGAACATCACGGATACTACGATGTTGGGATATTTAGTCCGTTTTGCTCCATCGGGGGCGCCGGTCACCCCTCCTGAGTGCCGGTCAGGCGCGCACCACCCGGGTACGCGCCGCCCGGTCCTGCCAGCCCCGCCGGGCGGAACGGTCCCGCAGCGGCGCGAACAGTCCGACCACCGAGAGCACCGCGAGCTGCCGGACCGACCAGCGGAGCAGGGACCGGCCGAACGACGGCGCGGGGGCCGCCCGCGTCGCGTCGGCGACCCGGATGCCGACCAGGCGCTTGCCGAAGGTCTGGCCCGTCCGGGAGACCGGAACCACCTCGTAGAGCAGCGCGGCCAGCAGCAGGATGCCGAGCAGCACGCCGACCCGGCCGACCACCAGCCCGTCGACCAGCCAGACCCGCACCTGGCCGCCGCCGCCCACCATGCTCGCCTGCCGGGCCTGCACCACCTTTTCGTCGATGTGGGTGATCACCGAACCGACCGTCGGCACTCCGGCCGCGACCGCGACCAGGGCGAGGGCCGCGGTGTCGACCAGCCGGGCCACCGCGCGCCGGCCGAGACCGGCGGGCAGCGGGGCCGGGGGCTTGCGGGTCGCCGCCCGCCGCGCCGTGGGCGGCCGGGTGGCGACGGGCGGCCGTACGGTCGCGGCCGCCTTCACCGGGGCAGGCGTCGGCTCCGGCGTCGCGACAGGTGCCGGCGTCGGCATCGGCGTCGGGGCGGGAGTCGGGGCAGGCGCCGCCTCCGCGACCTGGAGCACAGCCGCAGGGGCGGGCGCGGGCGACGGAGCCGGAACGGGGAGCGGTTCGGGCAGGGTCGCGGCAACGGCCCCCCAGGAGACCACCTCGGGCTGCGCGGTCGGTGCGGCCCGCCACGCGGTGGCCGCCGGCGGCTCCTGGACGGCCTGCTGCAACTCCCGCTCCGCGTACGGCGCCAGCGTGAACGAGGCACCCCCCGAGGTCTGGTCGAAGAAGACCGGCCCCGTCTCCTCCACCGACTGCACCGTCGGCGCCGACACCCCCGAGGGTCCCGACGCACCGGAAGCCCCCGACCGGAGCGCCGCAGGCAGGTGCGGGACGGGCGGTACGCCCGGCAGCACGGGTTCGACGTGGACCTGGGCCATCACGACCGGACGCGGCGGCGGCGCGGCCGGGGCGAAGGTGGCGGCGGCCCGGTGCGGGGCACCCCGGGGCGGGGCCAGCGGCTCACCCGTCGGCGGGGCCGGGCGGCTTGTGCCGGGCACCCAGGCGGAGCCGCCCCAGTAGCGGACGAAGCCGGGGACGGACGGGTCGGGGTAGTAGCCCGGCGCCGGGTCGAGGGCTGTGTCCAGGTCACCGGCGAGGGGCCGTTCCGTCATGGGGGTCTCTTTCCTGGCAGCACCGTGGAGCGGACGACCCGTCAGCACCCGTGCGCGGGCGGACAGTCGTCGGGCAGTCACAAAGGGTAGTGCCTCGGGCGCCCGGCGGCGGGCAGTTGGTCAATCCCAGGACAGTGGGTGAATGCGTGTAAGAGCTTCACCGGAGCTCACTCTCTCCTGGTGCAGGGGTTCGGAGGCGGGCCCCACGACACCGAGAGGAAACCCGTCATGGAGCGGTCCACGAGCGTCGTCGAGCACGAGCTCGAACTCAACCTGGTGCTCTCCCCCGAGCGCAGCGTCCCGGTCCCGGCCCGGCTGTCGTACGGCAGCCACGACCCGTTCGCTGTGCACATCACCTTCCACCTGGACACCGGCACCCCGGTGACCTGGGTGTTCGCCCGCGAGCTGCTGGTCGAGGGCACCTTCCGGCCGTGCGGCCAGGGGGACGTGCGGATCTGGCCGACCCGGTCGGGGCGGCGCAGTGTGCTCTGCATGGCGCTCAGTTCGCCGGCTGGGGACGCCCTGCTGGAGGCGCCGCTGCCCGCCGTGGCGGCGTGGCTGGAGCGGGCGCACCGGCTGGTGCCGCCGGGCGCCGAGCTGGCCGCGCTCGACCTCGACCACTCCTTGGCCGAGCTGCTGGCGTGAACGTATACGCAGGCGTGAACGCGCACGCAGGCGTGAACGCCGACGCTCGCGCCAACATGAACGCGAACGTGAATGGTGACGCAGGCATGAACGGCCACGCCCACACGAACGGTGACGCGGCCGCGAACGCCCACGCGAGCGTGAACGGTGATCCGAGCGCGAACACCCACCCGAACGTGAACGGTGCCGCGCCCTCAGCCCCCGCCCGAGACCCACACCAGACTCAGCGCCAATGCAAGCACCCGCGCCAGGCCCAGCATCAGCACCAGGCCCCGCGTCGGACTCAGCCCCGCCGGAGCGTCTCGGCCACCGGCGCAGCGCTGCGCTGTCGCGGCAGGCTGAGCATCGGCGCCCCGGCCGCCCGCCGGCGGGAGCGGATCCGCAGCGCGGCGACGGCCAGGAAGCACAGGCCGGTCAGCGGATAGACCGAAGCCGGGAGCTGGGCGAGCAGCGAGAGGTGCAGGTCGAGATCGCCCTTGTGCGGGACGACCCACATGCCGAAGGAGAGGAAGGCGAGCAGCGTGGCCCCGAAGATCGGCCGCCAGCGCAGCCGCCGGATCGCCGCCGGACGGGACCGCTCGTGCGCGGCCTCGGCGGCGAGCAGCACCAGCACCGGCACGCACCAGACCCAGTGGTGGGTCCAGCTGATCGGGGAGATCAGCACGGCGGTGACGGCGGCGCAGCAGACGCCCCAGGCCTCCGCCCGGGGCAGCCAGCGGGCGCTGCGGAACGCCCAGGCGGCGGTGGCCAGCCCGGCGATCGCGATCAGCCCCGCGACCGCGGTGGCGACGGCCCCCGGGTGGGCGGTGTGCAGCAGCCGGGCGACGGTGCCGCTGATCGACTGGTTGTCGACGATCTCGGTCTTGCCGACCCGCGAGGAGTCGTAGAGGTACTTGGTCCAGAAGCCCCAGGTCGCGTCCGGGAGGACCAGCGCCCCGAGCAGGAACGTGCCGAGGAAGGTCGCCCCGGCCACCAGCGCGGCCTTGATCCGGCCGGTGATCAGCAGGTAGACGGCGAACAGGCCGGGGGTGAGCTTGATGCCCGCCGCGATGCCGATCGCCATGCCCTTGGAGCGGCGGGAGTCCGAGCGGGTCAGGTCCCAGAGGATCAGGCAGCCCAGCGCCAGGTTGATCTGCCCGTACCGGAGCGTGGTGAAGACCGGTTCCAGCCAGACCCCGAGGCCGGCCACCAGCACCACGCCGACCGCGCGCAGGTCCCGGCGGGGCCAGCCGACCAGCTTGAAGGAGAGGTACGCGAACGTGGCCAGCAGCCCGACGTTGCCGGCCGTGATCGCCACCCGCAGGAAGCCGATGCCGAACCAGGTGGTCGGCACGAACAGCATCGCGGCGAACGGCGGGTACGTGGCGGGGAGGTTCCACTCGGTCACCCGGAGCCCGTACAGGTCCTGGCCGTTCGCGACGGCGGCGCCCTCGGCCCGGTAGACGATCATGTCGACCATCGAGGTGCCGACGAAGTGGCGGACCGTCGCGTACGTCAGCAGTGAGAGCAGCGCCACGCCGAAGGCGATCCCCAGTGGGCGGCGGGGTGCCTCCCGCAGCGCCCGGACGGGGGCGCCGAGGGCGGTGGCAACCCGCCGCCCGGGCGTGACCGGGCCAGCGGTGGCAGGGCCCTGAGGGGCTCTGCGCTGCTCTTGCGCCGTTGTCACGTGATAGCTCCGTCCGCCGGTAGACCAGCTAGCGACCTTACCGGACCACCGCGAACCCGCGACCTGAAAGCAGCGCCGGGCCCAAGCGGCCGGTGGACGCCGGGGCGGCCCTGACCCCCCGTTGGTCAGGGCCGCCCCGGGCGGTACGGAAAGCGGTGCGGAGAGCGGCACGGCAAGGAGTACGGAAAGCGGGCGCCGTCAGCCGGTGTAAGCGCCGAAGGCCCGGGTGAAGTCCAGCGGCTGCTGGGCGATGCTGCTGCAGCTGGCGTCGGCGTACGGCTTGGCGCCGCCCGCGCACGCCTTGTCCCGGGTGCCGGACCACATCGCCAGCCAGGCCAGGTGCTTGGTCCTGGCGAACTCGGCGAGCTGGGTGGCGTCGGCCACCGTGAAGACCTCGCTGGCGACGTCGTTCACGCCGATCATCGGGGTGACCGCGACCTTGGCCCAGGCGGCCGCGTCGGCCAGGCCGAGCACGCTCTTCAGCTGGGCCTGGGTGGCGGTGGCGGCGTCGATCGCGTACTTGCCCATCCGGCCCTGCGGGTTGGGGGCGGCACCGTCGCCGTAGTCCATCGCCATGATGTTCACCGCGCCGATCGCGACGCCGTTGGTCTTGGCGTTGGCGACCAGGTTCACGCCGTCCTGGGTGAGTCCGCTGGGCAGGGCCGGCAGGGTGTAGGAGACGTCCAGGGTCCTGCCCTTGGCGGCGGCGTTCTTCTGCAGTTGGGTGATGGCCTGGGCCCGGCGGGTGTTGGCGGCGGTGTCGCCGAGCGCGCCGCCCTCGACGTCGAAGTCCACCTTGGTCGCGCCGTACGCGTCCACGGTCTTCTGGTAGGCGGCCGTCAGCTCGGCGACCGAGGAGCAGGCGGTGGCCAGCTCACTGCCGTTGGCGCCGCCGAACGAGACCCGGACGTCGCCGCCGATCGCCCGCAGGGCGCCGATCTGCGAGGCCACCGCGTCGGCGCCGAGCTCGCTGACGCCGCCCCACTTCGGGGTGCAGCCGCCGCCGGAGACGACGAAGGCGAGGGTGTAGTCCTTCACGCCGGTCGCCTTGGCGGTGGCCACCAGGTCGAACGGCGGGTAGAGCGAGGTGTCCACGTACGGCGCGAAGCGACCCGTCGTCACCACCGGCGGCGTGCTGACCGAGGCCGACGGCGTGGGAGTCGGAGTCGGCTTCGCCGAGCTGGGGGCCGCGGTCGGCGTGGCCGTGGGGGTGGCCGTCGAGGTGGGCGAGGTGCTCGGGGCGGCCGTGGTCGGGCGGCCCGAGGGGGTCGGCGGGGTGGTGGAGCCCGCCGTGCACGGGGCGTCGTTGATCAGGCAGTTGCCGGGCTCGGCCTGGGCGGCGCCGCTGCCCTGGACCACGAAGCCGACGTCCAGCGACTTGCCTGGCTCGATCCGCTTGCCCCAGTCCTGCGGCTTCACGGTGATGTGCTGCCCGTTGGCGGTGAAGGCGGCGTTCCAGAGCGAGTCGATCCGGGCGCCGGCCGGGAGGTCGAAGCTGAGGGTCCAGCCGTCGATGGCCTTGCTGTCTGGGTTGGTCACCAGGTACTGGCCGGTGTAGCCGGTCTCCCAGGTGCTGGTGCGGCTGTAGACCGCGCCGGGGGTGGCGGCGCTGGCCGAGGCGGCGAAGGCCACCACGGCACCCGCGACAATCGCGGTGGCGACAGCGGAGGCTCCGATCACGGCGCCCTTGCGGCTCCGGCGGCGGTGCCCCGAACGTCGGGTGGGCTGATTCGTCATGGGCGCACAAACCTCCGGCTGAGTGACCGTCAACCGGGGCCGCACGCCACCGGTCGGCCCGACGCTAGCCCCGCCCCACCGGCCCGAACCGCCGCCTCAGCCACCCGAACACCTCCGTTAGGGAAGCCTTAAGGCACCCGCCCTGAGGCCACCCACCCCCGGCCGACCGGAACCGGCCCGGAGCACCGGGACCGGCTAGCGTCGCTTGCGGGAGAGCCTGGGCAGGGCGGGCCGGGTCTCCAGCCGGAGGCGGAGCTCGGCCCCGCCGAGGACGGCGGACCGGCCGAGGGCCAGGTCGCCGCCGGTGGTCTCGGCCAGCTTGCGGACGATGTCGAGGCCGAGGCCGGTGGAGCCCTCGCCGCCCTGGCCCTCGCCCCGGCGGAGGGCGCTGGCGGGGTCGGCGAAGCCGGGTCCGGCGTCGCCGACCAGCACGATCACCGATCCCTCGGTGGCCAGGACGTCGACCGAGAAGGCGGTGCCGACGCCGGTGTGGCGGAAGACGTTGCCGAGCAGCGCGTCGACCGCGGCGGCCAGGTCGCCCCGCTGGACGGGTACCGGCGCGGTGCCCTCGGCCCCGGCGAGCTGCCAGCGGCGGCCCTCGTCCTCGGCGAGGGCGGACCAGAAGGCGACCCGTTCCCGGATCACCTCGGCGGCGTCGCAGCCGAAGGCGACCGAGGGGACGTCCTCCGGTGCGCGGCGGGCGGTGCGGATGATCTGGTCCACCTCGCGCTCCAGTTGGGCGACCGCGTGCCGGGTGGCGTCGGCGGCGTCACCGGTGCCGAGCGAGGCCGCGTTCAGCCGGAGGACCGTCAGGGGGGTGCGCAGGCGGTGCGAGAGGTCGGCGGCGAGTTCGCGTTCGGCGGCGAGCAGGTGGACCACCCGGTCGGCCATCGCGTTGAAGGCGAGGGCGGCCTCGCGGAGCTCCTCGGGGGCGCCGTCGACCTGTCGGCCCTCGACCGGGACCCGGACGGCCAGGTTGCCGCTGCCGAGCGAGCGGGCGGCGGCGGCCAGCCGGCGGGCCGAGCCGACGATCCGGGCGCCCATCCGGTCGGCCACCAGCACCGAGATGGCGACCAGGGCGAGCGCGACCAGCGAGAGCACCAGCCAGGCGGTGGCGACGCCCCGGGTCAGGTCTCCCCCGGCGACGTACACCTCCACCACGGCGACCCGCTTGGCGTCCACCGCGACCGGCTGGAGCAGGACGAAGCCGCCGGGGGCCCGGTCGATGAAGGACTGGCCCTGGCCGGCCGCGGTGGCGACCGCGAGTTCGGAGGCCCGGCCGTGGCCGACCACGGTGCCGGGGCTGTAGCCGACCACCGGCAGGTGGACGGCCATCTTCTCCTGGGCGCCCGCGTCGGTGCTGGCCAGCGCGCGGGTGATGGCGTCCTGCTCGGTGGTGATCGCCAGGGCCGGTCCGAGCGCGGCGGCCTGGCGTTCGGCCGAGGTGAAGGCGCGGTCCCTGGCGGTCTGTTGCACCATCAGGCCGAGCGGGATCAGGAAGGCCAGCGCGACCATCGTGGTGCCGGCCACCGCGGCCTTGATCAGGGCCCACCGCAACGAGTGCCCGGAGCCGCGCAGGCCCGAACCGCGCGAGCCGGAGTCCCGCGAGCCGGAGTCGTCGGCGGAGCCGCCCCGACGGCTCACGTCGGTTCCCCGTCGTCCGCCCCGACCGCGGGTGCCTCCAGCCGGACCCCGACGCCCCGCACGGTGTGCAGGTAGCGCGGCTTGGAGGCGGTCTCGCCGAGCTTGCGGCGCAGCCAGGACAGGTGCACGTCGATGGTCTGGTCGCCGCCGTAGGTCTGCCGCCAGACCTCGGCCAGGATCTCCTTGCGCGGCACCACGACACCGGGCCGGCCGGCCAGGAAGGCGAGCAGGTCGAACTCACGCCGGGTCAGGTCCAGCGGCCGGCCGTCCAGGACGGCCTCGCGGCGCTGGGCGTCGATGGCGAGGCCGCCGACCCGGAGCACCTGGGCGACCGGAGCGGTGCCCCCGCTGAAGCGGCGCAGCACGGCGGTCATCCGGGCCGTCAGATGCTCGACGGAGAAAGGTTTCACCAGGTAGTCGTCGGCGCCGTCGTTCAGCAGTCGGACGATCTCGGCCTCGTCGTCCCGGGCGGTCGAGATGATCACCGGGACGTTGGTCAGCCCCCGGATCATCTTGAGCGCCTCGCTGCCGTCCAGGTCCGGCAGGCCGAGGTCGAGGATCACCAGGTCGCAGCCGACCTGGGCAACCTCGCGGAGGGCTTCCAGCGCGGTGCCGACGCTGCGGACCGCGTGGCCGGACTCGGCCAGGTGCCGGATGAGGGCGGAGCGTACGAAGGGGTCGTCCTCGACCACGAGCACTGTTGCCATGGGGCCGCAGGGTACGCCATTCGGGTCCAGTGGTCTGTACCGCGGGGCGGTTCCGGGACGCTCGGCGACCGCTCCGGTGTCATTTGTGCAACTTCCCTGCCGATTCGCTGACCTGCACTCCTACCGGTCCCGGCGGTACGGCAGGATGTGCACGCGATGCGGAACGGACTGGTACAGCTCGGCGCCTGGACGGCGGCAACCGGGGCAGCGGTGGCGCTGTCCTGGTTCGGCGTGCACGCAGTGCTGACCGACGCGGCGTTCGAACAGCCCTCGGCGGTGCCGCTGCCCTCCTCCGTCTCCAGGACCTCGGACGCCCCGTCAGTTCCGTTGTCCCCGGCCCCGGCCGCGAGCAGTCCGGCCCCCGCGACCACGTCGGCGAGTCCGGCCCCGGCGGCACCGACCTCGGCGAAGCCGAAGCCGTCCAAGAAGCCCCCGGCCGAGCCCGTCTCCACGGTGAAGAGCTACCGGGTGCCGGGCGGCCGGGTGGCGCTGGACGTGCAGGCGACCACGGCCGAGCTGGTCTCGGCCACCCCCGACCAGGGCTGGAAGATGGACCTCTGGCAGGGCGACAAGTGGCTCCGGGTGGACTTCTCCAAGGACGGCAGCACCAACTCGGTCTTCGCCACCTGGAACGGCTTCCACCCCGAGGTGCAGACGGTCGTCCGCTGACGGCCGCTCAGGCCGACGGCCCGCGCCGTCAGTCCAGGATGCCGGGCGGCGGCGGCAGGTAGCCGGGCAGGTAGGGCCCCGGGTAGGCGGTGCGCTCGACCAGCAGGTGGTGGGCCGGGCCCGGGGTGCCGAGGGTGGCCAGCACGGCGGTGCCGTAGCGGTCGCCGACCTCGGCCGGCTCGGCCACCGAGAGCGCGCCCCGGTCCACCGCGTAGTCGTACGCGGCGTACACGTCGGGCACCTCGATGACCAGGTCGAGGATGGTGTCGCCGTGCCGGGCGACGTGCCGGGCGATCCGTTCGGCCCGCTCGGTGAACGGGTGCAGGGCGGAGCTGACGACCAGTCGGGTGGGCCCGGACTCCAGCACGAAGGAGAGGGTGTCGAGCCGGCCGGTCTCGGGTCCGGCGTAGGCGGTACATCGCATGGCCAGCGCGGCGCAGTAGTAGCGGGCGGTGCGGCGGGCGTCCCGGACGGCCAGCAGGGCGTCGGTGCGCCGGGCCGGGAGCGGGCCGGTCTCGTCCGGGTGGAGGACGAACGGTGCGGTGGAGACGTCGGTCAACGAGAACCTCCCCGGTTGGCCTCGTGGCGCGGTGTGGGGGCCCGCACCACGAGGCGGTGGAGGGAGCGTGGCCCCCGGACCGGCGTTGCGCAACTGGTCCGTTTCCGGCTGGGCAAGCTGTGCGTCCGGGCCGGACAATGACAGGCGCAGTTGGACAGATTGCCCACCGGATGGAGCCGCCGTGCACACCCCGAACGACGCCATCGACGCACTCGACGGCAAGTTGATCAGACTTCTCAGCGAAGAGCCCCGGATCGGGGTACTGGAGTGCTCCCGCCGGCTCCAGGTGGCCCGGGGCACGGTGCAGGCCCGGCTGGACCGGCTGCAGGCGCGCGGGGTGATCGGCGGCTTCGGCCCCCAGGTGGACCCGGGGGCGATCGGCTACCCGGTCACGGCCTTCGCGACGCTGGAGATCTCGCAGGGCCAGGGGGTGGACGTCCGGGCCCATCTGACCTCCGTCCCCGAGGTGCTGGAGCTGCACACCATCACCGGCCACGGGGACATGCTGGTCCGGATCGTGGCCCGGTCGAACGCCGACCTCCAGCGGGTGATCGACCGGGTGGTGGGCTTCGACGGGATCGTCCGGGCCTCGACCGCGATCGCACTGGAGAACCCGGTGCCGTTCCGCGTCCTGCCGCTGGTCGACCAGGCCGCCCGGGAGTGACCCGCTGTCCGCAGGGGCAACACAGGCCGCAGTGGCATATGCCAAAGGCCTGTGCGCGCCAAGATCGCAGGCATGAGATCCGTACCGGTACCTGAGTACCCGCCAGCTTCCGCCCCGTCAGCTTCCGCTCCGTCAGTCGTCGCTCCCCATAGGTCCGGAGGCGGCCGGTGAGCGCCGGGACCGATGCTCCGACGACCCTGATCGCCTCCGCCCAGCGCGCGCTGCGGCTGCTGGAGGCGGTCGCCCGCTACCCCCGGGGGGCCACCGCCAAGCAGCTCGCCCGGGACACCGGGCTGGCCCTGGGCACCGCCTACCACCTGCTCCGCACCCTGGTGCACGACCGCTACCTGGAGCGCCGGGAGGGCCGCTACCTGACCGGCCCCGCCGTCGCCGGGCTGTCCGGGGAGGAGAGCCCCGGTGCCGGGCACCGGCGGCTGGACCGGCTGCTGCGCCGGCTCAGCGACGACCTGGCCGCGGCGGTCTACCTGTCCCGCTACTGCAAGGGCGAGGTGGAGCTGATCGCGGCCCAGGCCGCACCCGGTGCCCCCACCGTCGACCTCAGCGCCTTCCGGAGCGCCGCGCACGCCACCTCGGCCGGCAAGACCCTGCTGGCCCTGATGTCCGCCGAGGAGCGCCGGGCCTACCTGGCCAGGCACCCGATGGTCGCCCTCACCCCGTACACGCTGCGCGATCCGGCCCAGCTGCCGCTGCTGCCCCGGCAGGGGCCGCAGCGGGCCGCGCCGATCACCCAGTACCAGGAGTTCGTGCTGGGCACCGCCGCGGCGGCGGTGCCGATCGTGGCGGGCAGCGGGCTGGCCGCCGTCTCGGTCAGCCTGCCGATGGCCCAGGCGCACCGGTTACCCCAGATCGCCGCACAGCTGCGGACCCGGCTGAGCGACGACTTCGCGGCGGTCGCCTTCGGGCTCTGAGCCCACCGGACCGAGTCCTCGGCCCCGAGTAGTCGTCGGCGCCGAACCGCCCGGGCCGCAGGGGGCGGCCCGACGGCCGGGCGAACGGGGAAAGCGCCCGGCCCCCACGAACCGTCAGCAGGCGGGCACCGCACCACCGGTGTTCAGCGCGGTCAGAGCAGCGACCGCGTCCGCCAGCGTCTCCACCGGCACCAGCCGCAGCCCCGCCGGGGTGTTCACCTTCGCCGACGAGCACTCGCTCCTCGGCACCAGGAAGACCGTCGCACCGTCCCGGGCGGCCGCCTGGGTCTTCAGCGGTACGCCGCCGACCGCGCCGACGTTGCCCTGCTCGTCGATGGTCCCGGTGCCCGCGATCACCCTGCCGCCGGACAGGTCGCCGCCCTTGCCGTCACCGGCCAGCTTGTCCACGATGCCCAGCGCCAGCAGCTGACCCGCGCTCGGGCCGCCGATCGAGCCGAGGTCGACCTTCACCTTCACCTGGTTCGGCGAGAGCTTCAGGTAGTTCAACGCGGCGACCGTGGCACTGTCCTGGGACTCCGCCATCTGCTCCGCCGTCACCTGCTCGGCCTTGACCGGGTCCCGCTGGGGGTACACCGCCTCGGAGGGCAGCACCGCCTCGTCCGGGTTCAGCCAGGCGTCCAGCGCGGTGCGCATGGTGGTCCGCTCGCCCGGGTTGGTCGCGGAGATGGTGACCATCCGCAGCTGCCCGTCGGTCTGCCGCACCGGCGCTCCGGTGACCGTCAGCACCGGCCGGCCCTCGTACGAGCCGAGCACGTCCGCCGTGGTCCCCGGCATGGTCAGGGTGAACGGCAGCGGCACGAAGGCCGCCGTCCCCAGCAGCGCCGCGACCAGCACCCCGCACAGGGCCAGCGCACGGGTCTTCGGACGGGTCAGCACCGGGGGAAGCTTCGCATCGGACACACCGGAATCGTACGGGGCCGACCCGGCCCCGCGCGGCACCCCGCCCGCCCTGGGCCGTCCGCCCAGGGCCGTCCGCGCAGAGCCGTCCGCGCAGGGCGTCCGCTAGCGCAGGGCGTCCGCGACCTCGGTCGCGGCCTCGACCACGCGCGGGCCGACCCGCTCGGGCACCAGCCCGTTGAGCATCACCACGCCGACGCTGCCCTCGATCCCGCTCAGCCCGAGCAGCGCGGCCGCCGCGCCGCTGGCGCCGGACTGCTCCTCCGCCCGGGTGATCACGAAGCCCTGCTCGGGCCGCCGCTGGCCGGGGAAGTTCCGCGCCTCCAGGATCGCCCGGCCGGCCGCGCTCTCGTCCAGCGGGTGCCGCAGGCCGGTCCGGTACGCGACGTGGAAGTCGGTCCAGCTCGGCTCGACCACGGCCACCGCGAGCGCCTCGGCGCCGTCGACCAGGGTCAGGTGCGCGGTGGCACCGAGGTCCTCGGCCAGGCTGCGCAGCGCGGGCAGCGCGGCCTCCCGGAGCAGCGGGTGGACCCGGTGGGCCAGCCGCAGCACGCCCAGGCCGACCCGGGCCCGGCCGCCGATGTCCCGGCGGACCAGCCCGTGCTGCTCCAGCGTGGCCAGCAGCCGGTAGACGACCGTCCGGTTGACGGCCAGCCGGGCCGCCAGCTCGGTGACGGTCAGGCCGCGCTCGGAGTCGGCCAGCAGTTTGAGGACCCGGACACCACGGTCCAGGGTCTGGGAGGTCTCGGCAGTCACGACGCGCATTCCTTTCTGCGGCGGTCACCGGACTCCGGGCAGGCGGGTGCCTGTCTCGGGGGTCCGGGGTGTCACGCGCAGGTGGGGTGTCCGCCCTGGAGCAGTACGTCGGCGTCGTCGACGAACGCACAGCCCTGCGGTGCCCGTCTCGGTTCTGGGTGGGTCGTTCGAGAGAGCGTGTGGAGAAAGTAGTGAAGGAGGGGCACGCTGCGGAAGGGTCTGTCCAAAATTCGGGCAAGATCTGTTATCGAACGGAACCCAAAACAGGACAACCCCCCCATTCCACGGGGCGTTTCCGACTGTCAGTTCGAACGGAGTCCGGAGTCCGGACAGTCACCAGAGGTTGCGGCCGACCGTCCAGAGCGCCGCGGCGGTCAGCACCGCGGCCGTCCCGCGCGGGCCGAGCCGGAGCCGGAACCGCCGTCCGGCCAGGCCGTGCCGGAGCCAGGTGCCGTAGAGGACGGCGAGCACCGGGAGGGTGAGCAGCAGGGCGGCGTTGTCGGCCCAGGCCGCGGCCAGGTCACCGTGCAGCAGGTCGTAGGCCATCCTGGTGCCGCCGCAGCCCGGGCACTGGAGGCCGGTCAGTCTGCGCCAGGGGCAGAACGGGAGCAGCTGCCCCGGGAGGTGCGGATCGCGGGACCAGAGGTACCAGGCCCCGAGCGCCCCGGCGGCCGGCAGGGCCAGCGGCAGGGCGGCGGTGCGCAGGCGGGCGGCGGCGCCCGGCCGAACGGGCCCGGACACGGCGGAACCCCCGGCCCGGGTGAATCCACCGGACCGGGGGTCGGAACGCCTGCGGCGCACCTGGAGCGTCATCAGACGAGCGGACGGCCCTGGGCGTCGGTGCGGTCGTTGCTGGTGAGGAAGATGATGCCGTCGATCAGCGCCCAGACGCCGAGGCCACCGCAGGTGAAGAGCTGCGCGAGGGCCATACCGGTGTGGCCGGTGTAGAAACGGCCGGCGCCGAAGCCGCCGAGGAGGATCTGGAGAACGCCGGCGGTGACCTTGGACTTGGCGGGCGCGGTGGAGGCGGTGTTGGCCACGGTAGTTTTCTCCTTCTGATGACCCCGGCCGGAAATGGGCATGGTGAGGTCGTGTCACATCAATGGGATTGCCGAAGAGTCGCTCTGGAATCAACACCCCCGCGACCCGGCACGCGGAACATTATCGGACCGGAGTAGGTGTTGTCTTGGCAAAATCTCGTCAGTAAACGAAATCGCCGTAACGTTTGCACAACGGGCCGTCAGACCACCCGGAGCAGACCGTCCCTGAGGGCTGCCGCGACCGCCGCACCCCGGCTCTCCACGCCGAGCTTCGCGTAGATATTGGTCAGGTGGCTTTTCGCGGTCGCTTCGCTGATGAATAGCTGGGCCGAAATCTGACGGTTCGACAGACCGTCGGCCAGCAGCTGGAGTACCTCGACCTCCCGCCGGGAGAGCCCGGGCGCGCCACCGCGCATCCGGCGCAGCAGCCGCCCGACCGCGGCCGGGCCGAGCACCGACTCGCCGCGGGCCGCGGCCCGGAGCGCCGGAACCAGCTCCACCGCCGCGCTCTCCTTGCCGAGGAAGCCGGTCGCCCCCGCGTCGATCGCGGCGAACACGTCCTGCTCACCGCCGTAGGCGCTGAGCACCAGGACGGCCGGCGGGCGCTCCAGGCCGAGCAGGCTGCGGATCAGGTCGACGCCCTGGAACAGGCCCGCCCCGAGGTTGAGGTCGAGCAGCACCACCTCGGGGTACTCCTCCGGCGGCAGCTCCGCCAGCAGCCGCAGCGCCTCGTCGTCCCCGGCCGCCTCGCCCACCACCGCGAGGTCCGGGTGGTCCTCCAGCATCATCCGGACCCCGAGCCGGATCGCCGGATGGTCGTCCACCAGCAGGACCTTGACGGTCGGTACGGTCGGCGCGGTCGCAGTGGTGGCGGTCATGGCCGTGCCCCGGCGGTCTGCCCCCATGCGCTCTCCAACCGAGGTGGTGCCCACCCGGGCCGCTCTCTGCGCCGGGGTCCCGCAACGGGGAGGCCAGTATGCCAGGGCATACGGATGATCGGACAAATACCCTGCCGCGCCATCAGACGGGATATTCGAACTCCACCGCCACCGCGGCGCCCCCACCGGGAACGGACTTCACCGACAGCTCACCGCCGAGGCCGCGGATCCGTTGCGCCGCCCCGGCCAGCCCGAGGCCGATCCCGGGTTCCCGCCCGGCCGGAATACCCCGGCCGTCGTCCCGGACCTCGGCCCGCAACCGGTCGGACAGGTAGTGCAGTTCGACCCTGACGACCCGTCCGCCGGAGTGCCGGACTGCGTTCGCCACGCCTTCCTGGACCATCCGCAGCACGGCGCTCTCCACCGTCAGCGGCAACCGCCGCTCGGCGCCGGAGCGCAGCAGTTCCAGCTCCGGCACCGCGGGCACGCAGGGCTCGCCGCCGAAGGCCCCGACCGCCGGCAGGTCGCCGACGCCCGCCAGGGCCCGGCGGGCGAGTCCGAGGTACTGCTCGACCGCCTCGCCCAGGCCGCCGCCGTCGAGCTGGGAGGCCGCCACCCCGCCGGTCAGGTCGCCGACCTGGCCGAGCGCCTGGACCGCGATCCGATGCAGGGTCGACAGCCGCTCCCTGGCCTTCGCCAGGCCGGGGGCCCCGGCGGGCAGCGCCCGGTCCACCGCCCCGGTCAGCATGGTGACCGCGGCCAGCCCCTGGGCCACCGTGTCGTGCAGGTCCCTGGCCATCCGGACCCGCTCCTCGATCCTCCCCTGCTCGCGGTGGAGTTCGGCCCGCTCGTGCTCCCGGCGGCTGCGCTCGACCCGCTGCCGGGACCGGTGCCGCGACCACGCCACCGCCGCACCGCCCGCAGCCAGCGGCATCAGCAGCCCACCGAGTCGCACCCTGTCCCTTAGCATTGATCCCGATCCTCGTCCACCGCCGAACAGCTGGTTTCCGACCAGCCTATGGGGCGAAACCGACCCCCGACGCTCGGCCGATGCCAGGAATGGATCAAGCAGCGAACCTGGTCGGACGACTACGACAACGGGGGACAATATGCGCTTCGGTGACATACCGGAAGAGGCCGACGGCACCGGCCAGGAGCCCGCCGAGCGGCTCTGTGCCCAGCTGGCGATGGAGCTGGAGGACGGGTCCGGGCTGCGGCTGCGGGTCCGCACCGAGCTGCGGTACCGGGCCGACGACCCGCTGGCCGTCCGGCTCACCTTCCACCTGCCCGGCGATCAGCCGGTGAACTGGACCATCGCCCGGGATCTGCTGCTGGACGGGATGGGCGCCCCGGCGGGCGAGGGCGACGTGCACGTCCGCCCGCACCCCGGCGAGCCGGACGCGGTCCAGCTGCTGCTGCACGCACCGGGGGGCTCGGCCAGCATCTCGGTCGGCCTCGCCCCCCTGCACGCGGTCCTGCTGCGGACCGACCTGATGGTCCCGTTCGGCGCGGAGCTGACCGAGGGTCAGCTGGAGCGCGGGCTGGCCGAGTTGCTCGCCGAGGCGGGCCGGGACTGAGCCGGACCGCCCCGGGGCCCGTCGCTCAGTTCGCCCACTCGCGGACCTTGGCGATCCTGGCCTTCAGCTGATTGGCCGTCGCCTGGGCCGTGAGCGGGCCGCCGCACTGCCGGCGCAGCTCGTTGTGGATGGTGCCGTGCGGCTGGTTGGTGCGGTGGTGCCAGGCGGCGACCAGCCCGTTCAGCTCCTTGCGCAGGTCGCGCAGCTCCTGATGGGTCACCACCGGGCGCTGCTCGGCCGGGAGTTCCAGCAGGTCGGCCTCCTCGGCCGGCTTGCCCTTGGCGCGCTGGATCTGCCGGGTCTGGCGCTTCTGCAGCAGCATCTGCACCTGGTCCGGCTCCAGCAGGCCCGGGATGCCGAGGTAGTCGTCCTCCTCCTCGCTGCCCGGGTGCGCCTGCATCCCGAACTCCATCGAGTTGTAGAGCACCCGGTCGAAGACCGCGTCGGAGCCGATCGCCTCGTAGCTGAACTCGTCGCCGCCGGCGCCGTCCGGGCCGTCGTCGGCCCGCTCGGCCTCGGCGAGCAGCCGGTCCTCCTCGTCGAAGAGGCCGTCGCCCTCCTTCTTCGGCCGGTCCAGCACGTGGTCGCGCTGGAGCTCCATCTCGTTGGCGAAGCCGAGCAGGGTCGGCACCGTGGGCAGGAAGACCGAGGCGGTCTCGCCGCGCTTGCGGGCCCGGACGAAACGGCCGACCGCCTGGGCGAAGAACAGCGGGGTGGAGATCGAGGTGGCGTACACCCCGACGCAGAGCCGGGGTACGTCGACGCCCTCGGACACCATCCGGACCGCGACCATCCAGCGGGAGTCGCCCGCCGCGAAGTCGGAGATCCGCTGGGAGGACTCGTTCTCGTCCGAGAGCACCACGGTGGCCTTCTCGCCGCTGATCTCGCGGAGGATCTTGGCGTAGGCCCGGGCCACGTTCTGGTCGGTGGCGATCACCAGGCCGCCGGCGTCCGGGATCGCCTTGCGCACCTCGGTCAGCCGCCGGTCGGCGGCCTGCAGCACGCTCGGGATCCACTCGCCCTGCGGGGCCAGCGCGGTCCGCCAGGCCTGGGCGATCAGGTCCTTGGTCATCGGCTCGCCGAGCCGCGCCTCCAGCTCGTCGCCGGACTTGGTCCGCCAGCGCATGTTGCCGCTGTACGAGAGGAAGATCACCGGCCGCACCACGTGGTCGGCCAGCGCGTGGCCGTAGCCGTAGGTGTAGTCGGCCAGCGACTTGCGCAGCCCGTCGGTGTCCGGCGCGTACTGGACGAACGGGATCGGGTTGGTGTCGGAGCGGAACGGCGTACCGGTCAGCGAGAGCCGCCGGGTGGCCGGCTCGAAGGCCTCGAAGCAGGCCTCGCCCCAGGACTTGGAGTCACCGGCGTGGTGGATCTCGTCCATCACCACCAGGGTCTTCCGGGCCTCGGTCCGGTTCCGGTGCAGCATCGGGTTGACCCCGACGCCCGCGTAGGTGACCACGATGCCGTGGTACTCCTTCGACAGCGGCCCCGAGGAGTAGGCCGGGTCGAGCTTGATGCCTATCCGGGCGGCGGCCTCGGCCCACTGCTTCTTCAGGTGCTCGGTCGGGGCCACCACGGTGATCTGCTGCACCAGGTGGTTGTGCAGCAGGTACGAGGCCAGGGTGAGCGCGAAGGTGGTCTTGCCGGCGCCGGGGGTGGCGACCGCGAGGAAGTCCCGCGGCTGCTTCTCGACGTACTTGTCCAGCGCACCCTGCTGCCAGGCCCGGAGCTTGCCCGCCGTGCCGTACGCGGCACGGCTCGGGAAGGCCGGGGAGAGCTGGTGCGAGGACGCCGCGACGGGCCGGGCCGCATGGTGCGGCTGGGCATCCGAGAACAGCGGGCTCATGGCGGAGGAAGCGGCAGTACTCACGGTCTCCGAAGGGGGATCATCGCAGGTCAGGGCCGATGTGGCGGGCCCGCCCCACAGTCGGGCAGCGGTCGGACAACCCGCCTAGCCTACCGGCAGCCCCCTCCCGGCGCGGCCCGACACGAGATCCGCCGACCGGCCCGGACGGCATGCCCGCGACCCGCTCCGGCGGACCGCTGCCGGGCCCGGCCGCCCCGCAGGTTTCCCCGGCACGGACCATGGGCATGTGACGCGGATCACAGCAATTGGTCCCAGAAGTGACGTAAGGCCCCAGGGGTCCCACCACTCTCACCGAGGTGGGTCCCGACATCCGGGTCCGCGTGAACCGGGAGGAACCCATGTCCGCCGTAGTCGAGCAGATCGTCCAGGCCCGTCTCATCGTCACCACCCACCGCTCCGCCCTGCTCCGGGTCACGCTGCGCTACCGGGCCGACGACCCGCTGGCCGTGCGGATGGGCTTCCCCGCCGAGTACTCGCTGGACGCCGGCCCGGAGCCGGTGCACACCCCGCGGTCCGCGCCCGAGGTCGAGTGGGTCTTCGCCCGCCAGCTGCTGGCGGCCGGCCTCGACCTGCCCACCGGGGACGGCGACGTGCACGTCCACCCCGCGCCGGGGCAGCGCACCATGGTCGAGCTGCGCGCCCCCGAGGGCGTCGCGCTGCTCCAGTTCGGAGCGCCCGAGCTGCGGCGCTTCCTCCGGGACAGCTACCTGGCGGTCGCCGAGGGCGAGGAGTACCGGTTCCTCGACGCGGACCGGGAGCTGGCCGAGCTGCTCGGCTGACCGGGCGTCAGGTCACCCGGACAGCTTCCGCATCAGCCGGACCCCCTGGGCCGGGGTCAGGTGCGGCAGGTAGGCCTTGCCGATCGCCCGGCTGATGCTGCCGAGCGCGGCCGGGTCCGGGTACACCATGTACATCGGCCGGTACTCGGGCTGGAACTTGGCCTTGAAGGCGAGCAGCGAGCGGAAGCCGTAGATCGGCTCCATGCTCTTGCCGAGCCAGTCCATGGTCCGGTCCAGGGCGGTGAGTTCACCACCGCGCTCGGCCCTGGCCAGCGGGGCACCGGAAAGGCTGAGGAATTCGGCGCCCTCCTCCTTGAAGCCGAGCGCCGCGGACGCGATCAGGAACTCCATCACGCCGCGGAACCCTTCCGAGCGGCGCCGCATGAAGTCCAGCGTCCAGCCCACCGGGGCGCCGTCCCGGTAGACCGGCATCCAGCTGGTCAGCCCGTGCACCGTCCGGTCGGCGTCCACCGCGACCAGCACCCGGACGGCCGGGTCGGCCAGCTCCTCCAGACCGCCCAGGGTGAAGCCCATCTCGGGCAGGCCCTTGTCGGAGACCCACTCCTCGGAGATCGAGCGGATCTGGTCCCGGATCGCGATCGGGGCGTCCTGCCAGCGCCACCACTCGGCGGTGATGCCCTGCTTGCCGGCCTTGTTCAGCGAGGTCCTGATGTCCTGCCACTTCTTCCCGGTGAAGGCCAGGTCGGGCAGCGGCACCACCGTGTCCTCGGCGACCTGGAGCGAGCGCCAGCCGAGCTGCTCGGCCGCCTCCTGGGTGTCGGCGGTGACGCTGTAGAAACAGGGCGTCCAGCCGCGCTCGTCGCAGTACCGGGCGAACCCGGCCACCGCCCGCCGCCGGGCGGCCGGCTCGCCGAACGGGTCGCCGGTGGTCAGCGCGACGGTGGCGAGGACCCGGTACGGGACGGCCGCCTCGCCGCGCTCGTCGAACCAGTAGTGGTTGCCGTCCCAGGTGGAGATGAAGGACAGCGTCGAGCCGCCGTACCGGGTCAGCAGCTCCCTGGCCCGGGCCGCGTCCTCGGCGTCCACGTGCACCACCGGGCGGCGGAACGCCAGCAGCAGGGCGACCAGCGCGACCGCCCAGAACAGCACCCCGCACCAGATCTCCAGCGTCTGCGCGGTGCCCCCGTCCGCGATCGGGTAGTCCGGCACCAGGTCGTTGTAGGCGGGCGGCAGCAGCTCCGAGGGCAGCCCGGCCACCAGCCCGCCGAAGGTCGCGTCCGGCTCGTACTGGTCCCGGACCAGCCAGCCGATCCCGACGTACGCGCCGCAGCTCAGGAACAGCGCCGACCCGACCACCAGGGCCAGCCGGGACAGCACCCGCCGGGACAGCCGCTGGTCGAACCGCTGACGGGTGATCAGCAGCAGCACCAGCATCGCCACCGGCAGCAGCATCGCCTCGCCCATCAGCTGGACCAGGTAGCCGGAGCCGCCGCTGTCGGCGAAGTCCCGGTAGTTGTCCACCAGCACCCAGATCAGCACGCCGGTCCAGATCAGCTCGGTGCAGGCGGTGATCCACCAGGCCAGCCGCAGGCCCCGGCGCAGGCCCTCGGCCAGCACCAGCAGCAGCGCCGGCACCAGGGCCGCCATCAGCCGGCCGGGCGAGTCGAAGAACCGCTGGGTGGAGTGCGCCCGGGCGCAGGCCTTGGCCGACTCGTCGCAGGCCTCGGCCACCTCGTCGGCCGAGGGCACGTGCGAGAAGTACAGCTCGCTCATGGTGTTGAACGGCCCGGTCGCGTCCCGGTAGAGCGAGGCGACCAGCGGGCCGAGCGCGGTGGCCAGCAGGCAGAGCGCGACCAGCACCCGGGCCTCGGTGTGCGAGATCCCGCGCGGCCGGGCCGGCCTCCGGTGGTGCAGCAGCGCGCCGAGCAGCAGGCCGATCAGCACCGCCGAGACCCGCTGGACGGTCTCCAGGTGGCCGACGTACAGCATCGCCACCAGCGGCACCAGCACGGCCAGCAGCCGCAGCCGGCGGCGCCAGAGCGCGGTCAGCCGGTAGCTGAGCACCGCCGCCAGGCCGAGCAGGCCGACGCCGGGGCCGATCGCGATCTGGTCCTGGATCGCCAGCAGCCAGTCCAGCTCGGCCGCCACCCCGAGCCGCACCAGGCCGGTGCCGAGCAGCGAGCCGAGCACCTGACAGGTGATCAGCACCCCGGCGGCCAGCGGGGTGCCGAGCCGCTGCTCGGCCACCGGGCCGAGCACCAGCAGCAGCAGGCTGGTGGCCACGTACCCGCCGATGCCGGGGCACCAGAACAGCGAGCTGACCAGGGTCCACCAGTGCCCGGCCCGCAGGCTCGGCAGGCCGACCCCGACCTGGTGCAGCAGCGCGTCCGAGGGCCCGTCGCCGAGGCTGCCGGTGGCCGCGCCGACGACCCAGAGCGCGAGGAACAGCGCCACCGTGAGCGGCGCGGTGCGCAGCCGGGCGGCCAGGGTGCCGAGCAGCCGGACCCAGCGCTGCCAGCCGCGCTCGGGCCTCGGGGCGGTCGGGGCGGCCTCGGCCCCGGGGAGCGGCGCGGTCATCGGATCATTCCCGCCTGCTGGGCCAGCCAAGGGATGTTGTTGCCGAGCCCGGCCCGGAAGGTGTTCCAGTCGTGGCTGCCCGGGACGGTCTGGAAGGTGGCCTGCATCCCGGCCGCCAGCGCCGCCTGGTAGACCTCCCGCACCTGCGGCCCGAACTCGCCGTCGCTCGCGCCGACCACGAACGCGCCGGCCGTGTCGGGGAACTTCTTCCGGGCCATCACGTGCAGCGGGTCGACCGCCTCGAAGGCCGCTTCGTCACCGCCGAAGGCCTTGTCCACGGTATCCTGCCGGGTGCCCAGGGTGGGCTCCAGCTGACCGGAGATGTCCAGGAAGGTGCCGTAGACCTCGGGGGCGTTGACGGCGAGCTGGATCGAGCAGGTGCCGCCCTGGGAGAGGCCGCCGATCGCGAAGGCCTTGCGGCCGGAGGCGGTCTGCAGGTGGGTGCGGGTCCAGTCCGGCACGTCCTGGGCCAGGTAGGTCTGGGACTGGGCGATCTTCGAGTTCATGCAGAGCGAGTTGCCCCACTCGGAGCCGTTCTGGCTGACCATCAGGACGATCGGGGCCAGCCCCTGGTGCGCGGCGGCGAAGGCGTCCATCTGCTCCGGCACCTGGCCGGTGCCGACCCAGTCCGAGGGGGTGCCGGGCTGGCCGGTCAGCATCACCAGCACCGGCAGCAGCGGCCGGGGGTTCGCCTGGTAGGCGGGCGGCAGGTAGACGTACGCGTCCATGGTCTTGAAGCCGGACTTCACCCCGGGGATCGGGGTGGTCGACACCGTGCCCTTGGTCGGCAGCCCCGGCGGTGCGTGCCAGACCTCGGAGAGCGTCTTGCCGGCCGGGACCTGCACCGACGGGACCTGACCGGTGGTCAGCGCGTCGGTCTTGCCGATCCAGGGGGCCAGCAGCACCCGCAGGGTCGGGTTCTCGTCGAACTGCCGGTTGATCTCGGAGCTCGCCGTCAGCACCACCAGCGCGGCGGCGAGCGCGGCCAGCGCCCGGCCGCGCCAGCGCAGCGGCGGCATCCGCAGCAGGGCCAGGCAGATGCCGAGGATCGCCACCCCGATCCAGAACAGGGTCTTTCGCGGCAGCCCGTCGGGGAAGGGCACCCACCAGTCGTCCACCACGAACCGCACCAGCACGGTCAGGGCGGCGGCCAGCACCACCGCGCACGGCAGCCGCCGGGTCCACCAGTGCCGGCTCCTGGAGTACACCAGGCCGAGCAGTGCGGCGGCGCCGACCGCCAGCACCACGGCCGGGATCACCCCGGTGGTGAGCGACCAGTCCAGCGGGTTCCAGCCCGCCTGCTGCATCCGACCGGTCATCAGCTGACACTCCGTACCAGGTGGGCGAAGACAACGACATTGGCGTCCCAGCCGTGCGCGGCGGTGAAGCCGCCGCCGCAGGTGATCAGCCGGAGCTGGGAGTCGGCGGCCCGGCCGTACACCCGGGCGTCGGGGAAGTCCTTCTTGGCGAAGCTCTCCACCCCGTCCACGGTGAAGTACCCGGTGCCGCGGTCGGCTCCGTCCACCTCCACCTGGTCGCCCTTGCGCAGGGTGCCGAGGCCGTAGAAGACGGCGGGCCCGTCCGCGAGGTCGACGTGCCCGGCCATGATCGCGGTGCCGCGCTGGCCGGGGGTGACGCCGTCCCGGTACCAGCCGGCCAGGTTCCGGTCGTGCTCGGCCGGGGGCTCCAACCGGCCGCCGCCGTCCAGTCCGAGCGCGGACACGGGGGCGTCCACCCGGAGGGCCGGGATCCTGATCCGGGTCGGCACCGCGTGCGCCCTGGGCGGCACCAGCAGGCCGGCCGTGGCGGCGTGGTCCATCCCCTGCGTCCCGTCGGGGGCGGGCGGGCCGCTCGTGCCGCCCCCGGCCAGCAGCCAGGCCCCGAGCACCAGAGCACCGCCGGCCGCGACCGTGCCCGGCCACGGGCTCCTGGAGGCCTTCCCGGTCACCCCTGACTCCCCTCGTTCGGTCCGTCCGCGATCCCTGCCAGTCAACCGTCGCCCGGCCCGACCCGCTCGCCGGGCCCGGTTCGAACGCCTTCCGCCGTACGGGACATGACCGCAGGTCAGCCAGCTGACGACGGGTCGGTTCCGGATCCGACCGGAAGCTGCCCCGAACGAGTGATCACCGTACCTGGCAGCCGGCGGCGGG
This sequence comes from Kitasatospora sp. NPDC002040, assembly GCF_040296785.1. NCBI lineage: Bacteria > Bacillati > Actinomycetota > Actinomycetes > Kitasatosporales > Streptomycetaceae > Kitasatospora > Kitasatospora sp. NPDC002040. The sequence continues at coordinate 21,599 of NZ_JBEOXV010000025.1, read as the reverse complement.
ACAGCAGCCCCTCCGCCCCCGCGCCGGCCAGCACGATCGCGGGCAGCTCGGCGGACTTCTCGTACAGCAGGAAGCGCGGGCGCCAGTGCGGTCCGTACCTGGTGTTGGCGCGGTAGCGCTGCTCCAGCCGCCACCAGCGGGCCAGCGAGCGCAGCCCGACCCGGGCCAGCCGGAGCATCCGGCCGGCCCCGGCCTGCCCGCCGCGCTCGAACACGTAGCGGAACATGGAGAAGTTCAGCGAGACCCGGGCCACCCCGAACTCCCCTGCCCGCAGCACCAGTTCGGTGAGCAGGAGGTCGATCAGGCCGTCGTCCGACTCGCGGTCCCGGCGGACCAGGTCCAGGGTCAGGCCGTCGGTGCCCCAGGGGACCAGGCTGACCAGCGCGCAGACCCGGTCGTTCTCGTCCCGGCACTCGGCCAGCAGGCAGTCGCCGTCCGCCGGGTCGCCGAGCCGGCCGAGCGTCATCGCGAAGCCGCGCTCGCCCCGGCCGTGCCGCCAGGCGTCGGCCAGCCGGACCAGCTCCGCCGACTCGGCCGCCGGGACGTCCCGGTGCCGGCGCAGCAGCACCCGGTACCCGGCGGCGGTGACCCGCGCGCGCACCTGGCGCAGCTCCTCGGCGGGCACGAAGCCCGCCACCTCGACCACCGCCTCGTCGCCGAACTCCAGCGCCCGCAGCCCGGCCCGCCGGTACTCCTGCCCGGCCCGCTCCCCCGCGCCCAGCACGGTCGGGATCCAGGCGTACTGCCTGGCCTGCTGCCGCCAGGCCCCGATCGCCTGCGGCCAGTCCTCCGGGTCGCCGATCGGGTCGCCGGTGGCGAAGGTGACGCCGTTGACCACCCGGTGCAGCACCGCCGCGCGGCCCGAGGGCGCCCAGCAGACCGACTTGTCCCGGCGGAGCGCCAGGTAGCCGAGCGAGTCCCCCTCGCCGTACCGGGCCAGCAGCGCGCGCAGCCGCTCCTCATCCTCCGGCTCCAGCCGGACCAGCCCGCGCGGCGAGCGGAACAGCAGCCGGACGGCGCCCAGCAGCAGCCCCGCGCCCAGTACGTTCAGCAGCAGGTCGAACCAGCCGGGCACGGTCAGGTCGGCGTACTCCCCGATGCCGGAGAGGGTGACCAGGCGGAGCGCCACGTACGTCGCGCTCTCGCGCCAGCCCGGTGCGGTGCCCGGGTCGGCCAGCCGCAGCAGCACGGTGCCCACGCCGGTCAGCACCGCGCCGCCGCCGACCAGGAAGGTGACCGCGAGCGGCAGGTTGCCCGGCTCGCCGCGGGCCCGGAACGCCGGGCGGCCGGCCAGCAGGGCCAGCAGCACGGCCAGGGTCAGCCCGGCCGAGACCCAGTTGAAGGGGTGCGCGCGGTCCTCCGGCAGCGCCGCGAGGGCGAGCGAGAACAGCGCCGCGTACAGCGCCACCACGGTGGTGGCCACCATCCAGGCGGCCCGCTTGCGGCGGCGCAGCATCACCGCGAGCAGCGCGGCGAACAGGGCGGCGGTGAAGCCCGCGGTCATCAGCACCGGGGTGAAGAACTCGCCGCTGTTGGCGCGGTGCACCTGCTCCCGGAACGGCGCGATCAGCCCGGCCACCAGGTTGAGCGCCGCCGCGATCCGCAGGTACCACTCGGCCGCGGTGGCGCAGCGGCCGCGCCAGCGGGCCACCGGCACCGGCGGCTCCGGGACCGGCGCGGGTACGGGCCCGGCCGACGGTGGCTCAGGCAGCGGTGCAGGCACCGGCTCCGGGCGCGGGCTCGGGTCGGGGGCACCGGCCAGCACGTCGTACACCGTGGTCTTGGCCGCCACCAGCCGACGGTGGAACCGGTCCTCGCGGCGCTCCGCCCGGGCCAGCCGGCGGGGGCGGGCGTGGTAGCGCCAGCGGGCCCAGGGGCTGCGCGGGCGGGCCAACCGGAGCATCCCGACCAGCGCCAGCGGCGGCAGCATCACGCCCAGCAGGCCGGTCCAGATCTTGCCCTTGAGCAGGCTGATCAGCACCGGGACCAGCAGCAGCCCGGCCCCCAGCAGCTGACCGCCGGTGATCCCGCCGGAGAACCCGCCCAGCGGCACCTCGCCGAGCAGCAGCAGCCCGATCAGCGAGACGGTCAGGATCACCGCGTCCACCGAGGTCCGGCCCTGCTCGCTCCAGTACACGTCCTCCAGGTGCAGCACCAGCGCGAACTCGTCCAGCACCAGCCCGCAGCCGATCCCGAAGCCGATCGCCAGCACGTTCCAGAGCGTCCCGCCGTCGCCCCGGACGGCGTACGCGCCGACCCCGCAGATCACCATCAGGCCCTGGCCGAACACCACGTGATGGATGTGCAGGCCGCCGGGCGTGACGTTGCCGGGCCACCAGCTGGTGCCGCGCCGGATCATCCGGACGCTGAACCGGATGAACAGGAACGAGCCGATCAGCCCGAGCAGCAGCAGGAAGAGCGGCTGCCGACCGGTGTCGACGATCCGCTCGCGGTAGGCGTCGAGCACCGACTGCCACATGGACGGGTCTGCCTCCGTCGGTCCGGGATCCCAGCTGACGCCTGGTCAGGACCGGTTGCCAGTCGGGCACTCCGAACGGGTGAGCGTCGTCCGGACGCCCGCAGGATCACCCCCGCCACCGCCCCGCCTTACCGGGCTCGGGGCCGTCGTCGTGGCAGGCTGTGGCCCATTCAGCCAGATCCGTGCACTTATCGGACTAATCACCGACCGGCATCCGACGGCCTCGGCGCAGTCACTCTCCCGCACGGCCTCCAGGAACGGACGTGACCATGGACGCACTCTCCCGCCGAACACTGCTGGCCGCCGGAGCGGCCACCGCCGCCACGCTGGCGGCCGGCTGCGGCGGCCCGAACGGCAGCGACGGCGAGCAGGCGGCCGCCCCGCCCGCCGCCGGCAACCCGGCGGCCGCCAGCCCCAGTGTCCCGGCCAAGCCGCCCGCCGAGCTGATCGGCGACGGCTCCACCTCCGACACCGGCCCGCAGCCGCACCAGCCGAAGCCGGAGATGCTCAAGCCCGGGGAGCGGCCGCCGCAGTTCGTGGTCTTCTCCTGGGACGGCGCGGGCGAGCTGGACAACCGCCTGTTCACCCGGTTCCGGCAGCTGGCCAAGGACAACAAGGCCTCGATGACCTTCTTCCTCTCCGGCATCTACCTGCTGCCGGAGGCGAAGAAGAACCTCTACCACCCGCCGCAGCACTCGGTCGGCGCCAGCGACATCGGCTACCTGTCGGACCAGCACATCCACGACACGGTCGAGCAGATCGGCGCCGCCTGGCTGGAGGGCCACGAGATCGGCACCCACTTCAACGGCCACTTCTGCGGCGCCAACGGCGGCGGGCGGTGGTCCCCCGAGGAGTGGGACAGCGAGATCGAGCAGGCGATGTCGTTCGTCATGAACTGGAAGAGCAACACCGGCTTCTCCGACCTGCCCGCCCTGCCGTTCGACTACCGCAAGGAGCTGATCGGCGGCCGCACCCCCTGCCTGGAGGGCCAGCGCGGGCTGCTGCCGACCGCCGTCAAGCGGAACTGGAAGTACGACAGCAGCGGCCCCGGCGGCACCCAGGTCTGGCCGCAGAAGTTCCAGGGCGGCGCGCTCTGGGACATGCCGCTGCAGTCGGTGCCGTTCCCGGGGCACAGCTTCCAGGTGCTCTCGATGGACTACAACATCATGTACAACCAGTCCGGCAACAACACCAAGGGCAACGCCGGCTCGTACGACGCCTGGCGCACCCAGGCCACCGGCTCCTACCTGGCCGGCTTCGAGCGGGCGTACAACTCCAACCGGGCCCCGCTCTACATCGGCAACCACTTCGAGCAGTGGAACGGCGGCATCTACATGGACGCCGTCGAGGCGACCATCAAGACCATCGCGGGCAAGCCCGAGGTCCGGCTGGTGTCGTTCCGTCAGCTGGTGGAGTGGCTGGAGGTGCAGGACCCGGCGGTGCTGCGCAAGCTGCAGACGCTCAACCCCGGCCAGGCGCCGACCGGCGGCTGGGAGGCCTTCCTCGGCACCCCGGCCGCGGCCCCCGCCGTCCCGGCTGCTCCGGCCGCTCCGGCCGCTCCGGTCCCGGCGGGGTAGTGAACGCCTGGTGCCCCGGCCCGGACATCCCCGGACCGGGGCACCCTCACGTCCGAGGGTGCTCAGGTCACGCCCTGACCCGGCCCGAGAGCGCGGCACCGCCCAGGGCCGCCCCGGCCATCGCCGCGAAGATCACCGCGAACGGCGCCACCGGCAGCCCGCCCTCGTGCGCCGCCGCCACCGCGCCACCGCCGAGCCCGGCGAACAGCACCCCGGCCAGACCGGTCATCAGCACGTTCCCGAGCGCGTCGCTCAGCTGGAGCGAGGCCGAGTTCGCCCCCGCCTCCTCCGGCGCGGACAGCTTCATCATCAGCACGCTGATGCTGGCCACCGCCAGCCCCATCCCGATCCCGCCGACCGCCCAGGACGCGGCCGCCACCCAGACCGGCACCGCCGGGATCAGCACCAGGGCCGCTCCCGCGATCGACACCGCCGTCAGCACGAAGCCGAGCCGGATCATCGCCTCCCGGTGCCGGTCCGCCGCCGGCCGCCCCTGCAGCCAGGAGCCCAGCGCCCAGGACAGCCCGCCGCTGGTCAGGGTCAGCCCGCCCATGGTCAGCGACAGCTGTCGCTGCGTCACCATCATCAGCGGGATGAACAGTTCGGCCGTGAAGAACGCCCCCGCCGCCACCCCGCGCAGCACGATCACCGTCGGCAGCCCTCTGGCCGCCCGCAGCGCCCCGGCCGGCAGCAGCCGCAGCACGGCGGGCAGCAGCAGCGCGGCCCCCGCCACCGCCGGGACCAGCCCGAGCAGGTCCAGCCGCTGCCCCGCGTACTGCAGCAGCGCCGCGCCCAGCGCGGCCATCGCCGCCAGGCCGGTCCGGCGCCGGTCGAACTCGCCCGCCCGCTGCGGCGGTTGGGCCCGCTCGGCCCGGTGCAGCGCCGGGCCCATCACCGCGAGCGGCAGCAGGATCAGGGCCGGCACCGCGAGGAACACCCAGCGCCAGCCCAGGTGCTGGGTCACCGCGCCCGAGACCAGCGGCCCCAGGATCGAGGGCAGCACCCAGGCCGCCGAGAAGGCCGCGAACACCGCCGGACGCAGCCGCTCCGGGAAGGCCCGTCCGACCACCACGTACAGCGCCACGATCACCAGCCCGCCGCCGAGCCCCTGCACCGCCCGGCCCGCCACGAACATCCACATGTTCACGGCCGCCCCGGCCACCACCAGCCCCGCCCCGAACACCGCGATCCCGGTGAACAGCGGCCCCATCGGCCCCCGCCGGTCCGACCACTGCCCCGATATCACCAGCGCGAACAGGGTGGAGGTGAAGTACCCCGAGAAGGCGAAGGCGTACAGCCCGAGCCCGCCCAGTTCCTTCGCCGCCTGCGGCATCGCGGTGTTCACCGCCGTGGCCTCGAAGGCCAGCAGCAGGACGACCGAGACGATCCCGAGCGTGAGCGCGCGGTACGGACCGCTGAGCACACCCCCGTTCTCCTCTTCCGGGAGGGGGTGGTGGACAGCGTCGACCGAAGTGGGGGAGGCAGTGGTCATACCTGACATAGTAAGAGCCGTTGACGGCTTTTACTCCTGACCTGTGGTCGCCCCCGACTACTCCGCTGGTCGTAGGTCCTGCCCGCAGTCCCCCCGGTCGGTCCCCCGGTCAGTGCAGCACCTTGAGCCCGACCACCCCGCCGAGGATCAGCACCAGGCAGGTGATCCGGGCCGCACTCACCGCGTCACCCATCACCGCCATCCCGTACAGCGCGGTGCCGATCGCACCGATCCCGACCCAGATCGCGTACCCCGTGCCGAGCGGGATGGTCTTCATCGCGTACGCCAGGCCACCCATGCTGAGCAGCAGCGCGACCGCGAACACCACCGTCGGCACCAGCCGGGTGAACCCCTTCGTCGCCTCCAGGGCGACCGCCCACACGGTCTCCAGCACACCGGCGACGACCAGAACGACCCAGGCCATGACGAACACTCCCTCGCAGTAGGTGTCACTTCACTACTGCGCCGTCTTGTCAGACCGGGTACGACGCGCTCGTCCGGGGTGACCGCTCAGATCGATCACCTGCCTCCGAGGCTAGCACGCCCGACACACGGAATTCATATACGGATATTGACGCCGACCCCGGCATTCGGGCACTATGAATTCACGAACAGCGCGCCCGGTCGATCCGGGCCACGACGACAGGAGCAGGCCATGAGCAGGAAGACGGTGGCGATCGCAATGCCCCGCACCTGTGCCGCTCCGTGTTGTCCTTCCTGCAGCTGACGTTCTCCACCTGCCCCGACGGCCGCCTCCGGCCTGCCGTCGTGCGCTCCCGGCCGTGTGCCCGAGTGGTTTAGGGAACCGCCTGCAAAGCGGTTTACACGGGTTCGATTCCCGTCATGGCCTCTTCACCTGATTCACCGTGCGTCGAATTCACCTGCCTTCGGGCAGGGGAATTCGGCGCATTCTTTTCTGCTTTCATCGCTCCGGCGGCCGAAAAAACGGAACGGCCCGGTCGCAGGGTCTCCCCCCGCGACCGGGCCGTTCCGTCATGGCCCGACCACCCGCTACTCGATCACCGGCGGGTTGGCCTTGCCGCCGGAACGCCAGGTGTCCTCGTCCTCGACCAGGTAGTCGGGACGCTGACCGTTCTTGTCCTTCTTCTTGCCGGCACCGCCGGCACCGGGCATACCGCCCGCGCCCGGAGCACCACCACGGCCCGCGCCGCCCTGGCCGAGACCGGAGCCGCCCTGGGTGAAGGCCCGGCCGCTCGCGCCGCCCGCCTTCGCGCCACCGACCGCGCCGCCCGCCTTGCGGACCAGACTCGGCTTACCGCCACCGGCCTTGGCACCACCACCGGCAGCACCGCCGCCCGCCATACCGCCGGCCCCGGGCATACCGCCACGCCCCTGACCCGCAGCACCACCGGCAGCACCCGCACCGCCGGCACCGGCACCCGCGCCGGCACCGCGGCCGGTCGCACCGCCGCCACCGGCGAGCCCGCCACCGCCCTTGCCACCGCCGAGACCACCGGTGGCACCACGGCCACCGCCGATACCACCACCGCCCCGGCCGCCACCACCGACACCGCCACCAGGCAGCCCACCGATACCACCACCGGGGAAGCCCCCGATGCCGCCACCGACACCGCCACCACCGCCGGTCCCGAGACCACCGCCACCCGGCAGGTCCACTCCGGGCCGGGGCAGCGTCGTCGACGGCGGAGCCGGCTTCAGGCTGTCCAGGTCAAGACCCGGATGCGGCAACGTCGTCACCGGAGGCAACGGATGCCCCGGCCCACCCGGCCCACCCGGCAGCGACGGACCACCCGGCTTCTCCGGAATCCCCGGCAGCGGGTGCTGCGGCTCGGGCACAAGAAGCTTCGGCTTGTTCGAGTCCGGCCCACCGGGCTGACTCGGCGACGGCGGGACGATCCGCGGCGGCGGCTTCGGCGGCCCGACCGGCGGCGGCGGACTCACCGGAGCCGGCGGGTAGGGCTTCTCCGGGAAGTTGTAGTCACCCCGGTCCGCCTTGAGGTACGAGGCGGCTTCCGTGTACTGCGGCCCCAAGTGCTCCATCACGACGATCGCTTGCTGGTGCGCGATCTCGGTGGCGGAGAGCTCGTCGTAGTTCTTGTTGACCGCACTGGCCCGGTCCATGCCGCTGGCCAGGTCGGCCTTGAACTGAGCGTCGGAGCGGTCGCCGAGGTCGCTGACCCACTTCACGCCGCTCTCGAAGGAGCTCGGAACATCGATGTTCCCCATCGCGGCCTTGCTCTGCTCAAGGGCCTGGTGCGCATAGCTCATCGCACCCGAGGTCTGCACAGCGTGCGCGGCCGTGTTGGTCAGGCTGCTGTGCAGAACGCCGGCCCTGGTCGCGAATCCCTGGGCGGCCGCACCCTGCCAGTTCTGCGTGGCATGCTCGACCGCCTTCTGCAACTCGTCGGCCGCAGCGCGCAGTTCGACGTCCACGTTCTTCCAGTGCTCAGCGACCTCCTTCAGGCGCCCTGGGTTGGAGCCCTCCAGCATCCGCTTCAGCGGGACCAGGTTCTCACCTGCGAAGTTCGTCTTCCCTGCCATGTCAGACCGCTCCCTGCTGGCTGTTCATGACGGACTTCTGGTCGTCCTCGATGGTCCGGTAGTTGTCGTTGACCATCTTGGTCTTGTCGCCGAAGTCGTTGATCAACTCGTTCAGCTTGGCGATCGTGTCGGTCAGGAAACCCTGCATGTCGCCATGGGCTGCATACAGTGCCTCCGCCTCAACAAAGCTGCCACCGAAGTCGTTTCGGTGGACGACGGTGTTGTACTTGGTCTTGTCTGCGGTCTGACCGATGTTCTGCTGGAGCGCCCGCAGTCGCTTGACGACCGCCTCCAACTCGTCGGTGTTGACCTGATATCCGTCCGACATACGGCTCCTCCCCCTGGAGTGTCGCTGCTTCCCCGTCTGGCATTGGCTCCGGCGGGTGATGAACTCGCTCTGGCCCGTCGGCTGCTGCCGAACCAGGGCGTTCGATCGTATCGCTTACACGAGGGGTGCTGACACACCATCAACGTTACTGATTGCCACCAGGACCGTACGGGTTCTGGTACGGCGGCTGCTGTGGCGGCTGGTTGCCGTAGGGCGAATGACCCGGCGGTGGGGGCTGGCTGCCGTAGGGCTGGTTCGGGTACGGCGGCTGGGCCTGCGGGTATCCGTACGGAGGCGGCCCTGCTTGCGCTGCGGCAGCCGCCCTGCGGCGCTTTGACGCCTTCACCAGCACCACGATGAGGATCACGATCAGCAGTGCCAGCACCAGCAGGATGACCGCCCCCACGACAAGACCCTTGCCCAGGATGGAAAAGCTCTCCGGATCTGCGATCGCTGCGGGCCCCGCACCGGGGTCTGATCCGCCCGGCGTCACCGCTGCGGCGCTGGGCGAGGTGCTGCCACCTGAGGCGGCTTCGGTCTTTGCCAGCGGCCCCTGAGCGGATCCTGCCGGAATGTTCTGCGTGAGCGCCTCGTACGGGCGCACGATGCCGTAGCCATAGTGCACGTCGGGAAGCTTGGCGCCGCCGAGTGCAGCAGGCACCTTCGCCGTCTTGATCAACCGATTGGCCACCTGGCCAGCGGTCAGGTCCGGGTACTTGGCCCGAACCAGGGCAGCCGCACCAGAGACGAAGGCCGTCGCCGACGAGGTGCCGTCAGCAATGCAGTACTTACTGCCGGAGCAGGAACCGGTAGAAACGATCTCAGCGCCCGGAGCAGTGAGCATCAGTTCGGGTCCGGAGTTCGAATTAGCCCAAACCTTGCCGTCCTTGCCAACCGCTCCAACAGCCAACACACCCGGCACATTGGCGGGGCTGGAGACCTTGGAACTCGCCTCGTTACCTGCCGCTACAACCACCAGGACATCCTTGGCAACGGCGTAGGCCACTGCTTCGATGTCCTCGTCACGAGCTGCCCCTGGGGAGCCCTGCGAGATGTTGATGACCCTCGCGCCGTGGTCGGCTGCCCACCGGATGCCCTCTGCGATTGCATCGGCCCCCTTGGCATTGACCTTGTAGATCGGGATGATCTTGGCCCCTGGTGCCACGCCGATCACGCCGGAGTCGCCGTCGTGCCCCTTCCCAGCGATAACGCCGGCCATCGAAGTGCCGTGGCCTACCTTGGGAGCCTTCTCCAACCCCTGACCGCTCGGGTCGTACCCAGGCAGCACCTGCCCGACCAGGTCGGGGTGAGTCCCGTCAACGCCTTGGTCGATGACGGCCACCTTCACACCGTCACCCTTGGTGACCGCCCAGGCCTTGGCCAGGTCGAACTGCTGGATCGGCCACTGCCCGTCCCGCACCTGGTCAGCGGAGGCGAGCGGCGCCGAGGTCAGCAGCAGTCCGGCGGCCAGTGCGGTGGCGCCGAGTGCGCGCATGGTCCTGGTGAGCGTCATCCCTACCCCGTTAGTTGGAGACTCCGGTCCGGGCCTTGGCAGACACGGACTGCTCGATCGTATCGCCCGACTAGCTGACATGGGCAGGACCCCACGCGTCTGCACGCCTTTCGCACAGCCGAATTGACTGCCCCGCTCCTTCGGTCAGGCTGCGTTTGGAATCTTGTCGAAGATCATCTGAGTGATCTTCCGGGCGACACCGCAGACATCGGGCTTCGTCGCCTTGTCGTAGTTGGTGATATCCACTTCCAATGCGTTGTCACCAAACTCGTTGATGCTGTTGAGCTGCACCACGATGTCGCAGGAGTCGAGGTCCTTGCCGCTGGCCTTGGTGAACTTCTGCGAGGCCCGGTTCCCGCCGAAGCGGAGGTTGGTGCTGCCACCCTCCTGGCTCTGGACTCCCTGTTCATAGCGGGTCGCCATCACCGCGATCGCCAGCATCGACTTCTTCGTCGAGACCACGCAGTAGTTGCCGGGGTCCTTCTGGCCCTCCATCACGTCGTTGGTGGCCTGGTTGATGTCCTCGGCGGTGAACACCGAGCACATCTGCACCGTCTGCGTCCGCTTCTGCACCGCCACCGGCGCCGCGTTCGGGTTGCTGTCCGGAGTCTCGGACTCCACCGGCATGTCCACCGCGGTGGGGTGACCGGTCGCCTGGCTGATCATCGAGCAGGACGTGAGCGTGAGCGGAAGCACCGCCAGCGCCACCGCGCCGGTGAACCGTCGGATACGCATGAGACCTCGAATCAGGGTCGGAGTCGGAGTCAGAACCAGGAGAGAAGAATCGGGAGCACGGCTCAACGCAGCGCCGCCGCACCGGAGCAGAGCCGCCGCCCACTGTGCTGTTCGAGCGTGTCGGAGACCGCCACGGCGCCGGCCCCCACCAGCACCACCCCCGCCACGACCGCGATCACGGCCAGCACGCCCAGCCGGGCGCGGCCCAGCAGCCGCAGCACCAGCGGCACCACCACCGCCACCACACCGAAGCCGAGCGCGGCCCAAGCCCCCACCCGCATGCCGCTGTTGGCCGGCAGGTCGAGGCAGCCGGCCAGCACCGCACGGTGCCGGTCGTCGTAGGCGGCGCTGTACCACCACACGGCGGCCGCACCCAGCAGAGCGGCCACCAGGCCGACCAACCCGGCCGGGCCAGAACGACGATGCATGGTCATCAGTACCAACTCGGGGAGACGCGGACGATGCGGACGCGCTGCTCGCCCTCGCCCTTCTCGGTCGCGGGGAGGCGCCCGTCCAGGCTGACGTTCTGGCGGGAGGTGGTGTGCTGGGTGTACTTGATGTCGCCGTCGGGGGTGACGGCGGTGACCACGGCGGCGTGGTGGGTGTTGCCCTTCTCGATGTGCTCGTTGTCGCCGGACTGCTCGTAGAAGACCAGGTCGCCGGGCATCGCCTGCGAGGCGGGGACCTCGTAACCGCCGTTCTGCAGCATGAAGTTCTGCAGGTTCTCGGCGGCGCCCCAGCTCTTGGACCAGTCCGTCCGCTCGTCGAGCCAGCCGGAGTCGGCGTCGTCGTCGCGGCCCCAGCTGTCGTCGGACCAGCCGGGGCCCCAGCCGCTGTCGGGCTTCTCCTTCACGCCGCCCTGCTTCAGCGACTCGGAGGCGAAGTTGGTGCAGTTGTTGTCGAGCTTGTCGATCGAGGTGTCGTCCCAGTGGTCCAGCGCCCACTGGACCTGCTTGACCCGGTCGTACTTGCCGTCCCGGCCGCGCAGGTCGAGCTTGACGTCCTCCGGGATGCCGTTCAGGTCGGCCAGCTTCACCGGCTCGGCGCGCATGAGTTCGCGCTGCTCCTGCACGGTCAGGCCGGCCCACCAGTCGCGGACCACCTGCGGGTCGCTGCCGTCCGGGATGCTGACGGAGAGGATGTTCATCTGGGTGTGCGAGGCGGCGGTCTGCGCGTCGTCCAGCGCCTTCGTCGGGTCGGACTCGTACGTCTTGCCCATCAGGGTGCGCAGTTCGGGCTCGGCGAGGGCGTCGGCCTCACGGGCCTGGCGCAGCGCCTCCTTGATGAGGTCGGAGACGTCGTTGAGGTTGGTGAGCTTCTCGCTGGTGACGCCGTCGCCCTGGGTGGAGGTGTTGCCGTTCTCATCCACCGTGATGCGGTAGGAGTCGGCCAGGGCGAGCGCGTGCTGGAGCGTGCGCTGGGCGTACTCCATCGACGAGGCGAGCCCGTCCAGCACCATGGTGATGCCGCGCATGACGTCGGCGCCGGCCTCCAGCCGGTCGGCGATGTCCTTGAGGTCGGCGGCGGCCTGCTGTCCGACCGCGTCGGTCCAGTCGTCCTGCAGCGGGCGGCTGCCGTTGGCCCGGACGTCCTCGGCGGCCTGCAGCGCGTGCTTGGAGAGCGAGAGCCAGTCCTCGGCGGCGGTCTGCCACTGGGCCGGGTGGGCGTTCTTCAGATCGGCGAAGGTGATCACGGCTCACACCCGCCCGAGGTCGGTCATCGCGGCCCGCATCCGGGCGTCCGCCTCGGCGTCGGCCGCGTCGTACTCGTTGGCCGAGCTGTGCAGTTGCTCGGAGAGCCGCTGCATCCGGTCGGCCAGCACCACCAGGTGGCGCTCCCAGTCCCCGGCGCACTCGCGCAGGGTCGCCGCCGACGACCAGGCCGGGTCCAGCGCCCCCGCGGTCTCGCTGGAGTCCAGCGCTCCGGCGAGCCGACCCTTGGTCTGCCCGCTCAGCTCCCCCATGCTGTCGCCCGCCCTGCGCACCCCGCCGGTGGAGATGTTCACGTCCTGCATCCGGACCCCCGCCCGTTCCCCGTTCAGTACAGCTTTACCGGAGAACACCCTAACGGCGCCCTCCGACCAGCCGTCGAACGGGTCATCGAACGGACCGTCAGACGGCGCCTACCGAAAGGCCCGCCCCCGCCGTCAGCCGACCGTGGCGTCCTCGGGCAGGATCGGCAGCCGCCCGACCGGCAGCCCGGTCGCGGCCCGGACGGCGGCGGCCACCGCGGCCGGAGCGGTCACGGCCGGGACGGCGCTGACCGCCTTGGCGCCGAAGGTGGCGACCACGTCGCGGTCCTCGATCAGGGCGGCGATCCGGACCTCGGGGGTGTCCAGGGCGGTGGGCAGCCGGTAGCCGGTCAGCGAGGGGTTGACCAAGCGGCCGCCCTCGGTGCGGAGGTCCTCCAGCAGGGCCAGCCCGACGCCCTGGGCGACGGCGGCCTCGATCCGGTCCTCGATCTGACGGGGGTTCAGGGCCCGGCCGACGTCCTGGGCCACCGTCATCTCGACCACCCGGACGGCGCCGAGCTCGATGTCGACGTCGACCACGGCGCGCATCGCGCAGAACGCGATCGAGACGAAGGCGTCGCCCTGCCCGTGCTCGTCCAGCGGCTCGGTCGGGTGCGGACGGCACTGGGCGGTGGCCCAGAGCTCCTTGCCCTCCAGCGCCTCGGTGACCGGCATGCCGAGCACGCCGTCGTACGAGGTGATCTTGCCGTCGGCGATCGAGAGCAGCTCGACGGACATGCCGAAGTTGGCCGCGATCGGCTGCAGCAGCTGGTGCCGGACCATCAGCGCGGCCCGCTCCACCGCCCCGCCGGAGACCCAGGTGTGCCGGCCCCGCGCGGACGGACCGGCCGCGGACTGGTCGCTGTCGGCCGGGGCGATGTAGACCTCGGAGACGCCCAGTACGGACTGCACGATCTGCCGCGCCAGGGTGGCGAATCCCTGCCCGGAGTCGACCGCCGCGCAGATCACGGTGGCGTGGTCGCCGCTCACCCGGACGGTGGCGGTGGAGACCTCGTCCTCGCCCTCCGCGCCGAGCATGTGCACCATGCCGACCGCGTAGCCGATCCCGCGCCGGACGGCGGCCGGGTCACCGGCACCGCCCGGACCGCCGGGCAGCAGCCACTCGCTGTCCGGGTCGTCCAGCGGGAGCGGCGGCAGCGGCGCGGTGGCCACCGCGTCGAGCAGGGCGGCGACCGGGGCAGGGCAGGTGACGGCCTGTCCGGTCGGCATCGGGTCACCGGTGGCGAGCGCGTTGCGGCGCCGGATCTCCAGCGGGTCGAGGCCCAACCGGGCGGCCAGCTGGTCGAGTTGGGACTCGTAGGCGAAGCAGGTCTGGAGTGCGCCCTCGCCCCGCATCCGCCCGGCGGGCGGGTTGTTGGTGCGCACCGCCCAGGCGTCGACGAAGACGTTCGGGCAGACATAGGGGCCGACCGAGAAGGCGGTGGCGGCGGCCAGCGCCTCGGCGGAGACCTCGGCGTAGGCGCCGCCGTCCAGCAGGATCTGCGCCTCGACCTTGACCAACTTGCCTTCGGCGTCGGCGTGGTGGCGGTAGCGGAGCAGCGCGGGGTGCCGGGTGGTGTGGGTCTGGAAGGACTCCTCGCGGGTGAGGGTCATCTTCACCGGACGGCCGGTGCGCAGCGCCAGCAGCGCCAGCGTGACCTGGAACGACAGGTCCTCGCGGTCGGCGGTGGCCCCGGGCACGCCGGTGACCACCAGGCGGACCCGGTCCGGCTCCAGGCCGAGGCAGGCGGCGGTGCGGTCGCGGTCGCCGTGCGGGTCGGTGGAGGACAGGTGCAGCTCGACCCCGCCGTCGGGGCGCGGGACGGCCAGGCCGGCCTCGGCGCCGATCGGCGCCGGGTCCTGGCGGCCGACCTGGTAGAGGCCCTCGACCACGATCTCGCCGACCGCGTCCGGGTCACCGGTGCGCAGCGGCAGGTGCCGGAACAGGTTGCCGTCGGGGTGCAGCGGCGGGACGGTGAAGGACTGCTCGGGGTCGGTGACCGGCTCCAGCGGCTCGTACTCGACCACGATCGAGGCGGCGGCCAGCCGGGCGGTGTCCGGATGGTCGGCGGCGACGGCGGCCACCGGCTCGCCGTGGTGGCGGACCACGGTCGAGGCCAGCACCGGGCGGTCGGCCGTGCCCCGGCTGTCGGTGCCCCGGCCCTCCCCATCGCCCTCGGCGGCGCCCTCGGGTGCGGGCGGCAGGTCGGCGGCGGTGATCACGGCGTGCACGCCGGGCACGGCCAGCGCGGCGCTGGTGTCGATCGAGACGATCCGGGCGTGCGGGTACGGCGAGCGCAGCACCGCGCCCCAGAGCAGCCCCTCGGCCCACAGGTCGGCGGCGTACGGGTAGATGCCGAGCGCCTTGGGCAGCGCGTCGCTGCGCGGGGCGGAGCTGCCGAGGCCGAACGGCTCGGCGGTGTCCGGCAGTTCCTCCGCCGGAGCGGGGACGGCGAGGTCGGTGGGCGAGCTCATGCGCGATCGTCCTCGGGGAGCCGGATGCCGTGGGGCGGGGTGTTGCCGTCGTAGACCGTGCCGTCGAAGGACCTGCCGTCGAAGCCCTGTCCGTCGTAGACCGTGCCGTCGTAGCCCTGGCCGTCGAACGGCGGGCCCTGGAAGGCGGCACCGTCGAAGGAGGTGCCGTGCGCGGGGGTCGGGATGTACGGGGTGCCGTGCGCGGGGGTGCCGGCCTGGCTGTCCTGGGCCGTGCCGTGGGCCGGGGTGGCCTCGTGCCGGCCGGGGTCGTACGGGGCCTCGAAGCCGGGGTCGTAGGGGGCTTCGTACGGGGCCTGGTCGTAGTACGGGGCGGCGGGGTAGCCCGGTTCGTAGACGCCGGTCTGATGGGTGGTGGCGCCGTACTCGACGCCCGCCGGCTGCGGATCGGCCTCGACCCAGACCTCGGAGTCGGCGTAGATCGGGTGCTCACCGGCCAGCGGCAGGTCGGCGGCGGACTGCGCGGGCAGCACCGGGACGGGCTGCGCGGCCGACCGGTCGGCCGCAGCGGCCGGGGCCGGGGCCGGGGCCGGTTCGGCGTCGGGCTCCTCCTCGACCACGCCGCGCGCCTCGGCGACCGCCTGCACGGCGGCGAGCACGCCCTGGTAGCCGGTGCAGCGGCAGAGGTTGCCGCAGAGCGCCTGCCTGGCCTCCACCTCGCTGGGCCGGTGGTTGCGCTGGAGCAGGTCGTGGACGGCCATCGCCATCCCGGGGGTGCAGTAACCGCACTGCACGGCACCGGAGTCGGCGAGCGCCTGCTGCACGTCACTGGCGGCACCGCCGGCCGAGAGGCCCTCGACGGTGGCGATCTCACTGTCCGAGGCGAGCGCCGCGGGCACCAGGCAGCCGGCCACCAGCTGGCCGTCCACCTGCACCGAGCAGGCCCCGCACTCGCCCTGTTCGCAGCCGTCCTTGGCCCCGGCCAGGCCGAGCCGCTCGCGCAGCACGTAGAGCAGGCTCTCGCCGATCCACGCGTCGCTGACGGGCCGTTCGAAGCCGTTGACCCGCAGCGTGTACGAGGCGGTGGGGCGCACGTCCGCGCCCACGAGGTCGTCCGTCACTTCAGCGCCCTTCCCAGTGCCCGTCGGGCCAGCACGGATACCGTACGCCGCAGCCTCAGCGCGGCGGCGTGCGCCCCCTCGGGGCCGCCCTCCGCCATGCCGTCGGGGACGCAGGCGGCGGCGACGTACTCGCCGAACGCGGCGGCCGCGGCCGGGTCGATGGTGCTGGCGGCCTGGTCGCCGCGGGCGTCCCAGTCGATGCAGCCGGCCACCCAGGACTCGGCCTCCAGCGGGCGCAGCGGCACCGGCGCGACGGCGCCGACCGCGCACCGGACGGCGCGGCGGGCCGGGTCGAGCACCAGGGCGACCGAGGCGGTGGCGCGGGACGGGCCGCTGCGGCCGGTGGCCTTCAGGAAGACCTGGGGGGCGTGCAGCAGCGGGACGCGGACCCAGGTGAGCAGCTCGCCCGGGCGGACCGGGTCCAGGCCGGTGAGCAGGTGGCTGACCGGTACCTCGCGGGTGGAGCCGGCCCGGGCCAGCGTGACGGTCGCCTCCAGCGCGGCCAGCACCGGCAGGGTGTCCCCGGCCGGGGCGGCGGTGGCGATGTTGCCGCCGAGCGTGCCGACGTTGCGGATCTGCGGCGGTCCCGCCGTCCGGGCGGCGTCGGCCAGCGCGGGGATCAGCGCGGCGAAGTCCGGGCGGTCCATCCGGGCGTGGGTCAGCCCGGCGCCCAGGACGGCGGTGCCGCCGTCCTCGTAGCGCCAGCCGCGCAGTTCGGTGATCCGGCCGAGGCCGATCAGCGCGGCGGGCCGCAGCCGTCCCGCGTTGACCGCTTCCATCAGGTCGGTGGCACCGGCCACCGGCACCGCGCCGGGAGTGGCGGCGAGCGCCTCGACGGCCTCGTCGAGCGAGGCCGGCAGCATGATCGTCCGGTTCACCAGGAATCCACCGTGCTCCACTTGCTCATCAACTGCCCGCCGTCTCCCGGCGGTGCGGCCTGGCCCGTAGGGTACGGGCGATCGGGGCGGGTTGGGCAACTCTGGCACACAAAGCTTGGTGATCATTTCCCGGGGCACGGACAGGCGGGGAGAATCCCGGACGAATCCAGGCGCGAAACGATCCGATCCGGGCGGGCCCGGATCGGATCTTCACTTCGTGTTGACGTACGGGCCGGACTCAGGAGTTCCCGGGGCCCGCCGCCGGGCGGCCCAGCACGCCGGGGCGGCGCTGCCAGGGGTGCGGTCCGGCGGCGGGGCGGTACTCCACCCCGAGCGCGTCCAGGCGGGCGTAGTGGGTGGCCATCCGGCGCTCGAAGCCGGTCCAGTCGCGGGCGGCCGGGTCGCGCGGCAGGTCCGACCAGGCCACCTCGGCGAACGCGGCCAGCCGGGGGAAGATCCGGAAGTCGATGTCACGGGCGTCGTTCGCGAACTCGGACCACAGGTTGGCCTGGGTGCCGATCACCCGGGCGGCCGCCGCCCCGTCGTCGTCCAGCCCGGTCAGCTCGGGCGGGACCGGCTCGAACCGGTAGACGTCCTCCAGGGTGCGGACGAAGCCGACCGGGATCGGCTCGTCCTCCCCGGGCCCCTGCCGGTGGTCCAGGTACACGTGCTGCTCGGGGCACATCACCACGTCGTGGCCCGCCTTCGCGGCCGCCACCCCGCCCTCGTACCCGCGCCAGGAGGAGACCGCCGCGCCGGGCGCGAGCCCGCCCTCCAGGATCTCGTCCCAGCCGATCGCCCGGCGGCCGCGCTCGGCCAGCCAGCTGTCGAAGTGCCGGATGAACCAGCTCTGCAGCTCGTCCTCGTCCGCGAGACCGAGCTCCTTGATCCGGGCCTGCGCGGCCGGGCTGAGCCGCCACTGCTCCTTGGGGCACTCGTCCCCGCCGATGTGGACGAACTCGGACGGGAAGATCTCCAGTACCTCCTCCAGCACCCCCTCGAAGAACCGCAGGGTCTGGTCGGAGGCGTTCAGCACGTTGTCGCTGACGCCCCAGTCGGTCCAGACCGAGAGCCCGGCGGTGTCCACCACGTCGGTGTTGCCGAGTTCGGGGTAGGCCGTGACGGCGGCCTGGGCGTGGCCCGGCAGGTCGATCTCGGGGACCACGGTGATGTGCCGGGCGTCCGCGTACGCGACGATCTCGCGCAGGTCGTCCTGGGTGTAGAAGCCGCCGTGCGGCTCCTCGTTGTGCCGCTTGGCGTCCCGGAAGCCGACCATCGAGCGGTCCCGCCAGGAGCCCACCTCGGTGAGCCTCGGGTAGCGCTTGATCTCGATCCGCCAGCCCTGGTCGTCCGTCAGGTGCAGGTGCAGCACGTTGAGCTTGTGCGCGGCCATCAGGTCCAGGTAGCGCAGCACGTCCGCCTTGGGCAGGAAGTGCCGGGAGACGTCCAGCAGCATGCCGCGCCAGCCGAACCGGGGGGCGTCCTCGATCTCGGTGTACGGCAGCGCCCAGCCGGTGCGGCGCAGCGGGGCGCGGCGGAAGGCGTCGGGGCCGAGCAGCTGACGGAGGGTCTGGGCGCCGAGGAAGGCGCCGGCCGGGGCGCCCGCGGTCAGCCGGACGCCGTCCGGGCCGACCGAGAGCCGGTACGCCTCCGGGCCGAGCGAGCCGTCCAGCGACAGCTCGACGCCGCCGGGGCCGGGGCGGAGCGGGAGGCCGGTGGCGGCGCCGAGGGTGGCGCGGAGCCAGGACTCGACGCCCTCCAGGCCGGGTTCTGCGTTCAGCGTCGTGCCGGCGTCCAGCACGAACTCGCCGGTCTGAGGACGGGTGGCACTCAGCGGGGCCGGGATGAGATCCATGGCCTCATCCTGCCCCGCCCGACCCCGATTGGCATAGACCAATAGGCAGGATTACTGCTTGTTGTTGTCGTCCCCGCCCTGCGGCTTGCCGATGCCGTCGAAGATCTCCTTGCACATCGGGCAGACCGGGTACTTCTTCGGGTCGCGCCCGGGGACCCAGACCTTGCCGCAGAGCGCGACCACCGGGGAGCCGGAGAGCGCGCTCTCCATGATCTTGTCCTTCTGGACATAGTGCGCGAAGCGCTCGTGGTCGCCGTCGCCGTTGGACACCTGGGGGACGGGCTCGACCAGGGTGCCGGTACCGAGGCCGCGCTCGGGCTCAAGAGTGCTCATGGGGGCCAAGTCTATGGGGCCCGGGCCCCGGGCGGGAGCAGGCGTCAGTTGAGGGTCGGGTCGTCCGGGTAGGTGGCCAGCACCGCGAGCGGGCCGCGCTGGCGCCGCAGCACCGCGCGCCAGAGCCGTTCGGGCTCCGGACAGAAGATGTCGCCCGGTTCGCAGTCCACCAGGTACCAGGCGCCCTCGGCCAGCTCGGCCTCCAGCTGTCCCGGCGACCAGCCCGCGTACCCGGCGAAGACCCGCAGCCCGCCCAGCTCGCCGGCCAGCACCTCGGGCGGGGCCTCCAGGTCGACCAGCCCGATCGCGCCGTGCAGCCGCCGCCAGCCGAGCGGCTCGGCCTGGCCCGGCTCGCCCGGGACCACGGCCACCGCGAGCGCGGAGTCCAGCCCGACCGGGCCGCCCTGGAAGACCACCGCGAGCGGCCCGGCCAGCTCCGACCAGCCGTCCAGCACCGCCGCCACCTCGATCGGGGTCGGGTGGTTGAGCACCACGCCGAGGGCGCCCTGCGCGTCGTGGTCCAGCAGCAGCACCACGGAGCGGGCGAAGTTCGGGTCGGTGAGCACCGGTGTGGCGACCAGGAGTCGGCCGGTGTGCGAGGAGGCCGGGGTCATGCCTCACATGATCCCGCAGTACCGGCCCGGCCGGGGCCTCCAACACGAAAGCCGTCCGGGGCCTTCCGCCACCCGAACGGCCGTACCGGACCGCCGTGTCGGCGCCGGGGAGAGCATGATCACCATTAGGGCGCAAGGGAACCAATCGTCCTCCCCTTACCATCTATAGGTGGTGGAAGGGTCTTCTACTCCGGTGGAAGATCCTTCCACTTGCGTCTGCCCTGCTCCGCAGCCGACTCACCCCCCTTTGGCATCCCGGATTGCGAGAACGATGACCGACGACGTCCTGCTGGTCCACGGCGGAAACCCGCTCGAAGGCGAGATCCGGGTCCGTGGTGCGAAGAACCTGGTCCCCAAGGCCATGGTCGCCGCCCTGCTCGGCACGGGCCCCAGCAGACTGCGCAACGTCCCGGACATCCGCGACGTCAAGGTGGTCCGCGGCCTGCTGCAGCTGCACGGCGTGACGGTGCGCACCGGCGACGAGGAGGGCGAGCTCATCCTCGACCCCTCGCACGTCGAGAGCGCCAACGTCGCCGACATCGACGCGCACGCGGGCTCCTCCCGGATCCCGATCCTGTTCTGCGGCCCGCTGCTGCACCGCCTCGGCCACGCCTTCATCCCGGGCCTGGGCGGCTGCGACATCGGCGGCCGGCCGGTCGACTTCCACTTCGAGGTGCTGCGCCAGTTCGGCGCCACCATCGAGAAGCACCCGCAGGGCACCTACCTGGTGGCGGCCCAGCGGCTGCAGGGCACCAAGATCGAGCTGCCCTACCCCTCGGTCGGCGCGACCGAGCAGGTGCTGCTCACCGCGGTGCTCGCCGAGGGCGTCACCGAGCTGCGCAACGCGGCCGTCGAGCCGGAGATCGTCGACCTGATCTGCGTGCTGCAGAAGATGGGCGCGATCATCTCGCTCGGCACCGACCGGACCATCCTGATCACCGGCGTGGACGAGCTCTCCGGCTACAACCACCGCGCGCTGCCGGACCGCCTGGAGGCGGCTTCCTGGGCCTGCGCGGCGCTGGCCACCAAGGGCGACATCTACGTCCGCGGCGCCGACCAGATCCCGATGATGACCTTCCTGAACACCTTCCGGAAGGTCGGCGGCGCCTTCGAGATCGAAGACGAGGGCATCCGGTTCTGGCACCCGGGCGGCGAGCTCAAGGCGATCGCGCTGGAGACCGACGTGCACCCCGGCTTCCAGACCGACTGGCAGCAGCCGCTGGTGGTCGCGCTGACCCAGGCCGACGGCCTGTCGATCGTGCACGAGACGGTGTACGAGTCCCGGCTCGGCTTCACCGGCGCGCTGAACCAGATGGGCGCGCACATCCAGCTGTACAGCGAGTGCCTGGGCGGCACCCCCTGCCGCTTCGGCGCCCGCAACTTCCAGCACTCCGCGGTGGTCTCGGGCCCGTCCAAGCTGATCGGCGGCGAGCTGGTCATCCCCGACCTGCGCGGCGGCTTCTCGTACCTGATCGCGGCGCTGGCGGCCGAGGGCACCTCGACCGTGCACGGCATCGACCTGATCAACCGCGGCTACGAGAACTTCATGGCCAAGCTGCGCGACCTGGGCGCCCAGGTCGAGCTGCCCAGCGAGGAGCTCGTCCCCGCCTGATCCCGCAGGCACGAAACGACCGTGGCCGGTCTCCCCGAGGGGAGACCGGCCACGGGCGTTTTGGCGGCCCGGGGCGACATTGCCTTTGGGGCGTG
>NZ_JBEOXV010000024.1:0-75873 GCF_040296785.1 Kitasatospora sp. NPDC002040 | reverse complement strand
AGGGGGCCTGCCCGCCCGCCCTAACTCTGCGCCCCCCCCGGGGACCTGATCCCGGAGGGCTCGACTCTTTACGGCCGTGAGGACCTACGCCGTCCAGGCCGGTTCGGCGGTGCGCTCGCGGGTGCGGTGGCAGGCGTAGGCGATGGTGCCGAGGAGGAGGCGGGCCTCCGGGGGACAGGCGGCGCTGTCGCGACAGGGGCGGCGGAGCCAGCGGGCGGGGCCGAGCGGGCCGAGCACGGTGGGCGGGGCGGCCACGTAGCCGCCCTCGCCGTGGCAGGCCAGGTCGAGGGTGGTGTCGTCCCAGCCCATCCGGTACAGGAGTTCGGGGAGCCGCAGGGCCGCGCCGGGGGCGACGAAGAAGAGCAGCCGCCCGGTCGGCAGGCCGAGCACGGGGCCGACCTGGGTGCCCATCCGCTCCAGTCGGACCAGCGCCTGCAGGCCCGGCTGGGCCGGGACGTCCAGGACGTCGAAGGAGTGGCCGGTCGGCAGCAGCAGCGCGGATTCGCCGCTGCGCAGCCGGTGCAGCTCGGCGGCACCCGCCCCGGTGGCGGGGTCGACGGTGTGCGCGGGGCCGAGCCCCCGGTGCAGGCCGGGTGCGGCGCAGTGGGCGGCCGGGCAGTCGCAGCGGCCGTCGGCGCGGGCGGCGCCGGTGCCGACCGCCACCGCCCAGCCCCAGCGACCGGTGTACTCCGCGGCGGCCTCGAACGCGGTGCCGCGCGGGCGGCGGCGGGAGCCGAAGCGCAGCTCGCCGAAGAGGTTGTCCATGCCTCCCCCAACAGGTTCGGATTGCCGGTGGTTACGGGACTGTGACGGTCCGTCGATTGTCCGATGTGAAGCGGGTCGTGCGTTGGCGGCGCGCAGCAGGTGAAGTGCTCCGATTCGTGCGGACAGGGCCAGAAGGCTCCTTGCGCCGGTGTCCCGGATACCGGATCGTCGGTGCTGCACGGGAGTCCCCTTCCTGGTCCGGCTGCCTGTCGGGCCGTCAAGATCCTTGGGAGCTCGGCCAGTTGGGCCGGTGCTTCGTCGGCTACCAGTGAAGCGCGCAGTGCCCTTGCGTAGTTCACTCGTAGGGGTGGCGAAAGGTGGCGATTCCCGGGCGACGCTCCCCCGGATGGCGGTTGTCGCGTTACGTTCAGCACACGGAACGCAGCGGACCGTCCCCATCGGGCGGGTAAGAGGCGGGCAAAGCGGGCGAAGACGAGCGGGGCCTTCGTGTGGGGGCCGGGCGGGATGGGGACGTTCCCATGGCAGAGAAGCAACCGAACGAGAAGCTGACTTCCTGGTTCGGCCGGAGTGGCTGGTCCAAGGGCGAGTTGGCCCGTCAGGTGAACCGCCGGGCCCGGCAGATCGGGGCGCACCACGTCAGCACCGACACCTCGCGGGTGCGCCGCTGGCTGGACGGGGAGCAGCCCAGGGAGCCGATTCCGAAGATCATGTCCCAGCTGTTCTCCGAGCGGTTCGGCGCGGTGGTCTCGATCGAGGACCTCGGCCTGCGCACCGCCGTCCCGGTGAGCACGGTGGAGAGCGGCGTCGACCTGCCGTGGAGCGCGCCGCAGACGGTGCAGCTGATCAGCGAGTACTCCCGCAGCGACCTGATGCTCAACCGCCGTGGCTTCCTCGGGACTTCGCTCGCGCTGACGGCCGGCGCCGCGCTGATCGAGCCGATGCAGCGCTGGCTGGCCCCGAACCAGGGGGGCACGCCCACCCCGATCCTGGCGGCGGCCACCGGCAGCGAGCAGTTCAGCGGCCGGCTCTCCGAGCCCGAGCTGCAACTGCTGGAGCAGACCACGGTGATGTTCCGCCAGTGGGACGCGCAGAACGGCGGCGGCCTGCGCCGCAAGGCGGTGGTCGGCCAGCTGCACGAGGTCACCGACCTGCTGCAGGAGAGCTACCCCGAGCAGACCACCAAGCGGCTCTTCCGGCTCACCGCCGAACTCGCCCACCTGGCGGGCTGGATGTCGTACGACGTCGGCATGCACCCGAGCGCGCAGAAGTACTACGTGCTGGCGCTGCACGCGGCCAAGGAGGCGGGGGACCGGCCGTTCGGCGCGCAGATCCTCACCGACATGAGCCGCCAGATGATCCACCTGAACCGGGGCGAGGACGCCCTGGAGCTGATCCACCTGGCCCAGTACGGCAGCCGCGACAGCGCCAGCCCGCGCCAGCAGTCGCTGCTGTTCGCGATGGAGGCCCGGGCCTACTCGACCATCGGCGAGGTCAACCGCTGCGCCCGCGCGGCCCGGCTGGCCGAGGACACCTTCAGCGACTGCAGCCGGGCCGACAACGACCCGGACTGGCTGAAGTTCTTCTCACTGGCCGAGCTGAACGCGGAGAACGCCCACTCCTACCGCGACCTGGCGTACCACACCACCCGCAGCCCGCTGTACGCCTCGATGTCCGCGCCGGTGATGGAGCGCGCGGTGGACCTGTTCCGGGAGGACCCGGACCACATCCGCAGCTACGCGTTCAACCTGATCGGCATGTCCAGCGTGCACCTGTTGCAGAACGAGCCGGAGCAGGCCGTGGTGATGGCCAAGCAGGCGGTGGACATCGCCACCCGGGTCCGCTCGGAGCGGCTGAACACCCGGATCAGGAAGACCTCGGCCGCCGCCACCCGGAACTTCAAGGACGTCGCCGAGGTGGGCCAGCTGGCCGACCTGGTGGTGCAGGACATCCCGGAGTTCGTGCCGACCGGCTGATCCCGCGTCACGGTTCGGTTTCGGCCAACTCCACCCCCGTACCCCGGCCGTGGGGCAGCAGTGGTCCGCCAGCGATTGGGCTCCCCCGCCCCGGCGGCCCCTGGCGCCCCACGGCCGGTGACCGTCCGGGCACGGGCCGTACGACGGGGCCGTACGGTAACCGATGGCGTGTCATGGCACGGCTGTAATTCATCTCCTCGTAACGTCGTGGTGCGGCCCGTCACGGCCGCGAAACACCGAGCCGCATCGGCCGAAATCAGCCTTCGGCACTCTCCTTCTCATCGCCGACACCCCAGGTGGCACGGGACAGGGATCCTGCGGGTGGAGCGGCTTTCATTCACGAGGAGACGCCGATGCCTGAAGGCTTCAGCGCGGGCGATACCGCCTTTGTGTTCATCTGTGCGGCCCTGGTCATGGTGATGACACCGGGCCTGGCCTTCTTCTACGGCGGCATGGTCAGGGTCAAGAGCACGCTCAACATGCTGGTCATGAGCTTCGTCTCGCTCGCGATCGTCAGCGTGCTCTGGGTGCTCTACGGCTACTCGCTCGCCTTCGGTCCGGACGCGGGTGCCGGTCTGATCGGCAACCTCGACTACCTGGGCATGCAGGGCATCGGCCTGAACGACATCACCGGCACCATCCCGGTCACCGCGTTCTCCGCCTTCCAGCTGATGTTCGCGATCATCACCCCGGCGCTGATCAGCGGTGCCGTGGCGGACCGCGCCAAGTTCGCCGCCTGGGGCCTGTTCGTCGGGCTCTGGGTGACGGTGGTCTACTTCCCGGTCGCGCACTGGGTGTTCTTCTTCGACGGCGGCAACGGCGGCTGGCTCGGTGACCGCAACGGCGTGATCGACTTCGCCGGCGGTACCGCGGTGCACATCAACGCCGGTGCGGCCGGCCTGGCGCTCTGCCTGGTGCTCGGCAAGCGGATCGGCTTCAAGAAGGACCCGATGCGTCCGCACAGCCTCCCGCTGGTGATGCTCGGCTCCGGTCTGCTCTGGTTCGGCTGGTTCGGCTTCAACGCCGGTTCGGCGCTGGCCGCCAACGGTGTCGCGGGCATGGCCTTCATCAACACCCAGGTGGCCACGGCCGCCGCGGTGCTCGGCTGGCTCGCCTACGAGAAGATCAAGCACGGTGCGTTCACCACCCTGGGCGCCGCCTCCGGCGCGGTGGCCGGCCTGGTCGCGATCACCCCGGCCTGCGGCTCGGTCAGCCCGCTCGGCGCCATCGCGATCGGCCTGATCGCCGGTGCGGCCTGCGCCGCGGCGATCAGCCTGAAGTACCGCTGGGGCTTCGACGACTCGCTCGACGTGGTCGGGGTGCACCTGGTCGGCGGTGTGATCGGCTCGCTGCTGATCGGCCTGTTCGCCACCGGCAAGGTCGGCCAGACCGCGCAGGGCCTGTTCTACGGCGGCGGGGTCGAGCAGCTCGGCAAGCAGGCGATGGGTGTCGCCGTGGTCGGCGTCTACTCCTTCGTCCTCTCCTGGCTGCTGGGCAAGGCGATCGACAAGACGATCGGCTTCCGGGTCTCCGAGGACGTCGAGGTGGCCGGCATCGACCAGGCCGAACACGCCGAGTCCGCCTACGACTTCAGCGCCGTCGGGGCCAGCCTGGGCCGCGCCTCCGCCGCAGTCACCACCGCCACCGTCGCTGAGAAGAAGGCCGAGGTCGACGCCTGATGAAGCTCATCACCGCAGTCATCAAGCCGCACCGTCTGGACGAGGTCAAGACCGCGCTCCAGGAGCACGGGGTGCACGGACTGACCGTCACCGAGGCCAGCGGCTACGGCCGGCAGCGCGGCCACACCGAGGTCTACCGGGGCGCGGAGTACACCGTCGACCTGGTGCCCAAGGTCCGGGTGGAGATCCTGGTCGAGGACGAGGCGGCCGAAGAGGTCATCGAGGTCCTGGTGAAGGCCGCCCGCACCGGCAAGATCGGTGACGGCAAGGTCTGGAGCGTTCCGGTCGACACCGCCGTCCGGGTGCGGACCGGCGAGCGCGGCCCCGACGCGATCTAGCATTCGACACAGCGTCCTTGGCGGACCGACCACCCTGCGGGGAGGCCGGTCCGCCGGACGCGTATCCGGACTCAGCACGCCTGACGGATGGGGAACTCGACGTGACCACCGACCAGCCCTCCGAGTACGCCGCCGCCCGGGCCCGCCTGCTGGCGGAGCCGGGCCTGGGCGGCGCGGCCCGTCGTACGGCCCTGTCCCGGCTGGCCGACGGCTGGCTGGCCGGGCTGTACGCGGCGGCCGGCGCCCCGTCAGGGACCGCCCTGGTGGCGGTCGGCGGCTACGGCCGGGGCGAGCTCTCGCCGCGCAGCGACCTGGACGTGGTGCTGCTGCACCAGGGCCCGATCGACCCGGCGCTGCCCGAGCGGATCTGGTACCCCGTCTGGGACGGCGGCGCCGCGCTCGACCACTCCGTCCGCACCCCCGCCGAGGCCCGTGCGGTCGCCGCCGAGGACCTCAAGGCCCAGCTCGGCCTGCTGGACGCCCGGCACCTGGCCGGCGACCCCGCGCTGACCGCCGCGCTGCGCTCGGACGTACTGGCCGACTGGCGGGCCACCGCGGCCAAGCGGCTGCCCGAACTGCGCCAGTCCTGTCTCGAACGGGCCGAGCGGCACGGCGAGTTGTCGTTCCTGCTGGAGCCGGACCTGAAGGAGGCCAGGGGCGGACTGCGGGACGTGGTGGCGCTCAACGCGATCGCCGCCAGCTGGCTCGCCGACGCCCCCCGGGACGGCCTGGACGCGGCCGCGGCCCGGCTCGCCGACGTCCGGGACGCACTGCACCTGACCACCGGCCGGGCCACCGAGCGGCTCGCCCTGCAGGAGCAGGACCAGGTGGCCGCCCGGCTCGGCGTGCTGGACGCCGACATCCTGCTCCGTCAGGTCTACGAGTCCGCCCGCACCATCGCCTATGCCGGGGACGTGACCTGGCGCTCCGTCGAACGGATCCTGGCCGCCCGGGGCGGCCGGAGCCGCCGGGTCTCCCGGCTGGCCTTCCCGTTCACCGGCGTCGGCCGGGGCAGCGGCGCGGTGGCCCGGGGCGCGGTGGACCGCCGACCGCTGGCCGAGGGCGTGGTGGAGCAGGACGGCGAGGCGGTGCTGGCCCAGGGCGCCCGCCCCGCCCAGGACCCGGTGCTCGCGCTGCGCGCGGCGGCCGCCGCCGCGCAGGCCGGTCTGACGGTCGGTTACGCCACCGTGCGCAGGCTGGCCGCCGAGGCCAGGCCGCTGCCGGTGCCGTGGCCGGACGAGGCCCGCGAGCAGCTGATCACGCTGCTGGGCGCAGGGGAGTCGGCCATCCCGGTCTGGGAGGCGTACGAGGCCGAGGGGCTGATCACCCGGCTGCTGCCGGACTGGGAGCGGGTCCGCTGCCGTCCGCAGCGCAACGCGGTGCACCGCTGGACGGTGGACCGGCACCTGATCGAGACGGCGGTGAAGGCCGCCGCGATGACCCGCCGGGTGGCCCGGCCCGACCTGCTGCTGGTGGCCGCGCTGCTGCACGACATCGGCAAGGGCTGGCCGGGGGACCACTCGGAGGCCGGTGAGGTGATCGTCCGGGACGTGGCGGGCCGGATGGGCTTCGACAAGGCCGACACCGAGACCCTGGCGCTGCTGGTGCGCCACCACCTGACCCTGGTGGACACCGCGACCCGGCGGGACCCGGACGACCCGGCCACGGTCGACCTGATCACCAAGGTGGTCGGCACCCTGCCGCACCTGGAGCTGCTGCACGCGCTGACCGAGGCGGACGCCACCGCCACCGGTCCTGCCGCCTGGAGCAGTTGGCGGGCCTCACTGGTGCGCGGGCTGGCCGAGCGGGCCGCCGAGCGGCTGGCCGGCGGCAGCTCGTACCCGCTGGACGCCGAGCCGACCGCCGAGGAGGAGCGGCTCGCGGTGGAGGCCGGCCGCACCGGCGGACCGGCGCTGACGCTGCTCGCACAGACCCAGCAGGACTCGTTCGCGATCGAGCCGATGGGCGTCGAGCTGACCCTGGCGCTGCCGGACCAGCCGGGTCTGCTCGGCACGGTGGCCGGGGTGCTGGCACTGCACCGGCTGACAGTCCGTTCGGCCGGGCTGCGCGAGCTGGACCCGGTCGGGGCCGGCCCGGTGCTGCTGCTGTCCTGGACGGTGGCGGCCGAGTTCGGCGAACTCCCGGAGGCCGCCCGGCTGCGGGCCGACCTGCGCCGGGCGCTGGACGGTTCGCTGGACGTGGCCCGCAAGCTGGCCGAGCGGGACGCGGCCGCGCCGCGCCGCCGGGGGATCGCCACCCCGCCGCCGGTGGTCTCGGTCGCGCCGGGCGGCGCGTCCAGCACCGCGACGGTGCTGGAGGTCAGGGCGCACGACGCCCCCGGCCTGCTGCACCGGATCGGCCGGGCGCTGGACGCGGCGGGCGTGCGGGTACGGACGGCGCACGTCTCCACGCTCGGCGCCGACGCGGTGGACGCCTTCTACGTGACCGATCCGGCGGGCCGTCCGCTGACCGCCGAACGGGCCCGGGAGGTGGCCTCGGCGGTGCAGGCGGCGCTGGGGTAGCCGGGATTCGACCGGGGTGGGGACCATTGGTGAAGCGGCCGGATACCCTGGGGTCGACGACCGTACCCGTATCGATGCCGCAAGGGACCCGCGACCGACGTGTTCGACACTCTTTCCGATCGCCTCGCAGCGACGTTCAAGAACCTCCGGGGCAAGGGCCGCCTCAGTGAGGCGGACATCGACGCCACCGCCCGTGAGATCCGGATCGCGCTGTTGGAGGCGGATGTCGCCCTCCCGGTGGTCCGGGCCTTCATCAAGCAGGTCAAGGACCGTGCGCTCGGCGTCGAGGTCACCGGCGCGCTGAACCCGGCCCAGCAGGTCGTCAAGATCGTCAACGAGGAGCTCATCAACATCCTCGGTGGCGAGACCCGACGCCTCCGCTTCGCCAAGACCGGCCCGACCGTCATCATGCTGGCCGGCCTCCAGGGTGCCGGTAAGACCACCCTGGCGGGCAAGCTCGGCCACTGGCTGAAGAGCCAGAAGCACACCCCGCTGCTGGTCGCCTGCGACCTCCAGCGCCCGAACGCGGTGACCCAGCTCGGCGTGGTGGCCGAGCGCGCGGGCGTCGCGTTCTACGGCCCGCAGCCGGGCAACGGCGTCGGCGACCCGGTCCAGGTCGCCCGCGACTCGATCGAGTACGCCAAGCAGAAGCAGTTCGACGTGGTCATCGTCGACACCGCCGGCCGCCTGGGCATCGACGCCGAGCTGATGCAGCAGGCCGCGGACATCCGCGCCGCGGTCGACCCGGACGAGGTCCTGTTCGTGGTCGACGCCATGGTCGGCCAGGACGCGGTGGTCACCGCGCAGGCCTTCCTCGAGGGCGTCGACTTCACCGGCGTGGTGCTGTCCAAGCTGGACGGCGACGCCCGTGGTGGCGCGGCCCTCTCGGTCGCGCACGTGACCGGCCGTCAGATCATGTTCGCCTCCAACGGCGAGAAGGTCGACGACTTCGACGCCTTCCACCCGGACCGGATGGCCTCCCGGATCCTCGGCATGGGCGACATGCTGTCGCTGATCGAGAAGGCCGAGCAGACCTTCTCGCAGGCCGAGGCCGAGAAGATGGCCTCCAAGCTCCAGGGCGGTGGCAAGGACTTCACCCTGGACGACTTCCTGTCCCAGCTGGAGCAGGTCCAGAAAATGGGCTCGATCTCCAAGCTGCTCGGCATGCTGCCGGGCATGGGGCAGATCCGGGACCAGATCAACAACATCGACGACAAGGACGTCAACCGGGTCGGCGCGATCATCAAGTCGATGACGCCCGCCGAGCGGACCGAGCCGAAGATCATCAACGGCTCGCGCCGGCTGCGGATCGCCAAGGGCTCGGGCGTCCAGGTCGGCGAGGTCAGCAACCTGGTCGAGCGGTTCTTCGAGGCCCGCAAGATGATGTCCGCGATGGCCTCCGGCAAGGGCATCCCCGGTATGCCGGGCATCCCGGGCATGGGCGGCGGCGGCAAGAAGGCCGCGAAGAAGTCCCAGCCGGCCAAGGGCCGCAAGAAGTCCGGCAACCCGCTGAAGCGGGCCCAGGAGGAGGCGGCCGCCGCCGAGCGCAAGGCGCTCGGCCCGGGTGCCCCGGCCGCGCCCGCCGAGGGCGGCGCGTTCGGCCTCGGCGCGGGCAAGGGCCCGGCCGACTTCCAGCTCCCCAAGGAGTTCAAGGACCTGCTCTGAGCGGTCCCGGTCCGACGGCCCGTCACCCCCGGTGGGGGTGGCGGGCCGTCGGTCTGCTCCGGGCATGTTCGATGATGGAGGGGTGCGAGTGACGATTCGACCCCCGATGACAGCCGACGCAGCCCCGTACGCCGCGGCGGTGCGACGGTCCGCCGAGCACGTCGGGCGGTGGAACCCGGTGGAACCGGACGGACTGCTGGAGCTGCTGGAGCGTCAGGGCCCAGGCCTGCGGACCTTCCTCATCGTCGACCTGGCCACCGGCGGGCTGGTCGGCAAGTGCAACGTGGCCAACATCGTGATGGGCCGGTTCTGCAACGCGGCCCTCGGCTACGACTCCTACCTGCCGTACGCCGGGACCGGGCGGATGAGCGAGGGCATGCGGCTGGTGGTGGACCGCTGCTTCGGTCCGCAGACTGCCGGCGGGCTCGGGCTGCACCGGCTGGAGATCAACGTCCAGCCGGAGAACGAGCGCTCCATCGCGCTGGCCCGGCGGCTGGGCTTCCGGCACGAGGGGTTCACGCCCCGGATGCTGTTCCTGGACGGCGCCTGGCGCGACCACGAGCGGTTCGCCCTGACGGCGGAGGAGTGGCCGGGGGTCGCCGGGGTTCCGGGGGCCCCGGGTTCCCCGGGTTTCACGCGCTGAGGAAGGCGGGCGGGGGCGCCGTCAGGCGGCGTTGCGGGTTGGATGACCCGGCCCTATGTCCGTATTGTCCGATAGGTGAGTAATCCTGTACCGCCTCGTCAGACCCCCGACCAGCCCTGGCGGTCCGAGGGCGCACCGCCCCCGCCACCGCCCCGCCGGAAGATGCCTGGCGGCTGGATCGGGATGGTGCTCACCGCGCTGGCCGTCTTCCTGATCGCCGAAGCCCTGCTGAACTACTTCGGCGGCGGGGCCAGCACCACGGTCTCCTACACCGAGTTCAACAGCCAGCTCGGCAAGGGCAACGTCACCAAGATCTACTCCAAGGGCGACGCGATCGAGGGGACGCTGAAGGCCTCCGCCCCCAAGCCGGACGGCGGCCGGGGCGACTACACCGAGTTCACCACCCAGCGCCCCGCCTTCGCCGACGACCAGCTCTGGACCACCCTCCAGCAGCAGAACGTCACCGTCACCGCCGAGCCCGTGGTGCAGCAGCGCAGCTTCCTGGCCAACCTGCTGCTATCGCTCGCCCCGATGCTGCTGCTGGTGCTGATCTGGGTGCTGATCGCCCGGAAGATGTCGGGCGGGATGGGCGGCGCGGGCGGTTTCGGCCGGAAGGCCCCGCCGAAGCCGGTCACCCCCGAGGACGGCAAGCGGACCACCTTCGCCGACGTGGCCGGCATCGACGAGGTCGAGGCCGAACTCACCGAGGTGGTCGACTTCCTGAAGAACCCCCAGCAGTACCGCAGGCTCGGCGCCAAGATGCCGCGCGGCGTCCTGCTGGCCGGACCGCCCGGCACCGGCAAGACCCTGCTGGCCCGGGCGGTGGCCGGCGAGGCGGACGTGCCGTTCTTCTCCGCCTCCGCCTCCGAGTTTATCGAGATGATCGTCGGCGTCGGTGCCAGCCGGGTCCGCGAGCTCTTCGCCGAGGCCAGGAAGGTGGCCCCGGCGATCATCTTCATCGACGAGATCGACACCATCGGCCGCCAGCGCGGGGGCGGCGGCGGGATGGGCGGCCACGACGAGCGCGAGCAGACGCTCAATCAGATCCTCACCGAGATGGACGGCTTCTCCGGCTCCGAGGGCGTGATCGTGATCGCGGCCACCAACCGGGCCGAGGTGCTCGACCAGGCGCTGCTGCGTCCCGGCCGCTTCGACCGCCGGATCACCGTCAGCCCGCCGGACCGGGACGGCCGGGCCGCCATCCTGGCGATCCACAGCCGCACCGTCCCGCTCACCACCGAGGTCGACCTCCGCCAGGTCGCCAAGGTCACCCCCGGGATGACCGGCGCCGACCTGGCCAACCTGGTCAACGAGGCGGCACTGTTGGCGGTCAAGCGCAAGCAGGACGCGGTGAACCCGGCCGATCTCTCGGACGCCCTGGAGAAGGTCCAGCTCGGCGCCGTCCGTCCGTTGGTGATGCCGCAGGAGGAGCGCGAGCGGACCGCGTACCACGAGAGCGGGCACGCCCTGCTCGGCATGCTCCAGCCGGGCGCGGACCCGGTCCGCAAGATCACCATCGTGCCGCGCGGGCGGGCCCTCGGCGTCACCCTCTCCACCCCCGACACCGACCGGTACTCCTACACCGAGCCCTACCTGCGCGGCCGGATCATCGGCGCGCTCGGCGGGATGGCCGCCGAGCAGGTGGTCTACGGCGTGATCACCACCGGCGCGGAGAGCGACCTGGAGCAGGTCACCAACATCGCCCGCGGCATGGCGGGACGCTGGGGCATGAGCGAGCGGGTCGGCCGGCTGACGGCGGTGCCCAGCGACACCCAGGGCGCGTACGGGCTCTCGGCCGCCCCGACCACGCTGGACGCGGTGGACGAGGAGTCCCGGCGGATCGTGGCCGAGTGCTACGAGGACGCGATCCGGCTGCTGACGGAGCACCGGTCGCAGCTGGACGCGCTGGCCGCCGCGCTGCTGGAGGCGGAGACGCTGGACGAGGAGGCCGCCTACCGGGCGGCGGGCGTGCAGCGGAAGGCGCTCGACCTGGCCTGAGGGGCCTGAGGGGCTTGAGGCCTTGAGGGTCTTGAAGGTCTTTGCGGGCCTCGGCAGTGATCGAGGGCCTCGGCCGAGGGGCGCACCCGATTGACGGGTGCGCCCCTCGATGTCGTCCCGCGCTCAGTTCACCCGCTCGCCGACCACGTAGCGGAACAGGTTGGCCATCCGCACCGAGCCGTCCGGCCGGACGAACGGGTGCAGTGCCTCCTCCAGCTCCTTCACCACCAGCGCCTGCCCGGACTCCGCCACGGCCGGGTCGAACAGCCCGGTCGAGAGCATCCCGCGCACCGCGCTCTCCGGATCGGCGTAGGCGAACGGGCAGCTCACCCGGCCGCCGCCGGCCGGCCGCAGCCCGGCGGTGGTGAGCAGCGCCTCCAGCCGTCCCGGCGCGCCGAGCGCGAACGGGTCACGGCCGGGCGTGCGCCCGGCCCGCCGCTGCGCGACCTCCAGCACGGCGGCGCTCTCGCACCGCTCGGGCGGCCCCCAGGTGGCCAGCACCAGCTGACCGCCCGTCAGGACCCGCCGGGCGGCGGCGGTCACCAGCCGGCCGGGGGAGGGGGCGGTCTGCAACTGCTCGAAAACCGTGACCACCGAATGCGCCGACCGGGCGACGGACTCGGCCGTTCGGGACTCCTCCTGGACCTGCAGCCGACGCCCCTGCGCCAGCTCGCGCAGCTCGGTGTCCGACTCCAGCCCGGCCACCTGGGCACCCCGCTCCGCGGCCAGCAGCAGTGCCAGCCCGGACCGGCAGCCGAGCCCCAGCACCGAGGTCGCCGGGCCCACGTCCAGGCGCTCGTAGACGGCCTGGTAGAGCGGTACCAGCATCCGCTCCTGGATCTCCGCCCAGTCCCTGGCCCGACTGTGCGGGCCGGTACAGACGGGTGTGCGGGATCGCTCCGCGGTCGTGCCGGTCACCTGCGCCGAAGCCATTGCGGCCTCCATCCGGTCCTTGGGTGCTCGTTGCCCATGTGCCCCCCAGAGTCCCGCCCCGAGACCAGCGAACAGCGCCCGGGCTCCGGCGTCCAGAGGTGTACACGGTGGTGTCCGTGCGCCGGGTCGGTGCGCCCCTGGCGCTCCCCCTGGTTCCCCCGGGTGTTTCTCCTGCCGAAACGGATTCACAGTCAGGGCCGTCGGCCCCGTACCATCTGCCCCATGGCTAAGGCACCCGTTCTCACCCCT
Source organism: Kitasatospora sp. NPDC002040 (assembly GCF_040296785.1). Taxonomy (NCBI): domain Bacteria; kingdom Bacillati; phylum Actinomycetota; class Actinomycetes; order Kitasatosporales; family Streptomycetaceae; genus Kitasatospora; species Kitasatospora sp. NPDC002040. Next base: position 63,147 of record NZ_JBEOXV010000024.1, on the reverse strand, counting down.
CAGGCGGACGACTTCCCGCGCTGGTACCAGGACCTCATCAACAAGGCCGAGCTGGCCGACAACGGTCCGGTGCGCGGCACCATGGTCATCCGACCGTACGGCTACGGCCTGTGGGAGCGGATGCAGCAGGAGATGGACGCGCGGATCAAGAAGGCGGGCGCGCAGAACGCCTACTTCCCGATGTTCATCCCGCAGTCCTACCTGACCAAGGAGGCGGAGCACGTCGAGGGCTTCGCCCCCGAGCTCGCGGTGGTCACCCACGGCGGCGGCAAGGAGCTCGACGAGCCGGTCGTGGTCCGGCCCACCTCCGAGACGATCATCAACGAGTACTTCTCCAAGTGGGTGCAGAGCCACCGCGACCTGCCCCTGCTGATCAACCAGTGGGCCAACGTGGTCCGCTGGGAGCTGCGCCCCCGCGTCTTCCTCCGCACCACCGAGTTCCTCTGGCAGGAGGGCCACACGGCCCACGCCACGTACGAGGACGCCCGCGCGTACGCCTCGATGATCCACACCGCCGTGTACGGCGACTTCATGACCAACATCCTCGGCATCGACGTGGTGCTGGGCCGGAAGACCGCGAAGGAGCGCTTCGCGGGCGCCATCAACACCCTCACGCTCGAAGGCATGATGGGCGACGGCAAGGCGCTGCAGATGGGCACCAGCCACGAGCTGGGCCAGAACTTCGCCAAGGCGTTCAACACCACGTACCAGCTGCAGGGCGCCGAGCGCGAGTACGTCTGGCAGACCTCCTGGGGCGTCTCCACCCGCATGGTCGGCGGCCTGATCATGTCGCACGGTGACGACAACGGTCTCCGGGTGCCGCCGCGACTGGCCGCCGTGCAGGCGGTCGTGCTCGCCATCAAGGGCGACGACGCGGTGCTGGCCAAGGTCCGTGAGATCGGCGCCCAGCTGGAGGCGGCCGGCATCCGGGTCGTCGTCGACGACAAGACCGACACCCCGTTCGGCCGCCGTGCCGTGGACTGGGAGCTCAAGGGCGTACCGCTGCGGATCGAGGTCGGTCCGCGCGACCTGGAGAACGGCACCGCGATGCTGGCCCGCCGGATCCCCGGTGGCAAGGAGCCGGTCGCGATCGACGGGCTGGCCGCCCTGCTGCCCGGCATCCTCGAGGAGGACCAGGCGCTGCTGCTCCGCCAGTCCCGCGAGCGCCGCGAGTCCCGCACCGTGGACGTCGCCAACCTGGACGAGGCCGTCGAGGCCGCCGCCACCGGCTGGGGCCGGATCTCCTGGGCCGAGCTCGGCCCGGAGGGCGAGGCCAAGCTGGCCGAGCAGGGTGTGTCGGTCCGCTGCATCGTCGCCGCCGACGGCTCGGTGCCGCTGACGGACGATCAGGAAGGCAACATCGCGATCGTGGCCCGCGCTTACTGATCGCGCTGCGGCCGACTTGCTGATCGCGATCCGGGTGATCCGGATGGTTCAGGATGTCGATCAGAGGTGCTGATCCGAGGTGCTCATCCGGGGTGATCGCTGCGGATGCTTACTGATCGCGATCGGTCCGGTCTTTGTGCGTCATCAGAGATGACTAATGCGGTCTGATTGTTGTACCGCTGACTGACTGTCTGGTGAGACTACTGACCGGTCAACTCCCGGTCGTGGTGAACTAGCGGTACGGTGTACGGCCCGTGGCCCTGTCAATTTCGACACCGCCACGGGCCGTTCGCCTTAAGGGGACAACCGTCCCCATGGCGAAAGCCGAGAGCCTGGCGAGGTTCGCCGGGCCCAAAGTTGCAGGGGGTTGGTCTTGCGTCAGATACGGGCAGCGCAATTCACGCGCGCCAGCGCATTCCTGGAAGTTCGCTGGGAATTTCCGGTGAAGGAGAACTCGCGGAACATCGGCTCTCACTGCATCGTTGGTCTAGCGTGAGCACGACACAGCCCCTCGTCCTTGCGGCCGAACTCGCCGCCGCCTGGAGTGACATCCAGGCCCACCACCAGGACCTCCCGGACCTCGCCTCGCCCGAGGCGCTGATCGGAGAGTCCTCCTCGGCCTGCGGCAGCCGGCTCGGCTTCGAGCGCCTGCTGCACGAGGCCGCCCACGGTCTGGCCGCCGCCCGCGACATCCGCGACACCTCCCGGGCCGGCCGCTACCACAACCGCCGCTTCCTGCTGCTCGCCTCCGAGCTCGGGCTGGCGCACCCGGTCGAGCCGCACGCCAGCAGCGGCTTCTCCCAGGTGACCATGCTGACGGAGACTCAGGAGCGTTACTCCGGCACGATCGAGCGGCTCGACCGCGCGCTCGGCGCCCACCAGCTCGCCGTCACCGGCGAGGGTGGACACCGCGCGTTCCGCGGCCCGGCCGCCCGGCACGGCTCCTCCGGGGGCGGCGTCCGGGTCAAGGCGATCTGCGGCTGCGGTCGCAACGTCCGAGTGGTGCCCTCGGTGCTGGCCCAGGCCTCGATCGTGTGCGGCGCCTGCCAGCAGCCGTTCCGGATCGCCTGATCAGCGCTTGGGGCGTTCGCACTGCCGGCTCTGCCGGTTCTGTTGGTCGGGTCGGTCGGGCCGGTTTCGCCGGTCGGGCCGGTTGGATCGGTGAGACCGGTCGGTTCGGTCGGACCGGTTCGGTGGGTTCCGTCGGTTCGGCAGGTCCTGCCGTCCGCTGCCAGTGGGCTGTCGCACGTTCTGTACCACCTGTAGTGCTGAGACTCGGCTCAACCGAGGGCGGGGGCCCTCGGTCGGGCCGACCGGCGCGGTGTGGCAGAATGGACAGCTGAGTACTCGGCAGCCGAGCAGGACCCCTCTCTCCTACGGCTGGCGTGTCCCTTGAACGGCCGCACCCGCAACCCCACGCGGTGGCAGTGGCCGTTCACCCACGTCAACACCAGGAGAATCCACTCCCGTGGCAGTCAAGATCAAGCTCAAGCGTCTCGGCAAGATTCGCTCCCCGCACTACCGCATCGTCGTCGCGGACTCGCGCACCAAGCGTGACGGTCGCGCCATCGAGGAGATCGGCATCTACCAGCCGACCTACAACCCCTCGAAGATCGAGGTCGACACCGACCGCGCCCAGTACTGGCTGTCCGTCGGCGCCCAGCCGACCGAGCCGGTCCTCGCCATCCTGAAGCTCACCGGCGACTGGCAGAAGTTCAAGGGCCTCCCGGCCCCGGCCCCGCTGCTGGTGGCCGAGCCCAAGGTCGAGGACTTCTCGCACCTCTTCGCGAAGGCCGTTGCCGGCTTCGAGGACAGCACCACCGGTGTTGCCATCACCCCCAAGGCCAAGAAGGCGGACAAGGCCGAGGCTGAGGCCGACGCCGCTTCCACCGAGGCCTGAGCATGATCGAGGACGCCCTCGACCATCTGGTGAAGGGCATCGTCGAGCACCCCGACGAGGTGCAGGTGCGTTCGCGCAACCTGCGTCGGGGCAACACCATCGAGGTGCGCGTGCACCCCGATGACCTCGGCAAGGTGATCGGCCGGGGCGGCCGCACGGCTCGCGCACTGCGCACCGTGGTCGGCGCCCTCGGCGGTCGCAACGTCCGGGTCGACCTGGTCGACGTGGACAGCATTCGCTGACGCTCGACCGTCAGGTTTCTGGGACCGGCCGGGACGCATGTCGTCCCGGCCGGTCCTTGGCATTTCCGAGCCGGTCGGTCGCTACCGGGTGCCCGGGGATTTCCCCGGCCGTCGTCCCTCCGCTCCTGCTCGGCTCCACTTCCCGCTCGGCTCCACTGCCATCCATCTTTTGGCCCACCGGTTCAGATTCAGGAGAACGATCACCGTGCAGCTCGTCGTCGGCAAGATCGGCCGTGCCCACGGCATCAGGGGGGACGTCAGCGTCGAGGTCCGTACCGACGAGCCCGAACTGCGGCTCGGGCCCGGTGCGGTCCTGCTCACCGACCCGGCTTCGGCCGGTCCGCTGACCATCGAGTCCGGCAAGGTGCACAGCGGCCGACTGCTGCTGCGCTTCGCGGGGGTGAACGACCGCAACGCCGCCGAGGCGCTGCGCGGCACCATGCTGATCGCGGAGATCGACCCGGAGGACCGGCCGGAGGACCCCGAGGAGTTCTACGACCACCAGCTGATCGGGCTGGACGTGGTGCTGCTCGACGGCACTCTGGTCGGCGAGCTCAGCGAGGTGGTCCACCTGCCGTACCAGGACCTGCTGACCGTCACCCGGCCGGACGGGACCGAGGTGCTGGTGCCGTTCGTGACCCGGATCGTGCCGACCATCGACCTGGAGAACCAGCGGGCCGTCATCGACCCGCCGCCCGGGCTGATCGACCCGGCGGAGGCTGTGGTGGTCCGGTCTGACGACGCGTCGGGGGAGTCGGAAGAGTCGGACTCGGAGGAGTCGGAGTCGGAGTCGGAGTCGGGCGAGGGTGGTGCGCGCGGGTGAGTGAGATGCGGATCGACGTCGTCACGATCTTTCCCGAGTACCTGGAGCCGCTGAACGTCTCGCTGGTCGGCAAGGCGCGGGCCCGGGGGCAGCTCGACGTGCACCTGCACGACCTGCGCTCGTGGACCACGGACATCCACCGGACGGTCGACGACACCCCGTACGGCGGGGGGCCCGGCATGGTGATGAAGCCGGAACCCTGGGGGGCGGCGCTGGACGCGGTGCTCGCCGAGGGGCAGGCGGGCGAGGTTCCGACGCTGGTGGTGCCGACGCCGAGCGGGCGGCCGTTCACCCAGGAGCTGGCCCAGGAGCTGGCCGGACGGTCGTGGCTGACGTTCGCACCGGCGCGGTACGAGGGAATCGACCGTCGGGTGATCGAGGAGGCCGCCACCCGGATGCCGGTGGTCGAGGCCTCGATCGGCGACTACGTGCTGGCCGGCGGTGAGGTCGCGGTGCTGGTGATGGTCGAGGCGATCGCCCGGTTGCTGCCGGGGGTGCTCGGCAACGCCGAGTCGCACCGGGACGACTCCTTCGCGCCCGGCGCGATGGCCGACCTGCTGGAAGGCCCCGTCTACACCAAGCCTGCGGAGTGGCGCGGCCGGGAGGTGCCGGAGGTGCTGCTCAGCGGACACCACGGCAAGGTCGCCCGCTGGCGGCGGGAGCAGGCGTTCGCCCGGACCCTGGCCAACCGGCCGGACCTGGTCGAGCGCTGGCAGCAGGGGTCCTTCGACAAGAAGGAACGGGAGGCGCTCAGCATCCTGGGGCTCGCCTGGGACGAGAGCCTCGGCCGATTTCGGTCTGTGGCGGAAGCTGTGGAAGAATAGGCGACTGTTGTCTGCCGTCGGACCTCCCTCGTGGAGGTCGGTGGAGCGTTGCCCCCGCCACGGGGGGATCATCGTGAACCGAAGCGGCCCGCAGCACACCCCATTGTGACGAACTTCCGTGGGCGGCCCGTGGCGCCTGCGATGGAGAGCAACATGAGCAACAAGCTCGCTGCTGTCGACGCGGCTTCGCTGCGCGACGACATTCCGGCCTTCCGCGCTGGTGACACCCTGAAGGTTCACGTCCGGGTCATCGAGGGCAACCGCTCCCGTGTCCAGGTCTTCCAGGGCGTTGTCATCCGTCGCCACGGCGCCGGCATCGGTGAGACCTTCACCGTTCGCAAGGTCTCGTTCAACGTCGGCGTGGAGCGCACCTTCCCGGTGCACACCCCGGTCGTCGAGAAGATCGAGGTCGTCACCCGCGGTGCGGTTCGCCGCGCCAAGCTGTACTACCTGCGTGACCTCCGCGGCAAGGCCGCGAAGATCAAGGAGAAGCGCGACCGCTGATCCGCTGACCCCCGGCCTGGCCGGGGGTTCAGTACGCTCGGGTCGGGTCGAGCCCCTTCGGGATAGGCTCTGCCCCGATGAGCACGCAAGAACCAGTCGCGGACCGCGATGGCAGTGCAGCACCTCCGGGTGCGGCCTCGCCGTCGCGGTCCGCGGTCGTTTCCGGTGCGGGAGGCGGCGCCGGCGGCGAGGCCGCACCCGGAGCCGGAGCTGTCGGCGGAGTGCCTGCCGAGCCCAGCGCATCCGACCCGTCCGCTGGGTCCACCGAGGGGGACGACTCCGAGGACCCGAGAGGGTGGTCCGTACGTGACCTCCTGCGGATCGTCGTGGTGTGCGTGCTGGCCCTGATGCTGGTGAACGCCTTCGTCGCCCGGCCGTTCGCGGTGCCGTCCGCGTCGATGGAGAACACGCTGCGCGTGGGAGACCGGCTGGTGGTGAACCAGCTCGCCTACTCCTTCGGCGGTCACGTCCGCCGCGGCGAGGTGGTCGTCTTCGACGGAACGGGCTCCTTCCTGCCTTACGCGGAGGAGACACCGGCTGTGCAACGCTTCCTGTCGGCCGTGGGGCTCAGCTCTGGCAACGGCTCGGTGTACGTGAAGCGAGTGGTCGGCGTCGGGGGAGACCGAGTGACGTGCTGTGGAGCGGACGGACGGCTCAAGGTCAACGGAGTGCCGCTGGACGAGTCGTCCTACCTCTATCCGGGTGATGCTCCGTCAACGGTGGCGTTCGACGTCGTGGTGCCGGCCGGAAAGCTGTGGGTGATGGGGGATCACCGGAGCGACTCCCGGGATTCGCGGGATCACCTTGGGGAGCCGGGTGGCGGCTTCGTCCCGGAGAAGAAGGTGATCGGGCGGGCCGACTGGGTCGTCTTCCCAATCGGCCACTGGACTTCGTTCGATCGGCCGGCGAGCTTCGCTGCGGTGGAGGGGACTGGTGGTCATGGGGGACAGAGGTAGAGGCAGAACCGTCGCCACCGTCAGCGCTCCCGGCCTGCTCGACGGCCCGACCACGTCCGGGGAGCCGTCGCCCGCGGCCACGGCGCCGAGTACGTCCGGCTCCGGGCCCCGAGGGCGGGCGGACCGACGGAAGAGTGCGCGGCGAGCTGCTCGGCGCCGACGCCGGTCGCTGCTGCGCGAGATCCCGCTGATAGCCGTGGCCGCGCTCCTGATCGCCTTGGTGCTCAAGACCTTTGCCGTCCAGGTCTTCGTGATCCCCTCGCCGTCGATGGAGCAGACCATCCTGATCGGCGACCGGGTCCTGGTGGACAAGCTGACACCGTGGTTCGGCAGTCGTCCGAGCCGGGGCGAGATCGTCGTCTTCAAGGACCCGGGTGGTTGGCTGGAGCCGATCCACAAGGACAAGCAGGAGAACGTCGTGCTTCGCGGCGGCAAGCAGGCGCTCTCCTACGTCGGCCTGCTGCCGTCGGACGACGAGCAGGACCTGATCAAGCGCGTGATCGGCGTACCCGGCGACACCATCGAATGCTGCGACGCCAACGGTCGACTGATAGTCAACGGCACTCCGCTGGACGAGCCTTACCTCGCCCCGGGGAACATGCCGTCGAAGCAGCCGTTCAAAGTGACCGTCCCGGCAGGGCGGTTGTGGGTGATGGGGGATCACCGGGATCTCTCCGCCGACTCCCGCTACCACCTGAACGAGGCGGGCCAGGGCACCATCCCCATGGAGAACGTGGTCGGCCGCGCCTTCGTCATCGCCTGGCCGCTGCAGCGGATCGGGCAACTCGACGTCCCTGCCTCGCTGTCGGCGCTTCCCGTGCGGACCGAGGCGCTGGGGCGTAGCGTTCCGGGGGTGGCTGGATACCCGGGCGAGCCTGATCGGGCTAAATCTCCTGGAACTCAACCGGATCTTGCGGAACCTCCGCTCGTTATGGGTGTGTTGGGCGTCATCCCGCTCCTCGTGCGGCCCAGGCGCGCACGGGTGCGGCGCGCGCCGCCTGTTGGCTGAATCGCCCGTTCCACCGTGTGGGAGCACGGGCGTCCCGGCCTGGAGTGGTAGAGAAGTGCTGGAGTGCTCGGTGTACGGTCCGATCGCCTCCGGAGGCTGTGCTGGTGTCCCGGTGTCAGATGTCCGTGTGGCGGGCAGAGCTGATGCGGGCTGACCGACGGTCACAGAGCGTGGTGCCCGCTGTGCGGCACTGTGAGCGCGGACGCGCGTGCGTCCGCACAGCAGGGAGGAGATGTTGTGGGGGATCTGGTGATCGGTGCCCGCTCTGGAGGCCCTGAGCCCGAGGGCGAAGGCGCCGAGCAGCTGGACGGCTCCGACCGGTCCGCGGAGTCCGCTTCGGCGGCCTCGGCTTCGGCCGACGAATCGGCAGGGAGCTCCAAGAAGAAGCAGCCCAAGCAGCGCTCGTTCTGGAAGGAACTCCCGATCCTGATCGGGATCGCGCTGATTCTGGCCCTGGTGATCAAGACCTTCTTTGTCCAGGCGTTCTCCATCCCCTCGGGATCGATGCAGAACACCCTGCAGATCGGCGACCGGGTGCTGGTCGACAAGCTGACGCCGTGGTTCGGCGCGGAGCCGGAGCGCGGCGAGGTCGTGGTCTTCCACGACCCGGGCGGCTGGCTGAGCGACGAGCCGGCCCAGCAGAGCGACAACGCATTCGTCCGCGGTGTGCAGGACGTGCTCAGCTTTGTCGGACTGATGCCGTCGGCGAACGAGAAGGACCTGATCAAGCGGGTCATCGCGGTCGGCGGGGACACCGTCGAGTGCGAGGGCACCGGCCCGGTCAAGGTGAACGGGATCGCACTGGACGAGCCCTACATCTTCCCCGGGAACACCCCCTGTGGCGACAAGCCGTTCGGGCCGGTGCAGGTGCCGAACAACCGCATCTGGGTCATGGGTGACCACCGGGCCGACTCGCTCGACTCGCGCTTCCACCAGGACCAGCCCGGTGGCGGCACCGTGCCCGTGGACAACGTGGTGGGTCGGGCCTTCGTGGTGGCCTGGCCGATCAGCAACTGGGCGACGCTGCCGGTGCCGGACACCTTCGATCAGAAGGGTCTCGCGGCCGCTGCACTGCCCTACGCGCCGCCGGCGGCCGGTGCGGCGATCGCACTGCCTGTGGTCTGGTGGCTGCGGCGCTACCGCCGCTGACCGCTGAGGCGGTTTGCCCTGGGACGGGTCAGGGTCTTGCGCGGGCCGTGGTACTGGCGAGTAATCTGCTCGCACGTGCCACGGCCCGCGGGCTTTCCCGGATCCGCCGCGGCCCACCCGTGCAGGTGGCGGGTCGACCTGAAGGTGACGGCGATGAGCGACGTGATGACCCCGGCTGCTGCCCCGCTCCGCCCGGCCAAGGCCCGGCGCAGCGCCTGGGCGCTGATTCAGGGCCTGGTGATCGGGCTCGGCTTCGTCCTCTTGGTGGGTGCCTTCGGAGTGCTCGCCGTCCAGTACCGCCCGTACCGGATTCCGACCGCGTCGATGACCCCGACCCTGGCTGTCGGCGACACCGTGCTGGCCCGCTCGGTCAAGGGCGACGCGGTGGGACGGGGCGACATCGTGGTCTTCAAGGACCAGCTCTGGGGCAATGCCCCCATGGTCAAGCGAGTGGTTGCGGTCGGCGGTGACACCGTGGTCTGCTGCGATGCGCAGCACAGGCTGACAGTGAACGACAAGCCACTCGAGGAGCCGTACGCGGCAAAGCAGTTCGAAGACAGGCAGTTCACCGCCACCGTCCCGACGGGTCGGCTGTTCCTGCTCGGGGACGACCGGGGCGCCTCGCTCGACTCCCGGAGCCATCTCGACCAGGCGGGCGGCACGGTGGCGACCACCGAGGTGCTGGGCCGGGTGGAGGGGACGGTCTGGCCCGCCGCTCGGGCGGGGTTGAGCGAGCGTACGGTGGCCTTTGACGGGCTGGCCGGTCCGACGGCTGCCAGGCCGGGGTTGCTTGGGCCCGCCGGGCTGACGATGGCGGCCGGTGCGGCACTGGTCCTGCTGGCCTCGGCGGTGGGCGGGCTGTTCTCGCTGGCCCGGCGACTGCGGCGGAGCTGACCTGCGGCGGCAGCAGCAACAGGCGCGGCAGGTACGGCAGCACGGTCCGTGGCGTTCTGCGGAGGAGTCGGCGATGGCGGTGGAGCGGCGCCGGGCGGCGCGGGTGCTGTTGTTGGACGAGCGCGACCGGCTCCTGCTCTTCCGGGGAACGGACCCGGCGGTACCCGGGGTCTTCTGGTGGTTCACCCCCGGCGGGGGTGTGGAGCCGGGGGAGGAGCTGCGCGCTGCCGCGCTGCGGGAGCTGGCCGAGGAGACCGGGCTGGCCGGGGTGGAGCTCGGGCCGGTGGTGGCGTACGACACGGTGTCCTTCTCCTATCTGGAGCAGCGGTACGAGCAGGAGCAGTGGTTCCATCTGGCCCGTACCCGTGTGACCGAACTGCGTGTGCCGGAGGTGGCGGCCGAGGAGCATGCCCAACTGCTGACCGCGCGGTGGTGGACGGTGGCGGAACTTCAGGAGACCGGGGAGACGGTCTATCCGGTCGAGCTGGCCGAACTGGTGGAGCGGCTGTTGGCGGACGGACCGCCAGTCCGGCCGGTACGGCTCTGCGGAAGGGCCGGGTGGTCCACAATGGGGTGGACGTATCGAGTTGAGGGGACACCTGGATGAGTGCCGAAGACCTCGAGAAGTACGAGACCGAGATGGAGCTCAAGCTCTATCGGGAGTACCGGGATGTCGTCGGCCTGTTCAAATACGTGATCGAGACCGAGCGGCGTTTCTACCTCACGAACGACTACGAGCTCCAGGTGCACTCGGTGCAGGGAGAGGTCTTCTTCGAGGTCTCGATGGCGGACGCATGGGTCTGGGACATGTACCGGCCGGCCCGGTTCGTCCGCAAGGTGAGGGTGTTGACCTTCAAGGACGTCAATATCGAAGAGCTGGCCAAGAGCGATCTCGAGCTGCCCTCGGACGACGCCTCCTTCGGCAGCTGAGAGCGCGGAGACAGCAGAGTCGGCCCCTGCGAGGAGACCGTCTACCAGCTCTGGACCCGATGTCCAGAGGTTGCTGAAAAAACCTCCCATAAGGGTGATTTGGTTATCCACAATCCCTGAGTTATCCACAGAAAACAGGAACTCTGGCCCGTTCTCGGGCTGATGCGACAGCCTCCTGGCACGGAGGTGATTGCCGTGCAGAGTTCCAACAACGGCCTCGGCCGCTACGGCGAAGAAGTCGCGGTCCGCTGGCTCACCGAGGGCGGGCTGCGGATCCTGGAGCGCAACTGGCGTTGCGCCGAGGGCGAGCTGGACATCATTGCGCTGGACGGGGACACGATCGCCGTCTGCGAGGTCAAGACGCGCTCAGAGCGGGGGTTTCAGCACCCCAACGAAGGCATCGACCAGACCAAGGCCGAACGGCTGCGCCATCTGGCAGAGCGGTGGCTCGGTGAACGATGGCCCGAGCACTTTGCCCGCCTGGCCGATTCGGTGCAGCCCCCCGGAGACCGCTCTGCGCAGCCTGAGCCGTCCGTACCGGAAGCCGGCCCCGAAGCCCCCGAAGCGGAGCCCGGCAAGGCCGAGCCGGGCAAGGGCGGCCGAGCTGCCAAGCCGACTGTCAGGCGCACGCTGCCGGTCCCGGCGCTCCCGCCGGTTCCGTTGCCGCCCGGCGGTGTGCGGATCGACCTGGTCGCCGTGGTCAACCGTCTGAAGGGTGCCGCCCTGGTGGAGCACCTGCGCGGGGCGGTCTGAGATGGCCTTCGCCCGCACCTGCTCCGTTGCCCTGGTGGGAGTGGACGGCGTCGTGGTGGAGGTCCAGGCGGATCTCGAGCCCGGCCTCGCCACCTTCGCCCTCGTCGGTCTTCCCGACAAAGCGCTCTCCGAAGCCAGGGACCGAGTCCGCGCCGCCGTCGTGAACAGTGGCGAGGCCTGGCCGCAGCGGAAACTGACGGTCGGTCTGAGCCCGGCCTCGGTACCGAAGGGCGGCAGCGGCTTCGACCTGGCCGTCGCCTGCGCTGTGCTGGCAGCCGCCGAGCGGCTCGAGCCGGCCGCCATCGCCGACCTGCTGATCATCGGCGAGCTGGGGCTGGACGGCCGGGTCCGCCCCGTCAGAGGTGTCCTGCCCTCCGTCCTCGCGGCGGCCGACGCCGGGTACCGCCAGGTCATCGTCGCCGAGCAGACCGCACCTGAGGCCTCGCTCGTCCCGGACGTCACGGTGCGCGGAGTCCGTAGCCTGCGGCAGCTCATCGCCATCCTCACCGGTGCCCCGGAACCCGACGAGCCCGTCGGCCATGGCATCGGACGCCGGGATCCCGCGCTGGCCGGATTGATGCTCCCTGGCGGCGGCGTCCGGGGCCTCTCCGCCGAGCGGGCCGCCGAACTCGACCTCGCTGACGTGGCGGGTCAGCACGAGGCGCGCCGGGCCCTGGAGATCGCGGCCGCCGGCGGCCACCACCTCTACCTGAAGGGCCCTCCCGGCGCAGGCAAGACCATGCTGGCCGAGCGGCTGCCGGCGCTGCTCCCGCCGCTGACCCAGTCCGAGGCGCTCGAAGTGACGGCCGTGCACTCGGTCGCGGGGCTGCTTCCGGTCGACCGGCCCCTGATCGACAGCCCGCCGTACTACGCGCCGCACCACTCGACCACGATGCCCGCGATCGTGGGTGGCGGCAGCGGGCTGCCCAGGCCGGGCGCCGTCTCACTGGCGCACCGGGGCATCCTCTTCCTGGACGAGGCCCCCGAGTTCCCGGTGCGCGTGCTGGACGCTCTGCGTCAGCCGCTGGAGTCCGGCGAGGTGACCATCGCGCGCTCGGCCGGCTCGGTGCGGTTGCCCGCCCGGTTCCAACTCTGCCTCGCGGCCAACCCTTGCCCGTGCGGCCGCCACTCCCGTCGAGGTGAAGGCTGCGAGTGCACACCGACGATGGTGAATCGCTATCAGGGCCGACTCTCCGGGCCGCTGTTGGACCGCGTCGATCTCCAGGTCCAGGTGGCACCGGTGACCAGGGCGGAGCTGATGGGGCGGGAGGGCGGAGCCGAAGGTACCCGGGAAGTGGCCGCGCGGGTGCTGGCCGCCCGAGCACGGGCGGCCGCTCGGCTTGCCGAGACCCCATGGCGCACCAACGCGGAGGTCCCAGGCCACACACTCCGCACCCGCTGGCAGCTGGCCCCGGGCGCACTGGCAGACGCCGAACGGGAACTGGAGCGCGGCCTGCTGACCGCCCGCGGCCTGGACCGGGTGCTTCGGGTGGCGTGGACGGTGGCTGACCTGGCCGGGCGCGAACAGCCGAGCCGGATCGATGTCCGCACCGCCTTGGTCCTGCGCACCGGAGTGCAGCGGGGCCTCCCTGTCAATGACTTGGCCGTCCGGTCCGACGGGGAGCCGGACGAGGACCTGGGTGGTGAGTTCTGACGGCCGGGGCCGGGCAGGCCGAATTCACGGGAGGCAGTTCCGCCCGCCCGTCTGATCCGTCGTCACTGTGGAGGCGCAGGTGAACCGCACCAACCCCACCCCGACAGCTGCCGCCAACTCCCCTGCCCAGCCGAGGATGCGCCCGTCCACGCCCCCACCGGCGGAGTCGGATGCCGATCCGGCCACCCACCCGGCGGAAGGCGCGGAGCGCCGCGCCCGGGCGGCACTCACCCGGCTGATCGAGCCGGGTGACGCGGTGATCGGCCGCTGGCTCAGTCAGGTCGGCGCAGTCACGCTGATCGAGGCCATCCACCGCCGTACCGTGCCTGGCTACCTCGATCTGGACGCGGACCGCCTCGGCGCCTACCGGGCCAGGCTTCCACTGCTCGACACCGACGCCGACCTGGAACGGGTGGAAGCCGCCGGTGGCCGGTTCATCATTCCGGGCGATATCGAGTGGCCGTCCCAGCTGGACGACCTGGGAGACGGCCGACCGATCGGCCTCTGGGTCCGTGGTGCCGGATCGTTGCGGATGCTCGCGCTGCGCTCAGTGGCGGTGGTCGGTGCCCGGGCCTGCACCGCGTACGGCGCGCACGTCGCCGGCGAGCTCTCGGCCCAGTTGGCCGAGCGCGGCTGGGTCGTGGTCTCGGGTGCCGCGTCGCTTCTCTATCCAGTTCTGTGTTGTTGCAGAGCCGTGTTGGTGGGCGTCACCTAGCCCATGTCACTCGTTTGGGTGAACGAGTTGGAGGGTGAGTCGGTGCTGACCTGGTGGTCTGCAAGATCAGGGTGTGAGCTGGAAGGTCTTCTTCCACGGCGACCAGGTGGATCCGGGCCGTGGGCACAGCGATCCGGTCGTGTTGCGACATCTGGACGTCCTGGAGCGGGCTTCGGTACGCCGTCGGCGGCCGGGTCAGCCGTTCCTGCTGGACCCGCTGGGGGCCGCGGATCTGCGGGTGAACCGCTGGTTCGAAAGTGATGAGATCCGTGGCCTGGAGCCTGCGACCTGGCGCAAGTACGCCTTCGGCTTGGTGGTTTGGCTGACCTTCCTGTCGTCCTACGGGCGCCCGTGGGACGACACGGACGAGGACGCCCAGGAGGCGTTCAAGGTCTGGCGGGTGCAGGACGAACGCAATCCCCGCACCGTCGCGCCGGGCACCTACGGGGACAACCTGACCGCGATGCAGCTGTTCTACGGGTGGGCGTCGGCTGAGTACGGGATCCGCAACCCGATCCGGACCCGGCGGGGCCGCGGGCGACGCTGGGACGGCAGCGTGCCGGAGCGCCCGGTTACGGCGCCGAAGGCGACGCGCGACCGGGACGTGAAGTGGTTCGATCCGGCTGGTTACGAGCGCTACAGGGATGTGGGGCTTCTTGGGCTGACCCTGGACGGGGAGGAAGACCGCAGTTGGCGGGGCCGCACCGGGCAGCGCAACGGAGCGTTCGCCGACGGCCTCTATGGCACGGGTCTGCGGCTGGAGGAGTGGGGTTCAGTCCTGCTGGTCGAGCTGCCGCCGGACGACCCGAGCCGGGGCTTCTACACCTGCCACCTGGCCGAACAGACGGCGAAGGGCAAACGCTCGCGCCGCTACTGGATGCCGCGCCGGACCCTGCTGGGGACGTTGAACTACTGCGATGGCGAGCGGGCGAGCGCGGTCCGCCGTGGTCAGGCCGAGGGCCGGTACGAGCGGATGCAGGGGGCCCGGGTGCTGGTGCGGGTGCTGGCCGGTCGGCGGGCGAGGTTGCGGTCGGCGGACGGTTCGGTCAGCGAGGTATCGCTGGACGCGCTGAGGCCGGCGGCCCGTCGTCGGCTGCTGAGGGAGACGCCGGAGGGCCTGGAGCCGGTCGCGCTGTGGTTGAACGAGGACGGCTTGCCGCGGGACCCGCACGGTTGGGAGCACACCTTCACCGAGGCCAACAAGCGGCTGGCCGCGCTGGGGCTGGTTGGTTTTGCCGGCGCCGCCCACATGCTCCGTCACAGCTTCGCTCTGCGCTGGTACTCGGTGGGCCGGCTTCTCTACGACAAGCGGCTCGCCCACCTGGACGAGCAGGAACAGCGGGACTTCAGGCACGAGTTCGGCAGCACCTGGGACCTGGTGCAGCTGCTGCTGGGGCATCTGGACCAGCGCACGACCAAGGAGACATACCTGGAGCCGTTCCAGGCACTGGAGTTGGAGCTGTTGCTGATGCACGCGGAGCACAGCGGGATCCCGGATCTGATGGCGGCGGTGTTCGGGCCGGACCGCCGGGTGCTGGGCGATCCGCTGACGGTGCCTCGGTGAGCCGCGGCCGTGGGGCGGCGATGCCGTCGGCCGGCTACGTGCCGCCGCAGCGGCTGTTCCTGGAGGAGGGCCGTTGCGTGGTGCGGTTCCGCTCCGAGCAGGACGGCCGGTGGAAGGACTTCGACTTCGGCGGTTTCGCGCTGGCCAGGCCGATGCGGGAGGCGCTGGCACGGGCTTTCGATGTCCACACGGGGCCGTCGGGGCAGATCAAGGCACTCGGAGCTGCGGAGAACTGCTTCCGGCAGCTTCGCTACTTCATCGAGGTTCTGGTCGCTGACGCTTCGCCTCCGACCTCGCCAGCCGAGCTGCGGCCCCGGCACCTGGAGGAGTTCGCGCTGCAGAGGAAGTCCCTGGCCACGGGCGGGATGGTGATCGGGCTGCTGCGGGCGTTGCTGGTCCACATGGACGGGTTGGATCCGCGGTTCGCCGCGAAGTGCGCCGAGTGGGTGCCGATGCGCCGGGACCAGTTGCAGTCCAGGGGCAGCTACAACGCCGCCGAGGAGAAGGCGGTCTTGGACGCGGCGCGGAAGGTGGTCCGGGCGGCGGCCAAGCGGATCCGGGACAACCGGCTGGTGCTGAAGAGATGGCGGGAGGGCGCGATCTCGCCGGTCGGTGAGCCGGATGTCTACGAGTTCGGCTGGATCCTGGACATGGTCGACCTGACGGGGGAGCTTGCGAGGAACAGTTCGGGCAAGGCTCTTCTGCCGGTGGTTGCCCGGCACGGCTCGGTAGTGGACTTGACGACGGCTCTGCACCTGTCGCGCGCCGAGGCCTGCGCGTTCGTGGTGCTGCTGGTCCGGCTGACGGGGGAGAACGGCGGGACGATCATCCGGGCGCCAGCCGCGCACCATCGGCCGGACGGCGGGGCGGGGCCGGTGGCCACCGCCCAGGTGGATCTGAGCAAGCCCCGGCGCGGACGGCGCCGCTACATGACCGCGGCCTGGAGTGATCTGCCGACCTGGGCGTCGGCGCCGGGAGAGAAGGTGGAGGTGTCGGCGCGCGACGAGCTGCTGACACCGTTCGGCCTCTACATGCTGGCCTGGGAGTTGAGCGCGGCGGCCCGGCGGATCATGGGCAGTGACCGGCTGCTGGTCTACTGGGTTCCCAAGTCCGGCCTGAGCCAGACGGCACGGCTGCCCGGCGATGAGCCGCAGGTCCGGTCCGGGCGCGGATTCCGAGACCTGCTGCCGCAGTCGGCGGTGGGCGGGTGGGGCCAAGGCCTGAACCTGGTGGCGGACGAGGCGGGGGAGGACGGGAAGCCGCAGCGGCTGATCGTCAGCGTCGGCCGGATGCGGGTGACGCACAGTGCTCGTGAGCAGAAGCCGGTCGCCCAGACACAGCGGACGCTGGCCGACACCTACCTTCGGCGGGACCGCTCGTCCTTGCGTGAGTACCAGGAGCTGGTCGCCGACGTGCTGGAGAAGGAGGTCGTCAAGGCGAAGAGCGCGGGCAGCATCGCGCGGATGAGCGAGGCGGACCTGGCCGAGGCCTTGCGGCACCCGGAAGCGGTCGCGCGGCGGCTGGGGGTGACGACCGAGATGCTCAGGTTGCTGGTCGCCCGGGACGCGGACACCGTGCTGGCCGGCTGCACCGACAACCTCAACAGTTCGCACAGCCCTGCGGGCCAGCCCTGCCGGGCGTCGTTCCTGAAGTGCCTGGACTGCGGAAGCGCTCGCGCGATGCCGCACCACCTCCCGATCCAGGTCGTCGCCCGGGACACGATCGGCGAGCGCCGCACCCACATGACCGCCCTGCGTTGGGCCGAGAGGTTCGCGTTCCCGTTCAACCAGCTGCAGGACCTGCTGGACCAGGCCGGTCCGGCAGCTGTCGCCCGGGCCGCCGGACAGGCCACGGACGCGGACCGCGAACTGGTACGGCGTCTTCTCGACCAGGAGTTGGACCACCGATGACAAACGATCAATTCGCCCGGCTGGAGGTCCGGCCGGGCCTGCTGCCCGCCGCGGACACAGCGGTGCTGCTGAACCGCAAGCTGAGGCCGGGCACCTCCCGGGCCGAGATGTCGCGGTTCGCCGAGGACCGGTGGAACCTGACGCCGGCCATCTTCGAGGACCACCTCAACCGGGTCAGCCTGAACTTCCTTCTCGTCCCTGAGCGGTTTCGCCTCATGGCGAAGACCTACATGTGGCTGGAGCTGAACTGCGAGGAGGGCCTGCCGATCCTGCGACGGGCCAGCATCAACGGCCGGCTGGCCGTCTACACGATGACCGCCCAACTGCGGAACCTACGTGGACTGCTGGACTGGCTGGACACGCACGGGATCGACTCGCTGGAGACCGTCACCCCGCAGGACCTGGACGCCTACCTGGACTCGGTACGCGAGGCCGAGATCAGCCACGGCTACCGGTGCGATCTGCTGCAGGCGGTCCGCCGCCTCTGGGCGCTTCGCGAGCTGCTGCCACCCGAGGGACGGCTCCCGGCGATGCCGCCGTTCGGAGGCAAGGACTCACGGATCCTGCTGGGAAAGTCGGAGCGGCACCCGGAGAACCGCACCCCGCGGATCCAAGAGACCACCATGTCGATGACGTTGTGCTGGGCTCTGCGATTCGTCGAGGACTTCGCCGAGGACATCATCGCGGCCCTGGCCGAGTTCCGGCCGCTGTTCGGGTTCCACCCGGGCCGCTACAGCCCGGGCCTGCCCCACCGCAGGGTCCGCGTCCCGGGCCAGGCCGGCGCGACCCCGGAGATCGGTGCCCTGCTGGCGGACTTCCGCCGCACCGGGCGCGAGCTCCCCGGCCGCCTGGACGAGTCGGGGCAGCGGGAGCCGGACTGGCCGTTCCTGGCGAAGCTCCTGGACATCGTGCCGGACGCGCTGCGGACGAATCAGACCTACCGGCGGGCGTTCCTGGAGTCCGGCCTCCCGCTCGCCGACGGTGCTTACCTCGCCACCCGGCCGAAGGGCCTGCTTGGCGGCGAGCCCTGGCTGAAGGGGTTTCGCTACGACGAGTTCGAGGCCACGCTGAAGGCTCTCAGCACCGCGTGCTTCTTACTGGTCGCCTACTTGACCGGCGCTCGTCCCGGGGAGGTTCTCAACCTCCGGAGGGGATGCTCAAGCCGTGATCCCGTGACGGGGTTGTGGCGGGTCGACGGGAAGAAGTGGAAGGGCGCGACGGACGAGAACGGCGCCAAGATCCCTGAGGGCCAGCACCGCGAGGAACCCTGGATCGCCACAGAGGCCGTCGCCCTCGCGATCTCGGTCCAGGAGCGGCTGCACGACCAGGACGTGCTCTTCCCGACCTGGCTGGTGGTCAACGGCCCCAACGCGCGGGAGGGCGGCGCACGCACCAACACCCCCATCAACGGTGACCTGAACCGCTTCGTCGAGTGGGTGAGCACCTACTGCCAGCGGGCCGGTCGTGACGACACGATCCCGCTCGACCCGGTGAGTCTGACGGGCAGTCGCCTGCGGCGGACGCTGGCCTGGTTCATCTGCCGGCGCCCGCGCGGGCTGGTCGCGGCCGCGATTCAGTACGGACACCTTCGCGTTCAAATTACTCAGGGTTATGCCGGGACCTACGCGTCCGGCTTCCCTGACGACCTGGCCTTCGAGCGGTGGCTGACCAGGCTGGACGAGCTGGAGTCGGCCGACCGGCGGCTCAAGGATGGGGAGCATGTCAGCGGGCCCGCGGCCGATGCCTTCCGTTCCCGGGTGGGCGGCGGCGTCCAGAAGTTCGCAGGCCGGGTGGTCCGAACCGGCCGGGAAGCACGCCACATCCTGGCGAACCCGTCTCTGCAGATCTATCCCGGCAAGGCTATGACCTGCGTCTTCGCGGCGCCGACCGCGCTTTGTGAGCTGGAGCCGGCTCTGGACGACACCCGCTTCACCCCTGACACCGACGACTGCCGGCCTGGCTGCCGCAACATCGCCCGCACTGAGGAGAACATCACCGCGATCCGCGCGGAGGCCGATCAACTGCGAGCGGCGGTCGCGGACGAGGCCAGCCCGCCGATCCGCCTGGAACGCGAACGCCGTCGACTGGCCTACCTGGAGAAGATCATTTCCGAGCACGATCAGGGCCGGGCAGCGCGGGAGGCTCGGCCGTGAGCTCTGGAACAGAAGAGGAGCCCCCGGCTGACCTGCTGCTGAAGCTGCGGGCGGCGGCCGACCGGCTGATCGCCGGCACCCCGCTTCACTCCTCCGGCAAGCTCACCATCCTCGACCTCGCCAGAGAAGCCCAGGTCAAGCGGTGGCTGCTGACACACAAATACCCGATCACGGTCATGGCCAAGTTCCAGGCGGAGTTTAAGGCCGCTGAGCACAAGTCCGAGCCGATCCAGGCCGCGGACCGCAAGATTGCCAAGCTCCAAGAGGATCTGGCGGAAGTCCGCAAGGAGAACGGCAGGCTGGCCGATGTCGTCCATACCTACGCGATCATGATTGAGCAGTTGGCCACCGACCTCGCCGCGGTCACGGGACAGCGCGATGCGGCTATCGCCGCGCGAGATGCCACCCTCGCCAACGTCACGCCGCTCTCGCGGGCGCCCTCGCTGCGGTTCACCGACGACCAGTGACCAACCACCGGTTGGCCGAAGGTCGTTCAGCTGACTCCAGCTGTCGGACATACTGATCGCGGCAATCAGCTCATGTGCTGACTGGTAATCAGTTGCCTTGGGGTGGCATCCGACCCCACAGAACAAGGTGGGCGAGATGGACATCCAAGGTGCGGTCGACAACTACGCCAGCGCCATGCAGCATTGCGACAACCTGATAGCCGTCCATCGGGCTGGACGCGATGGAAGCCGCGGTCGGTTGGTCGTTGAGCCGTCGGTCAACCGGGGGACGATCGTCCTGGCGGTCGCGTCCTGGCAGGCGTTCATTCAGGATGCCGCTGCAGCGCTACGTGACGAAGCCCTGGTGGAGCTGAGGGCTGTCCCAGGGACCCACCGTCTCTTGGCCGGAGCGATGAACCAGTGGGAGCACGACTTCGAGGTGGCCCTGCAGAAGTTCGCCACCCCCGACTCGCACAAGTCACGCGAACTGCTCAAGCGAGTTGGGTTCGATCCTCGTCCCAGCTGGACCTGGTCCCAGAACGGTGGGCGGGGCAAGACCTCTGTCGTCGTCGAGCCGAAGCATGTCGACGAGGTGATCAGGCAGTGGCTTCAGGTCCGCCACGCTGTCGCTCATGGACATGCAACGATTCACTCCTATCCGGTCCTGGGAGCTGTTCGCGACCCACAGTCGTCGCCGAGCGCGAAGGCCGCCCCAACCCTTCGACTCTCGGATGCCATCGACTGTGTCCGATTCTTCCGTTCGATCGTTCGCCTTACCGCTGATTCTGCGGCAACCCACCTGCACCAGCCAGTGCCCAAGTGGGCGAAGACGCCAAGGCCCGCTCTCGGGCTGAACATCTCGCATCTCTGACTCTGGGCAACGTCAACACGTTGACCCCCGCCGGGCTGCTGGCACAACACAGCCGGACCAGCTAGAGAACATACGGGATCGATGCCGCAGCGCATCGGGGCGCGCTCGCGGTCGGCGGTGTGACCCTCGGAGTGTTGGCCTGCGGGGTGGACGTGGCCTACCCGCCGGGCAACTCGGAGCTGATCGCCCGTATCGCCGCGCAGGGCCTGCTGCTCAGTGAGCTCCCGCCCGGTGAGCACCCGAACCGATTCCGCTTCGTGCTGCGCAACCGGGTGATCGCCGCCTTGACCCGGGGCACGGTGGTGGTGGAGGCCGCCATGCGCAGCGGCGCTCTGAGCACCGCACGGCGGGCCCGTGACCTCAACCGGCACACCATGGGGGTGGCCGGCCCGGTGACCTCCGAACTCTCGGCCGGGGTGCACGCGCTGATCCGCAGCGGTGGCGCGACCTTGGTGACCGATGCGGCCGAGATCGGCGAGCTGGTCGGTGCCATCGGGGACGACCTGGCGCCACGCCGGTCCGGTCCGGTTCTCCCCAGGGACCTGCTGCCCCCTCCGGTAGCCCGGGTACTGGAGGCCGTGCCCGCCTCCGCCGAGGGCGCTCCGGTGGAGCGCCTGGCACAGCACGCCGGACTCTCGGTGGACGAAGTCCTGCAGCGGCTCTACGAGTTGGGATCACTCGGCTTCGTCGAACGGTGCGGTGCGCACTGGCGGCTGGTGCGTGGAGCCCGCACCCGGAAGGAGTGACGCCGAGGGGCGGACGCGGAGCACGCCACGCCGAGTGCACCACCGGTTCGGGGGACGACCGAGTGGCGGTAGCACTGTGCAGTGACTTGGTCACGCTACGCTCGCAGTGCCTTCCCTATCAGCACATGACTCGGCAGAACGGCGCAGACCAACGTATGCCCACACACATTCCCGGACACAGGGTGACCGGTGCCCTCAGGTCCTCGGGAGGGCCAGGGCCGGGGGCCGAGGCTCGTCCCGCCGCCGAGGCGCAGAACAGAGCGCCAGGGGTGATGGGGGTGACCAGGCAGGCCGGCCGGGTGGGGGCCCGGACTACGGCTGAGGACGCCTCCGCCCCGGCGACGTCACGTCCCCCAGCAGCTCGTCGAGGCGCCGCGGCGGCGAAACCGGCGGCCTCCGCCGCCTCGGCAACTGCTGTTGACGACCGGTCAGCCCTGGAGCTGCTCTGGCGCTCCTACAAGGAGACCGGGGACGCCAGATTGCGGGAGCAGCTGATCCTGCACTACTCACCACTGGTCAAATATGTGGCAGGCCGGGTCGGAGTCGGGCTCCCGGCCAACGTGGAGCAGGCCGACTTCGTCTCCTCCGGCGTATTCGGGCTGATTGACGCGATCGAGAAGTTCGACGTCGACCGGGCGATCAAGTTCGAGACCTACGCGATCAGTCGGATCCGCGGCGCGATCATCGACGAGCTCCGGGCGCTCGACTGGATCCCGCGTTCGGTCCGGCAGAAGGCCAAGGCGGTCGAGCGCACGTACGCCACGCTGGAGGCCAGGCTGCGCCGGACGCCGCACGAGCCCGAGGTGGCGGCGGAGATGGGCATCGCGATCGAGGAGCTGCACGCGATCTTCAGCCAGCTCTCGCTGGCGAACGTGGTGGCCCTGGACGAGTTGCTGCACCCGGCCGGTGAGAGCGGTGACCGGCTCAGCCTGATGGACACGCTGGAGGACACCGGCGCCGACAACCCGGTGGAGGTCGCGGAGGACCGGGAGCTGCGCCGCCTGCTCGCCACGGCGGTCAACACCCTGCCGGAGCGCGAGAAGACGGTGGTGACCCTCTACTACTACGAGGGCCTGACCCTCGCCGAGATCGGTCAGGTGCTGGGCGTCACCGAGAGCCGGGTCAGTCAGATCCACACCAAGTCGGTGATCCAGCTCCGCGCCAAGCTCTCCGAGGTCTGCTGATCCACTCGGTCGGCTGGTCGGCCTGCCGGCCAAGCCAAGCCAAGCCGAGCCAGGTCAGATGCAGCCGCACCCGGCGCACGAGGCGGGGAGTGCGCTGGGGTGGTGCATCGCACGCCCGGCGATTCCGATGGCGCCGTCCCGGAATTGCGTAGGGCTCCGTACAGTAGGGGCGTGCCGAAAATCCGGGCGGCCACCGTGGCCGAGCATCGTCAGCTGCAGCGCGCAGCGCTCCTCGACGCTGCCCGGACGCTGCTCACCGAGGGCGGCATGGAGGCGTTGACCTTCCCCGCCCTGGCCGCGCGGGCCGGGCTCGCCCGCTCCTCCGTGTACGAGTACTTCCGTTCCCGCGGCGCCGTGGTCGAGGAGCTCTGCGCGGTCGATTTCCCGCTCTGGGCGGCGGAGATCGAAGCCGGGATGGCTGCCTGCGACACTCCGCACACCCGGGTCGAGGCCTACGTCCGGGGCCAGCTCGCCCTGGCTGCCGACCCTCGGCACCGCGCCGTCGTCGCGATCTCCGCGCTCGAACTCGATGAAGCCGCACGGGACCGGATCAGGGCCGCGCACCACTCGCTGGTCGACCTCGTGGTGCAGGCACTGCAGGAGATCGGGCACGACCAGCCCCGGGTGGCGGCT
Organism: Kitasatospora sp. NPDC002040; assembly: GCF_040296785.1. Classification (NCBI taxonomy): domain Bacteria; kingdom Bacillati; phylum Actinomycetota; class Actinomycetes; order Kitasatosporales; family Streptomycetaceae; genus Kitasatospora; species Kitasatospora sp. NPDC002040. The sequence goes on along the minus strand of NZ_JBEOXV010000024.1, from coordinate 39,901 downwards.
GCGCTGCTCCAAGGAGTGGTCGAGGCCGCCGTTCGCCAGGTTGAGCGGGCCGGTGAGGAGGGGGCGCAGTCGGTCTCCGATTCCGCGGTCTCGATGGTGCTGCACGGGCTCTGCCCGGCCCACCGCACCGAAGCAGCCGAGCCGGCTGAGTCAGTCGAGCCGACCGAGCTGGCTGAGCCGACCGAGAGCGCCGCACCCTCCGCCTGAGCCTGAACCCGCGCGCGGGTCCGTGCTCCGGCGGCAGCCCCGTCCAGTGGCAGCAGCCTCGCCTGCCCGGTGCCCAAGAGAGCCAACGGGTCCAGGTAGCGCTTTCCTCGCAGCAGCCCCCAGTGCAGGCAGCCCGTTGCACAGTGCCCGACGCCGGTCGCCAGGACTCCGATCGGTTCGCCGCCCGCGACCGCCGTCCCGACCGGCAGGCTGCCGGTGACGGGGAGATAGGTGGTGCGCAACGGCGGGTTCCCCGAGGCGGGGTGAGTCACCGTCACCACAGGTCGACCGGCGACCATCCCGGCGAACGACACCACCCCGGGGGCGGCGGCCCGGATCGTGTCCCTCGGTGAGGCGGCGAGGTCCACGCCCCGGTGGCCGGCTGCCCAGCGCACCGGCGGCGGGTCGAAGCGCTGGAGCAGCCCACTCGGTCCACCCACCGGCCAGGCACGTCCGGGCCCGGGGCCGATGCCGGGCCCGATGCCGGGCCCGACGCCGGGGACTGCGGTGCCGGCCGCCGGCGGCTGCGGCAGCCCAGCGAACAGCAGCGCGGTGAGCAGCGCCAGCAGCAGCACCAGTACCCGCCGGTCCGGTGGCTGCGGAGTCGGCCCGGTGCCCCGGACGGCGGTGACGGGGAGCGGAGACAGGGGACGGAGAGCGAGGGAACTCATGCCGAGCAGGCTGGTGCCCACCCCACTCCGGAACCACCACCCACTCCGCCCCTGTGGACAACCCCGCCCTGGGGACAGCGCCGATCCCCCACAGGGGTGAATCCGTCCTCCCGCGTCACCGGCCACCCCGGTCCCGCCCCCGCCTCACCCCACCCCCACCCCGTCCCACCCCGCCGTTCCCGCCCGCCCCACCCCGCCCCCGACGGCGCCGAACACCCGCCCTACCCCCACCCGTCCGACCCCGCAAGCACGGAGTCGCTCCCGGCTCGGCGCTTCCCGTACACTTCACACGCGACCCGGTCTGCCCGGGTCGACTTCGCACGCCCCGCCACCGGCGGCAGAGGTCACCCCGCAAGGGGTGCCGAGGCCCGTCCGGTGCGAGTGCCGCTCGGTCCGCCGAGCCTGGCGCGGTCAAGTCACCGCACAGGCGCAGGTGGCTCGGCACGTCGGGGCGTCAGGCGTGAAGGTCGCCCGACCGACACGGAACAACCGAGAACACCCGGCACCCCGGGTCCGTCCGGACGAAAGACCGACGGACCAGGCGAGCTGGGCAGAACACCGAGGAGCACGGCCATGGCCGTCGTCACGATGCGGGAGCTGCTTGAGAGCGGCGTCCACTTCGGTCACCAGACCCGTCGTTGGAACCCGAAGATGAAGCGCTTCATCTTCACGGAGCGCAACGGCATCTACATCATCGACCTCCTGCAGTCGCTGAACTACATCGACCGCGCCTTCGAGTTCGTCAAGGAGACGGTTGCCCACGGCGGCAGCGTCCTCTTCGTCGGCACGAAGAAGCAGGCCCAGGAGGCCATCGCCGAGCAGGCCACCCGCGTGGGCATGCCCTACGTGAACCAGCGCTGGCTCGGCGGCATGCTGACCAACTTCTCGACCGTCTACAAGCGTCTGCAGCGCCTCAAGGAGCTCGGCGAGATCGACTTCACGGATGTGGCCGGTTCCGGCCTCACCAAGAAGGAGCTCCTGGTTCTCGAGCGCGAGCACACCAAGCTCGAGAAGACCCTCGGTGGTATCCGCGACATGCAGCGCGTTCCCAGCGCTGTCTGGATCGTCGACACCAAGAAGGAGCACATCGCGGTTGGTGAGGCCCGCAAGCTTCACATCCCGGTCGTCGCGATCCTGGACACCAACTGCGACCCCGACGAGGTCGACTACAAGATCCCCGGCAACGACGACGCGATCCGCTCCGTCACCCTGCTGACCCGGGTCATCGCCGACGCCGTCGCCGAGGGCCTGAAGTCCCGCGCCGGTGTCGCCAAGGGCGACGTCAAGGCCGACCCGGGTGCCGACCAGCCGCTGGCCGACTGGGAGAAGGACATCCTCGAGGGCGAGAAGAAGGCCGACGAGACCGTCGAGGCCCCCGCCGCCGAGGCTGAGGCCCCCGCCGCCGTCGAGGCCGAGGTCGCCGAGGTCACCGAGGCTGCTGCCGAGACCGTGGAGGCCCCGGCCGCCGAGGCCGACCAGGCCTGACGTACCAAGGGTGAGGGGCACTCGCCGGTACGACACCGGTAAGTGCCCCTCTCTCCCGTGCCAGGGGCTGAACCCAGCCCGCTCGGCACCTCCCCACGCAGACACGCGAGACGCGAGAAGAGATTCACACCATGGCGAACATCTCCGCCGCGGACGTCAAGAAGCTCCGTGAGCTCACCGGCGCCGGCATGATGGACTGCAAGAAGGCGCTCGACGAGGCCGAGGGCAACGTCGAGAAGGCCGTCGAGCTGCTTCGTATCAAGGGCCAGAAGGGCGTCGCCAAGCGCGAGGGCCGTGACGCCTCCAACGGCGCCGTCACCGCGCTGATCGCCGAGGGTGCCAACTCCGGCGTCCTGGTCGAGCTGAACTGCGAGACCGACTTCGTCGCCAAGGGCGGCCGGTTCGTCGAGGTCGCCAACGCGATCGCCGCCCACGTCGCCGCCACCTCCCCGGCCGACCTGGACGCCGCGCTGGCCTCCGAGATCGTCGCCGGCCAGACCGTCCAGCAGTTCGTGGACGAGGCCAACGCGACCCTGGGCGAGAAGATCGTCTTCCGTCGCTTCGCGCAGTTCGAGGGCGACGGCTTCGTCGGCGTCTACCTGCACAAGTCGGACCCGGACCTCCCGCCGACCATCGGTGTCCTCGTCGAGCTCGACAAGGAGAACGCCGAGGTCGCCAAGGACATCGCGCAGCACATCGCCGCGTTCGGTCCGAAGTACCTGTCGCGCGAGGAGATCCCGGCCGAGGACATCGAGAACGAGCGTCGGGTCGCCGAGGCCACCGCGCGTGAGGAGGGCAAGCCCGAGGCTGCCCTGCCGAAGATCGTCGAGGGTCGCGTCACCGGCTTCGTCAAGGAGAACTCCGTTCTGGAGCAGGCCTTCGCGAAGGACAGCAAGAAGACCGTCGCCAAGGTGCTCGAGGAGAACGGCGTCGCCCTCAAGCGCTTCGCCCGCTTCCGCGTCGGCGCCTGACCCACGTTCCACCGCGGTTCCCGCCTAAGGTAGGAACCGCCCGGCCGTCCAGCAGGACGGCCCGGAACGCGCCGATCGGGCTCGACCAGCGCCAGGAAGTCAACGGGCGGGCCACGTCGGCACCATGAACGACGAGGAGGCCATTGCCGTGCAGGACACCGTACCGGTTCCCGCGGCAGTGGCCTCCTTGCGTGTACGCGCAGGTCAGGGGCCCGGCAGTGCCCGCCGATGGCCCCGCCTGTGAACCAGTAGGTGGAGAAGGAGAAGTCCATGACGGAGACGCAGGAGCCCGTGCAGGAGAGCAACCGTCGACGGGTTCTGCTCAAGCTGTCCGGTGAGGCGTTCGCCGGCGGCGGCGGCCTCGGCGTCGATCCGGACGTCGTGCACAAGATCGCCCGCGAGATCGCCACGGTGGTCCGCGGCGGCACCGAAGTGGCGATCGTGATCGGCGGTGGCAACTTCTTCCGCGGTGCCGAACTCCAGGTCCGCGGCATGGACCGGGCCCGCTCCGACTACATGGGCATGCTCGGCACCGTGATGAACTGCCTCGCGCTGCAGGACTTCCTGATCAAGGAAGGCATCGAGACCCGGGTCCAGACCGCCATCACGATGGGCCAGGTCGCGGAGCCGTACCTGCCGCTGCGGGCCGTCCGGCACCTGGAGAAGGGCCGCGTGGTCATCTTCGGCGCCGGGATGGGCATGCCGTACTTCTCCACCGACACCACCGCCGTGCAGCGCGCCCTGGAGATCCACGCCGAGGTGCTGCTGATGGGCAAGAACGGCGTCGACGGGGTGTACGACTCGGACCCGCGCACCAACCCCGAGGCGGTCAAGTTCGACTCGCTCGACTACACCGAGGTCATCGCGCGCGACCTCAAGGTGGCCGACCTGACCGCGATCACGCTGTGCAAGGACAACGACCTGCCGATGCTGGTCTTCGAGCTGCTGGCGGAGGGCAATATCGCCCGCGCGGTGAACAGTGAGAAGATCGGCACACTCATCAGCCAGGACTCTGCCCGGGCCTGAGCAGTCGTCACCTGAGCAGCAATCAGCCGTCCGGGGTATTCGCCGGGCGGAACCACAGCAGATGAACGGGACAGGGAGCAGACAGTGACCGACGAGATCCTCTTCGAGGCCGAGGAGAAGATGGACAAGGCCGTCGGGGTCGCCAAGAACGACTTCGCGGCGATCCGGACCGGCCGGGCGCACCCCGCCATGTTCGCCAAGATCTTCGCGGACTACTACGGTGCGCTGACGCCGATCAACCAGCTCGCCTCGTTCTCGGTGCCGGAGCCCCGGATGGCGGTCGTCGCACCGTTCGACAAGACCGCACTGAAGAGCATCGAGACCGCGATCCGCGACTCCGACCTCGGGGTCAACCCGTCCAACGACGGTTCGATCATCCGCGTGGTGCTGCCGGTGCTGACCGAGGAGCGCCGCCGCGAGTACATCAAGCAGGCCCGCGCCAAGGGCGAGGACGCCAAGATCTCGATCCGGGCGATCCGCCGCAAGGCCAAGGACGCGGTCGACAAGCTGGTCAAGGACAGCGAGATCGGCGAGGACGACGGCCGTCGCGCGGAGAAGGAGCTCGACGACACCACGGCGAAGTACGTGGCGCAGATCGACGAGCTGCTGAAGCACAAGGAAGCCGAGCTGCTCGAGGTCTGATGCACGACGTTTCCGGGCGCCGGTCTCCGGCGCCCGACTCCTCTGCTGCGGGTGACCTTGGACCCCAAACGGGTCACTCGCAGCAGCTCCCGGTGTACCGACCCGGCCCCTCGGCACAGACTCCAGTCATGCCGCACCACCCGACCCCGACGTCCGCCCCAGGGCAGGAGACAGCCGTGGCCCAGCCCGACCAGCAGCCCCGCAAGCAGCGCGGTGGCCGCAACCTGCAGGCCGCGATAGGGGTAGGGGTCGGTCTCGGCGCAGTGATCGTCGCCTCGCTGTTCGTGGTGAAGGTGCTCTTCCTCTTCGTGGTCGCCGCCGCGGTCCTGGTCGGCGTGTGGGAGCTGACCAGCCGGCTGGCCGAGCGCAAGGAGATCAGCACGCCGCTGGTCCCGCTGCTGGTGGGCAGCCTGGCGATGCTGGGGGCCGGGTACTGGGCAGGTCCGGAGTGGGCGGCCGCGGCGCTGGCGCTGACCGGGCTCGCGGTGATGGTCTGGCGGATGGGACAGCCGCCGGAGAACTACCTGCGCGACATAACGGCAGGGATCTTCACCGCGTTCTACGTGCCGTTCCTGGCCACCTTCGTGGTGATGATGCTGGCGGCCGACGACGGTCCGCGCCGGATCCTGCTGTTCCTGATCGTCACCATCTGCAGTGACACCGGGGCCTACGCGGTCGGCTACAAGTTCGGGAAGAACAAGCTGGCGCCGACCATCAGCCCGGGCAAGACCCGGGAGGGCCTGGCCGGCGGCATCGGGCTGTCGATGATCGCGGGCGCGCTGCTGATGCAGTACGTGATCGACGACGGCACCTGGTGGCAGGGCCTGATCCTCGGCGCCTGCGCCGCGGTCACGGCGACCCTGGGCGACCTGGCCGAGTCGATGATCAAGCGCGACCTCGGCATCAAGGACATGGGGACGCTGCTGCCCGGCCACGGCGGCATCATGGACCGGCTCGACTCGCTGCTGCCGACCGCCCCGGTGGTCTGGCTGCTGCTGGCCGCCTTCGTCGGCAGCTGACGCCGCGTCGGTCCCGGAACCCGGCGACGCAGGAGCCCCGGATGCCACGGCATCCGGGGCTTTGTCGATCTGCGACACTTGATGAACCATGCCTAAGCCCGGAGAACAACACCGGGTCCGGGCGAGCAGGGCCCCTGACCAGCGAGTATGTCGCTGCTCAGGGGCCCTACGTCAGTGCTGGGCCGTGCCTGGGCCGTCAGGCCGCTGAATCGCCCCGCCGGAAGAGCTGGTCCAGAGCCTTCCGGGCCCGGTCCTGACTGTCCGGCATGAGGTGGGCGTACACCCGGAGCGTCAGGGCCGGGTCGGAGTGTCCCAGGTAGTCGCTCACGGCCCGGATGCTCTCCCCAGCATCGAGCAGCACCGACGCGTAGAAGTGCCGCAGGGCGTGCATGCCGTGCTCACGAGCCGACGCGTGGGGCTGTCCGGCCTTCGGCACCGGGATGAGCCCAGCTGCCGCCAGGGCGGGCTTCCAGTCCTGGATGTTGAAGTTGCTGCGCCAGACCGGCCCGCCGGCCGAGTTGCTGAACAGCAGACGGAAGGTCACTTTCGGCCCGTCCGGGGTCCGCATCGGGAGCGTCACGGGGACCGGCTCGAACGACTCCATCTGGGCCTGCAGCGCCTTGACCACCGCACCGGGGAGCGGCACGTCACGGGCCTTGTTGCCTTTCGGCGGAGCGAAGACAGCCTTCCCCCGGATCAGCTTCACCTGTCGCAGGACGCGGACGGTACCGGTCTCGAAGTTCAGCGCGTCGTCGGCCGAGAGACCGATGATCTCGCCCTGCCGCAGCCCGCAGCCCGCGCCCAGGTCGACCATCGCTCGGTACCGCTCGGTCAGCGCTTCCCGGACGGCGAACACCTGTTCCGGGAGCCATGGCGTGACGCGCCTGGCGTCGACGGTCGGAGGCCGGACAGAGTTGGCGCCGCACGGGTTCCGGGCCAGCAGCCCATCGTCCACCGCCGCCGACAGCACCGCGCGCACATCGGAGTAGATGTTCTTGGCGTACCCGCCGGAGATGGGGCTCAGCTCCAGCTCCTTGACCAGCTCCTGGATGTGCGACGGCCGGAAAGAGTCGAGAGGGCGGTTGCCGATCCGGGGGAAGGCGTGCAGCCGGAGCCGGGTCTCCACGAGTACCTGGCTCGACAGGTCGGTGGTCTGCGCCTTGAGCCACTTCTCCCCAAACTGCTGGAACGTCGTCCGGGCTGCCTTCGGGTCGATGTACTGACCGCGCGACATGTCCGCCTCGATGTTGGCCAGCCACTCCTCCGCCTGGCGCTTCTGCCGGTCGGGGAAGGACTTCGACCTCTCGGCACCGTCGGGTCCGACGTAGCGGGCGCGGTAGCGCTGGCCGGTGCCGTGGCGGTCGGTCTTTACGCGCCGCGGCTTGCTGTCGGGGCCGGTCTCAGTCTTGAACCAGCGGTCCTGGATGTGTCCAGCCATGGTCTGTGTCCTCGGGTCAGTGGTGTGGCAGGGAGGGAGGCACCGGGGTGGCGGCGGGTGCGATTTCGGCGGCCGGGCGGAGTTGGCGCGGGGTGCCTCCCTGCCTCCCTGCGCGGTGATCTGCGCTGTTCGGGACGGGTGCTCGGGGCAGGGAGGCGGAGAGGGAGAACTCCCTGCCTCCCTGACGGCTCCCTGGCGTTAGAGCGGTTGTGGCGGGTGGTCAGGAGGGGCTGTGAGCCTGTTTTTGGGCGCGATGGGGGAGGGCCGCTAGCTGCTATCGGCCTGATCAGGTGTGGTCGGGGCGCTACCGGGGGTGCTACCGGTAGCGGGGTGGGGCGCTACAGGTAGCACCGGCTGCCGGGGCGTCAGGCAACCCGCTGGGCCTGGTCGCTGACCCATTGGGCGACGGCGTCGGGGTGGTAGCGCAGGTGGCGGCCGACGCGGAAGCCGGGCGGGCCGGTGCGCTTGCGGCGCCACTGGTAGACGGTCTCCAGCGGGACGCCGAAGAGTGAGGCGACGTCTTCGGGGGTGAGGTAGCGGTCGGGCAGGGGCCGGAGGTTGGCCGGCGGGGTGGTGGGCTGTGCGGTCAGGGCTGTGATGGTGACCTGGCGGCGGGGCATCGGGCGCTCTCCTGCGGTGGGAGTCGGTGGGCCTAGCTCTAGCGGGGGCGGGTGCTAGTTCCCGGGGAGTCAGGGAGTGTCAGCCCGGGTGTCAGCGGCTGTCAGGGCGGGGTGTCAGGTGCGTCAGGCTGGGTGTCAGACGGGGTGTCAGACGCGTCTGACGGGGTCGCGCGCGCGTTACCCGGGGATTCGGGCGGTTGGTGTCAGGAGGTGTCTGACGCGTCAGACACCTGACACCGGATGGGGTGGGCTGTCGGCCGAACAGACAAGAGGAGCACCGGGGGCGGAGCGGGTGCTCCTCTTGTCTGTTCGGGCGGTGCGCCTTGTCGCTTGTCGTGTGGCTTGTCGCGCGGAGGGGGTGTTCTCGGGGCCGGCGGGGTGCTGGGGCTTGTCGGGGCGACAAGCGACAAGCGACAAGACAAGTGCCCGGGGTGGTGCGGTGGCCTGTCGTCTGGCCTGTCTGTCACCTGTCGCCTGTCACCTGTCATCCACAGGTCAGGGCCGGGGGTTACAGGCCCGGGGCGTTCGCGGGAGGCTTCCGGGTGCCTGGGATGACAGGCGACAGTCGGGTGACTGTCGGCTCGCGCGCGTTACCCGGGCTTTGGGGCTGTGCTGCCCGTCGGGTGACTGGCGCCAGTCGGCTGTCAGTGCTGCCCGGGACGGCGCCCGGTGGGCTCGGTGGGGAGCGGGCCCGGGGGCGGGGCCGGGGTGGTGTGCCGGACGTGGTGGCGGGTCTGGCGGGGTGCTGGGTGGTGCTGGTCATGGGGTGCTCCGGTGGTGGAAAGGGTGGAAAGGTTGATAAGGGCTGTGACCTGGGGTTTTGTCGGGTGGAAAGGTGGGTGGAAAGGGGTGCCAGGGGTGGGTGCTGGCCGGGATGGTGGGGCCTGGCACCCCTTTCCACCCGGCCTGGCACCCGGCGTTTGCGCAGGTGGGAGGGCATTCCACCCTTCGCACCCTTTTCACCCGGGGAGCGTCGGCGGCGCGTAGAGGTAGACGGTGCGGTGGCGGCCGTCCCCGGGGACCTGCACGGCGGCGTAGCCGGGCAGTTCGCACAGCCGGGCGGTCAGCTCAGCGCGCTGGGTGGCGTTGCGGCGCTTGAACAGCCGGTACACCTCGTCCCCGGTCAGCCCGCTCGACCCGGCGTTCCTGACCGCACTGGCCAGCTTGTCCAGGTCGGGATCTCCGGTGCTGTTGGCGTCGGTGCCCAGGATGTGGGCGGCGCTGGCGCGGGCGTAGCGGGTGAGGGCCCAGGCGGCGCGCAGGTGCTGTTCGCCGATGCGGTCGGTGTGGTCGAGCAGGGCGTAGACCATGGCGGTCCGCTTGGTGTACGGGGCGGCGCGGGCAGTGAACTCCGCCAGCGGCCCATCCCCGTCCTCATCCCCGGACAGCGCCGGATAGACCTGGTCGCGCCACAACTGGGCCGCATCATCGTCGAGTTGGACCTCTCCGACGCGGCGGGCGTCGTTGAGGACCGAGTACCAGCGGGCGGCCAGGTCGACGATGAGCTGGTCCGGGGCGCCGGGAGCGTCCGGGAGGAGCAGGTTGCGGTGGACGAACACCGGCAGGAACCGGTTGTAGGTGCCCCCGGCCAGCTCGGAGTCCTGCATCTTGGCGCGCAGCTCACGGGGGGAGATGTGGCCGATCAGCGCGATGTGGGGGGCGGTGGAGTGCATCGCCTCGCGGTTCATCACCCCGAGGTCTTCGCCGTTCCACGCCTGCCGCAGCACCCCGCCCAGGGAGGAGCCTTCGCGGCGGGCGCGGGCCATGGTGATGCCGTACTCGGACTCCACCACCCACAGCCGCTTGTCGAGCACTCCGGGCTGCTTCTTCCCCTTCCCCCCGCCGTCGTCGGGGTCGCCGTCGCGCACCGCTTCGATCAGCCCCTCACCCGAGGACAGGCCCGACGGGGTGTTGGTGGCCACGAAGTCCGGGAACGCCGCCTTCAGCAGGCGCTTGACGGTGTTCGACGCGGCGCCCTTCCGGCCGGCAGCCGTGGCGCCGACGGTGAGTGCCCAGATGAGGGCGGGGTGGCGGTCGTTGCCGATCCACAGGAACGGGCCCGGTCCGATGACGGCCCCTCCGGCGGAGAGCAGGTTGACCAGGATGGCGACGGGGTCGGCTTCGGTGGTCGGGTCGAGGGCGTGCACGGTCTCGCCGACCCAGCCGCAGAACACCTCGGGGTCCGGGGTCGGGCCGGGTCGTGCGGGCCGCTCAAGGCCCGGCGCGGGGTCGTAGAGCGGGTTCGCCGCTCGGGTTGGTCGGATGGTGGTCACCTCGGTGGACGGCTGGGTGTCGGTGGTCACGGGCTGCTCCAGCGGTCGGTGGTCAGGGTGGACGGTTCGGTGGTCGGCCGGTGGCCGGGAAGACACCAACTCCCCGGCCGGGTAGGGGCGGGGTGGCGTCTTGCCTTTGGGCCGGTGGGTGGTGGGCTTCGGGCGGCGCTCACGGCGGTCTCCGGTCGGGTCGGTGGACGCTGGTGGTCGGGTATTGGTCGGGCGTGCTGTCCACCGACTGGTCGTGTCGTTGAACGGCCGACTACAGGCCCGACTACAGCGGTCGTGTAGTCGACTACGGGGCCCGTGTAGTCGGGCGTCCGGTCGGGGTCTGACCTGGGATGTAGTCGATGTAGTCGGTGCGGGCCGGATGGGGCGCGGGGCGGGGAAAGCGGCTTTTCCCGCCCCCGTCCTCCCGCAGCCGGGGCAGTTGAGTGGCCGTGAGTGCCGGGCCGGGGTACGTGTACCCGGGGGTGTATCCGGTGCGGGTACACCCGGCGGGTACACCGGGTACGGCAGCCGGGTACACCCGGGTACGGCGGGTAGGGCTGCCGGGTACGTGGTGGACGGTCGGGTGTCCACCGGTCAGATGTGGCCCGCGAGTGCGGCGGGCAGGTGGTTGGCGGCGAGGTAGGCGCGGAAGCCGTCGAGGGGGAACCGGACCAGGCCCCGGCCGTTGCCGACGCGGTAGGACGACAGGACGCCGCTGCGGGCCATCCGGTAGACGGTCTCCGACGACAGCTCCAGCAAGGCGGCGATCTGAGGGGCGGTCAGGTACTCAGCGGACGGCATGGTGGTGGCCGGGGTGCTCACGGTCTCTCCAAGGGGGTGTGTGGATCTGATCGGATGGAATGGCTTTCGCAGGTCAGCATCGGTTCGCTGATCGGCGGCTGATCGGTTCCTGATTGGCGGAGCCGCCGATCGGCAGCCGATGCCGGCCGATGGGAATCCGATCGGGATCCGATCGCTGGCCAATCAGGTGAGCGCTCCGTGAGTGCCGGTGAGCGCCGGTGAGCGGGGCTGAGCGGCGCTCACCGGCCGCCGGTCCGTGGGTGGCCGGGAGGCTCTTAGGGGAGGGGTAGGCAGGGCCCGACTCCTGCCCTAAGAGCCGTCTGTGTCCGGTGCCCAGCCGGGCTGGGCGGCCTGGCAGCCAGCGACCGGGCCCAGCCGCACGGGGATGTTGTGGTCCTTCAGGTAGGCACGGAAGGCGGACCGTTCGATCCGGATGCCGGAGCCGATCCGGTAGTGCGGCAGGCGGCCGGAGTTCACCTCGCGGTGGACGGTCCACTTCGTCGTGCCCAGGGCAGCGGCGATCTGCTTCACCTGCAACGGCTCGTCCGAGTCGAAGCCGACCAGCTCGGCCAGCAGCACGGAGGCCACCACAACGCCGTTGGTGTTCACACGGCCCGCCCAGCACCGCGCGGGGCCCGCAGGGCGGCACGCTGCGCGCGCTCGGCCAGCCGCTGCTGCCGGTGAGTGCTCTCGCGCAGGTGCAGCTCCGGGCTGTCCGGCACGCTGGCACCGAGGAACCTCTCCCCGGAGCCGGTGTTGACCACCAGCGGCGTGGACAGCGAGTGCATGTAGCCGTGCTGACGGGCCGTCCGCAGGCAGTACCGGCGCCGGTTGAAGTCCGGCAGCCACCGCTTGAGCAGTGCCCGACGCTCCCGCTGCTGCGGCGTGACCGGGCGGTTGTCCCACCGGCCCTGCTCCTCGTGCAGCGCGTCCGCCAGGTCCTCCAGCAGCTCCACGGGCACGAGGGCGGCGCCCTGGGCGACCAGGGCGGAGACGTCAGCGGCGGGAATGTCGTCCGCCGACGAGTCGGCCGCCGGACGGCGCGGGAACAACTCCTCACCGACCAGGTGCAGCGCCACCGCCCGCTCCCAGGCGGTCATCCGCCGCGAGTAGGCGTGGCTGTACCAGTGGCCCACCACCAGCTCGTGAGCGTCGGCCCACGCGTCGGCCACATCGCCGTTGGACCAGGCGGTCACGTCCAGGTGCACCATGTCCCGCGCCGCCCGGTCGATCCCCGACACACCCAGCACGTTCACCGCCACCCGCAGACGACCCGCCAGCTCCGAGAACGCCGACCCCGGGTCCTCATCCACCGACATGACCTGACCCTCGTACAGGGCCGTGGCGACCTGGAGCCGGTTCAGTTCCAACCCGCACACCGGCACCAACGGGTACCGACGCCCCGGCAACCGCCGGTCAACCACCGACAGACCCCCGGACAACGGGGCTGACACTCGTGCACCTACAGACAGAACAGGCATGATGGAACTCCCTGCATAGGGGCGGGGAGCGATGACTTGACTTGGCGGTTTGGGCATCGCTTCCCCGCAGCATGGCTAGGCGACTCCCCACGTCAAGGGGGGTTGCCTTCCTGGGGTCGAGCTTATGGCAACCCCCCTTGCGTGCGTCAAGCCCCTTCACCCGATACGCTTGTCTGGCTGAGTTGGACCCGTGGCTGGAGGCGAACGAGGGTGATCGAGATTCAGGGGCTCACTGAGCTGTCTGACCCTGCGGAGCGTGCGCGGCGGGCTGGTGGCCTGATCGACGAGCACCAGGCCAGCATCCTGGAACTGTCCCGCATTCGTCGCGAGGCCCTAGAGGAGCTGCTGTCGGCCGGCATGACGCAGGTGCAGATCGCTGGACAGATCGGGATGACCAGGGCGCGCGTGGGGCAGCTCCTGTCTTCGGGGCCTCGGCCGGAGCGCATCTTTCTTGGTAGTGGCGAACTCACTGTGGCGCTCGGTGGGAAGCGAGAGGCCGAAAAGCCGAAGCTGGTGGTTTCCGCCGAAATGCTTGCCGGGTATGAGCGGATTTCTGAGCTTGCGCGCAATCTGAACTTGAAGACGCACAATGAGGTTGTCCCTCCGCCGGGAATGGTCAACTTGAACCGGCCGAACCTAATCGTTGTCGGAAGTCCAAGAATCCTTCCTTTTGTGGGACAGGTTCTCGAATCAGATGCAAGCCTCGGCTTTGAGAGCGATGAACGAGGTTGGTATCTTGTCGACCGCGTGGCTGGCATGGAGTTTCGCTCGCCGATTGGCAATGAGAAGCAGAGTGATTACGCCTATATCGGACGACTTCCTCGGCCGGATGGCAAGGGCACGTTTCTATACCTTGCTGGGATTCACGGCCCGGGGACTCTTGGGGCGACTCAGTTCCTGGAAGCCAACCTGGAGAAGCTGTATCGCGAGGTCAAAACCCGCCGGTTCTCCTTGCTTGTGAAGTGTAATCTCGACGAGCACACAGGGAACGTTGAGAGCGTCGACCAGGTGACGCCGCTCTACAAGCACGAGGGGGTTTCCTGATGTGGGTGGTTTGCGATTCTAATCCTGGGACGCCAGGTAAGGCGAACGAGGATTGGCTCTCTGGTGGCTCTGACCTCCTTGTGGTCCTTGATGGTGCGACAGCACGCACGGACACTGGCTGTATTCATGGTGTTTCATGGTTTGTTGAGCAGTTGGGCTCCGCGATTCGTGAGTTTGCGGCAGACCGTGGCTGCACGCTTGAACGTTCCCTAACAATGGCGATTGAGCGGGTCGCTGGGCGCCATCCACAGTGTGACTTGTCCCATCCGGGCAGTCCGTCTGCGGCTGTTGGAATTGTGCGTACGGGGGAAGCGCTGGAGTACCTGGTGCTAGGAGACGTAACCCTGGCAATTGTTGATGCCGACCAAATCTCAATTGTGACCGATCAGCGCGTAAGCGCTACCGCCCGCGCAGCCAGAGACCAGGCTGACCGTTACCCGATCGGGGCACCTGAGAAGCAAGCAGCTCTCCTGCAGATGAAGGCCGGAGAGCTGGCGGCCAAGAACAAGGACGGCGGCTACTGGATTGCGACGTCGGAGCCGTCCGGAGTGGAGCATGCTCTGACTGGGACGGTCCCCGTTATTGGGGTCCGAGAGGTAGCGGTGCTTACCGACGGAGCCGCGCGAATCGTGGACCTGTTCGCAGCTGCGGACTGGACTGGCGTGCTGAATACGTTGCGAGGCGGCGATGGGCCGGCCGCACTGATCCGCTTGACGCGGGAACTTGAGGACTCCGATCCCGTCGGCGAGCGATGGCCTCGCAACAAGAAAAGCGATGATGCGTCAGTGGTCTACGCCCGCTTTGAAGATGCACCTGGCACCTAGAGTTCGCAGCCCTGTCTAGAGCGAAAAGCGAATTGTAGGTACCGATATCGATTCCGAGGGGGAAACGCGCAATGGGGTTCGACACATACCTTCAGGTTGATGGTCAGACTGTCCTGCAGTGGCGGAAAGATGCGAGCCCGCTGCCTCGTTTGCTTTTTCGGTTCGACCAGCTGGAAATTAAACCTCCTGCGGATGATGACTCTTGGCAGGTGGCCTTTGCATGCTCAGTGGGTTCCGCTTTGGAGAATCTCGAACGGGCTGGATTTGGCTGGCATGCGACAGTAGATGCATATTCGGACAATCGATTTGTCGAGGCCGGTGCGTATGGGATAAAAATGGCCGATGTCAAATTTAGAGACCTGACTGACGAGCAAGCACGCGCAGAGTTGGAAGAGTTCGTATCCTTGCCTGCTGAGTCTGACCTCTCTGCCCTCGGGGCTCTGATGGTGGCTCAGTGGATGGCGGGAGAAGATCTAATTCTCCTCAGTGAGTTGACCTACGAGGGAGACCTTGAAAGGTCCTGGGACTATCACAGTCGTGTCTTCGATGGGGCTGAACGATTTGGAATCGTTGACCCATATCGCATCTTTCGTGCAGTAGAGTCGCTCACGGTTCTCGACCGCAGTGCCCCCTTGATCTGCTGGCCGATGATCGTGTGCACGTTCCTAAAGCACCTCCCGCAAGACCTCATCATCTCGTTTGATATTAGCGAGGATGCCGCCCAAGAAGACGTGGATGGCGAGGATTCAGCTCACGAGTATGCGGCTAGATACTGGGAGGTCTCTGGGCAGTCACTCGTTGGTGTTGCGCAGACTCTTGGCCGACTCTTCGGGGTGCTTTCCGGGTTCGACAATGCCCTTGGGCGAGAGTTCTGGTTCGCCCGATCTGCTGGTCTCCTCGGTAAGCTGAGGTCTATTTCTGGCGACGGCGGGGGTCTTTCTGCGAAGGCTCGCGGGGATATCCTGGAAGCCCTAATGGAGGCGATCCTTAGAACTGAGGAGCCAGAGCTGGAGGTGGTCGAGAAGAATTTTCGCACTGCAGAAGAGGAGATTGATATCCTCGTCACCAATGGCCTCCGTGACCCGTTTTGGGTTGCCCAAGGAAGTCCGTTGATACTGATTGAGTGCAAGAACTGGAAGAATAAGCCTGGGGTTCCTGAACTTCGCGTCTTTGAGTCCAAGATGAAAGACCGGTCTGCATTGTGCAAGATTGGAATCTTTGTGTCGATGGCGGGATTTACAAGGCCGTTTCTTGCAAGGCTCAAGGCTTTTCAGGCGCAGGGTGGAATCATCTTTGCTCTCGACGGTGACGACCTGGAGGAGCTGGTGTCCTCCAAGACCCGCCTGACGGACTGGCTGAGAGGAGCTGGAGTCCGTAGGGCGCTCGGCAAGCTAGATGGGTAGATCGGGCTGGGCCGTCTGTGGGCCGTGCGAAGCCAGCCAGCTATGACCGATGATGACCAGTGCTGCGGCCTCGGACCCAGGCGGGACATGGGCCATGCCTTCGGATCTGCGACACTGGATGAACCATGCCTAAGCCCGGAGAACTGACCTTTGTCGCGCCGCGTGGCGCCAAGCCCCCGCGACACCTTGCCGACCTCGCCCCCGCCGATCGCAAGGCGGCCGTCGCCGAGCTGGGCGAGCAGCCGTTCCGCGCCAAGCAGCTGTCGAACCACTACTTCGGCCGGCTGTCGAGCGACCCGGCCGAGTGGACGGACATCCCTGCGGCCAGCCGGGAGAAGCTGACGGACGCGCTGCTGCCCGAGCTGATGTCGGTGGTCCGGCACGTCTCCTGCGACGACGACACCACCCGCAAGACGCTGTGGAAGCTGTTCGACGGCACCCTGGTCGAGTCGGTGCTGATGCGGTACCCGGACCGGGTCACCATGTGCATCAGCTCGCAGGCCGGCTGCGGGATGAACTGCCCGTTCTGCGCCACCGGCCAGGCCGGGCTGACCCGCAACCTGTCCACGGCCGAGATCGTCGAGCAGATCGCGGCCGGCATGCGGTCGCTGAAGGCGGGCGAGATCCCGGGCGGCGAGGCGCGGCTGTCCAACGTGGTCTTCATGGGCATGGGCGAGCCGCTGGCCAACTACAACCGGGTGCTGGCCTCGATCCGCCGCCTGACCGACCCGGCGCCGGACGGCTTCGGCCTGTCCCAGCGCGGCATCACCGTCTCCACCGTCGGCCTGGTCCCGGCCATGAACCGGCTCGCGGACGAGGGCCTGTCCTGCCGCCTGGCGCTCTCCCTGCACGCTCCGGACGACGAGCTGCGGGACGAGCTGGTGCCGGTGAACACCCGGTGGAAGGTGGCCGAGGTGCTGGACGCCGCGTGGAACTACGCGGAGCAGTCCGGCCGGCGGATCTCGATCGAGTACGCGCTGATCAAGGACATCAACGACCAGGCCTGGCGGGCCGACCTGCTCGGCCGCCTGATCAAGAACCACCGGGTGCACGTGAACCTGATCCCGCTGAACCCGACGCCGGGTTCGAAGTGGACCGCCTCCCGGCCCGAGGACGAGCGCGAGTTCGTCCGGCGGCTGCAGGCGCACGGTGTGCCGACCACGGTCCGCGACACCCGGGGCCAGGAGATCGACGGCGCCTGCGGTCAGCTCGCCGCCGCGGGCTGACACCACCACGTCACAGCGAGCGGGGCCCGGACGGAAGTCCGGGCCCCGCTCGCGTTCCTGCGCCAGGTCAGCCGAGGGCGCCCGCCGCCAGCACGGCGGTCGCCCCGCCGGTGAGCAGCAGTACGGTGCCGGCCGCGAGCACCCGCAGGACGGCCGCGCCGAACAGCAGCCCGGGTGCGGCGCCGAGCCGGAGCAGGGCGGAGCTGACGTCCCGCCGGGCGCTGCGGACCTCGGCGGCCCGGACCACCACGGCGGCCAGCGCGCAGGCGACCACCAGGACGCCCTCGACGTTGGTCAGGGCCTCCGAGCTGCCGGGGCGCCCGATCCAGTACCGGAAGGCGGCCAGGACGGCGGCGCCCGCCAGCGCTAGCACGGCCAGCGGGGTGCCGAGCCGCCGGGCCTCGGCGGTCAGGCTGCGGCCGGCCAGCAGTCGGAGCGGGGCGGGTCGGCCGAGGGCGAGCAGGCGGCCTGTCAGGGCCAGCAGCGGGGCGGTGAGCAGGGCCAGCCCGAGCGCCGCGAACGTCCAGCCGACCAGCACGGGGACGCCGGTGTCGCCGAGGCCGCCGGGCAGCACGACCGGGCGGCCGTCGACCGAGCCGCCGGGCCGCAGGCCGTACAGCTCCAGGGCGAGGCCGGTCACCAGCAGGCCGGTGGGCAGGGCGATCCGAAGCGGGCCGAAGCCGGTCGGGGCGGTGCGCTCCAGGCCGGTGGGCAGCGGATCGGCGGACGGGACGGCGCAGGCGGCCGAGACCCCGGCGACCAGCGGGACCAGCACCAGCAGGGTGACCGGCGCGGCGGCGGGCAGCGGGCTGCCCATGCCGAGGTCGGCGGCCAGTGCGGGGCCGGCGATGTCGTTGCGCAGCACCAGGAACAGCAGCAGGGCGAGGGCGCTGCCGAGGGCGCAGGCGAGCGCGATCTCCCCGGCGACCAGCAGCCGGAGCCGGACCGGTCCGGCCCCGGCGGCGGTCAGGCCGTTGATCCGCTCGGGACGGGCGGCGGGAACGGCGCGGGCGGCGACGGCGGCGAACCAGCCGACCGCAGCCAGCGGGGGCAGGCACCAGAGCAGCCGGGGGACGGCGCCGGCGGCGGGGTCGTTGAGCGCGCGGCCGAGTGCGCGCAGCAGCAGGGCGGCGACCACGGCGGCGGCGGTCGCGGTGAGCAGCCAGCGGCCGAGGTCGGCGGGCCGGTAGCCGCGGGCCAGGCGGAAGTACAGCACGGTCACCGCCCCGCGGTGAGGGCGGCGGCGCCGCGCGGCACGGGGGCGACCGGTCCGGTGAGCCGGCCGTCGAGCATGGCCACCGTGCGGTCGGCGTACTTGACCAGCTCGGGGTCGTGGGTGGCGAGCACCAGGGTGAGCTGGTGCGAGCGGGCGGCGCTGGCCAGTATCCGCAGTACCTGGTCCTTGGCCTCGCGGTGCAGCGGGGCGGTGGGGTCGTCGGCGAAGACCACGGCGGGCAGCGGGGCGAGCGCCCGGGCCACCGCGATCCGCTGGCGCTGACTCTGGATCAGTTCGGCCGGGCGGCGCTTGGCGAAGTCGGCCACGTCGAGCCGCTCCAGCCACTCGGCGGCGGCGGTGTACGCGGCCTTGTGGCCGGCGCCGGAGAGCAGCAGCGGCAGGGCGACGTTCTCCCGGGCCGTCAGTTCCGGGACCAGGTGCGGTTCGGAGCCGACGAAGCCGAAGCGGTCCCGGCGCAGCCGTTCCCGGCCGACCCGGCCCAGGGTGTGCACGGGGGCGCTGTTGAACCAGACCTCGCCCTCGTCCACCGGGAGCAGTGCGGACAGGCAGCCGAGCAGGGTGCTCTTGCCGGAGCCGCGCGGGCCGGTGACGGCGAGGACCTCGCCCTCCCGGACGCCGATCGAGATCCCGCGCAGGGCGGGGGTGCCGTGGTGGGACTTGACGATCCCTCGGGCCCACAGCACGTCGTTGTCGGGCGGGGCCGCTGACATGGGGTCCATCCTGGTGCGCGACGGGGATATGACAGTCGTCAGATTAGAACGACCGGGGCGGGTCGAGGATGCGGCACACTGACCCAATCAGGGTCAAAAGCTGGCGAACACGGCGTGTTGGCCGGAAGAAATCCCCCCGATGACGGCCGGAAACGCCCGAAGGCGGCCCCTCGGTCGGGGCCGCCTTCGGCGGAGGGTGGGACGGAGAGCTGGTCAGATCTTGGCCCACGCGTCGGTGAGGCTGACCCGCAGGATCTGCTCGATCTCGTCGAAGGTCGACTGGTCGGAGATCAGCGGCGGGGCCAGCTGGATGACCGGGTCGCCACGGTCATCGGCGCGGCAGTACAGGCCGTTGTCGAAGAGCGCCTTCGAGAGGAAGCCGTAGAGCACGCGCTCGACCTCGTCGTCGTTGAACGACTCCTTGGTGACCTTGTCCTTCACGAGCTCGATGCCGTAGAAGTACCCGTTGCCGCGCACGTCGCCGACGATCGGGAGGTCGCGCAGCTTGTCCAGGGTGCCGAGGAACTTCGACTCGTTGTCCAGGACGTGCTGGTTCAGGCCCTCGCGCTCGAAGATGTCGAGGTTGGCCAGCGCCACCGCGGAGGAGACCGGGTGGCCGCCGAAGGTGTAGCCGTGCAGGAAGGTGTTGTCACCCTTGTAGAACGGCTCCGCCAGGCGGTCCGAGATGATCGTGGCGCCGATCGGGCTGTAGCCCGAGGTCATGCCCTTGGCGCAGGTGATCATGTCGGGCTGGTAGCCGAACTTGTCGGCGCCGAACATGGTGCCCAGGCGGCCGAAGGCGCAGATGACCTCGTCCGACACGAGCAGCACGTCGTGGCGGTCGCAGATCTCGCGCAGGCGGGCGAAGTACCCGGGCGGCGGCGGGAAGCAGCCGCCGGCGTTCTGCACCGGCTCGACGAAGACGGCGGCGACGGTGTCGGCGCCCTCGTTGAGGATCGCCACCTCGATCTCGTCGGCGGCCCAGCGGCCGTACGCCTCCGGGTCGATCTTGCCGTCGCGCTCCAGGAAGGCCGGGGCGCGGTAGATGTTGGTGTTCGGCGCCTTGTGGGTGCCCGGGACCAGCGGCTCGAACGGGGCCTTCAGGCCCGGCAGGCCGGTGATCGACAGGGCGCCCTGGGGGGTGCCGTGGTAGGCGACGGCGCGCGAGATGACCTTGTGCTTGGTCGGCTTGCCGGTCAGCTTGAAGTACTGCTTGGCCAGCTTCCAGGCGGTCTCGACCGCCTCGCCGCCACCGGTGGAGAAGAAGACCTTGTTCAGGTCGCCCGGGGCGTAGTGCGCCAGGCGCTCGGCCAGCTCGACGGCCTTCGGGTGGGCATAGCTCCACACCGGGAAGAAGGCGAGCTCCTTGGCCTGCTTGGCGGCGGCCTCGGCGAGCTCCTCGCGGCCGTGGCCGGCCTGGACGACGAACAGGCCGGCGAGCCCGTCCAGGTACTTCTTGCCCTTGTCGTCCCAGATGTACGTGCCCTGGCCCTTGACGATCGTCGGCACGGGGGAGTTCTCGTACGACGACATGCGGGTGAAGTGCATCCACAGGTGGTCGTAGGCGGTCTTGGAAAGGTCCTTCTGCGCCGGGTCGGCAGTCATCTGGTGCCCCAGGTGTAGGTCTGTTTCCGGAGCTTCAGGTAAACGAAACTCTCGGTGCTCCGCACGCCGGGAAGCGCGCGGATGCGCTTGTTGATCAGTTCGAGCAGGTGCTCGTCGTCCTCGCAGACCAGTTCGGCCAGCAGGTCGAACGAGCCCGCGGTGCAGACCACGTAGTCGACCTCGTCGAGGGCGGCCAGCGCGTCGGCGACGGGCTCGATGTCGCCTTCGACGTTGATCCCGACCATCGCCTGCCGGGTGAACCCGACGGTGAGCGGATCGGTGACGGCGACGATCTGCATCACGCCTTGGTCGAGCAGTTTCTGGACCCGCTGACGTACCGCCGCCTCGGACAGGCCGACGGCCTTGCCGATGGCGGCGTACGGGCGACGCCCGTCCTCCTGAAGCTGCTCGATGATCGCCTTGGAGGCGGCATCGAGGGGAACGCTCGCGTTCCGGTCGCGGTTGGCCACGTCGCCACTGTGCCTGATCCACCCGTTGCGCGCAACCGCGTCGGCTGCTGATTCCGTCGTCATTTCCAAAAATCAGTGCGGATTGCGTGGCACTTGTCCGATGGGGCTGCCGAGAAGGGAAGCTGACCGGCTAGGCTGGTCAGGTACACGCGGAGGCGTGCACACCACCCCAGTGGACCGCGGCTCCCACAGCCCGGCCACTCGGCGCCGGAGTACCCTGGCGCCGGTTCCTGCAACGTGGCAGGCCCCGACCGAGGAGAGACCAGTGAGCGAGCTCCGTACGCTGCGCAACTACGTCAACGGTGAGTTCGTCGATGCGGCGGACGGCCGCACGCTCGACGTGATCGACCCGACCACCGGCGAGGTGTACGCGACGTCGCCGCTGTCCGGCGCGGCGGACGTGGACGCGGCGATGGCCTCGGCCGCGGCGGCGTTCCCCCTCTGGCGTGACTCCACGCCGTCCGTTCGGCAGAAGCTGCTGCTCAAGATCGCGGACGCGGTCGAGGCGCGGGCCGACGAGATCGTGGACACCGAGTGTCACAACACCGGCAAGCCGCGCTCGCTGACGCTGTCGGAGGAGATCGGTCCGATGGTGGACCAGATCCGCTTCTTCGCCGGTGCCGCCCGGCTGCTGGAGGGCAAGGCCGCGGGCGAGTACATGGACGGGATGACCTCGATCGTCCGCCGCGAGCCGGTCGGCGTCTGCGCCCAGGTCGCACCGTGGAACTACCCGATGATGATGGCGGTGTGGAAGTTCGCCCCGGCGATCGCGGCCGGCAACGCGGTCGTGCTCAAGCCCTCCGACACCACCCCGGCCTCCACCGTGCTGCTGGCCGAGATCATCGGCGGCGTGCTGAAGGAGCTGGAGCTCCCGGCCGGCGTCTTCAACGTGATCTGCGGTGACCGCGAGACCGGCCGCCTGATGGTCGAGCACCCCACCCCCGCGATGGCCTCGATCACCGGTTCGGTACGGGCCGGCATCCAGGTCGCCGAGTCGGCGTCCAAGGACGTCAAGCGGGTGCACCTGGAGCTCGGCGGCAAGGCGCCGGTGGTGGTGTTCGAGGACGCGGACATCGCCGAGGCGGTCGAGGGCATCTCGGTCGCGGGCTTCTTCAACGCCGGCCAGGACTGCACCGCCGCCACCCGGGTGCTGGTGCACGAGTCCATCCACGACGACTTCGTGACCGCGCTGGCCAAGGCCGCCGCCGACACCAAGACCGGCGGGGTGGACGAGGAGGACGTGCTCTACGGCCCGCTGAACAACGCCAACCAGCTCAAGCAGGTGGCCGGCTTCATCGAGCGCCTGCCCGCGCACGCCAAGGTCGAGGCCGGTGGCCACCGGGTCGGCGAGGTCGGCTACTTCTACGCCCCCACCGTCGTCTCCGGCCTGAACCAGGACGACGAGATCATCCAGAACGAGGTCTTCGGCCCGGTCATCACCGTGCAGAAGTTCTCCGACGAGGACCAGGCGGTCGGCTACGCCAACGGGGTCGAGTTCGCGCTCGCCTCCTCGGTCTGGACCAAGGACCACGCCCGCGCCATGCGGATGTCGCGCCGGCTGGACTTCGGCTGCGTCTGGATCAACACCCACATCCCGCTGGTCGCGGAGATGCCGCACGGCGGCTTCAAGAAGTCCGGCTACGGCAAGGACCTCTCCTCGTACGGCTTCGAGGACTACACCCGGGTCAAGCACGTCATGACCGCGATCTGATGATCCGGTCCACGGGCTGACGCAGGCTCACTTCAGGGGCGCATCCGATCGGGTGCGCCCCTGCTGCTTGTCAGGCTGTCGGGTGAGCGGCGGCCCGCCTGACATGATGCAACTGCCCGTCGGCGCGTCGGTTCCCTACGCTTACCGGCATGAGCACCCCCACTGCTGACTCGGCCGCCGGGCAGGCTGTCAAGGCCGCCGACCGCGCGCACGTCTTCCACTCGTGGTCCGCCCAGGCACTGATCGACCCCCTCGCGGTGGCCGGTGCCGAGGGTTCGTACTTCTGGGACTACGACGGCAACCGCTACCTCGACTTCTCCTCGCAGCTGGTGAACACCAACATCGGCCACCAGCACCCCAAGGTGGTCGCCGCGATCCAGGAGCAGGCCGCCAAGCTCTGCACCATCGCCCCGGGCTTCGCCCAGGAGTCGCGCAGCGAGGCGGCCCGGCTGATCGCCGAGCGCACCCCGGGGGACCTCGACAAGATCTTCTTCACCAACGGCGGCGCCGAGGCGAACGAGAACGCCATCCGGATGGCCCGGCTGCACACCGGCCGGCAGAAGGTCATGTCGACCTACCGCTCGTACCACGGTGCCACCGCCAATGCGATCGCGCTGACCGGCGACCCCCGTCGCTGGGCCAACGAGACCGGCGTCTCCGGCATCGTGCACTTCTGGGGGCCCTACGCCTACCGCTCCAACTTCCACGCCGAGAACGAGGCGCAGGAGTGCGAGCGCGCGCTGGAGCACCTGGAGCAGGTGATCGCGTTCGAGGGCCCCGGCACCGTGGCCGCGATCATCCTGGAGACCGTGGTCGGCACGGCCGGCATCCTGATCCCGCCGGCCGGCTACCTGGCCGGGGTCCGGGAGATCTGCGACCGGTACGGCATCGTCTTCATCCTGGACGAGGTGATGGCGGGCTTCGGCCGGACCGGTGAGTGGTTCGCCGCCGACCACTGGAACGTCACCCCCGACCTGCTGACCTTCGCCAAGGGCGTCAACTCCGGCTACGTCCCGCTCGGCGGGGTGGCGATCTCGGCCGAGATCGCGGCCACCTTCGCGGAGCGGCCGTTCCCCGGCGGGCTCACCTACTCCGGTCACCCGCTGGCCTGCGCCTCGGCGGTGGCGACCATCAACGCGATGGCCGAGGAGGGCATCGTGGAGAACGCCAAGCACATCGGCGAGACCGTGCTCGGCCCCGGCCTGCGCGAGCTGGCGGAGCGCCACCCCTCGATCGGCGAGGTGCGCGGACTCGGCGTGTTCTGGGCGCTCGACCTGGTGAAGAACCGCGAGACCCGGGAGCCGATGGTCCCGTACAACGCCGCCGGTGCCGCCAACGCGCCGATGGCCGAGCTGGCCGCCGCCTGCAAGCAGCGCGGGCTCTGGCCCTTCGTCAACATGAACCGCTTCCACGTGGTGCCGCCGTGCACGGTCAGCGAGGAGGAGGCCAAGACCGGTCTGGCCGTCCTCGACGAGGTGCTCACCCTCACCGACGCGCACACCAGCTGACGTACCGTCCGTTCGGCCCCGGGCAGTGCCGCCCGGGGCCGTTCCTCTGCCCGGAGACGAGTCACATGACCTTCACCCGCCGCGCCCTGCTGGGCACCGCGAGCCTGCTCGGCCTCTCCGCCTGCGGCATCCCCGCCGCGTACGTGCCCGAGGAGCGGCGGGCCGCCGCCGACCGTTCGGAGCGCGACAAGACGCTGAACTTCTCCAACTGGACGCAGTACATCGACACCGACGACAAGGGCGGGCGGCCGACCCTGGACGCCTTCACCGAGGACGCCGGGATCGAGGTCACGTACACCGAGGACATCAACGACAACGACGAGTTCTTCGGCAAGATCAGCCCGGTGCTGGCGCAGGGCGGCGACCCGGGACGCGACCTGATGGTGGTCAGCGACTGGATGGCCGGTCGGTACGTCGCGCTGGGGTGGGTGCAGCAGTTCGACGCCGAGAACCTGCCGAACGTCGCCAAGTACCTCGACCCGCAGCTCGCCTCGCCGGCCTTCGACCCGGGGCGCCGGCACAGCGTGCCGTGGCAGTCCGGGATCACCGGCATCGCGTACAACCGCAAGGCGCTCGGGCGGGAGATACGGTCGACGGCCGACCTGTGGGCACCGGACCTCAAGGGGCGGGTGACGCTGTTCGCCGGGATGGACGAGGCGCTCGGACTGCTGATGCTGGCCCAGGGCGCGGACATCGCGAAGTTCACCGCGGACGACGCGGAGAAGGCGATGGCCCAGGTCCAGAAGCTGGTGGACACCCGGCACATCCGGCGGTTCACCGGCAACGACTACACGAGTGACCTGGCGTCAGGTGCGGCGATCGCCTGCCAGGCGTACTCCGGCGACGCGATCCAGCTCAAGGCGGAGAACCCGGACATCGAGTTCGTGGTCCCCGAGGAGGGCGGCGAGCTGTGGGCGGAGAGCCTGATGGTGCCGAACCGGGCCGCCCACAAGCAGAACGCCGAGCTGCTGATCGACTACTACTACCGGCCCGAGGTCGCGGCCGAGCTGGCGGCGGCGGTGCAGTACATCTGCCCGGTGCCGGCGGCGCGGGACGTGCTGGCGGGGAGCTCGGACGCGGAGACCGCCGCGCTGGCGGAGGAGCCGCTGATGTTCCCGACGGACGAGATGCGGGCCCGGCTGCACAGCATGCGCGACGTCACGGCGGCGGAGCGGCCGGACTTCCACCGGATCTGGGGCAAGGTCGCGGGCGTCTGACCCCCGGGTCCCGGTCTTCCGAAGCGGGGGCCGGAAGTCAGCGCCGGACGGCGTCCAGGGCGAGCAGGGCGACGTGCAGGGAGAGGCAGGACTCGACCTGGTCGAGGTCGACGGCGAGGATGCGTTCGACCTTGTGCAGGCGGTCGTAGAAGGAGGGCCGGGAGAGGTGGGCGGCGTCGGCCGCGGCCGACTTGTTCCGGCCCTGCTCCAGGTAGATCCGCAGCAGCTGGACCAGCTGCCCGCCGTGCTCGGCGTCGTACGCCAGCAGCGGGCCGAGCTCGCGCTCCACGTAGGTCTGGAGGCGGGCGTCGTCCCGGAGCAGGTGGAGCAGGCCGCGCAGCCGGACGTCCGGCAGGCGGTAGTACGAGGCGGCCCGCCCGCCGGGGGCGTCGTGCAGGGCGGCGTCGGCGACCTGGGTGGCCTCCAGCAGGGTGCGGCGGGCGTCGCGGACCGAGCCGACCGAGGAGCCCACGGCGATCACCGGTTCGGGGGCGGGTGACGCGGCGTCACGGTCGCCCTCAGCGACCAGCTTGCGCAGCGCGGCGGCGAAGCCTTCGAGCGCGGCGTGCTCGTCCTGCTGCGAGCCGAGCGCGATCAGG
The DNA here is from genome assembly GCF_040296785.1 of Kitasatospora sp. NPDC002040. NCBI lineage: Bacteria > Bacillati > Actinomycetota > Actinomycetes > Kitasatosporales > Streptomycetaceae > Kitasatospora > Kitasatospora sp. NPDC002040. Next base: position 13,722 of record NZ_JBEOXV010000024.1, on the reverse strand, counting down.
ACCCCGACGCCCTCGTCGTCGAGCGCGCCGACCAGGGCGGAGAGCCGGCTGGTGCGGATCGCGGTGGCGGTGAGTTCGGTGAAGTCGCGCAGCCGGGCCTGGGCCTCCAGCGCGGCGGGGATCGGGCCGCGCCGCTGGCGCAGCACCACGCCGACCAGGCGGCGGCTGTCCAGCGGGACGCCCAGGGCGGCGGCCCGCAGCGCGACCTCACTGACCGTCAGGGCGTGGGTGAGGATGCCGGAGAGCAGGGTGCGGTGGGTCTGCCGCTCCAGCGATTCGCGGTCCCGGACCACCAGCCGGTTGAGCGCGAGGGTGGCGGCGCCGCGCTCCAGCAGCATCGCGTGCGGGTGCGGGACGCCGTCGGGCAGCGGGCGGGGGTCGTCGACCAGGATCAGCCGGCCCCAGTCCTGGCCCCGGGCGCCGACGGCGGTGACCAGCCAGCCGCTGCGCGGGTCGTACCCGGTCCGGCCGGGCGGGCGGACGCCGCGCGAGCGGCGCTCCCAGCCTTCGAGCAGCTCGGTCTCGGGGCGGCCGGCCGTCTCGTGCGCGAGCACCTGGTGGGCGAGGTTCTCCAGCACCACCGGGGCCCCGGCCATCCGGGCCACCTGGCGGACCACCTCGGCCGGCTCGGCCCCCTCGACGGCGAGCTCGTTGAAGACCTGGTGGACGGCTTCGGAGATCCGCAGCTGCTCCAGCTGGGCGTTGACCACCAGCGCGTGCACGGCCTCGGTGACGGCGACGAAGCGCAGCTCCCGGCGGAGTGCGATCAGCGGCAGTCCGCGTTGCTCGGCGGCGTGCACGAGGGCGCGCGGCAGGTTGTCGAAGTAGCGGCGGCCGAACTCGACCACCAGCCCGGCGGCGCCGATCTCGGCCAGCTCGCGGACGTACCGGGCCAGCCCGTCGCGGTCCTCGGGCAGGGCGATGCCGGTGGTGAGCACCAGCTCGCCGCCCTGGAGCATGCCGGCCACGTCGGGGAGCTCGCTGACGTGCACCCAGCGGACCGGGCGCTCCAGCTGATCCGCGCCGGCCACCACCTGGGGCAGGCCGCGCCGCATCACGTCGAGGTCGAGCACGCGGGCGACGGTGGGGAGCACGGGAGGACCTTCCATGGGCAGCAGGGTGTCAGGTGAATCATGCATCCGCCCGACGACCTGTTGCCTTTCCACCCTGTAAGGCCCTTGTGGCCGAGGCTGTCGGAGTGACCCTTGTCACCCCGAGGAGTGAGCGGGCATCGTCAGCGGGTCGGCAGTACCGGCCCGGACCCCGGGCCGTGGGATGAATGCGGTGTTGCCCCCGAAATCCGTCGCGTAACGAGAACGCAACCGCGGAATCCCTTGTAGGGGCAACCCCCGGGTGTCAGGATCACCGGACCCCGAGGCACCCTGGCCGACTCACCGGGCACCCTGGAGGAACCTGATGGACCTGACCGACTTCAGCGCAGGCGCGCAGTACATCGCGGGCCGGCTGACCGAGGGCACCGGCACCGAGCCCTTCCAGGTCGTCAACCCGGCCGACGGCAGCGTGGTCCAGCACGTCACGCTCGCCTCGACCGGCGACGTCGACAGCGCGGTGGCCGCGGCGAAGGCCGCGCTGCCCGCCTGGTCGGGCACCACCCCCGGGGCCCGGGCCGAGGCGCTGCTCAAGCTGGCCGCCGTGCTGGCCGACCACGCCGAGGACTTCGCCCGGGTGGAGACCGCGCAGACCGGCAAGCCGATCAAGCTCTCCACCGAGTTCGACGTGCCCGGCACGGTCGACAACACCTCGTTCTTCGCCGGGGCCGCCCGCAACCTGGAGGGCAAGGCCGCGGGCGAGTACTCCGGCGACCACACCTCGTACGTACGCCGGGAGGCGATCGGCGTGGTCGGCTCGATCTCGCCGTGGAACTACCCGCTCCAGATGGCCGCCTGGAAGATCCTCCCGGCGATCGCGGCGGGCAACACCATCGTGCTAAAGCCGGCCGAGCTGACCCCGCTCACCTCGCTGATGTTCGCCCGGGCCTGCACCGAGGCGGGCATCCCGGACGGCGTGGTCAACGTGGTCACCGGCGCCGGCCGGGGCGCGGGCGAGCACCTGGTCTCGCACCCGGACGTCGCGATGGTCTCCTTCACCGGCTCCACCCCGGTCGGCAAGCGGGTCGCCGAGCTGGCCACCGCCACCGTCAAGCGCACCCACCTGGAGCTCGGCGGCAAGGCCCCGTTCGTGGTCTTCGACGACGCCGACCTGGACGCCGCCGTGCACGGCGCGGTGGCCGCCTCGCTGATCAACGCGGGCCAGGACTGCACCGCCGCCACCCGGGCGTACATCCAGCGCCCGCTGTACGACGCCTTCGTGGCGGGCGTCGCCGAGCTGTACAGCCAGGTCAGGATCGGCAACCCGCTGAACCCCGCGACCGACCTCGGCCCGCTGGTCTCGTTCACCCACCGGGACCGGGTGGCCGGCTTCGTCGAGCGGGCCCGCTCGTACGCCACCGTGGTGACGGGCGGTCAGGCGCTCGGCCTCGGCCACGACGGCACCGAGCTCGCCCCCGGCGCCTTCCACCTCCCCACCCTGATCACCGGGGCGCCGCAGGACAGCGAGGTGGTGCAGGGCGAGATCTTCGGCCCGGTGCTGGTCGTGCTGCCCTTCGACTCCGACGAGGAGGGCCTGCGGCTGGCCAACGACACCCCCTACGGTCTGGCCGCCTCCGCCTGGACCACCAACGTGCACCGCTCGCTGCGCGCGACCCGGGAGATCCAGGCCGGCTGCGTCTGGGTCAACGACCACATCCCGATCATCAGCGAGATGCCGCACGGCGGCTACAAGTCCTCCGGCTACGGCAAGGACATGTCGCAGTACTCGCTGGACGAGTACACCCAGCTCAAGCACGTCATGTTCGACACCACCGCGGTGGCCAGGAAGGACTGGCACCGCACGGTCTTCGGAGACAGATAACCCCCGTCTGCTCCTCACCTCTTCCCCCGGAGGGTGTCCCCGCATGGAGTTCAACGAGATCGCCGACGGCCTGTCGGACCCGGTCCGCAAGGCCTGGGAACGCAGCCTCGCCAACGGCCGGGCCGCGATGAGCCGGCGGGCCCTGATACGCGCGGCCGGCCTGGTGGCCGGCGCGGGTACCCTGGCCGCCTGCGGGATCCCGCCCGCCCGCAGCACCGGCACCGGTGAGGCGGCCGCAGGGCCGGACGACTCCGACAGCGACAAGGTGGTCAACTTCTCCAACTGGCCGCTCTACATCGACGTCGACGCCAAGGACGAGGAGAAGCGGCCCACCCTGGACGCCTTCACCGCGGCCACCGGCATCAAGGTGAAGTACACCGAGGACATCAACGACAACGTCGAGTTCTTCGGCAAGGTGAAGCCGCAGCTGGCGGCGGGTCAGGACACCGGCCGGGACCTGATGGTGCTGACCGACTGGATGGCCGGCCGGATGATCCGGCTCGGCTGGGCGCAGCGGCTCAACCCGGCCAACCTCACCCACGCGATCACCAATCTGGAGAATCGTTACCGCGCCCCGGACTGGGACCCCAATCGGCTCTACTCCTACCCGTGGTCCGGCATCCAGGTCGTGGTGGCCTACAACCGGAAGGCCACCGGGGGGAAGGCCGTCACCTCGGTCGCCCAACTGCTCGACGACCCCGAGCTGAAGGGCCGGGTCACCTTCCTGTCCGAGATGCGCGACACCATCGGCATGGTGCTGCTCTCGCTCGGCAAGGACCCGGCGAAGTTCACCGCGGCCGACTACGACGCCGCGATCGCCCGGGTGCAGCAGGCCGTCGACAGCAAGCAGATCCGCAAGTTCACCGGCAACGACTACGGCCAGGAGCTCTCCTCCGGGGACATCGCGGCCTGCATCGCCTGGGGCGGCGACCTGATCCAGCTGAAGGCCGACAACCCCGACATCGAGTTCGTCATCCCGACCGAGGGCTATGTCGCCTCCACTGACAACCTGCTGGTCCCGGCCCGGGCGAAGCACAAGAAGAACGCCGAACTGCTGATCGACTTCTACTACCAGCAGGCCGTCGCGGCCCAGCTCACCGCAGGGATCAACTACGTCTCCCCGGTGGCCGGGATCAAGGACGAACTCGCCAAGCTGGCCCCCGAGGTGGCGGAGAACCCGCTGGTGCTCCCCACCCCGGAGATGGCTGCCCAGGTCCACGTCTTCCGCAGCCTGACCGAGGCCGAGGAGACCGACTTCGAGGACAAGTTCTCCAAGTTGATCGGCGCCTGACCCCCACCACTCGGCCCCTTCTTCCCGACAGAGAGACACCATGACTGAGCAGCTGCGCGAGGCGGCGACGGCCGGTGGCGACGTACGCCTCACCGGTATCGGCAAGACCTACGGCGCCTTCACCGCCGTCCACCCGCTCGACCTGACCGTGCCCCAGGGCTCCTTCTTCGCCCTGCTCGGCGCCTCCGGGTGCGGCAAGACCACCACGCTGCGGATGATCGCCGGACTGGAGGAGCCCACCAGCGGCACCGTCCTGATCGGGGGTCAGGACGTGACCGCGCTGCCGCCGTACAAGCGGCCGGTGAACACCGTCTTCCAGAGCTACGCGCTCTTCCCGCACCTGGACATCTTCGAGAACGTCGCCTTCGGCCTCCGCCGCCGGGGGAAGAAGGACGTCAAGAAGCAGGTCGAGGAGATGCTGGAGCTGGTCGAGCTCGGCCCGTACGCCCGGCGCAAGCCGCACCAGCTCTCCGGCGGCCAGCAGCAGCGCGTAGCGGTCGCCCGCGCACTGATCAACCACCCGCAGGTGCTGCTGCTGGACGAGCCGCTCGGTGCGCTCGACCTCAAGCTGCGCCGGCAGATGCAGCTGGAGCTCAAGCGGATCCAGACCGAGGTCGGCATCACCTTCGTGCACGTCACCCACGATCAGGAGGAGGCCATGACGATGGCCGACACCATCGCGGTGATGAACGGCGGCCGGGTCGAGCAGCTCGGCGCTCCCGCCGACCTGTACGAGAACCCGGGCACCACCTTCGTGGCCAACTTCCTCGGCCAGTCCAACCTGATCCCGGCCGAGGTCACCGGCAGCGCCGACGGCTCGCTGCTGCTCAGCGCCGGCGGCACCCGGCTGGCCGTCCCGCGGGCGCGCTGCTCCACCGACGCCGCGCGGGTCTACCTGGGCATCCGCCCGGAGAAGATCACCATCGCGGGCGCCGGCACCGAGGTGGCCGAGGGCCGCAACCGGATCTCCGGCACCGTGGTCGACTCCAGCTTCATCGGCGTCTCCACCCAGTACGTGGTGCGCGCCGAGACCGGCCAGGAGCTCGCGGTGTTCGAGCAGAACATGGACCGCACCACCCGGCTCACCCCCGGCGCCCCGGTCGTCCTGCACTGGAACCCGGCGCACTCCTTCGGCCTCGACGCCGCGCAGGCGATCGACGCGGGCACCGGGGAGGCCGCCGCGTGACCGCCACCACCGAGGCCGCACCGACCCAGGTGATACCTCTTCAGGACCGGCCGCCGCGCCGGAAGCTGACGCCCTACTGGCTGCTGCTGCCCGGCCTCGCCTGGCTGGTGGTCTTCTTCGTGGTGCCGATGGTCTACCAGGCCTCCACCTCGCTCCAGACCGGCTCGCTGGAGCAGGGCTTCAGGCTCACCTGGCACTTCTCCACCTACTGGGACGCGCTGAGCGAGTACAAGTGGCACTTCGTCCGCTCGTTCGGCTTCTCCGCGATCGCCACCCTGCTCTGCCTGGCGATCGGCTACCCGCTGGCGTACACGATCGCCTTCAAGGCGGGCAAGCGCTGGCGGAACGTCATCCTGATCCTGGTGATCGCGCCGTTCTTCACCAGCTTCCTGATCCGCACGCTGGCCTGGAAGACCATCCTCTCGGACGGTGGCCCGGTGGTGTCGGCGCTCAACGCGCTGCACCTGCTGAGCGTCACCGACTGGATCGGCCTGACCACCGGAGAGCGGCTGCTGGCCACCCCGCTCGCGGTGATCTGCGGCCTGACCTACAACTTCCTGCCGTTCATGATCCTGCCGCTCTACACCTCGCTGGAGCGGATCGACCCGAGGCTGCACGAGGCGGCCGGCGACCTGTACGCGCGGCCGTTCACCACCTTCCGCAAGGTCACCTTCCCGATCTCGCTGCCGGGTGTGGTGGCGGGCACGCTGCTCACCTTCATCCCGGCCTCGGGCGACTACATCAACGCCCAGCTGCTCGGCTCGCCGAGCGAGCAGATGATCGGCAACGCGATCCAGAAGCAGTTCCTCAACGTGCTCGACTACCCGACGGCGGCCGCGCTGAGCTTCATTCTGATGGCCCTGATCCTGGGCATGGTGACGGTCTACATGCGCAAGGCCGGGACGGAGGAACTGGTCTGATGAGCCGAATCCTGAAGTGGGTGCGGGCCCACCTGGTGGTGCTGGCGGGCGTGCTCGCCCTGGCCTACCTGGTGCTGCCCAACCTGGTGGTGCTGGCGTTCTCGTTCAACAAGCCCAGCGGCAAGTTCAACTACGAGTGGAACCAGTTCTCCACCGACGCCTGGACCGACCCCTGCGGCGTCGCCGACATGTGCGGCTCGCTCTCGCTCAGCCTGCAGATCGCGGTGCTGGCCACCATCGGCGCCACCGTGCTCGGCACCATGGTCGCCTTCGCGCTGGCTCGGTACCGGTTCCGCGGACGGGGCGGGGCGACCGGCCTGATCTTCCTGCCGATGGCGATGCCCGAGGTGGTGATGGCCGCCTCGCTCGGCACGCTCTTCCTCAACATGCGGATCCCGTTCGGGTTCACCACGATCCTGATCGCGCACATCATGTTCTGCCTGAGCTTCGTGGTGACGGCGGTCAAGGCCCGCGTGATGAGCATGGACCCCCGGCTGGAGCAGGCCGCCCAGGACCTCTACGCCACGCCCGTGCAGACCTTCCTGAAGATCACCCTGCCGCTCGCCGCCCCCGGCATCGCGGCCGGCGCGCTGCTCAGCTTCGCGCTCTCGTTCGACGACTTCATCATCACCCAGTTCAACTCGGGACCGACCACGGTCACCTTCCCGATGTTCGTCTGGGGTGCCTCGCAGCGCGGCATCCCGGTGCAGGTCAACGTGATCGGCACCGCGATGTTCCTCGCCGCCGTGGTGCTGACGGTGGTCGGCCAGTGGGTCGGCAACCGTCGCAAGGCGCAAGCCTGACATTCTGTTCAGATCGTCTGAAATACCGTCAATCCGCAGAAAGTAGCTGATAGGCATGGACTCCGCCCGTGCGCTCAGTGATGCCCGCCCGACCCCCTTCTGGCTGGAGGACCCGGGCCGCCCGGAGGCGCTGCCCGCCCTGGTCGGCGACACCAGGTGCGACCTGCTGGTGGTCGGCGGCGGCTACTCCGGACTCTGGACCGCACTGATCGCCAAGGAACGGGACCCCTCGCTGGACGTGGTCCTGATCGAGGGGAACGAGATCGGCTGGGCGGCGTCCGGGCGCAACGGCGGGTTCTGCGCCGCCAGCCTCACCCACGGCTTCGGCAACGGCCTCCAGCGCTGGCCCGGCGAACTGGCCGAGCTGGAGCGCCAGGGGCTGGCCAACCTGGCGGAGATCGAGAACGCGGTCAAGCGCTACGGCATCGACTGCGAATGGGAGCGCACCGGCGAGATCGACATCGCCACCCAGCCGCACCAGCTCGCCGAACTGCGCGAGGTGGCCGAGGCCGTCGCCGAGTACGGCGGCGAGCTCACCTTCCTGGACGCCGACCAGCTGCGCGAGCAGGTCGACTCGCCCACCTTCCTGGGCGGCATCTGGGACAAGGAGGGGGTGGCCATGCTGCACCCCGCCAAGCTCGCCTGGGGCCTGCGGGACGCCTGCCTCGGCCTGGGCGTCCGGATCTTCGAGCGCACCAAGGGCCTCTCGCTCGCCGAGTACGGCAGCGGGATGGCCGTCCGCACGCCGTACGGGCGGGTCTTCGCCCGCAAGGTCGCGCTCGGCACCAACGTCTTCCCCTCCCTGGTCAAGCGGGTCCGGCCGTACATCGTCCCGGTGTACGACTACGCCCTGATGACCGAGCCGCTCACCGACGAGCAGCTCGCCTCGATCGGCTGGAGCGGACGGCAGGGGCTGAGCGACAGCGCCAACAAGTTCCACTACTTCCGGCTCTCCGCCGACAACCGCATCCTCTGGGGCGGCTACGACACCATCTACCACTTCGGCAGCAAGGTGCGGGCCGAGCACGACCAGCGGCCGGAGACCTTCCGCACCCTGGCACGGCAGTTCTTCCAGACCTTCCCGCAGCTGGACGGCGTCCGCTTCACCAACGCCTGGGGCGGCGCGATCGACACCTGCACCCGCTTCTCGGCCTTCTTCGACACCGCCTACAAGGGCCGGGTCGCCTACGCGGCCGGCTTCACCGGCCTCGGCGTCGGCGCCACCCGCTACGGCGCCGAGGTGATGCTCGACCTGCTGGCCGGCGAGCTGACGGAGCGTACGGCGCTGGAGATGGTGCGCAGCAAGCCGCTGCCGTTCCCGCCCGAGCCGGTGCGCTGGGCCGGCATCGAACTCACCAAGTGGTCGCTGGACCGCTCCGACCGGCACGGCGGCCACCGCAACCTCTGGCTGCGCTCGCTCGACCGGCTCGGGCTGGGCTTCGACAGCTGAGCCGTGGTCGCCGGCTGAGCCGTGGTCACCGGGTGGGGCGCTCCGTTTCGACGGGGCGCCCCACCTTTCGGCGTTCTTTTTCGGCGTTTGCGTGTAAGAGACCGGCGTTCCGCTCCTCTCCCTCCTGACAGGTACCCGAGGAGGAGGACCGATGGCGAGCACCCCTGGGGACCGCGCGGTGGACTGGCTCACCGCTGCGGCACCCGATCCGGAGGCCTGCCGCGAGGACTGGGAGCGCAGCGGACGGGGCGTCATGCTGCTCCCGGCCGGCCGGCTGTGGGACGTCCTGCTGGTGCCCGGCCGGCTCGGGCACCTCACCTTCGAGGTGCTCTCCCGGCTGACCGGCACCGGCCCGGTGTACGCGGACTTCGCCGACGGGCAGCTCGGTTTCCTGGTGCCGGTCGGCACCGCGGCGCGCTGGATCGGCACCGGTGTGCGGAGCGCGGGCAGCGGCACCTGGGTCGCGTTGCCGCACCCGGCGGGCAGCGGGCGGGGGCTGCGCTGGCTGGCCGCTCCGGACGGGTCGGGGCGGCTGACCGATCCGGCGGTGCTGGAGCTCGCGCTGCACGACGCGGCGGCGCGGATGCTGTGAGCGGGGTGCTGCTGTGGGCAGGGCCCGAGATGCTGAAGAAACGTCCCTGCTTGGGCGGCTGCGGTGACGACCTGTAAGGCTGAATCTGCATTCCCCGTCAGCCTGTTCGTTGAGCCGGGGCGCGACGGTGAGCAGACTGGAGAACGAGCGCGGTAGCCCGTGATCCCGCCGCCCGGCCGATGCCGGCGGCGCGTACCAGGGACCGTCGGCCGAGACGCCGAACGGACTTCGGAGGCAGACGACCTTGAGCAAGCACATCACCCACTGGATCGGCGGCGCCCCCGTCGCCACCGCCGGCTCCGCCCCGCGGCGCGGCGACATCTTCGACCCCGCCACCGGCCAGGTCACCGGGCAGGTGGACTTCGCCTCGATCGCCGAGGTCGACCAGGCCGTCGCCGCAGCCGCCTCGGCCTTCGGCGAGTGGCGGCACGCCTCGATCGCCAAGCGCACCCAGGTGCTCTTCGCCTTCCGCGAGCTCTTCAACGCCCGCAAGGACGAGCTGGCCTCGATCATCGTCTCCGAGCACGGCAAGGTGCACTCCGACGCCCTCGGCGAGCTGGCCCGCGGCCAGGAGGTGATCGAGTACGCCTGCGGCATCCCGCAGCTGGTGAAGGGCGGCTTCACCGAGCAGGCGTCCACCGGCATCGACGTCTACTCGATCCGTCAGGCGCTCGGCCCGGTCGCGATCATCTCGCCGTTCAACTTCCCGGCCATGGTGCCGCTCTGGTTCTTCCCGATCGCGATCGCGGCCGGCAACAGCGTCATCCTCAAGCCCTCCGAGAAGGACCCCTCGGCCGCCAACTTCCTGGCCGAGCTGTGGAAGGAGGCCGGGCTGCCGGACGGCGTCTTCAACGTGGTGCACGGTGACAAGGTCGCCGTCGACCGCCTGCTGGAGCACCCGGACGTCAAGGCCGTCAGCTTCGTCGGCTCCACCCCGATCGCCCGCTACGTCTACGAGACCGGCACCCGGTACGGCAAGCGCGTGCAGGCCCTCGGCGGCGCCAAGAACCACATGCTGGTGCTCCCCGACGCCGACCTCGACCTGAGCGCCGACGCCGCCATCAACGCCGGCTTCGGCGCGGCCGGCGAGCGCTGCATGGCGGTCTCCGTCCTGGTCGCCGTCGACCCGATCGGCGACGAGCTGGTCGACAAGATCAAGCAGCGGATGGCCACCCTCAAGGTCGGCCCCGGCTGCAACGGCGAGAGCGAGATGGGCCCGCTGGTCACCGGCCAGCACCGCGACAAGGTGACCTCGTACGTCGAGTCCGGCCTCGCCGACGGCGCCGAGCTGGCCGTCGACGGACGCAAGCACGCGATCGCCGGGGAGGACACCGCCGGTACCCCCACGGCCGACGGCTTCTGGCTCGGCCCGACCCTGTTCGACCACGTCAAGCCCGGCATGTCGGTCTACAACGACGAGATCTTCGGCCCCGTGCTCTCGGTCGTCCGGGTCGCCTCCTACCAGGAGGGCCTGGAGCTGATCAACAGCAACCCGTACGGCAACGGCACCGCCATCTTCACCAACGACGGCGGCGCGGCCCGGCGCTTCCAGCACGAGGTCGAGGTCGGCATGGTCGGCATCAACGTGCCGATCCCGGTGCCGGTCGCCTACTACTCCTTCGGCGGCTGGAAGGCCTCGCTGTTCGGCGACACCCACGCCTACGGTCCGGACGGGGTGCAGTTCTTCACCCGCGGCAAGGCAGTCACCTCGCGCTGGCTGGACCCGTCGCACGGCGGGATCAACCTCGGGTTCCCGACCAACTCCTGATCTCTGCGCGGTTCCGGTGCGCGCTTGAGCGTGTCGATGCGTGTTGACGCGTGCGGATGTGCGCTGACGGCGGTTCGCCCTTCGGGGCGGGCCGCCGTTGGCGTTGCCGTCGTCGTCAGGCGTTCCGGTCGCGGGTGGCGCCGTCCGCCCGCGTGCTCCGGCGGAGCTTGACCCGCAGGGCCTTGGCGGCGACCGGACCGAGGCCGTCCACCACCTCGACCAGCGCGCCCATCCGGTCCAGGGCGTCGAAGGCGGCCGACGCACCGTCAGGGTCCACCCCCTCGTACAGCTCCAACCCGATGAACGAGGCCGACACCGCCCGGGACAGTCCGGGGACGTCCAGCAGGTCGGCGAGCGGGTGCCCGGCGAAGATCCGCGCCATGACCTGCTCGATCTCCGCACTCCAGAGCCGGAGCGCGTCGGCGGTCGCGGCGCCGAGCGCCGGATAGGTCGGCGCGCCGGCCAGGAACTGGCCGAGCAGGGCCACGTTGCCGAGCTCGCGCTCCTCCTCGTGCAGCTCCCGTCCGACCTGCAGCAGGTCGCGCAGCGACCCGGCCTGCGCCAGCCGCGGGCGGTAGCGGTCCAGCCGGAGCCCGGTCTCCCGGAGTGCGGCGGCGGCCAGCAGGCCCTCGACCGTCTTGAAGTGGTAGAAGACCAGGGCCTGGTTGGCGCCGGTCTCGGCCGCGATGCTGCGGGCCGAGACGCCGGAGATGCCGTGTCGTCTGAGCGCGGCGATGGCCGCTTCCATCAGCCGTTCGCGTGTGTCGCTCATGCGGAGCAGCGTAGTGCGCGGGGCTCTGCCCGGTCGTTCCGCCCGTCCTGGCGGCGCTTCCGTCGGCTGCTCCCGCAGGGCTCCTGGTGACACGTTCGGATCGGTCCTTCCAAGCTCGTCTCCTCGGGCGTGGTGGTGCCGGGTGGCGGTCGGGTGTGGCGGAGGTCAGGTGCGGGCGCATTCCCGGACCGGGCGGACGTGCCGGGGCACCCCGCTGCCGTCGGCGTCGGTCGACACGTACTCGGCGGTGAACGAGCCCTCGTACCCGATCACCGGGCCGATCACCGGATTGGTCACCCGGACCGAGATCCGGAACCGGTCCGCCTCGTCGTCGAACCACTCGTGCACGGTGGCCCGGCCGGTCAGCGCGGCCGGGCAGCGGGGCGAGCCCGGCAGGGCGGACACCCGCTGGTCCCCGGAGGTGATCACCAGCCCGCCGGCCGGGCTGACCTTCAGGTCCAGGTCCACCGCGAGGTGCTGGTGGGTACCCAGGTAGTCGATCACCGTGCCCGGACGGTCCGAGGCGATCATCGTCGCGTCGAAGCGCCGCGGCCGGGTGAACTGGAAGGTCCGCACGAAGGTGACGGTCTCCCGGCCGAACCCGTCCTGGTAGGCGTAGTTGGCGATGGTGAACGCCACGTCGCGGCCGCGCTCCGGGAACAGGATGTTGCAGCTGCTCCCCAACCGCAGCAGCGGTGTCACCAGAGGGGACCCGTGCCAGACCCGGTCCATCCGGCCGGTGCCGATGCAGGCGGTGCGGTCCTGGCTGGAGAAGCCGAAGCGGCGCTGCAACTGCGGGTGCAGCCGGTCGAACTCGGAGCCGAGGGCATTCCGGAAGATCGAGGTCGTGGCGGGCAGAGTGGTGGCGGCGTTGTCGACGGCGACGGGGCGGGCGCTGGTCTGCAGCATGGGGGTCTCCCTCTTCGGCTTCGGAGCTACGGGGGTTGTGGGGCGGTGGGGTGGTGCCGGCTCAGGGGCGGGCCAGTCGGGCCAGCGCACCGGGCGGTCGGGCGGACTTGGGGTCGGGCGGCTTTCTGACGCACCGTCTGGCGGCGGGGGTCGTGGGCAGGGGAGGGAGAAGGGAAACCATGAGGGCGGTCCCCAGCGCCGGCAGCAGCCCGGCCACCGCGGCGACGGCGAGGACAGCGGCGGTACGGGCCGTGGCGTCGAACCAGGCGTTGCGCCGTGAGCGCTCCGGGGTGATCCCCAGTTCGGCCCAGAGCCTGAGCCGGTCGAACGACCAGGCCGTCAGCCACCCCACCCAGGGCCGGATCACGTAGCGGTCCAGCCGGCCCGCCGAGCGACCCGGCCAGGTGCGGTAGTCATACCCGGTGAGGAAGCGGACCTGCCCGGCCTCCGGGACGTACCGCCAGTAGCCGGTGCCCTCCTGGAGGGGAGACCACCGCGAGTCCGAGGCGAAGCGAAGGGCGCTGATCCTGGCACCGTCCGCCCGGCGACGCTCTGCCGTGGTGATGCCGTTCCCGGTGAGGGCCGGACCCCGCCCGCCGACAGGCCCGACGCCCAGGCGGTAGTGGAAGCGGACCGCTCCCGTGGTGCCGTGACTGTCGTTGTCCCCGGCGTTGGCGTTGGCGTCGGCCTCGACGTCGCCGTAGGCGATCCGGCTGAACCGTGCGTCCCATCGCTGGTGGAGATGAGGTGACTGGGTCAGCTCCCAGATGCGGTCGAGTGGCGCGTCGATGGTGACTTCGACGTACAGGGGCCGTGCGTGGGGTCTGGCTTTGACGTTGGTGTTGGCGCTTCCGGGCATGGTCGGTTCTCCCTTCTCTCGCCAGGGGTGAACGGGTTTTGAGCGACTGCTCAAGCGTGGCGCCGCCATGATGGCAGAGGTTTGAGCGATTGCTCAAGAGGCGGGCCGGGATGCCGCCTCGGGCCGGAGTTTGCGTACGGGCCGTGGCGGGGGTAGTGTTCTCTAGTCGCTCGGCAGGGAGCACCGGACACGCATCGGCGCGGACGGTCCCGGGGTGGCCAATCCTCTGAAACACCTTCTG
>NZ_JBEOXV010000023.1:0-76604 GCF_040296785.1 Kitasatospora sp. NPDC002040 | reverse complement strand
ATCAGGATCACCGAGGAGGCGGTCAGCACCGTGCTGTAGAGCGCGGTCGGGTGCCCCTCCGCGCTGATCTTCAGCGGCAGCGCCACGGTGTACTGGACGTAGATCACCGAACCGAGCAGGACCGAGACCAGGAAGGCCAGGTACCTGCGGTCGCGCAGGATTGTCCCGTAGCCCCCTCTGGGCCCGGGCTCGTCCGCCTCCTCCTCGGCCGGCGCCGCCACCTTCGGCAACAGGGTGAGCGCGAGCAGGGCGTAGGCCAGCGCGGTGGCCGCGTCCAGGTAGAACAGCAGGTCCCAGTCGAGCAGGATCAGGCCGGCCGCGATCAGCGGGCTGAGCGCGGCGCCGCCGTTCAGGGCGATCCGCATCATCGCGAAGCCCATCACCCGGTGCTCGTCCGGGATCAGGTCGCTCAGCAGCACCGAGGCCGCCGGGCGGTAGCCCTGGGCGGCCAGGCCCGCCAGCGCCACGGCCACCAGCAGCAGCGGGAACCGGCCCGCACCGCTCAGGGTCGGTATCAGCACCAGGATCACCGCCGCCGTGGCCATCGCCCCGGTGATGGTGGCCCGCGGGCCGAACCGCTGGACCAGCTCGCCGCCCAGGATGGTGCCGAGCACCGCGCCGACGCTGTACGCGGTCAGGGCCAGCCCGGCATGCCCGACCGACAGCCCGCGGGCCGTCAGGTAGAGCACCAGGAAGGTCTGGACGAACGCGCCCATCTGGTTGATCAGGACACCGCCCAGCAGGTACCGGACGGAGAGCGGCGTCTGCCGCAGGGTGGCGAACACCCCTGGCGGTGCCGCCGCTTTCGTGGTGCCGCTCTCGGCTGTAGTGGTCATTTATGGGCCCTCGCTCCCGGCCGGCTGTGCTCGGATGTGGTACGGGTGCGGACGGCCCCGTGCCGTCCGCACCCGTCAAATCCCTTTAATTTCACCGGAGTTGGCGATTGACCGACAGCGTTGATCGCATCCGCCGATCAACGGCTGAAGGCGCCGCGGGTCACCAGCTCCTCGGTCCCGCGCTGCGCCGGCCTGCGTCACGGCAAGTGCCCGTGCAGTCGGCGACGCAGGCCCGGGATCGGCGGAATCGGCGGGAACGAAGGACGACGCCCACCGTCTCCGGCCCCGCCGTGCGGGCGGCGGCGTCCAGCGCTGCGGCCAACTGCACTGCGTTTTGCGAGCGTTCGGACCTCATGCCGTCGGAGCGGGCGAGTGCGGTGAGGTCGAGCGGCGGGCCGATCGGCCCACGGTCCCGGCCGGACGGTCCCGGCGCCAGGGCTCACATCAGCTGCGGCGGAAGCGGACCGGCGGACCGGGCCCTCACCTCGCTCGCGAGCCGGACCCGAGCTCCTGCGGGGGCCTTCCTGGCAGCGGTCTTCGTGCCGGGGCCACCCGACCGTAGCCATGACACGGTGTCATGCCTGCGGCAGGGCCCCGTGGAACCCCCTTTCAGCACCATGTGATGTGTGCAATGGTCTATGTCACACTCCCCACCGTGTTCACGACAGCGCCGGGCTGCGTCCCCCACCTCCCCGGTTGCCGTCACGGTCCGCACGTCCCCCACCTCAGCCGTGCCCCCAAGCGCGGCCGCAGACCGGCCCGGAGGCCACCTCCATGCGTAGTTCCCGCACGACCAGAGACGTCGTCAGGCTGCTGATAGCCGCCCTGATCTGCTGCCTCGGACTCACCCTGCTCGCGCCCGGCGGCCGCGCCGCCGCCGTCGGGGCCAAGGCTCCGGCGCCCGTCCCCGCGCCCGCCCCGAAGGCGGGGCCGGCCCCGCAGGCGGCCACCGAGGTGCTCGGCGCCGACGCCCGGGCGGAGGCGGCGCAGCACGGCACCGCCGTGTCGGAGCGCCCGCCGCTCCGGGCGACCGAGAGTGCCAGCAAGCGCGAGCAGAGCCTGGCCAAGCCGCAGTTGTCGGCCGGTGCGGCCGGCCTCGCGGCCGCCTGCAACGTGTCCGACTTCACCTCGAAGACCGGGGCCGCGCTGGTCAGCCAGATCAAGGCCTCGGACCTCACCTGCATCAACACGCTGTTCCAGCTGACCGGTTCGAACGCCCAGGCCGCCTTCCGTGAGGCCCAGATGGTCACGGTGGCGAACGCGCTGCGCACGGTCTCCGCCAACTACCCTGGTGACAACAGCACTTCGGCGGGCCAGCTGGTGCTGTTCCTGCGCGCCGGGTACTTCGTGCACTGGTACAACGAGTCCACCGTCGGCACCTACGGACCGGCGCTGAAGAGCGGGCTCCAGGGCGGGCTGGACGCCTTCTTCGCCGCGTCGCGCTCCAGGGACGTGACCGACGCCAATGGCGAGACCCTCGCCGAGGCGGTCATCCTGATCGACAGCGCGCAGGAGAACGCCCGCTACCTGTCCGTGGTGAAGCGGCTGCTGACCGGCTACAGCACCTCGTACGACAGCTCGTACTACATGGTCGCCGCCGTCAACAACACGTACACCGTGCTGTTCCGCGGCCACCAGAACGCCGACTTCCTGCCGGCCGTGCAGGCCGACACCAGCGTGCTCAGCACGCTGCGCGACTTCGCGGTGGCGCACGACAACCTGCTCGGCACCGACAAGTCGTACCTGACCGCCAACGCCGGGCGCGAACTCGGCCGGTTCCTCAGCCACCCCGAGCTGCTGACCACCGTCCGGCCGCTGGTCAAGCAGCTGCTCGACCGCACCTCCATCTCCGGCCGGACCGCCTCGCTCTGGATGGGCCTGGCCGAGATGACGAACGAGTACGACGCGGCGAACTGCTCCTACTACGGCACCTGTGACCTGGTGAACCGGGCCCGGGCCGCGGCGCTGACGTCCACCCAGACCTGCAGCCCCTCGGTGAAGATCGTCGCCCAGCAGATGACCGCCGCCGAGTTCAGCGCCACCTGCGCCAGCCTGGCCGCCCAGGACGCCTTCTTCCACAACGTGGTGAAGGACAGCGGGGCGGTGGCGAACGACAACAACACCACCATCGAGGTGAACGTCTTCAACTCCAGCGCCGACTACCAGATCTACGCCGGCGTCATCTTCGGGATCGACACCGACAACGGCGGCATGTACCTGGAGGGCAACCCGGCCGCGGCCGGGAACCAGCCGCGCTTCATCGCCTACGAGGCCGAGTGGGTCCGCCCGGACTTCCAGATCTGGAACCTGAACCACGAGTACACCCACTACCTCGACGGCCGGTTCGACATGTACGGCGACTTCGACTCCGGGATGACCACCCCGACCGTGATGTGGGTCGAGGGCTTCGCCGAGTACATCTCCTACTCGTACCGCAACGTGAACTACGACGACGCGGTGGCCGAGGCGCGCAAGAACACGTACAAGCTCAGCACGCTGTTCGACACCACGTACGACAACGCCGACCAGACCCGGATCTACAACTGGGGCTACCTGGCGGTCCGTTACCTGCTCCAGTCGCACCCGGCGGACGTGACCACGCTGCTCGGGTACTACCGCACCGGCAACTGGGCGGCCGCCCGTACCCTGCTGACCTCCACCATCGGCACCCGCTACGACGCCGACTTCGCCGCCTGGCTGGCGGCCTGCGGGGCCGGCAACTGCGGCACCCTGCCGCCGCCCGGCGGCCCGACCGAGTGCACCGCGGCGGACACCCGGGTGCTGGAGAAGAACTGCGGCCGGTCCAACCTCTCGGCCACCACCGGGAACTACCGCTACTTCTACCTGAACCTCCCGGCCGGCACCTCCTCGCTCAAGATCACCGTGGCGGGCGGCACCGGCAACGCCGACCTCTACTACAGCCCGAGCAGCTGGGCCACCACCAGCAGCTACACCGCGCGCTCCTCCCACGCGGGCAACGCGGAGACCCTGACCGTCACCAACCCGCCGGCGGGCTACGTCTACGTCAGCCTGCTCGCCGTCACCGGCTTCGACAAGGTCACCGTCTCGACCCAGTTCTGAGCCACCGTCCCGAACCGCGGGCCCGCCCATCCGCCGAAACCGGTGGGTGGGCCCGCGCCGTTCACCCGCCGTCGGAAAGGGCCTACGCTGGGCCGACCGCGCGGTCCGCGCGGCGGAGCGCGGTCCAGTCCACGGATCGGAGCGGCCGCCCAGACAGGCTCTAGCGGGAGTCCTGATGGAACTCGAACTTCGTCACCTACGGCTGGTCTGCGCCGTCGCCGAGGCCGGCAGCCTCGGCCGGGCGGCCGGCGCGCTCGGCTGCTCCCAGCCCGCGCTGAGCAAGCAGTTGCAGCGGATCGAGGCGCTGCTCGGCGAGCCGCTGTTCCGGCGCGGACCGGCAGGGGTGCAGCCGACCGGCTACGGCCTGGAGGTGCTGGTCCAGGCCAAGGAGGTGCTGGTGCGGGCCGACGCGATCGGGCGCCGGCGCGGCGGGGCTCGGGGCACGGGCGGCCTGCTCCGGCTCGGCGTGACCAACACGCCGATGCTGCCGGGGCTGGTCCGGGCCGTCGGGACCGCCCGCCCCGACCTGGCCCTGACGGTCAGCAGCGTGTACTCCTCCGCCGACCTGGTCGAGCTGTTGCAGAAGGGCGAGCTGGACGTCGCCGTGGCGGCGGACTACCCCGCGCTCGAACTGCGCCACTCGACCGCCGTCGCCCACCGCGGCATCGTCACCGCACCGGCCTTCGTCGCGCTGCCCGAGCGGCACCGGCTGGCCCGCCGGGTCGAGGTCGGGCTGGACGAACTGGCGGACGAGGCCTGGTTCCTGACGCCCGATGACGGCGCCGGCTGGCCCGGGGTGTTCTACGCGGCCTGCCTGGCGGGCGGGTTCACGCCCGCGACGGTGCACGACTTCCTCGGCGACCAGAGCCACCTGAGCCAGATGATCGCGCACGGCCTGGGCGTCTCGGTGGTGCAGGCCACCTTCCCGTCCGCGCCCGGAGTGGTGGTCAAACCGCTGGTGGGAACCCCGATCTGGGTCCGCTACGTGCTGGCCTGGCGCAAGGAGGAGGTCGAGGACGCGCTGGTGGACCTGCTGAGCCGGGCGGCCGGGACGGCGTACCGCGAACTGATCGCCCAGGCACGGCACTTCCAGGAGTGGTCGGTGCGGACCTACCGGGTGCCCAAGGCCGGGAGCGAGTAGCCGGGGGAGCCGCGGTCAGGGGCGCAGCCGGGTGTTGAGCCGGGCGGCCCGGCGGGTCAGGTGGTCGCGCTCGGCGAGGTCGCCGGCCAGGTGGGCCGCCTCGGCGTAGAGCCGGGCCGCCATGGCCAGATCGCCGTCGCGCTCGTGCAGGTAGGCGGCCACGGCGGTGTGGCGGGGCAGGGCGGCGTCCAGCTGCGCGAGCGCCGCCAGGCCGGCCCGGGGCCCGTCCGCCTCCCCGACGGCGACCGCGCGGTTGAGCCGGACCACCGGGCTGTCGGTCAGACGGGCGAGCTCGTCGTACCACTCCACGATCTGCACCCAGTCGGTCTCCTCGGCGGCGGGCGCGTCGGCGTGCAGGGCCGCGATCGCGGCCTGGGCCTGGAACTCGCCCAGCCGGTCCCGGGCCAGCGCCGCCTGGAGGACCGCGACGCCCTCGGTGATCAGCGCGGTGTCCCAGCGGCCGCGGTCCTGCTCGGCCAGCGGCACCAGGCTGCCGTCGGCCGCGGTCCGGGCGGCCCGCCGGGCGTGGTGGAGCAGCATCAGTGCGAGCAGCCCGGCCGCCTCCGGGTGGTCGACCGCGGCCGCGAGCTGCCGGGTGAGCCGGATCGCCTCGGCGGCCAGGTCGACGTCGCCGGAGTAGCCCTCGTTGAAGACCAGGTAGAGGACCCGCAGCACGGTGGCGACATCGCCCGGCCGGTCGAACCGGACGCCCGCGACGGTGCGCTTGGCCCGGCTGATGCGCTGCGCCATGGTGGCCTCGGGCACCAGGTAGGCGGCGGCGATCTGACGGGTGGTCAGGCCGCCGACGGCGCGCAGCGTCAGCGCGACCGCCGACGCGGGGGTCAGCGACGGGTGGGCGCAGAGGAAGTAGAGCTGGAGCGTGTCGTCGACGCCGGGCGCGGGCCCGGGGGCCGGTTCCTCGTCCAGCAGGTCCTCCCGGCGGCGGCGGGCCGCGTCCGAGCGGCTCGCGTCCAGGAACTTGCGCCAGGCGACCGTGACCAGCCAGCCCTTCGCGTCCTTCGGCGGGTCGGCCGGCCAGACCCGGGCGGCCTGCAGCAGTGCGTCCTGCACCGCGTCCTCGGCCGCCGCGAAGTCGGCTCCGCGGCGGACGAGGACGGTGAGCACGCCCGGGGTGAGGCTCCGGACCAGGGCCTCGTCCATCGGTCCGGTCACTCCGTGACGGTGCGGTGCGAGCCGAGGAACGGGCGCAGCTCCAGCCACTCGTGGATCGGCCGGCCGCCGGCCCCGGGGGCGGCCGACAGCTGGCCGGCCAGTTCGACCGCGCGCTCGTAGCTGTCGACGTCGATCACCATCCACCCCGCGATCAGGTCCTTGGTCTCGGCGAACGGGCCGTCGGTGACCGGCGGCTGGCCCTCGCCGTCGTACCGGACGAAGGTCCCGGTCGGGGCCAGCGCCTGGCCGTCGACGTACTCGCCGGTGCCTTCGAGCCGGGTGGCGAAGTCGTTCATGTACTGGATGTGGGCGGAGATCTCCTCCGGCGTCCACTTGTCCATCGGCACGTCGTTGACCGCCGCCGGGGCGCCCCGGTAGTGCTTGAGCAGCAGGTACTTGGCCATGGTGTTTCCTCCTTGCCGGTGCGACCCATTGTGGCCGCCTTCACCGCTGGGACGGAGCAGGCCACGGGTTCTCGACATCACCGGCCGGAATTAATAACAAGCACGCGTGCTTGATTTGTGCCAGGCGGGCTGTCACGCTGCTGCCCGTGGGCGGAGCGGAGCCGGCTGGGGAGGCCAGGGTGCTGCGGATCGGAAATGCCTCGGGGTTCTACGGAGACCGCTTCGGGGCGATGCGGGAGATGCTGACCGGCGGGCCGCTGGACGTGCTGACCGGGGACTACCTGGCCGAGCTGACCATGCTGATCCTGGCCCGGGACCGGCTGAAGGACCCCGGACTCGGCTACGCCCGGACCTTCCTGCGGCAGCTGGAGGAGTGCCTCGGACTGGCGGCCGACCGGGGCGTGCGGATCGTGGTCAACGCGGGCGGGCTCAACCCGGTCCGGCTCGGCGAGGCGATCGCGGAGCTGGCGGCCAAGCAGGGCGTGCCGGTCCGGCTCGGCGTGGTGGACGGGGACGACCTGCTCGGACGGCCCGACCTGCCCGAGGGGCTGCTCGCCGCCAACGCCTACCTCGGCGGGCAGGGCATCGCCGAGTGCCTGCGGGCCGGGGCCGACCTGGTGGTGACCGGGCGGGTCACCGACGCGGCACTGGTCTCCGGGGCGGCCGCCGCGCACTTCGGCTGGGACGCGACCGACTTCGACGCGCTGGCGGGGGCGGTGGTGGCGGGCCACGTGCTGGAGTGCGGGGCGCAGGCAACCGGCGGGAACTACGCCTTCTTCCACGAACACGACGTGACCCACCCCGGCTTCCCGCTCGCCGAGCTGCACCCGGACGGCTCCAGCGTGATCACCAAGCACCCCGGCACCGGCGGCGCGGTCACCGTCGGGACGGTCACCGCCCAGCTGCTGTACGAGACTTCGGGCGCCCGCTACGCCGGGCCCGACGTGACGGCCCGGCTGGACAGCGTCCGGCTGGAGCAGGAAGGGCCGGACCGGGTCCGGATCGACGGGGTGCGCGGCGAGGCGCCGCCGCCGACGCTCAAGGTCGGGCTGAACCGGCTGGGCGGCTGGCGGAACGAGGTGGTCTTCGTCCTCACCGGACTGGAGATCGAGCGCAAGGCGGAGCTGATCCGGCGTCAACTGGAAGGCTCGATCCGGGCCGCCGAGGTGCGCTGGACGCTGGCCAGGACCGACCACCCGGACGCCGGCACCGAGGAGACCGCCTCCGCGCTGCTCCGGCTCGCCGTCAAGGACCGGGACCAGCACGCGGTGGGCCGGGCGCTGAGCACGGCCGCCGTCGAGCTGGGCCTCTCCGGCTACCCCGGCTTCCATGTCACCGCGCCACCCGGGCCGGCCGCCCCCTACGGCGTGTTCGAGACCGCGTACGTCGACGCGGCGGGCGTCCCGCACCGGGCGCTGCTCCCCGACGGCACCCGCCGGGCGATCCCGCCGGCCCCGCTCACCCGCGCCCTGGAACCGGTCCAGGACCCGCCGCTGCCGCCCCCGCTGCCCCCGGGCCCGACCCGGCGGGTGCCGCTCGGCCGGGTCTTCGGCGCCCGCAGCGGTGACAAGGGCGGCGACGCCAACCTCGGCGTCTGGGCCCGTACAAACCTCGGCTGGCGCTGGCTGGCCCACCAGCTGACCGTCCAGCGGCTGCGCGAACTGCTGCCGGAGACGGCGGAGTTGCCGGTCACCCGGCACCTGCTGCCGGAGCTGCGCGCGGTCAACTTCGTCCTCACCGGCCTGCTCGGCGAAGGCGTCGCCGCCCAGCACCGGTTCGACCCGCAGGCCAAGGCCCTCGGCGAGTGGCTCCGCTCCCGGCACGCCGACCTCCCGGAGGAACTGCTGTGACCACCCTGCCCACCCGCCTCGACCCGGCCGGGCCCGAGTACCGCGCCAACCGTGCCGCGATGCTGGCCAAGCTCACCGCGCTGGACGCCGAGCACGCCAAGGCACTGGCCGGCGGCGGCCCCAAGTACCTGGAGCGCCACCGCAGTCGGGGCAAGCTGCCGGCCCGGGAGCGGATCGAGCTGCTGGTCGACCCGGGCTCGCCGTTCCTGGAGCTGTCCCCGCTGGCCGCCTGGGGCAGCGACTACCCGGTCGGGGCCGCGCTGGTCACCGGGATCGGGGTGATCGAGGGCACCGAGTGCGTGATCACCGCCAACGACCCGACCGTACGCGGCGGCGCCAGCAACCCCTGGACCCTGCGCAAGGCGCTGCGGGCGAACGAGATCGCGCTGC
Organism: Kitasatospora sp. NPDC002040; assembly: GCF_040296785.1. Taxonomy (NCBI): domain Bacteria; kingdom Bacillati; phylum Actinomycetota; class Actinomycetes; order Kitasatosporales; family Streptomycetaceae; genus Kitasatospora; species Kitasatospora sp. NPDC002040. The sequence continues at coordinate 67,729 of NZ_JBEOXV010000023.1, read as the reverse complement.
ACAACCGCCTGCCGCTGGTCAGCCTGGTCGAGTCCGGCGGGGCGGACCTGCCCAGTCAGAAGGAGATCTTCATCCCCGGCGGGGCGCTCTTCCGCGACCTCACCCGGCTCTCGGCCGCCGGGGTGCCGACGGTGGCGGTGGTGTTCGGCAACTCGACCGCCGGCGGCGCGTACGTGCCGGGCATGTCCGACCACACCGTGCTGGTGCGGGAGCGGGCCAAGGTGTTCCTCGGCGGCCCGCCGCTGGTGAAGATGGCCACCGGCGAGGAGGCCGACGACGAGTCGCTCGGCGGGGCCGAGATGCACGCCCGCACCTCGGGCCTGGCCGACCACCTGGCCGAGGACGAGCACGACGCGCTCCGGATCACCCGCCGGATCGTGCACCGCCTGCACTGGCGCAAGGCCGGCCCGGACCCCGACCCGTTCGCCGCCCCGCCGAAGTACGCGGAGGAGGAGCTGCTCGGCCTGGTGCCGGACGACCTGAAGGTGCCGTTCGACCCGCGCGAGGTCATCGCCCGGATCGTGGACGGCTCCGACTTCGACGAGTTCAAGCCGCGCTACGGCCCCAGCCTGGTGACCGGCTGGGCCGAACTGCACGGCTACCCGGTCGGCATCCTGGCCAACGCCCAGGGCGTGCTGTTCAGCGAGGAGTCGCAGAAGGCGGCCCAGTTCATCCAGTTGGCGAACCAGCGGGACCGGCCGCTGCTGTTCCTGCACAACACCACCGGCTACATGGTCGGCCAGGCGTACGAGCAGGGCGGCATCATCAAGCACGGCGCGATGATGATCAACGCGGTCTCCAACAGCCGGGTCCCGCACCTGTCGGTGCTGGTCGGCGCCTCCTACGGGGCCGGGCACTACGGGATGTGCGGGCGGGCGTACGAGCCGCGGTTCCTGTTCGCCTGGCCGAGCGCCAAGTCGGCGGTGATGGGGCCGCAGCAGCTGGCCGGGGTGCTCTCGATCGTGGCCCGGCAGTCGGCGGCGGCCAAGGGCCTGCCGTACGACGAGGAGGCCGACGCGACCATCCGGGCCATGGTGGAGCAGCAGATCGAGGCCGAGTCGCTGCCGGTCTTCCTCTCCGGCCGGCTCTACGACGACGGGGTCATCGACCCCCGCGACACCCGCACGGTGCTCGGCATCTGCCTGTCCGCGATCCACAGCGCCCCGGTCGAGGGCGCGCGCGGCTACGGCGTCTTCCGGATGTAAGGGACCCGGGGCACGTGCCCTCCTTGCCCGGCAACGGGCAGGAGGGGCCCTTCGTTGGCTTCTCGTCGGTCGATGTCCCTCCTCGGCGCCGCCGAGGCACGCACCCCAACGCCGCCCGCTCATCCGACGTGACCCGAAAGAGAGGCCCTAGCCGATGATCACCTCCGTACTGGTCGCCAACCGGGGCGAGATCGCCCGCCGGGTCCTCCGGACCTGCCGGGACCTCGGCATCGCCACCGTCGCCGTCCACTCCGACCCGGATGCGGACGCCCTGCATGTGCGGGAGGCCGACACCGCCGTCCGGCTGCCCGGGGCCACCGCCGCCGAGACCTACCTGCGGGCCGACCTGCTGGTCGCCGCCGCGCTCACCGTCGGGGCGGACGCGGTCCACCCCGGCTACGGATTCCTGTCCGAGAGCGCCGAGTTCGCCCGGGCCGTGGAGGCCGCCGGGCTGACCTGGATCGGACCGCCCGCCGGGGCGATCGCCGCGATGGGGTCGAAGACCGCGGCCAAGCGCCTGATGGCGGCGGCCGGTGTGCCCGTGCTCGCGGTGCCCGCCGAGCCGACCGCCGCCGACCTGCCACTGCTGGTCAAGGCGGCGGCCGGCGGCGGCGGTCGGGGGATGCGGATCGTCCGTGAACTGGCGGAACTGCCCGGGGCGTTGGCCGCCGCCCGGGCCGAAGCGGCGCGCGCCTTCGGCGACGACGAGGTGTTCTGCGAGCCCTACCTGCCGACCGGACGGCACGTCGAGGTGCAGCTGCTGGCGGACGCCCACGGCACCGTCTGGGCGGTCGGCGACCGGGACTGCTCGCTCCAGCGCCGGCACCAGAAGGTGATCGAGGAGGCCCCGGCACCCTTCCTGGAAGATGCGCTCCGGGCCGAGCTGCACCGGGCCGCGACCGCCGCCGCCCGGGCGATCGGCTACCGGGGCGCCGGGACGGCCGAGTTCCTGGTCACGCCGGACGGGCGGTGCTGGTTCCTGGAGATGAACACCCGGCTCCAGGTCGAGCACCCGGTCACCGAGTGCGTCACCGGTCTTGACCTGGTCGCGCTCCAGCTCCGGATCGCCGAGGGCGAGGCACTGCCGGCCGAACCGCCCGCGAGCCGGGGCCACGCGATCGAGGCCAGGCTGTACGCCGAGGACCCGGAACAGGACTGGCAGCCCCGGACCGGGACCCTGCACCTGCTCGAAGTGCCGGGCGTCTCGGTCGAGTTCGGCGTCGGCCACGGGGACACCGGCCTGCGCCTCGACTCCGGCGCGGCCGACGGGAGCGAGATCGGCCCGCACTACGACCCGATGCTCGCCAAGCTGATCGCCTGGGCGCCCACCCGGTCCGCCGCCGCCCGGCTGCTGGCCACCGCGCTCGGCGGGGCCCGGATCCACGGCCCGGGCAGCAACCGCGCCCTGCTGGTCGCCGCGCTGCGCCACCCGGCCTTCCTGGCCGGGGAGTTGCACACCGGATTCCTGGCCGAGCACGACCTCGCGGCCAAGGGCGAGGACCTCACCCTGCCTGCGCTGGCGGCCGCGCTGGCCGGCACCGGCGACTCGCCGTTCCGCTCCGGCTGGCGCAACCTGCCGTCCCAGCTCCAGGTGACCCGCTACCGCGCCGCTGACGGCACCGAGCACGAGGTGCGCCACCGGCTCACCAGGGACGGCCTCCAGGGCCACCCGGGCGTCGAACTCGTCCGGGCCGCACCGGAGTCGGTCACGCTGCGGGCCGACGGCCGGACCCACACCTACCGGATCGCCAGGTACGGCGACGAACTCCATCTCGACACCCCCGCCGGCGCCACCACCCTGACCGCACTGCCCCTGCTCCCGGAGCCGACCGCCGAGCCGACCCCGGGCGCCCTGCTCGCCCCGATGCCCGGCACCGTCACCCGCACCGCCGCCACTCCCGGCGACCGCGTCACCGCCGGGCAGCCGCTGCTCTGGCTGGAGGCGATGAAGATGGAACACCGGGTCTGCGCACCGGCCGACGGTGTGCTCACCGAACTGCGCGTCGCCCCCGGCCAACAGGTCGAGCCCGGCACCCTGCTGGCCGTCGTACAGCCCCAGGACTGACCACACCACCCGCACGGAAGGGACCTTCGCCATGTCCGCACCGCTGCTCAACCCGGTCGAACCCGAGGACCACCAGGCCCTGCGCCGCGCCGTCGGCGACCTGGCCCGCCGCTACGGCCCCGAGTACTTCCGCCGCAAGGCCCGCGCGGGCGAGCCCGTCGACGAGCTGTGGGCCGAGGCGGGCAAGGCGGGCTACCTCGGGGTCAGCCTGCCCGTCGAGTACGGCGGCGGAGGCGCCGGGATCACCGAACTGGCCATCGTGCTGGAGGAGTTCGGCGCAGCCGGTTGCCCGCTGCTGATGATGATCGTCTCGCCCGCGATCTGCGGCACGGTGATCGCCCGCTACGGCACCGAGCAGCAGAAGCTGGCCTGGCTGCCCGGCCTCGCCGACGGCAGCCGCCGGATGGCCTTCGGCATCACCGAGCCGGACGCGGGCTCCAACTCGCACCGCCTCACCACCACCGCCCGCCGGGACGGCGAGGACTGGCTGCTGACCGGCCGCAAGGTCTTCATCTCCGGCATCGACCACGCCGACGCGGTGCTCTTCGTGGCCCGCACCGAGGACGCCAGGACGGGCCGGCTGAAGCCCGCGCTGTTCGTGGTCCCGCGCGAGACCCCGGGCTTCGAGTACCGGGCCATCCCGATGGAACTGCTCACCGCGGAGAAGCAGTTCCAGGTCTTCCTGGACGACGTCCGGCTGCCCGCCGAGGCCCTGGTGGGGGCCGAGGACGCCGGCCTGGAGCAGCTCTTCGCCGGGCTCAACCCCGAGCGGGTGATGACCGCCGCCTTCGCCCTCGGCCTGGCCCGGCAGGCCCTCGCCACCGCCACCGACTACGCCCGCACCAGGACCGTCTGGGACAGCCCGATCGGCGCCCACCAGGCGATCGCGCACCCGCTGGCCCAGTGCGCGATCGAGATCGAACTCGCCCGCCTGATGATGCTGAAGGCCGCCCAGCTCTACGACCAGGGCCACGACGCGGCCGCCGGCGAGGCCGCCAACATGGCCAAGTACGCCGCCGCCGAAGCCGCCTGCCACACCGTCGACCAGGCCGTGCACACCCTCGGCGGCAACGGCCTGACCCAGGAGTACGGCCTGGCCGCCCTGCTCACCGCCACCCGGGTCAGCCGGATCGCCCCGGTCAGCCGGGAGATGATTCTCAACTACGTGGCCCAGCACACCCTGGGCCTGCCGCGCTCCTACTGACGGCCCGCCGGCCGCTGTTCGGCGACGGCAGGTTCAGCGCCGTGGTTCCCAAGGACAGTTGCTCCGAGTTCAGCACCTGCGCCCAGCTGACCCGCACCGGGTCAGCTGGGCTCTTCCGTTGGCAAGCCGCCTCAACACGCAGGCTCCGCCGCGCGGTTGTCGGACGTCGGAGTCGAGCCGGAACTCGCCGAGGAGCCCCGGGCGGGCGCTGCCCGGGCGGGTCCACCGCCCCGTTCTTTGCGTATCCGGATTCCGGCCGTACCGCATTGTCCGCGCATCCCGGGGCCCAGCACAGTTCAACCACTCGGCGGCCCGTACCGCCCTGCCCCGTGCGCCGACCACGGCCCCACCCGGGTCGGCCGCCCCCACCTCGAAGGAGAACCATGTCCGCAGTCTCGGCCCGCCGGTCGCTGGTGAAGGCCGCAGTCGCGGTGCTGGCGCTGAGCGCCGCCCCGGCCCTCGTCGTCGCTCCGGCGTCGGCACGTACCGCATCCTCCGCCGCTGTCCCGGCCTTCGCCGGTCCTGCCGGTCCCGCCCTGCCCGCCGTCCGCACCGCCGCGCCCGCTCCGGCCGCGGCCCAGGGCGCCGACGCGTATCTGCCCGTCAGCTACACCTGCAGCAGTGCCCTGCGGATCAAGGCGCAGCGGATGACCACCCAGCAGCTCCAGGCCATCTGCACCTCGCTCGCCGGTCAGGACGCCTACTTCCACCAGGTCGTCAAGGACAGCGGGAAGCCGGTGGCCTACGACGTGAACACGCAGCTGGAGGTCGACGTGTTCGACTCCCGCTCCGAGTACGTGCGGCTGGCCGGCTACCTGTTCGGGGCCAACACCAGCGGGGGCGGGGTGTACATGGAGGGCAATCCGGCCGTCTCCGGCAACCAGGCCCGCTTCGTCACCTACCGGGACGACACGCTGTCCGCGTTCACCATCAAGAACCTCAACCACGAGTACACGCACTACCTCGACGGCCGGTACGACATGTACGGCGACTGGAACGCCAACATCTCGACCCCCACCCTGTGGTGGATCGAGGGCCTGGCGGAGTACGTCTCGTACGGCTACCTCGGCAAGCAGAACACCTGGGCCGCCGGTGAGGCCCGCAAGCAGACCTACGCGCTGAGCACGCTGTTCGACACCACCCAGCAGGACGACCAGAACCGGATCTACGCCTGGGGCTACCTGGCCGTCTACTACCTGATGGAGCAGCGGCCGGCCGACGTGGCGAAGGTGCTCGGCTACTACCGCACCGGCAACTGGCAGGCGGCGCGCACGTACCTCAAGCAGACCATCAACTCCCGCTACGACGCCGACTTCAGGGCCTGGCTGCTCACCTGACCGACGACCCGGCCGGCCGAGCGTCCGCCGTGTCCTCGCCTCACCTGTCACCGACGGGTCCGGTCGACGGCAGATGGCCGGTACCGGGCTCGGAGCTGACGACGGCCCCCGGGCGGGTGCGGACCGACGAGTCGTACGGACGGGCGAGGCCGGTGCAGTCCCACGGCGTCACCGAGGCCGCTGGCCAGTCGAACGTCCAACCGGGGCGCACTCCGCGCGCACCCCAGCCGTCGGGGCCGCGCCGGGGGATCGGATCACCGGCCTCCTGCGCGGCGAGCGCCGCCTCACACGTCTCGCGCGCCAACTGCAGTGCCTGCGCTCCGGTGCCGGCCACGCCGGTGAGGAGGTGGAAGCCGCGTTGCCCGGGCCGGGCGGAATCTCCGATGGGGACGTTGACCTGGTAGTAGGGCTGCTCCACGACGTCGTCTCCCTCGGTCGCACCGGTCGGTCGGGGCTGACCGGGCCCGGGGGCCTCGTGGTGGGCGGGGGCTCCGGGTACGGACCGGAGCCCGTTCTGCCAGCTGGGGCCACCGTAGGCGGCGACGGCGCGGGGAAACATACGGGTCGGGGACAACCGGCATACCTGTTTAATCCCGGCGTCCCACCCGGGATCGCGCTCCACCCACGGCGGCGAGGTCCGAGCGGTCAGCGACGGCGCCGGACGAGGTCGTGGCGGGAGAGGGTGCCGGTCTTGCGCATGGCGCGGGCGATGTGCTGCTCGACGGTCCGGGGGGACAGGTGCAGGGTCGCCGCGATCTCACGGTTGGTCAGCCCGGCGCCGGCCAGTTCCGCCACCTCGCTCTCGCGCGGCGAGAGCTCGTCCGCGTGCGAGGGCCGACCCGGTGGGCGGCCCTTCTTCGCGGGCTGGACGGTGCGCAGCAGGGCGCGGGTGCGGGCGGCGTCCCAGACGGCGCCGAGGTCGTTGAACTGCTCGGTGCAGTCCTCCAGTTCGGCGACCAGTCGCTCCGTCCCGCCATCCGCCGGGGCGTCCTGCGCCGGCGCCCCCTCGGGCGGCTCGGGACGTGCCCCGAGCAGGCAGCGGGCCGCGCCCTCCAGGGTCAGCACGCGGGCGTACGGCCGGGGCAGCGCCGCGTAGGCGGTGGCCGCCTCCCGGTACAGCCGGGCGGCCTCGACCGGTTCGTGCTCGGCCTCCGCCAGCGCGGCCCGGCTCCACAGCAGCGCGGCAGCGGCGACCGGGATCTCGCGCCCCTCGACTCCCCGGCCGAAGTCCCGCACCATGGCGCGGGCGCCCGGCAGGTCGCCCGCGCGGGCGACCGCCTCCACCGCCCAGGGGGCGAGCTCGGCCGCCCAGGCCCAGACGCCCTTGCGGGCCACGTCGGACCAGGCCGCGCGGGCCTGCTCGGCGGCGGCGGGCAGGTCCTGGCGGGCCAGCGCCAGGCGGACGAGCGCGCCCGACACGGTGGCGGCCAGCGGCGCGGGCAGGTTCTCGGGCCCGATCGACTCCTGGCCGGACAGCCAGCCGACCGCCGCACCCCAGTCGCCCTGCCCGAAGGCGAGCAGGCCCAGCACCATGCGGGCGTCCGAGGCGATCAGGGGCATGTCGGCGGTGGCGGCCACGAACCGCTCGCACCGCTCGGCCAGGCCGGCCCAACGGCCGGTCCACCACTGCACCAGCAGCCGGGTGCCGAACGCGGTGTGCTCGGTGTACGGGGCGCCGCTCTCGGCGGACAGGTCGAGGCCCTCCGCCAGCAGCTCCTCCGCCCGCTGGTACAGACCGAGCCACACCGCGGCGTCGGCCGCGTTGCACAGGCCCCGCGCCGCGTGCTGCCGGACCGCCCGGTCCGGGCTGTCGGTGGGCAGCGACCGGACGAGGTCCCAGGCGTCGTGGTCACCGCAGCACATCGCGAAGGTGGTCCGGTTGGTGAGCACGGCCGCCCGGGTGGCGTCGCTCCCGCTCGCGTCGGCGGCCGCGACGGCCTTGCGCAGCCAGTCCCGGTTCGTGTCGATGGACGGGGCGGGCCAGTACGGGAACGCCAGCGCGGCCATCGCACGGCCGGCCAGGTCGGGGCGGGTGTCGTGCAGCTCGGTCGCGGCGAGCGCCAGTTCCTGGCAGCCGACGGAGAACCTGCCGAGCTGGTTGCACAGCATCAGCGCCAGGTCCAGCCGCAGCTCGCCGCGTACGGTGACGGGCAGCGAGGGGTCCCGGACGAGCTGGGTCAGCACCTCGACGGTCTGGTCCGAACGCAGGGCCACCACGGCGCTGCCGGCCAGCAGCGGGGCGAGCCGGGCCCGGACCCGCGGCGGGACCCGGGAGGAGGCGAGGGTCTCCTCCAGCAGGCCGATCGCGTGCTGGTGGCGGCCCGCCTCCGCGGCGTCCCTGGCGGCCCGCTCCACGGCCTCCAACCAGCCGCGGACCTGGCCGGCCGCCCTGCGGTGCCCGGCCACGGCGTCCCACGGCACCGGCTCCCTGCGGGCCAGGGCCGCCCCGGCCCGCGCGTGCATCTCCTCCCGCAGCGGACCGGGCACGGCAGCGCCGGCGGCGGACGCGGCGAGCGGGACGGGCAGCCCGTAGCGGCCCTCCGCGAGGTCCGTCAGCGCGGCGCCCGCCAGTGCGGCGAGCAGCGCCTCCCGGCCGCGCTCCGCACCGAGTCCGGACACGGCGACCAGTTCGTGCCGCCCTGCGGGCTCCGCCAGCACCGCGGCCGCCCAGACGATCGGCCGGTCCGCGGGCCGGAGCGCGGCGGTCCGGCCGAGGACCAGTTCGGCGAGGCGCACCGGGACGCCGGCCGCGTCCACGTCCTCGGCCGTGCGCTGCCCGCCCGGGCTCACGCGAACGGCCGCCAGCAGGTCGACGACCACCTGGGGCACGCCCCCGGTGACCTCGTACAGCCGGGCGAGCGCCTCGTCCGTCCACTGCTCACCGGGCGCGCTGCGCGCCACTGCCAGCCGCACCCGCTCCTCGTCCCAGCCGGTCGTCCGGTGGCGCAGCACCGTCAGCTCGGGCGGGTACCCCACCGCCGGTGCCCCCAACGGCAGTCCGGCCAGGGCCAGTTCCTCGGGACGGTACGCGAGCACGGCCGCCAGGCCGGGCCACGGATCCGTCAGCAGCCCGCGCAGCCACTCCCGCTCCCGCCGGTCCGCCCGGTGCACGTCGTCCACCAGCAGCAGCACCGGGCCCTCCCGGGGCAGCTCGGGCCACTGCGGCCGCGCGGCTCCGCACCGCCCGCGTACCAGGGTCGCGTCCGCCGCCTCGGGCAGGGCGCCGAGCCCGGCCAGCAGGTGGCTCTTCCCCGTTCCGGCGGCGCCCTCCACCAGCAGGAGCACCGGCCCGGCTCCGGCCGGGGCGAGGCCGCGACGCAGCACGGCCGGCCAGCCGGTGTCGTCCGTCGTCTTCATGCCTTGCCTTCTCGCTCTCGGCCCCGGGACCGCCGGTGGCACGCGGCGCCCGAGCGCGCGGGACGGACGCGTGACGCATCCTGCGTGCCCCGTCGAACACCCGCTGATTGTCCCACCCGGGCAGGGACCGGGGTGGCCGGTACGCCGGCCGGCCCCGGGCGCGGGCTGCTGACGGACCGGGCGGCGTGGCCGTACACACCGGCATGGGGGAGGGTCACGGAAGAGGCGTGCCCGGGGAGGCGGAGGAGCCCGCGTGCCAACCGGTGGAGGGCCGCGTACGGCCGGTTCCCGGGAGGCGGACCGCGTCGCCGGTCGGCAGGGTGAGCCGGAAGGGGGCGCGCTCGGCTCGGCCCGCTTCCCCGGGCACGGTACCGACGACCGAGGCGGCGTCAGGGGTCCCCTGCTGTTCCCGCACGTCCGGTCGGCGACACCTGGAATCTAGGACGGCGGGGGGCGCCGCCGCCATCCGGGCGGGCAAGATCCGGATACGCAATCAATCGGTTCCGGTCCGGTCCGCACCGGCTCGGCGGCGGTCGTCGGACGGCGGTAACTCCGTTGCGCGGCACGGGTGCTGAGCCCACACTGGGCCGGTGCTGATCAGACGAGAAACCCCCGCCGACACGGCCGCCGTCCGTGCCGTCACCGTGGTCGCCTTCGCCAGGAGCGAGACCCTGGAGCCGATGGAGGCCGCGCTGCTCGACCGACTGCGGGCCGGCCCCGCCTGGATGCCGGAGCTGTCGATGGTCGCCATCGGCGCGGACGGTGCGGTGATCGGCCACGTGGTGTGCAGCCGGGCCCGGGTGGACGGTGAGCCGGTGGTCGGGCTCGGCCCGATCAGCGTGCTCCCGGCGCACCAGCGGCGCGGCGTGGGCCTGGCGCTGGTGCACGCCGTGATCGGCGGGGCGGACGCCCTCGGGGAGCCGCTGGTGGCCCTGCTGGGCAGCCCCGAGTACTACGGCCGGTACGGCTTCCGGCCCAGCACCGAGTACGGCATCGCCGCCCCCGACCCGACCTGGGGCCGGTTCTTCCAGGTGCGTCCGCTGGCCGCCTACCGGCCGTCCCTGCGCGGCGACTTCGTCTACCCGCAGGCGTTCGACCCGGTCTGACCGGGAAGCCGTGTCGGCACTCTGTCGGTGGCGGCCGCCAGCCGTCACCCTGGGGGAGCCCGCTCCACCCAGCGTCCGCCCCGGAGGCATGCATGGCGTTCCGCAGCGACTACCCCGACATCGAGCCGCTCGACCTGCCGATCCACGACGCGGTGCTCGGCGGCATCGCCGCGCACGCGGACCTACCCGCGCTGGTCGACGGTGTCACCGGACAGTCCATCAGCTACGCCCAACTGGACGGCGCCAGCCGCCGGTTCGCGGCGGGGCTGGCCGAGGCCGGGGTGCGCAAGGGCGACGTGATCGCGCTCTACAGCCCGAACACCGTCGCCTACCCGATCGCCTTCTACGGCGCCACCCGGGCGGGCGCCACCGTCACCACGGTCAGCTCGCTCACCACCGCGGCCGAGCTGGCCGGGCAGCTCCGCGACAGCGGGGCGCGCTGGATCGTCACCGTCTCGTACTTCCTCCCGGTCGCCACCGAGGCGGCCAAGTCGCTTGCGGCGGAGGGGAGTCCGATCGCCGAGATCTTCGTCTGCGACCAGGCCGAGGGCCACCGCTCGCTGGCCGACCTGACCGCCTGCACCGGCCCCGAGCCCGCCCCGGCGATCGACCCGGCCACCGACATCGCGGTGCTGCCGTACTCCAGCGGCACCACCGGGCTGCCCAAGGGCGTGATGCTGAGCCACCGCAACATCAGCAGCAACCTGGTGCAGACCGACTCCGTGCACGCCACCGGACGGGGCGAGCGGATCCTGGCGGTACTGCCGTTCTTCCACATCTACGGACTGAGCGCGCTGCTCAACCACCCGCTGCGGTGCGGCTCGACCGTGGTGGTGCTGCCGAGGTTCGACCTGGAGCAGTTCCTGCGCACGATCCAGGACCAGCGGATCGAGGGCGTCTTCGTGGCCCCGCCGATCGTGCTGGCGCTGGCGAAGCACCCGCTGGTCGACAGCTTCGACCTGTCCTCGATCCGCTACGTGCTGAGCGCCGCCGCCCCGCTGGACGCCGAGCTCGCCGCCGCGGCCGCCGCCCGGCTCGGCCTGGACCGGATCCACCAGGGCTACGGGATGACCGAGCTCTCGCCCGTCACCCACGTGGTGCCGCTGGACGACCTGGACCCGCCGCCCGGGACGGTCGGCCGGCTGGTCGCCTCCACCGAGCTGCGGATCATCGCGCTGGACGGCTCCGGCACCGAGCTCGGCGCCGGAGAGCGGGGCGAGATCCTGTTCCGGGGGCCGCAGGTGATGCAGGGGTACTTCGGCCGCCAGAGCGAGACCGACGCCATGATCGACCCGGACGGCTGGCTGCACACCGGCGACGTCGGCGTGGTGGACGAGCGCGGCTACCTGTTCGTGGTGGACCGGGTGAAGGAGCTGATCAAGTACAAGGGCTACCAGGTCGCCCCCGCCGAACTGGAGGCGCTGCTGCTGACCCACCCGGACGTCGCCGACGCCGCCGTGATCGGCGTGACCGGGGCGGACGGCGAGGAGCGGCCCAAGGCCTTCGTGGTCCGCACCCCCGGCAGCGCTCTGACGGAGCAGCAGGTCGCCGACTTCGTGGCCGGGCGGGTGGCGCCGTACAAGAAGGTCAGGGCGGTCGAGTTCGTGGACGCGGTGCCCAAGTCGGCGGCCGGGAAGATCCTCCGCCGCCAACTGCGCGACCGCACCTGAGCCGCCCGCGGCCCCGCCGGTCTGGCAGGATCGGCGGGATCGCGGTGCCCGCGCCCCGGGCAGCACGGCCCGAGGCAACGGAGAAAGGCCGGTATGACCACCCAGTCCGCTCGTACCCCGCAGCAGGACCGCAGTCGCGCCACCCGCCGGAGGCTGCTGGAGGCCGCCGTGGAGTGCCTGGCCGAGCTGGGCTGGAACGGCAGCACGGTCGCGGTGGTGGCCGAGCGGGCCGGGGTCACCCGGGGCGCGGCCCAGCACCACTTCCCGACCCGGGAGGACCTGTTCACCGCCGCCGTCGAGTACGTCACCGACGAGCGGCTGGCCGCCGTCCGGGCCGACACCGAGCGGCTGCCGCCACCGGGCACGGCCCGCACCGAGGCCGTGGTCGAGCTGATCGTCCGGCTCTACACCGGCCCGCTGTTCCGGGCCGCGCTGCACCTGTGGGTGGCGGCCGCCACCGAGCCGGTGCTGCGCGAGCGGATCGTCGCGCTGGAGAACCACCTCGGCCGGGAGGCGCACCGGGCGGCGGTCGAGTTCCTCGGCGCGGACGAGTCCCACCCCGGTGCCAGGGAGACCGTGCAGGCGACGCTGGACCTGGCGCGCGGCCTCGGGCTGGCCAATCTGCTCACCGACGACGGGCCCCGCCGGGCCGGAGTCGTCCGCCAGTGGGCCAAAACCCTGGACGCCGTCCTGATCACCTGAGAGGCTCAGCCGTCCCCACGGTGTTACCCCACCTGACGGACCAGCAGTAGCCGCCCTCTCCACCGCCGTGCAGTCTGGTGGAAGCCGATTCGCCCCGGCCCCACCGGGGAAGGTACCTGACAGGTGATCCCCTGATCATGCAAGGCAGCGAGCGCAACGTCCCGGACGGCACCGGCCCAGCGGCGGGTGCCGCTTCCACGCGTCCGGAGGGGCACCGGCTGGTCCCGCTGGCGACCGCCATGATCGAGGGCGACGGCCGGATCCTGCACTGGAGCGAGGACGCCGAGGGCCTCACCGGCTACACCGCCGAGGAGGCGGTCGGCCGCTACGTCGGCCAGCTCCTGGTGCCCGAGGAGGACCGGGCCGCGGTCTTCGAACTGTTCGGCCGGATCATGTCCGGCACGGGCTGGTCCGGGGTCTCCGCGATCCGGCACCGGGACGGCCGCCGGGTGGAGCTGGAGTTCCGCACCTACCCGATCGTCGGCCCCGGCGGCGCCCGGCTGCTGCTGGCCACCGCCTCCGACGTCGGCTCGCTGCGCCAGGTCGAGGGCGACCTCGCGGTCCTGGACGGCATCTTCACCCAGTCGCCGATCGGCATGGCGGTGTACGACACCGAGCTGCGCTACGTCCGGCTGAACGACGCGCTGGCCAGGATCAACGGCCTGCCGGTGGAGGAACACCTCGGGCGGCCGATCGGCGCCGTGCTGCCGGGCATCAACAGCACCGAGATCGAGGCGGTGATGCGCCAGGTGCTGGCCACCGGCCGGCCCGTGGTGGACGCCCGCTCGCACGGCCGCACCCCCGGCGACCCGCGCCGGGACCGGGCCTGGTCCGCCTCCTACTTCCGGCTGGAGGACTCCACCGGCCGGGTGCTCGGGGTCAGCTCCTCGATCATCGACGTGACCGAGCGGTTCCAGGCCGAGGCCCGGGCCTCCCGGGCCCAGGAGCGGCTGGCCCTGCTGGCCGAGGCCACCGCCAGGATCGGCACCACGCTCGACCTCAAGCGCACCGCCGAGGAGCTGATCGAGGCGGTCATCCCGAGGTTCGCTGACTTCGCCACGGTGGACCTGCTGGAGCCCGTGCTGCTGGGTGAGGAACCGTCACACCTCCAGCCCGACCGGGGAGTCCTGCTGCGCGCGGTCGCGGTCGGCGAGGCGTACGAGTCCGGCATGACCGGCACCGCGGACGCGGTCGGGGCGACCTCGGAGTACGACTCCAAGCGGGTCTACACCGAGTGCCTGCGCAGCGGCCGGCCGCTGCTGCGCCCGCACGTGGACGAGAAGGTGCTGGCGGCCCTGGTCAACGAGCCGGACCGGGTCGGGCCCGGGGTCAAGGCGGGCATCCACTCCTACCTGATGGTGCCGATCCTGGCCCGGGGCATGGTGCTCGGCGGCTCGGAGTTCGTCCGGATGCGCAACCCCGAGCCGTTCACCGCCGCCGACGTGGCGCTGGCGGAGGAGCTGGTCGCCAGGACCGCCATCGCGCTCGACAACGCCCGGCTGTACCGGCGCGAGCGGGAGACCGCGCTGACCCTGCAGCGCAGCCTGCTGCCGCAGGAGATCCACCGCACCATCGGCCTGGAGATCGCCTACCGGTACCTGCCCAGCAGCGTGGTCAGCGAGGTCGGCGGCGACTGGTTCGACGTGGTGCCGCTGTCCTGCGGACGGGTCGCGCTGGTGGTCGGCGACGTGATGGGCCACGGCATCAGGGCCGCCGCGACGATGGGTCAGCTGCGCACGGTGGCACGGACGCTGGCCACCCTGGACCTGCCGCCGGACCAGGTGCTGACCCGGCTGGACGAGACCGCGACGGGCATCGGCGAGGGCCAGTTCGCGACCTGCATCTGCGCGGTCTACGACCCGGTGGACGGCACCTGCACGGTCGCCTCGGCCGGGCACCTGCCGCCGATCCGGGTCACCCCCGACGGCACCGCGCGGGCGCTCTACCTGCCGCCGGGCGTCCCGCTCGGGGTGGGCGGGGTGGCGTTCGAGAGCACCGAGTTCACCCTCCGCGAGGGCAGCCTGCTGGCGCTCTACACCGACGGCCTGGTGGAGCGCCGGGGCCAGGACATCGACGAGGGCATCGGCCTGCTCTCGCACACCCTGGCCGGCCGGGGCCGGACCCTGGAGGAGAGCTGCGACGCGGCGCTGGCGGCGCTGGTGCGGGACGGCACCGAGGACGACATCGCCATGATCATGGCGCGCGCGCTGCCGATCCCGGCGGACCGGATCGCCACCCTCCAGCTGGACGGCGTCGGCCCGGCCCCGAGCCTGGCCCGCCGCTTCACCCGGGACACCCTCAAGGCCTGGGACCTGACGGCGCTGTCCGACTTCGCCGAACTGCTGGTCAGCGAGCTGGTCACGAACGCCCTGCTGCACGCCGACGCACCGCGGCGGCTGCGGCTGTTCCGCGACCGCACGCTCACCGTCGAGGTGGCCGACTCGGGCAGCCAGGCGCCCCGGATCCGCAGCTCGGCCGAGGAGGACGAGGGCGGCCGGGGCATGCACCTGGTCAGCGAGCTGGCCCAGCGCTGGGGGACCCGCCAGACCAGGGACGGCAAGGTGGTCTGGGCCGAGATGGAGCTCGACTACCGCTACCGCTGAGGGGTGGGGCAGGCCTCCAGCAGGGCGAGGCGGCCGGGGCATGCACCTGGTCAGCGAGCCGGACCGGCGCTGGGGAGGCGCCAGACCAGGGATGGCAAGGTGGTCCGGGCCGGGACGGAGCCCGACTACCGCTGAGGGACGGGCCGGGCGGTCCAGCTGGCCAGCAGGGCGAGGCGGGCGGCGGTGTCGGACTTTGCCTCGGCGGTGTAGGCCACCACCAGGACGTCCGGGTCGCCCGGGAGGACCAGGCTCTCGTAGCCGAAGGCCAGCTCCCCGACCAGGGGGTGGCGGATCAGCTTGTGGCCGTGGGTCTTGTCCCGGACCTCCCGGACCGCCCAGAGGCGTCGGAACTCCTCGCTGCGGCGCGACAGTTCGCCGATCAGGGCGGCGAGTTCGGGGTCGTCCGGGCGGCGGCCCGCGTCCAGCCGCAGGTAGGCCACGGCATCGGCGGCCACCTCGCCCCAGTGGGCGAAGAGCGCGGTGGAAGCCGGGTCGAGGAAGATCTGCCGGGCGGCGTTGTAGCCCTGCGGCACGGCGGAGAAGCCCAGCACCGCGTCGGCCAGCGGGTTCCAGGCCAGCACCTGCATCCGGTGGCCCAGCGCGAACGCCGGTGCCGTGTCCATCGCGGCCAGCAGCGCCCGCAGGCCGGCCCGGACCGGCGGCTGCGGGTACGGGCGCGGCGCGGCCGGGCGGGCCAGGTCGAAGACGTGGCGGCGCTCGACCTCGTCGAGGGCCAGCGCCCGGGCCACCGCGCCGAGGACCGAGTCGGACACCGAGGGCCCGCGGCGCCCCTGTTCCAGCCGGATGTAGTAGTCCACGCTCACACCGGCGAGTTGGGCCACCTCCTCCCGGCGCAGCCCCTGCACCCGGCGGCGGCCGTGGCTGGGCAGGCCGAGGTCCTCCGGTCGCAGGCGGGCGCGGCGCGAGCGCAGGAACTCACCCAGTGCGTTCTCCATGGCCACAGCGTAGGGCGCGCGGCCGAACCGAGCCTGGTCCTGCCGGACCTACGGCGGGAACGGCCCTGGGCAGCCGGGCCGACCGGAGCCAGGGTGGAGCTCGTGCCCGCCGCCCGGCGGGCCGCCCGCACCGACTCCCGAGGACGTACCGAGATGACCTACCCCGCCCTGGCCGGACGTACCGCCGTGGTCACCGGAGCCGCCAGCGGCATCGGTGCCGCGACCGCCCGGCTGCTCGCGGCCGGCGGTGCCGCGGTGGCGCTGCTGGCGCGGCGCACCGACCGGCTGGAGGAGCTGGCCGCGAAGATCACCGCCGAGGGCGGTACGGCGCTGGCGGTGGCCGCCGACATCACCGACCAGTTGTCGGTCGACCAGGCCGCCGCCACCGTCCACCGGGTCCTCGGCGGCGTCGACCTGCTGGTCAACGCCGCCGGGGTGGCGCTGCCGAACCCGGCCGAGCTGGGCCGGTCGGACGAGTGGACCCGCATGATCGACACCAACCTCACCGGCACCCTGCGGGTGATCCGCGCCTTCGGCGGGGACCTGGTGGCCGCCGGCGGGCAGGACCGGGCGGCCGACCTGGTCAACATCTCCTCGGTCTCCGCCCGGACGGCGTTCCCGGCCTTCGCCGTGTACGCCGCCACCAAGGCGGCAGTCACCCACCTGTCCGCCTCGCTGCGGACCGAGTACGGGCCGCGCGGGGTCCGGGTGAGTGCGATGGAGCCCGGGCTGACCGACACCGAGATCGTCGGCCACATCGACAACGCCGAGCTGGCGGCGTACCTCGGGACGGCCATGCGGACCGGGCCGGTGCTGAGCGCCGAGGACGTCGCGGACCTGATCGGCTACACCGTCAGCCGCCCCCGGCACGTCAACCTCAGCCACACCCTGGTGCAGCCGACCCGGGCCTGAGCCGGGGTCAGTGCACCAGCTCGGTGGGCCGGTCCGCCGAGCTGGTGTCACCGGCCCGGCGGCGGAGCAGGTACCAGGAGAACGCGGCCGCGCCGAGCAGCAGTGCCGCCGCGATGAAGGCGGCGATGTTCATCCCGTGCACGAAGGCGGTCCTGGCGGCGGCGGCGAGCTGGTCGCCGAGCGGCCCGGGCAGGGCGCCGGCGGCCTCGACCGCGTTGCCGATCGACTCCTCGGCCTGCGCCGCCACCGCCGGGTCGGTCCCGGCCGGGGCGACCAGGGAGGCCGCGTAGACGGCGGTCACCACCGAGCCGACCAGGGCGATGCCCAGCGCGGTGCCGAGCTCGTACGCGGTCTCGGAGACCGCCGAGGCGGCACCGGCCCGGTCGGCGGGCGCGGCGGTGAGCACCAGGTCGGCCGAGAGGGTGTAGACGATGCCCTCGGCGGCGCCGACGGCGAGGAAGGAGATGCCGAGGACCAGGTAGCTGCTGTCCTGCTTGACCCAGCCGAGCACGGCGATGCCCAGGCCCATCACCAGCAGGCCGCCGACCAGGGTGGCCCTGGCCCCCGCGCGGCGGGCCAGCCGGGCGGTGAGCAGGCCGCCGACCACCGCGCCGAGGAAGGCGGGGAGCTCGGCCAGACCGGCCGTCAGGGGGGAGTAGCCGCGTACCAGTTGGAGGTACTGCGACATGAAGAAGATCACACCGGAGAGGCCGATCAGCGAGGCGAGCGAGCCGAGCACGGCCGCGGTGAACCTGCGGTCGGTGAACAGCCGGACGTCCAGCAGCGGCGTCTCCAGCCGGAGTTGGCGCCGGACGAAGACGGTCAGCGCGAGGGCGCCGAGGGCGAAGGTGACCGGCACCGGCCAGTGCCCGAGCCCGCCCGCGGCGGCCTCCTTGATCGCGTAGACCACGGCGATCACACCGGACAGCGAGAGCAGCACGCTGAGCACGTCCCAGCGGCCGGGGTTGGGGTCCTTGGACTCCGGCAGCAGCCAGGCGCCGAGCACCAGCAGCAGGGCCAGGATCGGCAGGTTGAGCAGGAAGACCGAGCCCCACCAGAAGTGCTCCAGCAGCACGCCGCCGACCACCGGGCCGAGCGCGGCGCCGGCGGTGGCGCCCGCGCCCCAGATGCCGATCGCGGTGGCCCGCTCCCGGGCGTCCGGGAAGAGGCTGCGGATCAGCGAGAGGGTGGAGGGCATGATGGTGGCGCCCGCGACACCGAGCAGGGCCCGGGCCACGATCAGCCAGCCGGCGCTGGGGGCGTAGGCGGCCAGCAGGGAGGCGGCGCCGAAGGCGGTGGAGCCGATCAGCAGCAGCTTCTTGCGGCCGATCCGGTCGCTGAGCGCGCCCATGCTGACCAGCAGCCCGGCCAGGACGAAGGAGTAGCTGTCGCCGATCCAGAGCAGCTGGGTGCCGCTGGGGTGGAGGGTCTCGCTGATCGAGGGCAGGGCGAGCGAGAGGACGGTCGCGTCGAGCGCGACCAGGGTCACCGCCAGCACCAGGACGGCGAGGCCGACCCAGCGCTGCCTGGAGGCGGGTCGGAGGGTGGTGCTCATGATTGTTCAGGGCTCCTGAGGGCGCCGCCGAGGAAGAGCTCGGCGAGCGAGTAGGCACTGTCACGGGGGGCGAGGCGGCCGTCCTGGACGGCCCAGCCGACGCCGGCCACCAGGTCGAAGAAGGCCTCGCTGAGCCAGCCGGCCGAGAGTTCGACCCGGAACACGCCCTGCTGCTGGCCGCGGAGGAAGAGGGCCCGGACCCGGGCGTCCTGGATCTCCCAGAGCTCGTTGATGCCGGGGTCGTCGAAGAGCTGGTTCTCCCCGGCGAGGAAGGCGCAGAGCGCCGCGTCGGGGACGACCGCGTCGACCAGCCGGCGCAGCGCCGCCTGGGGGTCGCCGGACTCCAGGTCCGCGGTGTCCAGCGCGGCGGCGAACCTGCGCAGGCCGAGCGCACCGACCTCGCGGATCAGCGCCTCCCGGCCGGGAAATATCCGGTGCAGGGTGGCCCGGCTGATCCCGGCGGCCCGGGCGATCTCGTCCAGGTGGGCGGTGGGACGGCGGGAGAGCACGCCGACGGCGGCTTCGAGAACGGAGTCACGGTCGGTGGCCATGCGCCGACCCTACCTCACATGAGACATGGATGTCTCATTCTTTTCATCGGAATCTCACGCCGGGTCGCAAAAAAGGCCCGGAACGACCTCAAGGGTCATTCCGGGCCTAGCCCGTAGTGCTGCTCAGCTCTGGTTGTAGAAGCCGGTCTCGTCGAGCGGGCGGTCGATCACCATCACCTCGACGTCGGCGGGGGTGAGCAGGAAGACCCGGCGGGCGATCCGCTCGATGCCGCCCTGGGTGCCGAAGACCAGACCGGAAGCGAAGTCCACCATCCGCTTGGCCTCGGCGTCGGTCATCTCGGTGACGTCCATGACCACCGGCACGCCCGCGCGGATGTGCTCGCCGACGGTGCGGGCCGCCTCGAAGCCGGTCGGCTTCAGCGAGACGATCTTCGCCGGGGCGGGGACGGCCATCGCCGACTCCTGGGTGGGCCACGAATCCTCGTAGACCGCGGCGGGGTAGTTGCCGGAGGGCATCAGCCACCCGTTGTGGTGCTCGTCGCGAAGTGCTCCCATGCCGCGCCTCCCTGTCTCGTCCCGAACTCGTCCCCCCGGGCGACCACGTCTTCTTGACGCGTCATCCATCCGTCGGAACTGTCCGAGTATCGCACTGATCACCGCTTCGGTGCCCGTTCGCGACCGCCGTGCGGGGCGTGGCTCGCGGGACAACCCGGATTTTCCGGGCATCTCCTGCGACGCCGCAGCTCGCCGTACGGTTCCGCGCGTAGACCATATCGGTGTGCGTCAGGCCACAGTTGACTGTTCGTCAACAGTCCTGTAACGGATTCGGTCGTTTCAGTCGCCGGTCGTGCCGTCGATCAGCTCGCGGAGGAGATCGGCGTGTCCGTTGTGCCGGGCGTACTCCTCGATCATGTGGACCAGGATCCACCGGAGCGTCACCTGCTCGCCCCGGCGCGGCTGCTGACCCACCGTCTCCAGCGGCAGCCCGGCGGCCGCCTGCTGCGCCAGCGCGATCTGCGCCCGCCAGCGGGCGAAGTCCTCGGCCGGTTCGGCGGTGTCGACCAGGTCGAAGTCGCCGTCGGGGTACTGCTCGGTCCAGTGCACGGCGTCGAACTCGGCACCGAGCAGGATGTGCTGGAACCAGTACCGCTCCACCTCCGCCAGATGGCGCACCAGGCCGAGCAGCGAGAGGCTCGACGGCGGCACCGAGCGGAGCCGGAGCTGCTCGGCGCCCAGCCCCTCGCACTTGCGGGCGAGCGTGGCGCGGTGGAAGTCGAGCCAGGCGGTCAGCATGGCCGTCTCGTCGGCGGCGTACGGGGGGATCGGGTGGGCCGTGGTGCTCATGGACAGTCATCCTGGCGGACCGGACCGACAACGGACAGCGAATTAGACGGGTCGTCAGGGGCGTTGCCCCGGCCGGGGGACGGCGCGGGGGACGTCGTGGGAGACGGCGCGGGGGAAGCCGTGGCGGACGGCCTCCGGCGCCAGGCCCGCCAGCCGGCGACCAGGGTGAAGAGGCACATGATCACGATCAGCGCGGCCGAGATCAGGAAGGCCGGGGAGCCGGGGTCGTCGGCGTTGGCCCCGGCGATCACGTACGCGGCGGTGCCCGGGGCCACGCCGAGCGCGGTCGCCGCGGTGTAGGGCAGGGTGCGGACGCCGGAGAAGGCGGCGGCGTAGTTGGCGGCCTGGAACGGGACGCCCGGGATCACCCGGACCAGCAGCATGCTGCGGAAGCCCTGCTCGCTGAGCCGCCGGTCCAGCGCCGAGGCGACCTTCCCGCGCAGCAGCGGCCGGACCGCGTCCCGTCCCAGCGCCCGGCCGAGCCAGAACGCCAGCAGTGCCCCGAGCGTGGTCGCGGCCACCGCCACCGGCACCCCCAGGGCGGTGCCGAGCACCAGGCCCGCCGCCCCGTTCAGCGCTGGCTTCGGTACGAAGGCGAGCGTCGCCAGCGCGTAGACCAGCAGGAAGACCGGGGCCGGCACGCCCTCCCGGAGCAGCTCGGTCGGGCTCCAGAGCAGCAACGACCCGGCCGCCGCCCCGAGCACCGCGAGCAGCGCCCCCAACCGGAACCACGGCGACCCGACCACCCGCGACACGACAGACACCCGCTGAGTCTAGGCGGTCGGGTCGTTCGCCTTCAGGAAGGGGAGCAGGGCCGCGAGCAGCTCGGCGGGGGCGTCGAGCGAGATCAGGTGGGCCGCCGTCGGGAACTCGACCAGGGCGGCGCCGGGGATACCGGCCGCGTACCGGCGGGAGATGTCCTGGAAGTCGGGGACGTCGAGCAGGCCGATCCCGACCAGGGTGGGGACGGTGACGGCCGCGAGGTCGCGCTCCGGGAGGTCGAGGGCGTGCTCGTCCCGGGCGTCCTGGTGCAGCAGCGAGGTCCGGACGGGTGTGCGGAGCTGCTCGGTCAGCCCCGGGGCGACGTCGTCCCAGCTGCGGAACGGGCCGCGCAGCCACACGTCGAGGTTGACCGAGACCGCGGCCTCCAGGTCACCGGCGGCCAGGGCGGCGGTCTCGGCCTCGTCGTACGCGTGCAGGTCCGCCGACCAGTCGTAGCCCGGCCACGGCGGGGCGAGCATGGTCAGCGACTCCACCCGGCCGGGATCGGTGAGGGCGAAGCAGAGCGAGATCACCCCGCCCCAGGACGCGCCGACGAGCTGGACCCGGTCGAGCCCGAGGTGGTCCAGCACGCGGCGGACGTCGTCGGTCGGGCGGTACGGGCCGGTCGGGGCGGCGGACCGGCCGAAGCCGCGGAGGTCGAAGCGGACCACGGTGTGCCGCTCGGCGAGCGCGGGCACGATCGGGTCCCAGACCTGGTGGTCGGTGATGCCGGCGTGCACCAGCAGGACGGGTGAGCCCTGGCCGGTGACGGTGTACGCGAGGTGGCCGAGGTCGTCGGCGAGGTTGATCATCCGCGCATGGTCGCAGCCCGGACGGCCTCCCGCCAGCGGTTTTGTGCGCGGGCGCTCGGTGGGTGCTGAGCTTGCTGAGCGGTCAGGCGCCCACGGTGCCGTCGACGCCCTCGCGGAGGAAGTCGGCGTGCCCGTTGTGCCGGCCGTACTCCAGCAGCACGTGCACCATCACCATCCGCAGCGAGACCTCCTCCTCCCACCTCGGCTGGTACCCGGCCAGGTCCAGTGACTCGGCGGCCTGCTCGATCCGGCGGGAGTTCGCCACCTCGGCCTCCCAGGCGGTGAAGGCCTCCGCCCGGGTGGAGGCGCTCGCGTCGTAGGCGGCCTGGAAGTCGATCCGGTCGGACCAGACCATCGGCGCCTCGTTGTCCTCGAACACACGGCGGAACCAGGCGCGTTCGACCTCCGCCAGGTGCCGCACCAGCCCCAGCAGCGAGAGCGTCGAGGGCGGCATCGACTGCTGCCGAAGCTCCTCGTCGGTCAGCCCCTCGCACTTCATGGCGAGGGTGGCCCGGTGGTAGTCGAGGAAAGTGCGCAGCATCTCGCGCTCGCTGCCGAAGTTGGGCGGGCCGATGCGGGTGTCGTCGGTCATTCTTGGGCTCCTCGTGGTGCGGGTGGGCCTGCGGGGTGCGGCGGGGGCCGGTCGGGCCCGGCACCCGGGTCAGTATCGACCATCGGGTTCGGGGGCGGACGGGCAGGTGAGCCGTACATGCTGACGCGGGATCAGGCGGGGAACGGGCCGGGCCCGCGCTGCCGGTGGCAGCGCGGGCCCGGGGATGGTGGGGAGGCGATCAGAGGGTGGTGCGGAAGAGGTTCCAGCGGTGGTGGTTGTAGTTGGCGCAGCCCCAGACACCGACGATCAGGGCGTTGGCGTCCTGCATCCCGGGCAGTTCCAGGCAGACGTTGCCGGCCGGGTTGTAGAGGCTGCCGTCGGTGCGATAGGTCCAGATCTGGCCGCCGGCGCCGGTGCAGTCGGTGATGGTCGCGGTGGTGCCCCAGCCGAGTGCGTTGTCCTTGGTGGAGACGCAGCGGCCGCCGGTGCGCAGGGTGCCGTCGGTGGCGAAGGTGAACTTCTGGCCGGGGCCGTTCCAGCAGTCGTACAGGCGCAGGTCGGCTCCGTTCTGAGCGCCCCAGTTGTCCAGGCACCGGCCCGCGCCGTGCATCGAGGCGATGTTGTAGACGGCGGGTGCGGCGGTGGGCAGGCTCCGGGGCGAGCCGAACTGGGCCAGGCCGTTGCTCGGCTGGGTGCCCAGGAACTGGTACATGGTGCCCTGGGCGGCCGTGGCGATCAGGTCGGGATTGCCGTCGCCGTTGATGTCACCCGGGGACTCCAGCCCGGGGAACGCGGCGCTGCTCAGACCGGGTACCAGGACGGCCTGTTGGGCCGGGCGGACCCAGCGCTGGCTGGCGTCGCTCAGGCAGTCCCAGATCGTCAGCTTGGTGCCGGGGGTGTTGCTTGCGTTGGGGACGGCGAGGCAGCGGCCGGACTGCGGGTTCTGCAGGGTGCCCGCGTACGGGCCGTCGACCCACTTCTGGGCGCCGGAGCCGTTGCAGTCCCAGAGCTGGACGATGCTGCCGTTGTAGGTGGTGCCCTGGTTGATGTCCAGGCACTTGCCGAGGATGTGCACGGCGCCGTCGGTGGCCCGCGAGAGGATCTGGGCGCTGCTGGTGTTGCAGTCCCAGAGCTGTGCGAGGGTCCCGTTGTCGGTGCGGCCGTAGTCGATGTCCGCGCACATCGGCTGACCCTGGGCGCTGCTGACGGCCGATACCAGGGTGCTCCGGGTCGGGGCGGGCAGGGTGTTGGTCGGCTTCCCGTCGGTGCCGAGGTTCAGCGGGTAGCTGTGCACCGCGCCGGTGACGTTGTCACGGGCCCAGACGGACAGTTGACCACCCACCAGACCGGGCGAGAGCAGGGTGACGCCGGACCAGTCGCCGGTGCCGATGTCCTGGCCCTCCTCCAGCATGCAGCCCGCGAGGGTGTTGGCGCGGTAGTACCAGAGGTGTCCGTCCTCGACCGTGACCAGGTTCGGACGGCCACTGACCGCCGGGGTCGGGCTGAGGGCCGTCATCTGGGTGATGTTGCTGGTGGCACCCGGTCGGGTGGGGTGGCACAGGCTGGTGGAGTTGTAGATCTGGCTGACGCCGGCGGTCAGGTTGAAGTGCCCAGCGGTGCCCTGTGGGACATGGGAGGCGTCGTTGCGGTAGAGGTAGAGCTTCCTGGTGCCCTTGTTGTAGGCGAACAGGTCGTCAACGCTCGAGTCGATGGTCGAACCGCGGTGTGCGATCAGGTAGTTGTTCCAGCTGTCCCCCTCGGGTGAGTGGGCCTGGGTGGAGGCGGTGCCGGGCTGCGCGGTGAAGTCCGAGTTGCCCGGGAGCAGGGTCAGGCTGCCGTCGGCGGCCGGGACGACCAGGTCGGGGGTGCCGTCGTAGTCCAGGTCACCGGCGACCACCTTGGTGGCCGGGTTCCACGGGGCGTAGAAGTCGTAGACGGCTGCCTCGGGCTGGGTGTTGCCGGCCGCGTCGAAGGCCCGCACGTACAGCCGGTGGGTGCCCCACTGGTCGGGGTTCAGCTGCACCGGGATGTCGGCGCTCGCGCTGCCGTCGGCGTTCTGGGTGGCCCAGGCGGTGTTGCCACCGGTCACGGGGACGTTGTCGTCCAGCGAGTACCGGAAGCCCCACACACCGCTCTTGATGCAGCTCTGCCGGTTGCAGCCGCCGGGGGTGGGGTCGGTGCTGCTGACCTTGATCGTGGTGCCCTGGTCACCTGCGTGGCCGGTGGGCTTGATGCCGCTGCCGAGCGGGGGGAACGCCTGCATGTTGCCGAACTGGGCGAGCGAGGGCGGACTGGTGTCCACGTTGAAGTGGCAGTCGCCCGAGGTCGGGCTGTTGAGCAGACCGTCGGTGGCCCAGGCGTTCCAGCCGTACTGGTGGCCGTCGGAGACCGGGATGCTGATGTTCGCGTTGCCCCAGCCCGCACCGTTGATGGTCTGGCTCGGCGGCCAACCGGTGGTGTACGGCTGCCCGTTGCCGCCGTCGGTCATGTTGTCCCAGACGTGGAAACCGAGCGTGATGTTGGTGTTGGGCATCGGGGTCGAGCCCCACGCGTGCAGCGTGATGTCGGAGTTCCCGTTGCCGGTCAGCACCGTCCGCCCCACCCAGCCCGGCTGCGACCCGTTGCAGCCGTAGCCGCCCGGGTTGATCGGCCAGGGGTCGATGTACTGCGAATCGGGGGTGTTCGGCGCGATGTCGTAGGTCACCGAAAGGGACGGATTGGGGCCGAACCGCATGAAGCCGTGCTTGTTGACGTCGCCGCCCTCGTCACCGAACAGGCCGACCGTCCAGTTGTCGGCGTCCTGCTGCGCCAGGGAACGGACTTCGTCCGTCGCGTCGAAGTTGTACGTCTTCCACCCGCAGCCGCCGTTGGGGCTGGCGCTGGTGGTCTGCTTCGTGTCGACGTCCCCGATGACTCCCGGCTGGTGATTCCAGTCGGTTCCGCCACCAATGGCCCCGGTCCACTTGAGGGTTATCGAGTACGGGGTGTTGCAGTTCCAGTCCGCGCCATAGGTTTCGGTGAAGGTCACCTTGGCGTTGTCGATGTACATGTTCGGCTTGAGATATGTGGTGTTGAGTTCGAAGTACGAGCGGTACATGCCATAGCAGTCACTGTCGTAATGCTGGAACCCGACGCCCTGGCCCCGGTCCTGGGGCTTGTCGTACAGCGGGGTGCTCGGGCAGCCCCTCTTCACCTGGGCGTAGTGATTGGTCCCCATGGTGGGAAGCGGCTGGAACGGCGGGTCGATGAACAGCGGCCACACCGTGTCCTTGCCACCGAGCAGTTCAGCATCCGGGACGAGGGTGATGGCGTCGCGGTCGGCCCGCACCCCGATCGGACGGACCCGGGACCCCTGGCCGGGGCCGTCGGCCGTGGACGGGCCGGTGACGGTCTGTCCGCCTGAGCGGCTCTCCGCAGCGGCCTTGCTCCGGGCCTCCGAGGAGAGGACCGAGGCCGGGGCGGTGGCCGTGGTGGCGGAGTCCCACATGACCGGGGTGGGGGAGATGAAGGCGGCCCGGCCGTCGGCGGTCTTCGCGGTCAGCGAGCCGTCCGCCTCGGTGGTCACGGTCAGGCCCTTGGTGCTGGTGGCCAGGCGCAGGGACTTGAGGGCCGGATTGGCCGCCGCCTTCGCATCCTTGACGACCAGTACCTCACGCACCGCGCCCTGGTCGGTGACGTCCACCTGCAGGTCCACGCCCGGCAGGACGTTCGGGTAGAGCGCCTTGCTGTCCTGCACCACGGGCTTGGGCAGCCGCATCGGGAAGCTCACCGCGAGGCTCTTCCCGTCCCGGTCGGTGAGGGTGGCCAGCGGTCCGGTGCCGCCGCCCGAGAGCGTGACGCCGGAGGGAGTGGCCTCGGGCGACCAGGTGCCGTCGCCGTTCTTGCGCAGGCGGGCGTCGAGGTCGGCCCAGCCGCCGTTCCGCTTGATCCGGGCGGTCTGCAGGTGGGTGGTCACGGTCAGCTTGCCATTGGGCTCGGCGACCGTCAGCGACGTCTCGGTGGTCAACTCGTCGATGGTGACGGGCTTTCCGGTGCTCTTGGCCTTCAGGCGGGCGGCCTGAGTGGCACTCCCCGGCGCCGGGTCCGGGAGCTTGGCCGTAGCGGTGCTGCCGGGCGGTGCGGCGGCGGGGCTGCGGTCGTCCGCCGCCGTCGCCGGGCCGGTGGTGGCGAGCAGAAGCCCGCCCACGGCGGATATCAGAGCAATGCGTCTGGCCAGTCGGACACCTGAATGCCGTGACCGGCTGATAAGGGGTTCCCCCATGGTTTGGCAAGTCCTTTTCTCGGTGTCGGAGCCGCTCGCGGAAGGCTGTGGCGTACCTCACGTTTCCCCGGAGCGAAGCGTCCCTTTTGCTTGCTATTGGTAACTCTTCTGACGTTGTACCAGCTGACTTGGCGCCAACTGGTGTACGTGGACGCAGCCGTACGCTATTGCGCCGACCGGACGGTTGACAATACGGTTCCACCGCCGTACGCCCGGCGGCCTTTCCTTCTCGCACGGACCACCCGGGTGGCGGCTCCAAGGAATTGACCAGCAAGGGGGGATCCATATGCGTTCTCGAATCAGATGGTTCGGGGCGGGCCCACTTCGGCCCGGAGGACAGGGTGGTGGACGTTCCACTGCAGTTGTCCTCGGCGTTACCATGGCTTTGCTTATTTCAACCGCAGGTGCCGAGTTGGCAGTTGCAGCCGCTCCGGCGAAGGAGGTGCCGCTTCCGACCCTGCCGAAGGTCAGCGGTCAGGTCGCCGGCGGCCGGTCGGCGCTGCCGGCCCCGCCACGGCCGGCCGGGGCACGGGAGCTGAAGTCCTACACGCCCACGGCGGTGAAGTGGCCGGGCAAGGCCACCACGACTGTGCAACTGGGGGCACCGGCAGCCAAGTCGGGCGCCGGGGCCAAGGCTGAGCCCGTCCGGGCGGGGAACACCCCCGTCCTGGTCGGCACCGCCGCGCCCGGTCAGGTCGGCAAGCAGGCCAAGGCCGCTGCCGGTGGCGCGGAGCCTACGGGCGCACCGGCCTCCGTCGAGGTGAAGGTCGCCGACCGGGCCCAGGCGCAGCAGGCTGGTGTCGACGGCCTGCTGGTCGCGCTGGCACGCGCCGACGGTGCGAAGGACAGCGCCAGCGTCGAGGTCTCCCTCGACTACGGCGCGATAGCCGCCGCCTACGGCGGCGGCTGGGCGTCACGGCTGCAGCTGGTGGCCATGCCCAGCTGCGCGCTGACCACGCCCGAGCTGGCCGAGTGCCGCACCCGTCGGCCGCTGGAGTCCAGGGTCGACCCGGCCACGCAGCGGATCTCCGGCACTCTGGCCCTGCCCGCCGCCGGCAAGGGCATCCTGCCCGAGAGCGCGGCCGGTTCGGCCGACGCCCCGGCCGGCACCAAGCTCAACGCCCTTCAGGCCCCTGCCTCGGCGGGTGGCGGTATAGCGGTGGGGGCCGAGGCCGCTGCCAGCGGTTCGCAGGGTTCGTACGAGGCGACGGACCTGTCCGCCTCCGGTTCCTGGACCCAGTCCTCCTCGGGCGCGTTCACCTACAACCACTCGATCACCGTTCCACCTGCGCTGACCGGTACCGGTCCGGACGTGGGGCTGTCCTACAGCTCGCAGTCCGTCGACGGGTCGACCTCGGCCCGCAACTCCCAGGCGAGCTGGATCGGTGACGGCTGGTCGTACAGCCCCGGTTACGTGGAGCGGTCCTACCGGTCGTGCCGCAACAGCGGCATCGACAAGTCCGGGGACCAGTGCTGGACGGGCTGGAACGCGACCGTCTCGCTGGGCGGACGCTCCGGTGAGCTGATCCGCGACAGCAACGGGCTCTACCACCTTGCCAAGGACGACGGCACCAAGGTCGAGCGGCTGACCGGTGCGAGCAACGGGCTGTGGCAGGGCGAGTACTTCAAGGTCACCACGCCCGACGGCACCGCCTACTACTTCGGCCTCAACCACGCCCCCGGTACCACCTCGGACGCCGCGACCAACAGCGCCTGGGGCGTGCCGGTCTACCATCCCAACAGCGGTGACCCCTGCTACAGCGCGTCCAACGGCACGGCCTCGCAGTGCGACGCCCAGCCCGGCTGGCGGTTCAACCTCGACTTCTCGGTCGACGTGCACGGCAACCTGACCCGCTACGACTGGGCGAACGAGACCAACTACTACGCCAGGGGCGGCGGCCAGGCCGCTGCCGGGAGCAGCGGCACCCTGACGCCTTACACGCGTGGCGGCACCCTGAGCCGGATCTCCTACGGCTACCGCCTCGCCGACGCTCTGGCCGGCCGGGAGCCGTCCGCCCGGATCGGCTTCGACGTCCGTGAGCGTTGCGTGGTCTCCGACACGGTGTGCACGGCGCAGAACCTCTCGTCCTCGACCGCCTCGAACTGGCCGGACGTGCCGTACGACCTCGGCTGCCAGAGCGGCTGGGCCACCAGCGGCAGTGGCAGCAACGTCTGCCGCGCCACCTCGCCGTCGTTCTGGTCCACCAAGCGCCTGGGACGCATCACCACCGAGATCCGCACCGTCGGTGGCTGGCAGAGCGTCGACCGGTACGACCTGACCCACGCGTTCTCCGACGCCGGCGGCATCTTCGACCCGGTCACCGGTCAGACCCAGAACCCGACGAGCGTCGGCTCCCTGCAGTCCGTGCTCTGGCTCGCCGAGATCCGCCACACCGGCGTGGACAACTCCACGGGCGGCAACGCGATCGCGCTCGACCCGGTGGTCTTCACCGGTGCCGAGGTGGACAACCGGGTCGACACCCCGAGCTCCGGCTCAGGAACTCCCCCCAGCCCCGAGGCAACTCCGCTGTACCGGCCCAGGATCATCGGTGTCCGCACCGAGCACGGCAGCTCCATCGCGGTGACCTACCGCGATGCGGAGTGCTCCCGGAAGAACAACACCATGCCGACCAGTGCCGACAACAACACGATGGCCTGCTTCCCGGTCTGGTGGAGCACCCCCGGAGCGGCGGCGCCGTTCCAGGACTGGTTCAACAAGAGCGTGCTCGCCAAGGTCACCGTCTCGGACGCGACCAAGGCCAACTCTCCGGCCAGGACCACCTCCTACAGCTACAGCGGACCGGCCTGGCACCGGGACGACTCGGACCGGACGGACGACCAGTACCGCACCTGGAACGACTTCCGCGGCTTCCGGACCGTCACCACCACCAGCGGAGCTGCCCCGGACCCGCTCCACGAGAGCGTCACCACCTACCTGCAGGGCATGGACGGTGACTACAAGAAGGAGCGCGGCGACCGGCGCAGCGTCACGGTGAACAACTCCCTCGGCGAGGGCACGGTCGACAGCGACTGGCTGGCGGGTACCGCGCTGGAGACGGCGACCCGCACCCAGGCGGGCGGCACCGTCGTCACCAAGCAACTGGCCGGGGCGAGCGTCTTCACGCCGGGCGCCACGCGCGCCCGCACCGCGTGGACGTCGAAGAAGCCCGCGCCCGCGCCGTCCGAGCTGTCGGTCCTGCCCGCACTGGAGGCCCGCCGACTCAAGTCGGGCAGTGAGCGCGGTCTGGCCCTGCTGCCCGACGGAGTCACCTGGCGTACCGGGCGGACCACCAGGACGTACGACGACCTGGGCCGCCCGGAGAAGGTCCTCACCCAGCCGGACCTGGCCGACCCGACGACGGACAGCTGCGCGACGAGCTACTACCTCACGCCGCCGGCCGGCAACCCGATGCTGCTCAACTATCCGAACCGGACTGTCACGGTGGCCGGTTCCTGCACGACCGCGCAGTCGGCGACGACCACCATCTCCGACCAGCGGAAGATCTACGACGGCAGCGCCGACCCGAACAACCCGGGTTCCTTCGGCACCTTCGGGCAGAACGGCACCACCCTCGGCATCGTCACCGCCACCCAGGCTCTCAAGAGTTACGACGCGCAGGGCCAGCCGGTCTACCAGACGCTGAACGCCCAGGGGGTCGACGCCTACGGACGCGTGGTGCGCAGCGTCGACGCCACCGGTGCCGTCAACCTGACCAGCTTCACCCCGAGCAGCGACGTCCTGCCCACCGAGGTCGGCACCACCGGCCCGCTCGGCTGGACGGGCAAGACCACGCTCCTGCCCTCCCGCGCACTGGCCACCCGGGTCGTCGACGCGAACGGCCGGATCAACGAATCGACATACGACGCGCTCGGCCGTCGCCTCGCGTGGTGGGGACCGGGCCGCAGCAAGTCCGCCGGAAAGACCGCGGAGCGGACCTACGAGTACGGGCTGCACGGCGCTGGCACCAACCCCGACCCAGCCACGGTCACCACCAGGACCCTGCGGGAGAACGAGACCTACAACCTCTCGATCACCGTCTTCGACGGGTTCCTGAAGGCCCGGCAGACCCAGGCCTACCCGGCCAACGGGGACAGCGGACGGGTCGTCACCTCCACCCAGTACGACAGTCACGGCCAGGTCAGCAAGAGCATCCCGCTCTGGTCGGACCCGACCACCGGGCCCAGCACCGCGCTGTTCCTGGAGACCGACAACACCCTGCCCTCGGCGACCAGGACGGTCTACGACGGCCTCGGCCGACCGACCGCCAGCAAGTTCTACGCCAAGGCCACCGAACTCTGGCAGACCGTCACCTCCTACCCGGGCGCAGGCCGGGTCGACACCACCCCGCCCAGCGGCGGCAGCCCCACCACGGTGCTCACCGACGCCCTCGGCCGGACCACCTCCTCCACCGTGCACGCCGGCGCCGGCATCGGTGACAGCACCACCCGCTACGCCTACGACCGGCGCGGCCTTCACTCCCAGATGACCGACAGCGTCGGCAACTCCTGGAAGTACGAGTACGACCTCCGGGGCAACCGGGTCTCGCAGACCGACCCCGACACCGGTACCTCGACCACGGCCTACGACGACTTCGGCCGGGTCACCAGCACCACGGACGGCCGGGGCGCCTCGCTGTCCATGACGTACGACCTGACCGGGCGAATGACGGGCCGCTACGAAGGCACCAACACCGGCGACCAGAGCAAGCTGCTCGCCTCCTTCACCTACGACACCCTCGCCAAGGGGTACCCCACCTCGTCCACCCGCTACGTCGGCGGTGCCGGCGGCAGCGCCTATGTGCAGCAGATCGACGGCTACACCACCACCTACCAGCCCACCGGCAACACCACCAGGATCCCGGCCGCCGAAACCGGCCTCGCCGGCGACTACAGCCGGACCAACCACTACACCGACAACATCGCCCTGCCCGCCGGCGTCTCCTACAACGCGGACGGTGGCCTGCCCACCGAGAAGTACGGCTACACCCGCAACGTCCAAGGCGGGGTGGTCGGCACCGGCAGCAACAGCGTCAGGATGCTGGACCTGGCCAACTACAACCCCTTGGGCCAACTCCTGCGCTCCACCTACGGCACCGCCGGCCAGCTGATGCGCACCGCGCAGACCTGGGACGACGCCACCGGCCGACTCACCACCAACCGGGTCAGCCTGCAGGAGTCCGCCGCCAACCCGGTCTCGGCCACCACGTACGGCTACGACCAGGTCGGCAACATCACGACCACGTCCGAACTGCAGTCCTCGGGCGGCACCGACCAGACCTTCGACACCCAGTGCTTCCGGTACGACGGCCTCAAGCGCCTGACCGAGGCCTGGACCGACACCTGGGGCACCACGACCCCCGGAGCCGGACAGGTCGCGCGGTGCAACAACACCACCGTCACCATCGACGCACTCGGCGGCCCCGCCCCGTACTGGCAGAGCTTCCAGTACAACCAACTCGGCGACCGCACCGAGCAGGTCCGGCGCAACATCTCCGGCGACACCAGCCGCGACGTGACCCAGACCAGCAGTTACCCGGGCAACGGCCGCACCCCCGCCGCCAAGCCCAACACCGTACAGTCCGTCACCACCCGTGCGGGAGTACCGACCAGCACCCTCAAGTCCGACGTGGCGGGAGCCGGCGGCAGCACGATCTGCCTGGACGTCAAGTCCAGCCGCTCTGCCGACGGGACCCCGGTGCAGAGCTACACCTGCAACGGAAGCGGCGCCCAGCGATGGACCCGCCCCGGTGACGGCACACTGCGCGCACTGGGCAAGTGCCTCCAGCCGGCCGGACCGGCGGGTCTGGGTACCGCGGTCGAACTCGGCACCTGCAACGGCAGCGACGCGCAGAAGTGGGGGACCCCGGACGGCGCGCTGTTCCACTCCTCCAGCACCTACTGCCTGGACCTGCCCAACTCGAACCAGACCCCCGGCACCCTGGTCGTCCTGTGGTACTGCAACGGCGGCCCCAACCAGAAGTGGCCGGCGACCACCAACGCGATCACCGGGCCGTCCTACACCAGCACCCTGACCCCGCAGTACGACGCGGCGGGGAGCACCACCACCCGCGCCACCGCCACCACCGGCAACCTCACCTCGGGGCTGGCGACCGGCGGTGTCCCGCTCTGCCTGGACATCAACGCCTCGGGGACCGCCAACGGCACCGTGGTCCAGTCCTGGACCTGCAACGGCAGCAACGCCCAGGACCTGACCCTCGGCACCGACGGCACCGTACGTGCGCTCGGCTCCTGCATTCGGCCGGTGAACGGGCAGGGCACCTCGGGCACCCAGATCGAACTGTGGGCCTGCGACGGGTCCAGCAGCCAGCGGTGGCGCACCACCGAGCAGGGCGCGCTGGTCCACAGCTCCGGCCTGTGCATCGACATCCCCTGGAACAGCACAAGCTCCGGAACCCGGGTCGCGCTGTGGACCTGCAACCAGGGCGCCAACCAGAAGTGGGGTTCGGGCGGCAACCAGCCCACCTCCGGCACCACCCAGTCCTTCACCTACGACGCCGAAGGCCGCACCGCGACCGTCACCACCGGCACCGCCATCTCGAAGTACCTCTACGACGCCAACGGTGACCTGCTGATCCAGCGCAGCCCCGAGGGCACCGTCCTCCACCTGTTCGGAGGTGCCGAGCAGATCACCCGGTCCGCCGACGGCACCAGCATCACAGCCAACCGCTACTACGAGCAGCCCGACGGGACCACCGTCGTCCGCAGCAACACGGGCAGCATCAGCTACCAGCCGGCCAACCCGCAGAAGACGTCGACGCTGCAGATCGACGCCGCAACCCGGGCGGTCACCCGCCGCTCCTACGACCCGTACGGCGCCCTCCGCGGACCCGCCTCCGGAAACTGGGCGGGCAACCACGGATTCCTCGGCAAGCCCGTCGAAACGAGCAGTGGTCTCAACCTCCTCGGAGCCCGAAACTACGACGCCGTCCTCGGCCGCTTCCTCACCGCCGACCCGTTGTTGGTGCCCGGCGACCCCAACCAGATGGGCGGCTACGCCTACGCGAACAACAACCCCATCGCCTTCAGCGACGCCAGCGGCCTCATCGCCGTGGACTCCGAGACCGGAACCACGGCAGGAAATGCTCAGCAACTCCAACAGAGCGTGAACAAAGTCCGATCGAATCCCGACTATCGGGACTGGCCCGGGCGTACGTGCAGTTCGTTGTGCCGCACTCTCGGATACGACAGTGATGACGCCCCAGGGCTGTTGGCGGCCATAAATTACCGGTGGGAGGATCATCTCGTCCCTGACACCGGGCGCAGCGACTTCTACATCGAGCAGAACCAAAAGGTCGCAGACAAACTCCTGCCTAAGTATGACTACACGTACGAGGAATACGTGGGTTCTGCAACTCT
Source organism: Kitasatospora sp. NPDC002040 (assembly GCF_040296785.1). Lineage (NCBI taxonomy): Bacteria > Bacillati > Actinomycetota > Actinomycetes > Kitasatosporales > Streptomycetaceae > Kitasatospora > Kitasatospora sp. NPDC002040. The sequence continues at coordinate 33,436 of NZ_JBEOXV010000023.1, read as the reverse complement.
GGGGACCCCTGAGCAAGTCATGGCTTACTTCAAGGCGCATCCGCAAGAGATCTTCCCGTTCCCGGTGGAGGGTTGCTCGGAGTTCAAGGAGGGCGCCGAATGTCTGCTCCATGCAGCCGGGGGAGCTGCAAAGCAATTTGCAGGGGACGTTGCACGGCTAGCTTCAGGGGCAGCTACAGGGGGAATTGCGGAGGGAATTGCAGAGGGAATTGTAGGGACAATTGGAGGGCCGCTCGGCGGAGACGGGACGGTTTCGGTCTCTGTCACGCCAACGTCATTCAAATTCACGGTTATCAAGGATGGGTATTTCGACAAGCCGGGGTCGACGGTCGAATTCTCGGTCTCCTCGAGGGATAATTCTCTTTATCTCAAGCAGACCGCGCAGACTACCGGATCTCTTCTTCCTGCGTGGTTTAGTGTCGAGGCTCTTGATTTTGCACGGAAGGAATGGAATCAACAAGCCAGCAACCTGAGCAATGTTCTTCAGTCGCCCGGCTACACTGCTTTCCGTGATGGGAGCTCCGGGTAGGTCTGCTGTGGCCGTTCTCATTTGGCGCCAGCTTGTTGAACGGGTAAGTAGAAATCAAATGCTTGCCTGCTAGGTAAAGAATCAGCCTGGATCCACCAGACCGGTGGATCCAGGCTGGTCCTATGTCAATACCAAACCGCATGGGGGAGTGGTGATGGAGACTTCACGGGGCCGGCGGCTCTGAGAGGTCACAGGGCTGATCGCCTCGAGCCCATGGTTTATCAGAGCTTTCAACTTCGCCGACCTGACCAGCTCCGACCTTCCTGTTCGGTTTTACGCTCGGACGTGTTCGAGCCCGGAGAGCGCCCGCGGCGTCGGGGGGAATGTTCGCACCCCGTTTTGGGGCGGTCTCGTTGAGGTTGGGGTGACGGGGCGTCGGGCCGCGCTGAGGGAGAGGGGTGCCGTGGTGGGCGAGTTCGGGGTGACGGGTAAGGCGTGCCTGGTGACCGGGGCGGCCAGTGGGATCGGGCGGGGGTGGAGCGGTTCGGGCGGCTGGATGTGGTGGTGGCCAATGCGGGGGTGATTCCGCTCGGGGATGCGTTGGAGACGACGGTCGAGGAGTGGGACCATGTGCTCGCGGTGGACGGCCGGGGGATGTTCCTGACCTGCAAGTACGCGATCGAGGCGATGGTCGCGGACGGGGCGGGCGGTTCGATCGTCTGTGTCTCGTCGATCTCGGGGGTGGCCGGGCAGGCCCGGCAGGCGGCGTACGGGCCGGCCAAGTTCGCGGCGTCGGGGCTGACGAAGCATCTGGCCGTGGAGTGGGCCGGTCGCGGGATCCGGGTCAATGCGGTGGCGCCCGGCACGATCAGGACCGAGGCGGCGCTGGCGGTGGCCGAACAGCCGGGCGGTGCAGAGTACTTGGCCGAGATGGAGCAGGCGCACCCGATGGGGCGCCTCGGCGAGCCGGGCGAGGTGGCGGCGGCGATCGCCTTCCTGGCGGGGGAGCGGGCCTCGTTCATCACCGGGGCGATCCTGCCGGTGGACGGCGGGTACCTGGCCCGGTAGGCCGGGGGCACGACGCCTGATGGGCGAGCCGACCGGCCGGATGGCTGACGGAGGCTCAAGTGGCGGTGCGTCGTGGACGAAGATTCGAGGGGAGCACGGCCGCCCTGTCCCGGCATGCCGTCCTGCTCCGCCATGTCCCCCTCGAACGGAGTCCCGCATGCGATCGTCCGTACGACGCGCGTCCGCCGCCCTGCTGCTGCTCGCGCCCCTGACCGTGGCGCCGATGAGCAGTGCTCAAGGCGCACCCCAGGACCGGCGTGCCACGCCCGCCCCGCTGCACACCACGGCGCGGGCGATCCCGGACCAGTACATCGTCACCCTGCGGCAGGGCGTCGACCCGGCCGCCTTCGTGAGCTCGAAGTTCCCCGGGCTGGTGCCGCTGTTCACCTACGGCGCGGCCCTGAACGGCTTCGCCGCCCGGCTGACGCCCCTTCAGCTGGAGACCCTGCGCGGCCTGCCGGGAACGGAGGCGGTCGAGCAGGACGCCGTGGCGGGCGCGTTCGGCGAGGAAGGCCGGGGCGGCCGGGGCGGCCTGGCCTCCCGGGCACCGGCGACCAGCTGGGGACTGGACCGGATCGACCAGCAGGACCTGCCGCTGGACCAGCAGTTCACGGTGCAGGGCACCGGCAAGGGCGTCACCGTGTACGTGGTGGACAGCGGCATCGACTTCCAGCACCCGGAGTTCGGCGGTCGCGCGGTGGCCGGCTACGACGCGATGGGCGACGGCCGGAACGGTCAGGACTGCCAGGGGCACGGCACCCACGTCGCGGGGATCGCGGCCGGGGCCACCTTCGGGGTGGCCCGGGAGGCGTCGCTGGTCAGCGTGCGGGTGCTGGGCTGCGACGGGAAGGGGACCTGGTCCGGGATCATCGCCGGGCTCGACTGGGTGGCGAAGAACGCGAAGGGGCCGGGCGTGCTGAACGCCTCCCTCGGCGGCGGCACCAACCTCTCGGTGAACGCGGCCGCCAACGCGGTCTACCGCAAGGGCGTGCTGCCCGTGGTGGCGGCCGGCAACGACGCGGTGGACGCGTGCGGCATCTCCCCGGCCGGATCGAAGCGGACGTTCACCGTCGCGGCGAGCGACGTGAACGACAAGCAGGCCGGGTTCAGCAACTTCGGGCGCTGCATCAACCTCTACGCCCCGGGCACCGGCATCCTCTCGGCGAAGCTCGGCGGCGGCAGCGTGACCATGGACGGCACCTCGATGGCCAGCCCGCACGTGGCCGGCGTCGCCGCCCTGTACAAGGCCGCGAACCCGGACGCCACGCCGGAGGAGGTCGCCGACTGGCTCAGCGAGAAGTCGACCAAGAACGTGCTCAAGGCCCTCGGGGCGGAGTCGGCGAACGAACTGCTGAACACCGGCGGCAGCTAACCGGCGAGGGCCCGGTCGGCCGGGGCCTGGTCACCCCGGGCCCTAGCTGCGGAGCCGCTTGAGCAGGGCGATGTCCGCCGCGTGGCGGGCGCCCTCGATGCGGGCCGGGTCGTGGCGGCCGTCGGGCGTCTCGATGATCAGGGGGACGCCCTCAGTGGCCGGGTGGGCCAGGAGGCGGGCGAAGGCGTCGGCGCCGATGTGGCCTGCGCCGATGTTGGCGTGGCGGTCCTTGCGGGCGCCGACCACGTCCATGGAGTCGTTGGCGTGGATCAGGCGGAGGCGGCCGGGGCCGACGGCGGCGGTCAGGGTGTCGAGGAGCTCGGTGACGCCGTCGGGGTCGGCGAGGTCGTGGCCGGCGGCGAAGGCGTGGCAGGTGTCGAGGCAGACGCCGACCCGGGGGTGGTGGTCGAGGGCGTCGACGTAGGCGGCCAGGTCCTCCATCCGGGAGCAGAGCGAGCTGCCCTGGCCGGCGGTGGGCTCCAGCAGGAGCCAGGGGGCGTCGTCGCCGAGGGCGTCCAGCCGGTCGAGCAGGGGCCGGACGTCCGCGCGGACCTGGGCCATCGCCTCCGGGTGGCGGGAGCCGCCGTCGGCGGACCGGCCGACGGCGGAGCCGGTGTGCACCACGACGCCGAGTGCGCCGATCGCGTGGCCGCGCTCCAGGGAGTGCCAGAGCGAGTCGGCGGAGCGGTCGCGGGTGGCGGTGGAGTCGGAGCCGAAGTTGATCAGATAGGGCGCGTGCACGTACGCCGGGATGCCGGCGGCCGCGCACGCGGCCCGGAACTCCTGGTCCCGTGCGGGTGTCCCGCTGGGGGTTGCCCAGCCGCGCGGGTTGGCGACGAAGACCTGGACGGCCTCCGCGCCGACCCGCTCCGCGTAGGCCAGACCGGTGCCGACCAGCCCGCGACCGGCCACCGGCACATGGGCGCCGACGGGGTTGCGGGTGGCGGGGGCAGACGGCTGAGCTGCGGTGTTCATGGCCACGAGGGTATCGGGGGCGCCGTCGCGGCCATGCGGGGAGGGCGGGTCAGACCTGGTGGGTGCCGGCCCAGCTCGCGAACGCGGCCCAGGCGGCGGCCGGGAACTCCAGGTGCGGACCGGTGGGGTTCTTGGAGTCGCGGACGGGGACGACGCCGTGCGAGGCGGTGAGGTTCAGGGCCGGCTGGACGCAGTTGCCACCGGAGGCCCCGCTGTAGCTGGATGACTGCCAGTCAGCCCGGTTCAGCTCGGTGCTCGTCAGCATGGTGTTGGTGCTCCTTCGCTACCTTTTCAACTAGGTTCAGCGACGCTTCCGGTGACAGTGCGTCAGCCCGTGCCAGGTCGTAGGAGAGCCTCAACTCTCGTACGGTGTCGGGGTGTTCGATCAGCACACCGGCGTGCGGCGCCTCGACGTACCCCGTGTCGGGAGTCCCGTCTGCGAAGGACATTAGCGTCATGGACCCCTCCAGCAACGCGTGCGCACCCCTGGAGGTCTCCAGCACCTGGATCACAACCATCCGTGACCGGACGAGATCAACCAGGCGCCCCAACTGATCAGCCATCGTGCCGAATCCGCCCACCGGTCGACGAATGGCATTTTCCGCCAGAAGCCACCACAACAAGGGACGTGTTGGACCGGTCAGCAGCTCCTGGCGGCCCAGCCGGGCCGCCACCTTCTCCTCGATCGTCTCCGGCCTGGCCAGTGGCAGCCCGGCCTCGAAGACCGCCCGCATGTACCCCTCGGTCTGACCCAGGCCGGGGATCAACTCGCCGCCGTACTCCAGCATCTGGCAGGCCCGGGGCTCCAGTTCGGCGTACGACTTGAAGAAGCTCGGGAACTGGCCGCGGGTGATGTGCGGCCAGAGCTTGGAGAAGATCCCGCCCGTCTCCAGCGCCCCGTCGAGCCGCTCGGCGAACTCCCGGGTGGGGGTGCGCCGACCGGTCTCTATCTGGCCGACCAGCGAACCGGTGTAGCCGAGCACCTCGCCCAGGTTCTCCTGGCTGAGCCGGGCCCGGGAGCGGTATTCGCGCAGCTCGGAGCCGAAGAGGGCCAGCATGGATTCGGATGGGTCGAGTTCGCGTGGGTTGGGCATCGTCCGTGGTTCCCCCGGGTCGGCGGGCCCGGCCGGTGAGGGCGGCCGGGTCTGTCGGCTGGACTGTTGGACCGTCGGCTCTGTTCGCGGTAGCTCTCCGTGTCGATCCTGTTACCAAGCTAGTCGATCGAGATCACGGTCGGCGGGGCAACGAGGCAAAGCGCGACAGCGGAGGTCGGCCATGAGCGAGTTGGCGGAGCGGATCGAGGACCGGGTGCGGCCCGGTGGGGCGGTGCGGAGGCGGCGGGAGTTCGACCGGGCCGAGTACGTCTCCGGGTCCGCGCTCTCCTTCGGCGAGTGCGGCTGCCCGATGCCGGACTGTCCGATCCGGGCCGGCGACGGTGAGCGGCTGCGGCTGGACCGGGGGTTGCGGTAGTCCGGGGTTGCGGTGAATCGGGGTTGCGGTGGCCCGGCCGCCCCTCGATGATCTCTGGATGGACGACACCCCGAAGACCCGTCCCGACACCCTGCCCGCGCTGCGCGCCGCCGCCGAGCGGGCCGGATTCACCATGAGCTGCGACGAACGGACCGGCAGCCTGCTCGCGGTGCTCGCCGCCGGACGCCCCGGCGGGCGGGTGCTGGAACTGGGCACCGGCATCGGCGAGGGCACGGCCTGGCTGCTCAGCGGCATGGACGCCGGGGCGGAGCTGGTCTCGGTCGAACTCGACCCGGCGCTCCAGGCCGTGGCGCGGGAGCAGCTCGGCGCCGACCGGCGGGTCTCGTTCGTCACCGGCGACGGCGGCGCCTGGCTCGCCGGGTACGAGGGCGAGCCGTTCGACCTGGTCTTCGCGGACACCTGGCCCGGCAAGTTCACCCACCTCGACCGGGCGCTCGCGCTGGTCGCCCCCGGTGGGACGTACCTGATCGACGACCTGCTGCCGCAGCCGAACTGGCCCGACGGCCATCAGGCGGCGGTGGACCGGCTGTTGGCGGAACTGGCCGCCAGGGCGGACTTCCTGACGGTGCAGCTGGACTGGTCCAGCGGGCTGCTGCTCGCCGTCCGGCGGTAGGAGCGGCGGGCCCCTCGGTAGGAGCGGCCGCCTGCTCGGCAGGAGCGGCGGCCCGGGAACGGGCGGGCTGCCCCCGGTGGGAGGCGCGGGCGGGCGCGGGGCGGTGGCCCCGCGCCCCGGCGGCTACGCCGTGGGGATGCTCTGCCGGTCGGCGTCCGTCCGGCCCGAGGAGCGGCCGGGGGAGGGGGACTGCCGGAGTGCGCCCGCTCCCAGCACCAGTGCGCCGGTCAGGGCCGTGACCACGGTGAAGGAGACCGTCAGTGAACTGGCCTGGGCGATCACGCCGATCACGGCGGGGGCGACCAGCCCGGACGAGTAGACGATGGTGGCCACGCCCGCGATGGACTGGCTCGGGTTGCCACCGGTGCGCCCCGCGGCCGCGAAGGCGAGCGGGACCACGACGGCGATGCCGATCCCGATCAGCGCGAAGCCGGGGATGGCGAGGTACGGCGAGTGCGAGCTGACCACCAGCAGGCCGCCGAGGGTGGCGACGCAGCCGCTGACCCGGACCGCGCGGACCGGGCCGAGCCGGCGGACCATGAGGTCGCCCGCCAGGCGGGCGGCGGTCATGGTGGCGGCGAAAGCGGTGAAGCTGGCGGCCGCGATGCTGGGCGAGGCGCCGGTGACGTCGCGGAGGTAGACCCCCGCCCAGTCCATGCTGGCGCCCTCGGCGAAGACGGCGCAGAAGCCCACCAGGCCGATCGCCAGGGCGGATCGCGGCGGCAGCGCGAAGCGCGGCGGCGCGTCCTCGTCCTCGGTGGGGCGGACGTCGATCAGACCGCCGCAGGCCGCGATGCCGAGCGCGGTCAGGACCAGTGCGGTGACGGTCAACTGGAGCTGGGCGTCGAACTGCTGGTGGGCCGCCAGCACCCCGAAGCCGGAGGCGATCAGCCCGCCCGCGCTCCACATCCCGTGCAGGCCGGACATGATCGAGCGGCCGAGGCGCTGCTCCACCTCGACGCCCTGCGCGTTCATCGCCACGTCGGCCATCCCGGCGGTGGCGCCGTACGTGAACAGCGCCAGCCAGAGCAGGCCGAGGTTGGGGGCCAGTGCGGGCAGGACCAGGGAGAGGCACCAGAGCGAGAGCAGGGTCCGGACGGCGGCCCGGGCGCCGTACCGGTGGACCACCCGGCCGGCCAGGGGCATCGAGAGCGCGGCGCCGACCGCGGGGGCGACCAGGGCCAGGCCGAGCTGACCGGCGCTCAGGTCGAGGTGGTGCTGGAGCCAGGGGATCCGGGTGGCGAACGTTCCGGTGACGGCCCCGTGCACGGCGAACACCAGCGCGATGCGCACTCTGGCCCGCCGGTTCTCCTGGTTGCTGTCCATTGACCTCGGTGTCCCCGTTCTGGATGACTCGCCCATGACTGCGCGCAAAACTATCAGGCAGGTACCCTGATAGATAGCTCTGGAAGGATGTCTCTTCATGACCACTGCGCGCACGGCCACGCCGAGTACCGCCCGTGCCATCAACGACCGGCTGGCGCTGGACCTGTTGCTGGGCCAGGGCCCGCTGACCGCTCCCGAACTGCGCACCCTGACCGGCCTGTCCCGGCCGACGGTGGCCGATCTGCTGGAGCGGTTGCAGCGGGGCGGCCTGGTGGCCGTGGCCGGCGAGAGCGGCGAGCAGCGGCGCGGCCCCAACGCGCGGCTGTACGCGCTGGTGGCGGACCGGGCCCACCTGGGCGCGATCGACGTCCGGTCCACCGGGGTGAACCTGGTGATCGCGGATCTGACGGGCCGTTCGCTGGCGACGGCGGAGATCCCGGCCGGCCCGGACCACGGGGACGACCTGGCCGAGCGCACGGTGCGGGCCCTGCTCGGGGCGGCCGAGCAGGTCGGGGCGCGGGAACTGCACACGGTGGCGGTGGGCGCGCCCGGGGTGGTGGACCCGGCCACGGGAGTGCTGAACAACTCCGGTCAGCTGCCGCGCTGGCACACCGAACTGCTGGCGGTGCTGCGGGCGCAGCCGGGCACCGAGGTGATCCTGGAGAACGAGGTGAACCTGGCCGGCATCGCCGAGCACCGGATCGGCGCGGCGCAGGGCCGGGAGGACTTCGCGCTGCTCTGGCTGGGCCACGGCGTCGGCGCCTCGGTGGTGCTGAACGGCCGGCTGCGCCGGGGCGCCTCGGGCGGTACGGGGGAGATCGGCTTCCTGCCGGTGCCGGGCACCGGGATGCTGCCCACCGCGACCGGCTGCGACGGCGGCTTCCACTCGCTGGCGTCCAGTGCGGCGGTCTGCGAGCTGGCCCGCGCGCACGGTCTCGACGTCCCCGACGGCGGGCCGGTCGAGCAGGCCGAGGCGGTGGTGCGGGTCGCGGTGGCGGAGGGCCGGGAGGCGTTCCTGGACGAGCTGGCGGGGCGGATCGCGCTCGGGGCGGCCGCGATCTGCGTGGTGATCGACCCCGGGTGCGTGGTGCTGGGCGGTGAGGTCGGCCGGGCCGGCGGGGCGGAGCTGGCCGCGCGGGTGGAGCGCCACCTGGCCGGTCTCTCGCCGTTCGGGACCGAGGTCAGGGCCGGCACGGCCGGTGGTGGAGCGGTGCTGGCGGGCGCCGTGCTGACCGCGGGCGACGCCGTCCGCCGCGACCTGTTCGGCGAGCCCCGGGGCTGACGCCCGGTCAGCTCGCCGAGGGTGCCCGGAGGGCGGGGGTGCCGAGCGCCACGGCCGCCACCAGCCCGGCGATCAGGACCACCGCGATCAGCACCCCGCCGCAGACCGCCCGGACCGAGCGGCGCTCGCGGGCCGGGGGTGCGACGTTGCTCCGGTGGCGCTCCGCCTCGGCGACGAACGAGAACGGAACGGGCTCGGGTGCCATGAAAGTGCTCCTCCTGGGCTGCGACGGGTCCGGCGGGTAAGGGGCCGACCACTCCGATCGTGCCCGATTCATTCAGTTTAATGCCGAAAAATGACTGACTGGGCGTTAGCTGACCCGCCCCCCGATGCGGCAGGATGGCCGCGACAGCAGCAGTGCACAGGTACAGGAGCAGCTCATGGGCCAGTCCGACCCGCCGGTCAACCCGTACCGCATCGGCGAGGCCGCCGCGATGCTCGGCGTCAGCGCCGACACCGTGCGCCGCTGGGTGGACGCCGGGCGGCTGGCCGCCGAGCGCGACGAGCACGGCCACCGGATCATCGCCGGAGCCGAGTTGGCCGCCTTCGCGCGCGAGCTGGCCAAGCCGGAGAACGCCGAGGCGCTGGGCCGCCCCTCCTCGGCCCGCAACCGCTTCCCCGGCATCGTCACCCATGTGGTGCTCGGCGACGTCGCCGCCCAGGTGGAGATCCAGGCCGGCCCGTTCCGGGTGGTCTCGCTGATCAGCCGGGAGTCGGCCGAGGAGCTGAAGCTGGTGCCGGGCGCCCCGGCCACCGCTGTGATCAAGTCCACCAACGTCGTGGTCGAACGGAGCTGACGGACCACCATGCCGAACCGCGTGCTCGCGGTCGCCCACCGGGGCGACCCGTACCGCCACCGCGAGAACACCCTGCCCTCGGTCGAGTCCGCGCTCGCCGCCGGGGCCGACGCCGTCGAGGTGGACGTCCAGCTGACCCGGGACGGCGTCCCGGTGCTGCTGCACGACCAGACCCTGGAGCGGCTCTGGGGCGACCCGCGCCCGGTCCGCCGGGTCACGCTGGCCGAGCTGGAGCAGATCGGCGGGCCCGGGCTCCGGGTGCCGACGCTGGCCGAGGCGGTCAAGGCGGTGGGCGAGACGCCCGGCGCCCGGCTGCTGATCGACCTGGACGACGCCGGCCCGGCCGCCGCCGCGCACGCCGTGGTCGCCGGGCTCGGCGCCGAGCAGCGGGTCGGGTACTGCGGGCCGGTCGGGGCGATGCTCGCCGTCCGCGCACTGGACCCGGCCGCCGAGCTGTCGCTCACCTGGACGCTGCCCCGCCAGCCCGTTCCCGCCCTGCTGGCCGACCTGCGGCCGCGCTACCTCAACCCGCCGTTCGGCCTGGTCGACGCCGAGTACGTGCGCGCGGCGGCGGAGGCCGGACTGGCCGTCAGCACCTGGACCGCGGACCGGCGGCGGACCATGACCCGGCTGCTCGGGGCCGGGGTGGCCTCGGTGACCAGCAACCGGATCACCTTGCTGCGCCGGGTGCTGGATCGCGCCTAAACGGACATTTCATCAGATCCTGTGCTGAGATGGGCTGATCATCAACGGCAGCCCCAGACAGGAGACGGTATGCCAGCGGAGCCCGGTCGGCCGGAGGACCGCAGGTCGGCGCAGGAGATGCTGCCGCCCACCGTGCGGGCGACGGCGGCCTGGTCGCTGGCGGTGGTGCTGTTCATCACCGTCGCGACCCTGGTGGTGTACGCCTTCGTCGCGCTGCGGGCCGCCACCATCCCGCTGATCATGGCGCTGCTCGCCACCGCGCTGCTCCACCCCGTGATGCCGTGGCTGGTCCGACGGGGCGTCAAGCGCGGTCTGGCGGCCGCGCTGACCTGCGTGGTGCTGGTGCTGGTGGTCTGCGGGGTGCTGGCCATCCTGACCAACTCGCTGGTGCACAGCGCCCCGCAGATCGCCGACGCGCTGCGGGACGCGGGCGACAAGCTGGCGGACTGGCTCGGCCCGGTCGGGGAGAAGCTCCAGTTCGCGCTGACCCAGTCGGCGGGCTCCGGCAGTTCCCTGGTCAGCTCGCTGGCCAGCGGAGTGCTCTCCGGTCTCGGCCTGGCCACCCAGCTGATCACCGGCGCGGTGCTGGCGCTGGCGCTGGTCTTCTTCTTCCTGCGGGACGGCCACCGCACCGGCGACCTGGTCCGCTCGGTGCTGCCGGACCAGCGGGCCGAGACGGTGATCGCCTGCGGGCAGCAGGCCTTCGCCGCCACCGCGGGCTTCATGCGCGGCACCACGCTGATCGCGCTGATCGACGCCACCTTCATCACCATCGGCCTGATCATCCTGGGCGTCCCCGGTGCGCCGGGCCTGGGTGCGCTGGTCTTCATGGGCGCCTACATCCCGTTCGTCGGCGCCTTCCTGTCCGGCACCGTCGCGGTGCTGGTCGCGCTCGCGGACGGCGGCCTGGGCACCGCGCTCTGGGCGCTCGGCATCGTGCTCGCGGTCCAGATGATCGAGGGCAACATCCTGCAGCCGGTGATCCAGAGCCGCACGGTCGAACTCCACCCGGCCACCATCATGTTCGCCGTGGTCGCGGGCTCGGGGGTGGCCGGCATCCTCGGCGCGCTGCTGGCCGTGCCGCTCTGCGCGGCGGGCCTCGGCATCGTCTCGGTGCTCCGGGGAACGGCCGGCCGGCCCCGGCGGGTCAAGCCCGAGCACCCGTAGCCGGCCCCACCCTGCTTGTCCGGAGCCCGAGTTGGGAATCCGACGGGCTATCAGGTCATCCGTCCCGGACTGTTGACTCGGAGTCCAACAGCCGGGATTCTCTCATCACGCCGTGGACACTGGACATGTCAGGAGTGGTGAGCGTGACCCGACACCCGCACAGCAGAAGGCACAGACTGATCGCGGTTCTCTCGCTGCTCCTCGCCCTGGTGGCGATGGCACTGGTCCCGGTCCCCGGGGCCGCGGCAGCGGGGGACTGGTGGACCCCGACCGCCCGCCCGGCGCCGGACTCCGGCATCAACGTCACGGGCGAGCCGTTCAAGGGGACGAACGCCAAGGGCGAGGTGCGCGGCTTCGTCGACGCGCACGACCACCTGATGTCCAACGAGGGCTTCGGCGGCCGGCTGATCTGCGGCAAGCCGTTCTCCGAACTGGGGGTGGCGGACGCGCTGAAGGACTGTCCGGAGCACTACCCCGACGGCAGCCTGGCCGTCTTCGACTACATCACCAAGGGCGGGGACGGCCGGCACGACCCCGACGGCTGGCCCACCTTCAAGGACTGGCCGGCGTACGACTCGCTGACCCACCAGCAGAACTACTACGCCTGGGTGGAGCGCGCCTGGCGCGGCGGCGAGCGGGTGCTGGTCAACGACCTGGTCACCAACGGCGTGATCTGCTCGGTCTACTTCTTCAAGGACCGCAGCTGCGACGAGATGACCTCGATCCGCCTGCAGGCGCAGAAGACCTACGAGATGCAGGCGTACATCGACACCATGTACGGCGGCCCCGGCAAGGGCTGGTTCCGGATCGTCACCGACACGGCGCAGGCCCGCTCGGTGGTCCAGCAGGGCAAGCTCGCGGTGGTCCTGGGGGTGGAGACCTCCGAGCCGTTCGGCTGCAAGCAGATCCTGGACGTCGGGCAGTGCAGCAAGGCGGACATCGACCGCGGCCTGGACGAGCTGTACGGGCTCGGGGTGCGCAGCATGTTCCTCTGCCACAAGCTCGACAACGCCCTGTGCGGGGTGCGGTTCGACGAGGGCGCGCTCGGCACCGCGATCAACGTCGGGCAGTTCCTGTCGACCGGCACCTTCTGGCAGACCGAGAAGTGCGCCGGGCCGCAGCACGACAACCCGATCGGCCTGGCACCCGCGCTGACGGCGCAGAAGGAACTGCCGCCCGGCGTGGCGGTGCCCTCGTACGCCGCCGACGCGCAGTGCAACACCCGCGGCCTGACCGAGCTCGGCGCGTACGCGGTCCGGGGCATGGTGAAGCGCAAGATGATGCTGGAGATCGACCACATGAGCGTCAAGGCCGCGGGCCAGGCCTTCGACATCATGGAGTCCGAGTCCTACCCGGGCGTGCTCTCCTCGCACAGCTGGATGGACCTGGACTGGATCGAGCGGGTCTACAAGCTCGGCGGCTTCGTCGCCCAGTACATGAACGGCGCCGAGGCCTTCAGCGCGGAGGCCAAGCGGACCGACGCGCTGCGGGACAAGTACAACGTCGGCTACGGCTACGGCACCGACATGAACGGCGTCGGCGGCTGGCCGGCCCCGCGCGGGGCGAACGCCCCCAACGCGGTCCAGTACCCCTTCCGCAGCACCGACGGCGGCTCGGTGATCGACCGTCAGACGGCCGGTCAGCGGACCTGGGACCTCAACACCGACGGCGCCGCGCACTACGGCCTGGTCCCGGACTGGCTGGAGCAGATCAGGCTGGTCGGCGGCCAGGGCGTGATCGACGACCTGTTCCGGGGCGCCGAGTCCTACCTCGACACCTGGGGCGCGTCCGAGCAGCGCAAGGCCGGGGTGAACTTGGCCGCCGGCGCCGCCGCCTCGGCCAGTGCGTCGGAGTGGAACCCGTTCACCAGCTACGCGCCCGGCCGGGCCGTGGACGGCGACCAGGGCAGCCGCTGGGCCAGCGACTGGAGCGACGACCAGTGGCTGCAGGTCGACCTCGGGTCGGAGCACCTGGTCAAGCGGGTCACCCTGGCCTGGGAGCGGGCCTACGGCAAGGGGTACCGGATCGAGGTCTCCACCGACGGCGCGAACTGGCAGACCGTCTGGTCGACCAGTACCGGGGACGGCGGCCTGGACACCGCGCAGTTCGCCGGCGTCCCGGCCCGGTACGTACGGGTGCACGGGGTGCAGCGCGGGACGCAGTGGGGCTACTCGCTGTACGAGGTGGGCATCTACAGCACCTGACCCCGGTGACCGGTGCGGCCGGGTCGGCAGCCGCCGGCCCGGCCGCACCGGCACCCCGTCACCGCACCGAAGGGAACCACCCATGGCACGGATGCCGTCGGCCGAACGGCGCCGCCAGCTGACCGAGGCCGCGATCCGCGCGATGACCCGCGACGGCGTGGCCAGGACGACGACCCGCTCGATCGCCGCCGAAGCCGGGCTGTCGCTGAGCGTGTTCCACTACTGCTTCGACTCCAAGCAGGCCCTGCTCGAATCCGTCATCACCACGATCACCGAGCACTCCGTCACCATGGTGCGGGACGCGATCCGGCCGCAGGCCACCCTCCGGGAGACCGTCCGGGCCGGCTTCCAGGCGTACTGGGCCCACGTGGTGGCCAACCCGGCCGAGCACATGCTCACCTACGAGCTGACCCAGTACGCGCTGCGCCAGCCCGGGTTCGAGCACCTGGCCCGGCGGCAGTACGAGCTGTACACCGAGACCTACCGGGAGCTGATCGAGCAGCTCGCCAAGACGATGGAGTTCGAACTCCTGGTCCCCGTCCCGGTGCTGGCCCGCTACCTGGCCGCGATGACGGACGGACTGACCGTCAACTTCCTGGTGCTCGGCGACCCGGAGGCGGCGGCGGAGGTGCTCGACCTGGTCACCGAGCACGTGGCCGGGCTGGTGCGCTGAGGCGGCGTCAGGCGGGCACCGGGGGGAAGTAGGCGCCGATCCAGCGGTCCAGCTCGGTGAAGACCCGGGCCCGGGCGTCCGGCCCGGACAGCACCAGGTCGTGCATGCCGCCGTCGATCCGGACGGTGGTGACGTGGTGGCCCAGGCGCGGGGCCAGCGCGGCGATGTCGTCGGCGCGCAGCACGGCGTCGGTGCGCAGCAGCGCCGGGTCCCACTTGGCGGTGACGGTGGAGGCGGTCGAGGCCATCAGCAGGACCGGGCAGTCGATGTGCAGGGTGCGGCGGACCTGGCGGTGGCCGCGCTGGATCGCGGCCAGCCAGCCGGCGTAGAGCGGGAAGCCCTCGGCGGGCTTCAGTGCCAGGTCGAAGTCCCAGCTGCCCCGGTGGTCGCGGTGCAGGCTGTGCACGTAGTGCGGGTTGAGCGGGGCGGGCAGCTTGCGCAGCGCGGCGAGCCGGCCGAGCGCCTCCACGGCGGGTGCGCCCAGGGTGCGTACGGCGGGAGCGGTGGGCATGGAGAGGAACGGGCTGTTCAGGAACATCCCCTGCACCAGCCCCCGCCCGGCCCGGCGGGAGGCCCAGAGCGCGGCGACCAGACCGCCGGTGGAGTGGCCGTTCACCAGCAGCTGGGTGTGGCCGTCCTGCTCGCGGACGATCCGGACCGCCTGGTCCAGCTCCTCGTCGTAGGCGGACAGGTCGCGGATGAAGTTCGGCGACTGATGGGGCCTCAGCGAGCGGCCGTACTTGCGCAGGTCGAGCGCGTAGAAGGAGAACCCGGCGGCGGTGAAGTGGTCGGCCAGGTTGGTCTGGAAGAAGTAGTCGGTGTACCCGTGCAGGTAGAGCACCGCCCGCTGCGACCCCGGCACCAGCCGGCGGACCAGGGTCGCGCTGACCGGGCCCTCCTCGTCCGGCGCCAGCGGCAGCTCGGCCGCCTCGTACGGGGCACCCAGGATGTCTTCCCGAAACTCCACTGCCGCATCCAATCTCTGCTCCGGCCCGCTGCTCTCCCCGAGAGTACCGGCCGGTAGCCGGGCGCGGGCGCGGACTCCGCCGCCGTGCCGCCTATGCTGCGGTCATGCCGAGTGACGCCGTGACCAGGAGCGATTCCGCCCACCCCGAGGACCCTTCGGACCCCTCGGAGCCCGAGGACCGGATGCCGGTCGAGCGGGCGGTCGGGCTCGGCACGGCGAAACTGATGCCCGATCTGGACTGCGACGGCGGCTGGCTGCTGACCCTGGACGGCACCCCGCAGTCCTACGTCGACCTGGCCGACCCGACCCACCTGGAGTTCGAGTACACCCAGCGGATCGCCCACCTGCTGGACACCGCCGCCCCGGCCGGGCGGCCGCTGGACGTGCTGCACCTGGGCGGCGGCGCGCTCACCCTGCCGCGCTACCTCGCCGCCACCCGGCCCGGGTCCCGGCAGCGCGTGGTCGAGCTGGACGGGCCGCTGGTGCAGCTGATCGCCGATCAGCTGCCGTGGCCGGACGGCATCGCGGTGGAGGTCGGCGACGCCCGGGACGCGCTGGCCGCGACCGCCGCCGGATCGGTGGACGCGGTGGTCGCGGACGTCTTCCACGGCTCCCGCACCCCCGGCCGGCTCACCTCGGTCGACTTCCTCCGGCTGGCCGCCGCCGCCCTGCGCCCCGGCGGTTGCTACGCCGCCAACCTGGCCGACGGCCCGCCGCTGGCCTTCGCCAAGGCCCAGGCCGCCACCGTCCGGGCGGTCTTCCCGTACGTCTGCCTGGCCGCCGAGCCCTCGGTGCTGCGCGGCCGCCGGTACGGCAACGTCCTGCTGATCGGCTCCGACCGACCGCTCCCGGTGGCCGACCTGACCCGCCGGCTGGCCGCCGACGTCTTCCCGGCCCGGCTCTGCGACGAAGCCGAACTGACCCGCCTGATCGGCCGCGCCGCCCCGGTCACCGACGCCACCGCCACCGACTCCCCGCCCCCGCCGGACGGCGCCTTCAGCATCGGCTGACGGCGGTGGCCTGACTGATTGTCAGAGCCGCACGGCATCATGGCGCCGGGTACCGATCGGAGCATCTGGATGAATGGAGCAATCCATGTCGCGGTGGCTGCTGCTCGCACAGGACAAGGGCTCGGTGTCCGGCTCGTTCCCCGCGATCGACGACTGGGAGACCGGTCACTACGCGCTCGCCGATCCGTCCGCCCACGTCGGTGACGCCGTCGTGCTCTGGCGGGCGGGGCGCGGGGGCGGTGCCGTGGCCCTCGGCGCGATCGTGGAGACGGCGGTCGGGGACGAGGACCCCGCGTGGTGCCGGGTCCGGGTGCGGTTCGACACGCTGTTCCTGAGCACCCCGCTGCCGGCCGACCGGTGGGGCGTCCCCCAGCTCGGACGGGTGGTCCGGGACGCGGGCGCGGTGGTGGGCGCCCGGGGCGTGCTCGCGCGGCTCGCGCTGACGGACCGCCAGTGGGAGGCGCTGCTCCGGTGGGTCGAGCACCCGGCGCCGGCGACCGAGTGGGTCTCCGCGTGGAACATCCCGGCCGGCGCCGTGGTGAGCCGCAGTCAGCTGCACGACGTCTACGGCGGCAACTCGCGCGTCTGGGCCGGCCCCAGCGGCAAGACCCGGAACGTCTTCCTCTTCCTCAACCGCTCCCCGGCCGGTGCGGAGCTGATGCCCCGGCTGAGCCAGGAGGTGCTGCTCGCGCCCGGCCACACCCAGACCGACCGCTACCTCTCGGTGGAGAACCTCGCCGTCCTCGGCCACCTGCGGCGCGGCCTGCCGCTGCGCGTCTTCGAGACGCGTCGGGGCGAGTGCCTCTACGTCGGTGAGTTCGCCGTGATCGAGAGCCTGCCGGTGGCGCGCTGGGTCGACACCGGCGAGCAGGTCACCCCGTACGGCACCGTCCGGCAGCGGCAGGTGCCGATCCTGCGCCTGCGCCAGGTGAGCGGGGTGCCGCCGATCGACGGCGGCACCTCCTTCGACGGGGCTCCCCGGGTCGCCCTCAGCCTCCGGCTGGCCGACGGGGGCACCGCGCCGACGCCGCCCGCCGAGCCCGCCGGGTCCGCCGTGCCCGCTGTGCCGGTCGCCGAGCAGGCGGGCCCGGTGCCCGGACCTGACCGGACGTCAGGAGCCGCCCCGGGAGCTCCGGGTGCGGAGGCCGTCCGGCGGCTGCTCGGGCTGCTCGAACGCGACCCCGCCGCGGCGAAGGCCGTCGGAGCGATCGACGAGGCCCAGGCGCTGGCGGCCCTGGTCCAGCAGGCCCGGCGGCAGGCCGACCTGGCCGAGCTGCGCGCCGTGGCCGAGGACCCGGACAGCCTGGAGGCGGACCTGCAGCGGTGCCTGGAGCGGATGACCTGGATCTTCGGCGGCGAGTTCCTGTCCCGGGCCGCCCGGCGGGACCTCACCGCCCAGGACCAGCTGGACCTGTCGCTGATCAGGCCCGACAGCACCCTGCACGGCGTGGAGATCAAGAAGGCCAGGATCCGCAGCCTGGTCAAGCGGCACCGCAGCCACCTCACCGTCGGCGCCGACATCAACGACGCGACCGGCCAGGCGCTCAACTACCTGCGCAGCCTGGACGAGCACCGGCACCAGATCCTGGCCGACTTCGGCATCGACTGCCGCCGCGCCACCATGACCGTCGTGATCGGGCACGCGTCGTTCGTCTCCGGCCCGACCACCCGGGCGGAGGTCGCCGAGACCCTCAGGACGTACAACAGCAACATGGCCAGGATCTCGGTGGTGACGTACGACCAGCTCATCGACACCGCCCAGCGCACCCTCGCCCTGACCGAACCGGCGCCCGCCCGGGCCTGACCCGCGCGGGCCGCCTCAGCCCGCTGCGGCGGCCCGCGCCACCACCCGCAGGTACCGTTCGATCGCCAGGTGCTGCAGCAGCGCCGCCACCGGGCGGCCGAGCCGGGCGTACCAGGCCCCGAAGCGGGAGAACGCGGTCACCTCGAACCAGACGTCGCCGTTCGCGTCCGCGCTCACCACGAAGGACTCCTCGCCGCACTCCGGGTGCCCCGGCAGCGTGCCGTAGGCGAAGCCGGTCCGGTCGGGCTGCTCGACCGTCCAGACCACCCGGCACGGGATCACCAGCCGGGGCAGCCGCAGCCCGGGCAGGCCGAGCCGCAGCAGGACGGTGTCGCCGGCCGTGACCCGTCCGGGCGGCGGGTACAGCGCGAAGCCCGAGCCCAGCTGGGTGCCCCACCCCAGCACACAGGCGCCGGCCCGCTCCAGCACCGCGGGCCCGTGGCCGACGTGGATCCGGCGGCGCAGCCAGGAGTAGCCGGGCGGCAGCGCGGGGGACGCGGTGGCGCCGACCTCCGGATAGCTGGGCGCGGTGGCGCACGCGGCGAGGTAGCGGCGGTGCAGGTTCGACGGCATCCGACAGTTGTACGACGGCCGACGGCATGCCGCCAAACCCGGCGGACACCCACGGCGTGACGGCTGACCACGTGCGATGTCCTAGGCTGGCGGTGCAGACCGGGAAGGGCCTCCACAGTGAACTGGAACCGATGAAGCTGTCCGTCACCATCCACCAAGTACGTCTCGGGTCCGTGGAGTTCAAGGTCATCCGACCGGCCCGGCCACTGGTCAACGCCGTGCTCGCCGACCACGATCGATATCTGAACGCCTATCTCGATCAGGACGCGGCAGAGCGGATCGGCGCGCTCTGGACCCTCGCCGCCGGCTCACCGCGCGCGCTGGTCCACCTGCCGATGAGGGGCAACCCGGCCCCCGCAGGCGAGCTGTCCGACGACGGCAGGCGCCGGCTCGACCTGGTGCTGCTGCACCGGAAGCTCCAGTTCGCGCCCTCCCAGTGGAAGACGGTGCGCGGGCGGCTCGGGCCGGGCCGTCCGCAGACCGTGTCGCTGTCCGACCCGGGAGACGTCGAAGGGGACGTGGACCACGCCGCGCGGCACTTCCGCGAGAACCGGGACCTGTTCCACCAGCACCTGCACGCCGAGACCCTGTTCATGACCGGCAGCGCGAAGCTGTTCCGGGAGACCGCCGGGCACTTCCTCGACGTGGCCCGAAACGGTCCCGGCCACGTCCCCGTCCATCCGGGCTGCCCGCACTTCTGCCGGGAGCTCCACTCCAACGACGGCATTCTCGGCAACGCGCGGGAGATCCACATCGAGTACTGCGACGACTGGGTCCAGGAACCGGCCGACGGGACCTGACGGTCCGTCGGAACCGGGAGCGCCGGTGTCAAGGCCCGGCCCCGAACTCGTTGGAATCTCCTCCCACGGCGCCCGGGAGTGCCTACCGTGACGTCGATGATCCAGTAGGGACCGCCCGGTTCGGGTGGTCGGGGCGAGGGAGTGGTGCGGGTGGACGTGGTGCGGGAGTCGGCCGGGGCGGGGCGGGTGGTGCTCTGGGAGGAGTCGGCCCGGGACGGTGCGCAGGCGAAGACGCTGATGCCGGCGGACTTCCGGGTGGCGCTGGCCCGGGAGACGGGGCGGATCTTCGGCGCGGACGGGCCCCGGCACGTGGTGTTCGCCGCTGGCTTCCCCGCCGTGTGCGGGGAGGAGTTCGAGGCCGTCCGGCGGGTCGCGGCGGAGGCCGAGGGCGCGGTGAGCGTCGCGGCGGTGTGCCGCGGGGCGCGGCCGGACCTGGAGCAGGCGGTGGCCTCGGTCCGGGGCAGCCGGCACGCGCGCGTGATGGTGGTGGTGCCCGCGTCGGAGGCGATGGCGCAGGTGATGGTCCATCGGACCGCCGCCGAGGCACTGGGGGCCGGGGTCGAGCTGGTGAAGCGGGCCCGTGACCTGGACGACGAGGTCGCGGTGGACCTGTGCTTCGCGGACGCGTCCCGGGCCGACCACGCGCTGATGGCGCACCACGCGCAGGAGATGACGGGTGCGGGCGCGGGGCTGATCGTGCTGGCGGACACAGTGGGTGCCCAACTCCCGTCCGCCTGCCGGGAGATGTTCGCCCGGGTGGGTGCGGCGGCCGGCCCCGAGGTGGTCCTGGCGTCCCACCTGCACAACGACCTCGGGCTGGGACTGGCCAACACCCTGCAGGCGGCCGGCGCGGGCGTCCGGGTGCTCTCCGCGTCCTGGCTGGGCATCGCCGAGCGGGCCGGGATGGTCGCCACCGAACAGCTGCTGTTCCTGCTCGCCCGGCACGCCGGGGAGCTGTTGGGAGCGGACGCCGAACCGTGGTGGACCCGGCCCGACCTGACCCGGCTGCCGGTGATCGCCCGGATGGTGGCCGAGCGGACCGGCGTCCCGCTGAGCGTCACCACGCCGATCGTCGGGACGGGGGTGGGCTCGATCTCCACCGGTACCCCCTTCGTCCACCCGCAGCTCTTCCAGCCGTTCGACCCCGAGCAGACGCTGGGCATCGCGCCCCGCGTGGTGCTCACCCAGCTGGCCAGCGCCCGGGTCGTCACCGCCGTGGCCACCCGGCTCGGCCACACCCTCGACCGCGAGCAGACCCGGGCGGCGATGGACTGGGTCAAGCGACGCGCCTACCGCACCGGCCGGGCCGTGGTCGAGGACGCCGCCTTCGCCGACTACCTCGACGGCCTCACCCAGCACACCGGACACACCGACGGAACCGACGGAGAACCACGATGAACAGCACCCCCGCCACCGCGCCGCCCGGCCCGGTGGATCTCGACACCGCCCGCCGGGCCCTGCGCGGGGGTGCGGCCGTGGTGCTGCCGAACCCGGCGCCGCTCACTCACGTGGTGGCCGCCATCGGACTCCGGACCGTGAACCGGGCCAAGGCCAGGCCCGCCGACCAGCCGGTCGCCCTCTGGGCCCACCACGCCGGGACCCTCCGCGCCGTCACCGACTGCTCCGCGCTCGACCCCGCCGACACCGCCCTGGCTGGACGGCTGCTGACGGAGGAGCACCTCACCCTGCTGCTGCCGCTCCGCCCGGAGGCCCGGCGGCCCGACTGGCTCGAGCCCGCCTGCAAGGACGGCTGGGTGCTGCTCTTCGGTGCCCGCCGACCGCTGCTCGGGCCGCTGCTGGACGAACACCCGGTGCTGTACGTCAGCAGCGCCAACCGCACCGGCAGTCCGCCCGCGGCAGGCACCGCCGAGGCGCTGTCGATGTTCCCCGCCGAGGTCCCCGTCCTGCACCTGCCGGACCCCGGCGACGACCTGCCGGACGGGAGGGTCCGCCGGGCGACGACCACCGTGGCCCTGCACCCCGACGGCCGGCTGACCCTGCACCGCCACGGGGCCCAGGACCACCCCTTCCCCGACCCGGACGACTACCTGCGCCACCTGCGCGCGCGGTACGCACCGTCAACTCCCCACGGCGGGTAGGCCGCCGACGGCCGGGCACCGAAATCGGGTCGCTGCCACCGGGCGGATCAGGAGAGACTTCGGGGTCGGCGTCGAACTGGCGCCCGACCTCTGAACGCACCCGAAGGATCTCGTGTGACCAATCCCGCCCCGACCGAAAGCCCGCAGCCCGCCGAGGCACCGGCCGAGACCAACCCGTGGGCAGCGCCGAACCCGGGGCAGGGTGAGGCCCCGTCAGCCGTGCCGGGCCAGGCCTACGGTGCGCCGTACTGGGCGCCCCACCCCGGGCCGGCGCCGCAGTCCGGCGACGGCATGGGCATCGCGGCCCTGGTGCTGGGGATCGTCGGGCTGGTGCTCGGCTTCCTGGTGGTCCTGTTCTGGCTGAGCTGGCTGCCGGCCGTGCTCGCGGTGGTCTTCGGCGCGATCGGGCTGGGCCGGGTGCGCAAGGGCCTGGCGGCCAACCGCGCGATGGCGCTCGCGGGCGTGCTCCTGGGCGTGGCCGGGCTGCTGGTCTCGGCCGGCGGCGGAGCGTTCGTGGTGACGCACGTGTACCGGGTGAAGGAGCAGCAGCAGGCGGAGGACAAGGCCTGGGAGCAGGCCACCAGGGAGCGGGAGGCGAAAGCCCGGGACGAGCAGGTGAAGGAGTGGAACCGGCTGGAGGCCGACCGGAAGCGGGTCGAGGCCGAGCAGGCGAAGAAGGCCGCGGACGAGAAGGCCCGACAGTTGTCGTTCGGCGGGTCCTACACCTACCCGGACGGGCTGAAGGTGACGATGGCGAAGCCGGAGCGGTACGTCCCGAGCGAGATCGTCTTCGAGGCCCCGAAGGACGCCGTGATCATCCAGGTGACGATCACCGTGGTGAACACCGGACCGGCCGAGCTCTCGCTGGTCGGGGCGGGGCTGCCCTTCGTCCGGGACGCCAAGGGCGGCCTGGTGTTCCCGATCAGTGACGGCAGCGGCCGGGAGAAGTTCCTCCCGGACAGCATCGCCCCCGGCAAGGAGGCCGAGCTCCGGTTCCAGTACGCCGTCCCGAACAGCGCGGCCGAGACGATCACCGTCGACTACGGCTACGGTCCCGTGTCGCAGCACAAGAGCGTCATCTGGTCCGGTCCGCCCCGCTGACCGCGCGGGCCAGCAGGTAGCCGCGGCGGGTCTCCGCCTCCTGCGGGTACGGGGCGCGCTCCAGCCGGGCCTCGACGGTGAAGCCGGCGGCGGTGAGGTCCTGCTCGACCGCACCGGGATCCAGGAAGTGGAACCGCACGTCCACCTGGTGGCCCCACCACTCGGTCAGGTGCCTGACCCCGGTGCCGAGGTGGAAGGCGAGCAGCAGCAGGCCGCCCGGCCGCAGGACGCGGCGGATCTCGGCGAAGGCGGGCCGGATCTCGTCCGGCGCCAGGTGGATCACCGAGTAGAGGGCGACCGCCGCGCCGAACTCGCCGTCCGCCGCCGGGAGGCGGAGCAGGTCGCCCTCGCGGAACTCCAGCTGCGGGTGGTCGCGGCGGGCCAGGGCGACCATCGCGGGGGAGAGGTCGACGCCGACCGGGTGGGCGCCGTGCTGCGCCAGCCAGCCGGCCACGTGGCCGGGGCCGCAGCCCAGGTCGGCGACGGGCGCGCCGGGCCCGGCCTGCTCGATCAGGGCGGCCAGCAGGGCCCGGTCGAGCGGCTTGTGGGCCAGCTCGTCGCCGATCCGGCCCCGGTACTCCTCGGCCACCGTGTCGTAGCTCCGCCGGACCGGGTCGTGCTCGGGGGTGTGCGCCATCGGTCCAGGATGGCAAACGGTCGCTGCGCCTCGGTGCCCGGGGCCCGACGCGGTGTCAGAATGCGACGGGGGCCGGTTCATCGAAGGGACCTGCGGTGGAGGAGCTGTCGGCGATTCCCGAGACGGCGCTGTGGACGCTGTACCACCGGGCCGGGGAGGCCCGGCGGCCCGGGACGCGGTACCCCGACCCCAAGGCGGTCGAACTGGTCGACCGGCTGGACTACCCCTTCGCCGCCCGGTTCGGCAGCGGGCAGGGCCTGGCCGGCCGGATGCAGGGCGCCCGCTGCGGCCTGTTCGACCAGGAGGTGGCGGACTTCCTGCGGCGCTGCCCGCGCGGCACCGTGGTCAGCCTCGGCGACGGCCTGGAGACCCAGTACTGGCGGGTGGACAACGGCCGGGCCCGCTGGCTGACCGTCGACCTGCCGGAGGCCGTCGCACTGCGCGAGCGCCTGCTGCCCCCGGAACCGCGTCAGCGCCTGCTGGCCTGCTCGGCCACCGACCCGGCCTGGCCGGACGAGGTGGACCCGGAGCTCGGGGTCCTGATCGTGGCGCAGGGCCTGCTGATGTACCTGCGGCCCGGCGAGGTACGGGAGCTGTTCGCCCGCTGCGCCGAGCGGTTCCCCGGCGGGACGCTGCTCTTCGACGTGGTCCCGCGCTGGTTCAGCACCATGACGACGAAGGCCCGGGCCGACCGGCGCGGGTACCGGGTGCCGCCGATGCCCTGGGGCGTCCGCTCGCACGAGCTGCTGCGGGACGCCCGGACCGTACCGCTGATCGCCCGGCACGCCTGGCTGTTCCGGGTGCTGGCGCTCGACCTCCCCGACCTGCGGGCCCGGATCGTCGGGTCGGTCGGCCTGCCGGAGGCACTGCGCCGGGGCTGACCCCGGGTCGGTCGTCCCCGGGGGGTGGCGAACCGTCAGGCCAGGACGCCGAGTTCGTGGGTGTAGAGCCAGGCGGTGGAGCGGTCGTGGAAGTGCCGGAAGAAGAGCGGCAGCACCACGTCGTTGACCCGGCGGGCGAGCGGGCCCGCGGTCTTGGCGTCCCGGTTGGCGGCGGCGGCCTTGAGCATCCGGCCGATCCGGTCCCGGCGGAGCCGGTCGTACTCGGCCAGCGGGCCGCCGCGCTGCAGCACCTGGGCCAGCACGACGGCGTCCTCCAGCGCCATCGAGGCGCCCTGGCCCGCGCCGACCGGGTGGGCGGCGTCGCCGACCAGGACGACCCGGCGGCTGTGCCAGGTCGGGACGGCGGGCAGGGTGTGCATCAGGGTGGGGCGGTGCACCTCGGTGGTGGCCCGGAGCAGCGCGAGCGGCAGCTGCTCGTGGCGGTAGAGCCCGGCCAGCCGGTCCGGCCAGTCCGCCTGAGGGACGGCCGCCAGGTCCGGCGGCTCGGGCGCGGCCACCTGGGCCGACCACCAGGTGGAGCCGTCGGGGGCGGGGAGGTGGACGAAGGCGCCGCTGCGGCCGAAGGTCAGGTTGAACACGGAGGGGTCGCCCGGCACGCCCTCGGCCCGGCCCGAGACGCTGTACAGCCCCGCGTACGCCGGGCCCGGCGCGGCCGGGTCGAGCAGGGTGCGGGTGGCGGACCAGAGGCCGTCCGCCCCGACCAGGAGGTCGGCCTCGGTCGTGGAGCCGTCGGCGAACTCGGCCCGTACGCCGTCCGCGTGCTCGGTCAGGCCGGTCAGCCGCTGCCCGGTGCGCAGGGTGGCCCCGGCCCGTTCGGCCTCGGTCCGCAGTGCCTCGACCAGCTGACCCCGCATCAGGGTGACGCTGCGCAGGGTGTCCCCGGCGAGCCGGCCGCGCGGCATCGCGCCGAGCAGCCGGCCGGTGGCCGACCACATCCGCTGCTCGGCGACCGCGAAGCCGCGCCGCTGCACCTCCGGCAGGCAGCCGAGCGCGGCCAGCCCGCGCAGTCCGTTGGCGGCCAGGCTGATGAACGAGCCGACCGCTCCGGCCGGGTCCTGGTACGCCTCGTGGACGGTGACCTCGGCGCCGGTGCGGCGCAGGGCGAGGGCGGTGGCGGCTCCGGCGACGCCGCCGCCGATGACGGTGATGCGCATGATCACTCCCTGAATCTTGATTCGGTGAATCCTTATTCGGTGAAAGCGGGCTCAGTATGCTGATCCCGGCGGTACGGCGTCAAGAGGGGCGCCGAGCGGACAGAGGAGTGCCCTGGTGGGAGTGCGCAAGGAGCGGGCGGCCGAGACCGAGGCGGCGCTCAAGGAGGCGGCGCGGCGGCTGTTCGTCGAGCACGGCTACCTGAACACCAAGATCACCGACATCACCCGGGCCGCCGGGCGGGCCACCGGCTCGTTCTACGACCACTTCGCGAGCAAGGACGAGCTGCTGCAGGCCCTGCTGCGGGAGATGGGCGACCAGGCCGACGCGGCGATCGCCGCCGACGGGCACCAGCGCGAGCACGACCTCTCCGACCCGGCCCAGCTCCGCGAGCACCTGGCCGTCTCCTGGCAGGTCTTCCGGGACCACCTCCCGGTGGTGATCGCGCTGACCCAGTCGACGATGGTCGAACCGCCCCGCTCCGGCCGGGCCTGGGCCGCGCTCGCCGCCGAGACCGGCGTCTTCCGCGACCACCTGGAGTACATGCGCGAGCAGGGCCACACCCTGCCCGGGGACCCGGAGCTGGTCGCCGCCGCGATCGGCGGCATGCTGTCGATGTTCGGCTACGCCGTGCTGACGGCCGGTGAGCAGGGCCCCGGGGCCACCGACACGCAGATCGTCGACACCCTCACCGCCCTGCTGCACCGCGGCCTGGCCGGCGGCGGGAACTGACCGGGCTCCCCGAACGTGAGTGTTGACGGGCGGGCCTGGCGACCGGGTTAGGCTGCCCTCGGCTTTCTGTACCTTTCCGTACCACTCCTGCTCCGGGGCACTCCCCGAGCGAGCGTCCCGCCCCGGAGGTATCCGACCTTGCACATCGACCAATGGCTGGAGCACGTGCCACCGGCCGCGGTGTACGCGCTCGTGGGCGGGATCATCCTGCTGGAGAGCCTGGGCATCCCGCTGCCCGGCGAGATCGCGCTGGTGACCGCCTCGGTGCTGGCCGCCAGCGGCGTGGTCAACCCCTGGATCGTGGCGGGCTGCGCCATCATCGGCGCCATCGTGGGCGACTCGATCGGCTACTCGATCGGGCGCAAGGGCGGGAAACCGCTGTTCGAGAAGCTCGGCCGGAAGTTCCCCAAACACTTCGGCCCCGGCCATCTGGCCACCGCCGAGCGGTCGTTCCAGAAGTGGGGCATGTGGGCGGTCTTCTTCGGCCGCTTCATCGCCCTGCTGCGGATCTTCGCCGGGCCGCTCGCGGGCTGCCTGAAGATGCCGTACTGGAAGTTCCTGGTCGCCAACGTGCTCGGCGGCATCATCTGGGCCGGTGGCACCACCTGGCTGATCTACACCGTCGGCAAGGCGGCCGAGCAGTGGCTGAAGAGCTTCTCCTGGGTCGGGCTGGTCGCGGCCGTGCTGTTCGGGATCGGGTCGGCGTGGGTGATCAAGCGCCGGGCCGCCAAGCACCGCGCCGAGCACCCGGAGACCTCGGGTGGGCAGCCCGTCGCGGAGACCTCGGGCGGGCAGCCCGTCGTGGAGGTCCCGGTCGCCGACTGACCGTCAGCCGTCGCCGCCGCCGGTGCACCCCGAGGGGGTTCACCGGCGGTTCGCTTTTTCGCGGTACTAGTGTGTGGGTGATCACCGACGACGGGAGGACCACGATGTCGCAGGAACAGTGGACGACGGTTGACGAGTACTTCAGCGACCTGCTGATCGGCGACGACCAGGTGCTGACGGCCGCCCTGGCGGCGGCGGACGCGGCCGGTCTGCCGCAGATCGCGGTGGCGCCCAATCAGGGCAAGATGCTCCACCTGCTGGCCAGGACCGCAGGGGCGAAGCGGATCCTGGAGGTCGGCACGCTCGGCGGGTACAGCACCATCTGGCTCGGCCGGGCCCTGCCCGCCGACGGGCAGCTGATCACCCTGGAGATCGACCCCGGGCACGCCGAGGTCGCCCGGCAGAACCTCGAACTGGCCGGTCTGGGCAAGCAGGCGGAGGTCCGGCTGGGCCGGGCCGCCGACACGCTGGCGGCGCTGGCGGCCGAGGGCGTGGAGCCGTTCGACTTCTACTTCATCGACGCGGACAAGGTCAGCAACCCGGACTACGTCGCCTGGGCGATCGAGCACTCGCACCCGGGCACGCTGATCGTGGTCGACAACGTGGTGCGCGGCGGCGCGGTCGCCGACGCCGACAGCACCGACCCGAGCGTGCTCGGCACCCGCCGGCTGCACGACCAGCTGGCGGCCTCGGACCGGGTCACGGCGACCTCGGTCCAGACCGTCGGGACCAAGGGGTACGACGGCTTCACCCTGATCCGGGTGGAGCGCTAGGGCACAGCGGGGCCGGGCGTCGGACGGGCTGAGGAGGAGTCAGGGATGCGGATCGGACTGCTGGGCACCGGGCCCTGGG
Organism: Kitasatospora sp. NPDC002040; assembly: GCF_040296785.1. Classification (NCBI taxonomy): domain Bacteria; kingdom Bacillati; phylum Actinomycetota; class Actinomycetes; order Kitasatosporales; family Streptomycetaceae; genus Kitasatospora; species Kitasatospora sp. NPDC002040. The sequence goes on along the minus strand of NZ_JBEOXV010000023.1, from coordinate 5,840 downwards.
CGCAGCGGGTGCACGCACCCGCCCTGGCCGCCCATCCGGAGGCGGAGTTCGCCGGGGTGTGGGGCCGGCGGCCCGAGGCGGCGGGGGAGTTGGCGGACCGGTTCGGCGTGCCCGCGTTCGCCGACGTCGAGCAGTTGCTCGCCGAGGTGGACGCGGTCTCGATCGCGCTGCCCCCGGCCGTGCAGGCCGAGTACGCCGTCCGGGCCGCCGGGGCGGGCAAGCACCTGCTGCTGGACAAGCCGGTCGCCCTGACGGTGGACCAGGCCCGCGCCGTGGTGGACGCGGCCCGGCAGGCGCAGGTCGCCTCGGTGGTCTTCTTCACCCTCCGGTTCGGCGCCGCCCAGGCCGCCTGGCTGGCCGAACAGGCCGAGCGGGGCGGCTGGTTCACCGCCCGGGCGGAGTGGTTCGGCTCGGTCTTCGCCGCCGACAGCGGCAGCCCGTACGCGGACTCGCCCTGGCGCCGGGAGAAGGGCGCCCTGTGGGACGTGGGCCCGCACGCGCTCTCGATGCTGCTGCCCGTCCTCGGCGACGCCACGGAGGTCACCGCCGTGGCCGGGCCGCTGGACACCGTGCACCTGGTGCTGCGGCACACCGGCGGCGCGTCCAGCACCCTGACGCTCAGTCTGACCACCCCGGTGCGGGCGGCCGTCGAGGGTGTGGTGGTCGAACTCCGCGGCGACGCCGGGCGATTGGTGATGCCGGACCGGAGCGAGGACCCTCAGGTCGCCTACGGGCGGGCGGTCTCGGCGCTGCTCCGCTCGGCGGCGGACGGCACCGCGCACCCGTGCGACGCGGCCTTCGGCCTGCGGGTGGTCGAGCTGCTGGCCGAGGCGGAGCGCTCGCTGCGGAAGCCGTGATCGGGTGGGTCGTTCCGGGCTGAGGCGGCGGGCTCGGTGCGGACCCGTGACCTGGTGAGGTCGGTCCGATCGAGGCCGGTGTCAGCCGGCCTGCCACAGTTCGATCCGGTTCCCCTCGGGGTCGGTGACCCAGCCGAACCGGCCGACTCCCGCCATGTCCTGGGTCTCCTCGGCCACGTCCGCTCCCTTGGCGCGGAGTTGGGCGAGCATCGCGTCCAGGTCGCGGACCCGGAAGTTGAGCATCGTCTGCTGGGTCCGGGAGCCGAAGTAGTCGGTGTCCGACTCGAAGGTCGCGAACACCGTCACCCCAGCCTCCGGGCGCCACAGGCCGTGCTCGTCGGCGTCCAGCCCCAGGCAGTCGCGGTACCACGCACCCAGGGCCGCCGGGTCGCCCGCCCGCAGGAAGTATCCGCCGAGTCCAAGCACACGTTCCATGCCGCCATCCTGCCAGGACCGGGCCGAAATTCCGTCGACAGACGCGAACCGGCCTGGCACGCTGCGCGCATGACCTGTGGAATCGAGTACCACCCCAGCCGGTGACCGCCCGGGACGAGCGCGAGGCGCTCACCTGTCCGCCCGCCCTGTACGACCTCGCGCTGAGCCTGCTGCGCGCAGCCCCCGACGGAGGCCCGCGACGGCCCGGTTACCGGTCGCTCGCGGGCGCGCGCCCGGCGGGCGCGGACCCGCTGTCCCGGCAGGAGGCCGTGGACGGCATCCGGGAGGCGCTGGAGCCGCTGCCGGACGACCCCGCCGAGCTGCAGCGACGCTTCGACCGTTGCGGGCTCCAGGACCGTCACCGGCACCTGGTCTGGCGACTGGTCGCGGCGCTGCCACTGCCGGCCGGGCGGACGGAGGCGGTCCGGGTCCTGGCACGGGGGCTGACCCGGTCCGGTACGTCCGTGCCTGCCGTGACCGCGGGCCTCGCCCTGCTGCTGCGCGTCGGCGAGCCGGGGGACGTCGAGGAGTTGGCCGTTCTCGGCCTGTTCCGCGAGTTCACCGGCCCCGCGATCGCGGTCCTGGACGTCCTTGATCCCCCCTGCGCCGCCGAGATCTGGCTGGCCGTCAACAGACGCCAACAGGAACTCCGCCCGCTGGTCCGTGCGGTGCGGACCGGAGACCGGCAGGCCGTCCGGGCGGAGCTGCTCGCCGTCCCGCTGACGCCCCGCGTCGTCGGCAGCGCCACCGCGCGCCGGATGGCGGCGACCGCCCAACTGCCCGACCTGCTCGACGAGTACCCCGCCGACGCGGATCTGCTCGCCGTGGCGGGCCGGCTGCTCGTACGGATGGGGTGCTCACGCGACGACCCGGACGATCTGCTCGGCTACCACGACGCGCTCAGGCTGTACGACACCGTCGTCACCCGGGCCGCTCTGCTGGCGCCCACGCTCGACCACGCGGCCCTGCTGCTCTCGCTCGCGCTGGACCTGAGCAGTGGGACCGGCGTGCTGCTCGACTGGCCGTCAGGCCGGCGGGAGGAGTTGCTGGACCACCTCGGCCGGCTGCTCGCCGAGCCGCGCCGGGCAGTGGCGGACACCGACGCCCAGGAGCCGGAGCAGCGGCGGCGGGCGCGCTGGCTGCACCGGACCGGACGGCGGCCGTTCGACCTCCCGGCCGCGCCGGAGGGCCTGCGGATCGAGGTGGTGTCCGGCGACCCGGCGGACCGGAACCCGGTCGAGACCCGCATCCTCATCGACGGTCGCCCGGTGGTCCCGGCCCTCTTCGGCCTCGGCCCCGCCACCAGGCCCGACGACCTGCTGGACGAGGGCGGGCTGCGGGCGGGGCCGGAGCCCCGCGAGGTCCGGCTCGCCGAGGCCGCCTGCGTCGAGGAGTGCTGCGGTGCCCTGTACGTCACCGTCCGGCGGGACGGCGACCAGGTGGTGTGGGAGAACTGGCGCTGGTCGGAGGCCACTCCGTCCTCCCGGCTACCGTTGGTCGGGCCGCCCGCCCGCCGGTTCGACGCCGCGGCCTACGACCAGGAGATCGCCCGCGCGGAGGCCGACTGCTCCTGGTCCTGGCGGGCCCGGACGGTGGCGCGCCTGATCAAGGCCGGGCTGATCGAACGGCCGGAGCTGCTGACCCGGTGGGACGCGTCCCGGGGGTGGATCAGCAGCCACTCCGAGGACCCCGACACCGCCGTGGTGACCTTCTGGTACCAGCCGGGCCTGGCCGCCGGGAAGCCGGACCGACCCGACCGCCCGCTCCAGTTCTGTTGGGACCTCCGCGACGACGGGACCCCGCCCGAGGCGCAGGCTGCCGCCGCGCTCCGCCGACTGGCCGAGGAGGACCCGAAGTCCTACGCGCGGGTGTACGCCGGCAGCCGCGAGCGTGCGGAGGAGCTCGGGTTCACCTGGCCGTACCCGACCTGAGCAGCTCTCTCCGCCGCGGCCTCGGGGGCCAGGGGCGGATCAGTCGCGGACGGCCACGTCGTCAGCGGTGCTTTCGAGAGCGTCCAGGAAGTGGTTGTGGAGTTCCAGCTCCGCTGCCCGGCAGGGTGCGGTGAAGAACGCGGCCTGAGCTTCGCGGAGGCCGCAGTCCATGACCTTCGTGGTGGCGAGTACCGCGTCCACGCCGTGGCAGTCGTGATCCTTGAGGAACTGCTGGAGCAGATGAGGGTCACGGGTTGCTTCCCAGGTCGGACGCGCGGCCTCGCTCATGGCGGCGATGCGCTGCATCCTGGCTTCATCCACTGGGGGTCTCCGAGTTTGAACGGCAGGGAGGCCGCAGGTCAGGTGTAGACGTTGCGTCCGTACTCCTCACGGCTCACCTGGAAGTCGTCCGGTCGGTCGCGGCGGAGCTCCTCGTACCGCACCCCGAAGATGTCGATCGCCTCGTGGAGGGTGCAGCCGGACGCGTCCATGATCGTCTTGAGCGTTAGGACGATCTTGTGGTCCAGGATGTGGCGGTCCACGCTCGCAGGCAGTTCTTCCATGGGGTGACCGTACCGACGGCCGTTCGACCGCGCCGGTCAATTTCGCCCGGAAATCGCTCGGCTACCGCCCAGGTGCCGCTGCGGCAAGCGGATCTCCTGCTGCGCCTCGGTCAGGATCCTCGGATCCCGGCCCACGACGCGCGGCAGTTCCTCGCCGATTCCGTGCAAGCTCGCGGCGAAGGCGGTGGTCAGTCGGGCGCCGATCTACGAGTGCGAGTGTGATGGACCCCGGCTGACATACTTCGATGTCACCACCCGTCCCCATCGATGATTACCGGGAGAACCGATCACCGTGAGCAAGAACATCAACAACCCCGTGGGCATGGGTGGTGGCCAGCGGAAGAGGCTGTCCCGCACCGAGCGGGCGAACAACGGCCCGCACCGCAACCTCGACCGCCAGGGTGCGGCCGACCGGAAGGCGGAGCTGGTGCGCAAGATTCGCGAGAAGGAAGGCGCAGTTGACGGCGCCGAGCAGGCAGGCGACGACACCGCACAGAGCTGACGCACCGCCACCTCGGAGCGACACTGCACCGGACGGTCCTGTGCCGTCCCTGGCAGGGTCGGTCCGGTGCAGGACCCGGCGGACCACCGCGTCGTCGTCGCAGCCTTGAGCTGCACCAGTAGTTCAGCTTGCGCCCCTGGGAGGGGTGGTGGGTCGGCCTGGTGCTGTGACCGCATAGGTGCGCCGGGTTGCTGATCGCGCGGCGAGAAGGGCCTCCGCTGGGGCGGCCGGCCGGCCGGTCGTCGGGGCGGCCTGACTACTGCGACGCCCTCAAGGCCGCCCCAGCGGAGGCGACATCGAGGTCGATCACGACCTCCTCGCCCTCCCAGCGACCGTGCTGCGAGATCGCGAGACCGATGAACGCCAGCTCCGCGGCCCGGTCCCGCACCATGTACTGCTCATGGGACTCGGGAGCGAGCCCACTCAGCTCGTCACGCTCCCACGCATCCACCGCGGCCTCGGCCACGGCCCTGGGCAGCCGAACGGTGACCCGGCCGACCTGGGTCTCGACATGCTCCCCGATCGCTGCCAGCACCTTCGAGTCTTCCCGATACCGGACGTACTGCTCCTGATCCACCACGGGGCGAGGCTACCCAAGACCGCTGGCCCTGTCTCGGCTGACCAACCCGGCGAACCTATGCGGTCACAGCACTAGAGGGCTTGGACGCGGAGGAGGTAGACGCGCTCGTCGCGCGGGATGACCAGGTACCAGAGGATGCCGTCCTCGACGTCGGCGGTCTTCATCTTCTCGCCGGCTCCTTGGTAGGTGGTGCCGTCCAGGTAGAGCGCGGCGGCGGCACGGACGATCTCGTCGGCCTTCTTCTCCACCTGGGCCACGAAGGCGAGCGGTGCGCCAGCGATGACGCCGGCCTCGTCCGGGTTGTACTCCCAGGCCCAGGTCACCCGTGCACCGCCTCCGCGGCAGCGCTTGCGATGGCGCCGGCCACAGCCGCCTGGTTGCGCCGTTCTTCCAGGGTCTCCGCGTGGTTGGCGAGGTACTCGGCCCGGTGCAGCTCGGCAAGTGTCTGCGGGTGCCGGGCGATCTCCACCTCCACCGCCCACTTCGCGGTGAAGCGGAGCAGGGGCTTGAGACTGCCCTTGTCGACCGCCTCCGTCATCGCCCGGGCCTGGTCTGCGGTCAGTTCGGCCAGCCGGTTCGGCATGAGGGCAGCCACCGCCTCGTACAGGGCCATGGGCGTGCGGGCCGGCTGCGGGATCAGCTCGGGACCGTGGATGGGCTGGGCGCTCACGTGGTACCTCCTTCGGCTGCCAGAAGCACCGTACGGCAACGGGGCGTACGGGCGCAGACGGCGGTCCTGCCCTGAACCGGTGGCCGTACTGCACGGTCAGCGGCCCAAGCGGGCCGCGAGACCGTCGAGCACGCACTCCAAGCCGAACGCGAACTCCGCGTCGGGGTCGGGTTCTTCGGCCTCGTGGACGCGGCGGGCGAGCATCGGGAGCTGGACCACGCCCGGGGTCTCGTCCACCACCAGGTTGACGCCGGTGACGGCCTCGAAGGCGCGGATGTTGCGGCCCTCCTTGCCGATGATCC